>CAMDDP010000026.1 GCA_945892775.1 Chitinophaga pinensis
ATAAAAACAATAAAAAAATGATTCAATTTCTATTAATGACACCTGCAACTGGAACAAATTCTGATACATCAGGAGGATGGTTCAACATTGTTTTTTTAGTTGGCATTTTTGCCGTAATGTATTTTTTTATGATTCGCCCACAAACTAAAAAAGCAAAAGACCAGAAGAACTTTATTGAAAGCATAGAGAAAGGCACTAAAATAGTAACTGTTTCAGGTATTCACGGGCGCATCACAAAAGTGAATGAGAACGGAACGCTTGAAGTAGAAATTGACAGTAATACAAAAATTGTTTTGGAGCGAAGTGGCATTTCAATGGAAATGACAAAGGCTCGTTTGGAGAACAAAGCGATTTAAAATTATATGTTATCAGTTGGTATAACCGGCGGAATAGGTAGCGGTAAATCAACCGTATGCCGTGTATTTGAATTACTAAATGTTCCAATATTTTATGCTGATGCTGAAGCTCGTCGATTACAAGATGAAGATGCCGAAATTAAGTCCGCAATGATTTCCTTATTGGGAAATGATATTTATACACTAGCTGGCTTAAATAGAAAAGCAGTTGCCGAAAAAGTTTTTACTAATAAACTTTTATTGGAACAATTAAATAAAATTATACATCCCGCTACTATCAATGCATTTATAAAGTGGAAAGAAATTCATGGCAAGAGTCCATATATATTAAAAGAAGCAGCTATACTCTTTGAATCCGATTCGCACATTGATTTAGATAAAATCATAGCTGTTACTGCGCCTGAAGAATTGCGAATGGAAAGAATTATAAATAGAGATCATATTTCTCGAGCGCAAGTAATATCTCGAATGAAAAATCAATTAAGTGATGAAGAAAGAAAAATTCGTTCAGATTTTGTAATTATCAATGATGAAAAAATTGCAATCATTCCGCAAGTGATGAAGGTGCATGAAAAGTTGATGCACCTAATAAATTGAATAGAGAGCTATGTTATTTGTTTTTTATTCCAATAATTCCAAATTGCTTTAAGGATTCAGCAACCTTTCTCATGGGCATTCCCATTACATTAAAGTAACATCCTTCAATGCGTTCAACAATCCGCACTCCTATCCAATCTTGAATCCCATAGCCTCCAGCCTTATCAAAAGGATTATGATTTTTTATGTAGTAATCCAATTCATCATATTGCAACGAACGAAAAAAAACTTTCGATAAATCAATAAATGATATTTCATTTTTAGCTGATCGAATACAAACTCCAGTTACGACCTCATGCATTTTATTACTTAATTTTTTAAGCATAAAAAGAGCCTCATCTTCATTCTTAGGCTTACCAAAAGCTATATTATCAAGAAACACCATAGTATCCGCTGCAATCACAACCGTATCATCATCTAATTGAAATTGTTCAAACACAGCTAGTGCTTTTTTTTTGGCCAGAAATTCTGGCGCATCAGTTATATTCCATTCATGAGAAACTGATTCATCTACATCAGGTACTTTTATATCAAAATTAAAACCAGCCAATTCTAATAACTCCTTTCGACGAGGTGAAGCTGAGGCAAGTAATAATTTCATACAATTCTCATATCATTAGAAAATAGAAGTAAGCCATTGTCAATATCCCCATAAGCATAACCACCTTTACCAATGTACTTATTCTGTTAAAATCTTTTTGAATATCCGCTCTATACAACATCCACATCATTACAAATAATGGGAATTGTACCGTTTGCATTAAATAAATAACAGTAACATAATCACCTGCCTTCAAAGGAGTTGCCTGTATAAAACAAATTATTGAGAGTACAATTATGCCAATCAAGTACACAATCGTTTTTGAATTTGGAATTCCCCAAACAATCGGTAAAGTTCTACATCCATAAGTCATATCGCCTTGAATATCTTCCATATCCTTAACGATTTCACGAATGAGAGAAATTAGAAATGAAAAAATGAAATAGAAAAATGCCCGAATGAAAATTGAATAGGCTGCCAAAAAACTAGCCTCGTCAGCAGGATGAAACAATGGCTGTTCATAAAATACAACCACCAGTACAACCATTCCTGTAAGCAATGAAACAATTAGATTTCCAATTAATGGTTGCTTTTTATACCCTGTAGAATAAAACCATAATAAAGCTGCAATGATTGGATTGATCAAAGAAAGCTTAATATTTCCTACTTTATAAGAAAGGAATATTCCAATTAATACAGCAGCTATATTAAAAATATGATGAATTAAAATAGCAGATCTTCGGTTAAAAGACTTCCCTATAAAAAGTTTGCGTGGCTTGTTAATTGAGTCAATCTTAATATCAAAATAATCGTTAATAATGTATCCACCTGCTGCTAATAAAACCGTGGAGCACACCAAAAGAAAAAAATCAAAATCGTTGAGTGAAGAAATTAGATCGAGACTAATTAAAATTGGAACAACAATAAGATAATGAAAAAAATATTGAGTGAGAATAATAAAAAGTAAATTCGGATACCTTATCAATCGTAAAAATGTGTAAATACTTTTCATATATATTGGGGCAAAATAAAACGGTTCGTTACATAATGCAACCGAACAAGCTATTTCTTATTAAAAAATTCATAAAAAAATAATTACCTAACTTCATCAGATATTAAAACATATGCATTGCAACTAAAAAGAAAAACATAATTAAAAATACAGCAGGGGCAATAGGATTTCTCAATTTAGCTTTCGCATTATTAAAATACAAAAGCATTAAAAATGAAAACAAAAACCAACAGGCATAATTTTGTAAAGGAACCGGATTATAAATAGCTAGTGGATCTTTTTTAGTTAGCCAGAACCACAAATCATTTTTTTTGGCAATAGGCTCTAAAACAATGTCATACAACACAAGCATAAATGCCCCAATCAATGATTTTTGAACCTTTGTATAATTAAGGTTTTTTAATAAAACACCAATGCAGTATAACAATAGCATCCAATGAATGCCGATAACAATAGGTGTATTCCACAATTCAGGGCCTAAACCTCCCTTGTATTCAAATGGACCAAAAAAATATCCCGTATTAACCCCAAACACTTGTATTAAAAACCCAACTAAGAAAGAAAGGAAAATGAATAAAATTGCATTGATGTTCCAATGCACTTGGTAATAAAACAAAAAAGCTGCACATAAAATAAGGTTTATTGGAAATGCCGGATAAGTAATATCCATGACCATATCAGACTTTAACAACCATATTCCTACAAGGTGTATACCTGATAAATAAAGTATTCCTTTTAATAAATTTTCTTTCAATCTGTCCATTTCAAATTATGATAATTAAATCTTAAAATACCTACGACAAAGTAAATAAACATCCTTAATTACTACAACCAAAATAATATTTTTATAAATCAATACAATTCTATCAATAGAAATAGCTTCGTTCCGCTATTCAATACATTCATAAATATCAGATGTAAATTATGGGAAGTAAATAATGAAAAACTTTTATTCAATGAAGATATTTACAATTACTATACATCAGAAAACAACACAACATAAAACCGACTAATTAGTATTTTTTATTAGATACATTAATAGCATCAACAGTTTTCTTTACATCAGCATTATCAGGATCAAGAATTAAATATTCTTTATAAAAAACAAGTGCCTCATTATATTTTTCTTTTAAGGTATTAAAGTCACCCAGATAACGATAGGCTTCTTTTAATTCCTTTGGATATTTAATAGTAGTAAGTGAATCAATGGTTGCTTTTTCAATTGTAGATAAATAATAAGGAACAGCAAATCCTTGGGTAGTTGAATCCATTTTATCGAAAATCAAATTGCTACGCGCACGCCACAAATACCCTACAGGCCATGACGGACTAAGTTCAGTAACACGCCTAAAAGCTGTATCCGCTAATGCAAATGCAGAATCAAAATAACAAGACCGACCTAATGAGAACCAATCCTGAACTATTGGTTTTACTGATTTTTTAATTTTTAATTCATAGAAATAAACTGCCTTGCCATATAATTTTTTATCATAATATTTTTTAGCCACCTCACCAAGCAATTCCACCTTTGAGCTGTCAATTTCTACTGCTTTTATAATTCTCAATGCAGCTAAGGAATCCTTGCCAATTTTTAATAAATACTTACCGTAGTACTCATGGTCTGAAGAAATTATCTTTTTGTTATCATAATTTTTAAAGAAATATTCTATTGAAATCAACCCATTTTCATAATCCCCTGTTTCGTATTCACAATATGCAGCCAAACGAAGCAACTTTAAATTATTTGGGTTTCTAGGTTTTAATTCATTTAAAATTTTTAAGCAGTTGACATAATCTTTTGTTAAATACAAAAACTCAGCATACCGAATTTGAGTAGCATCATTTTTATCAGCAAGTTCCAAATACTTTTCGAACATTTCCTTAGCCTTATTAAACTGCCCAGTATTAAAGTATAATTCTGCAAAGTCCCTGTATGCTGGTGCAAAGTTTGGGTCAATGCTAAGTGCTTTTTCAAAAGAAGCTTTTGATTGTCCGAAATTGCGCGCATGGTTCCATATTAGTCCAACCCGCGCATAGGGTCGGGCATTTACTATATTCAGCTCACCACTACGCTCGTAATTGGTAACAGCTTCGCCACCATTATATAAAAGATTATAGGCATCACCCATTAATGAATAAATATGAAAGTCTTTGAATGAAATAGATTCCGCAAGTTTTAATATCCTAATGGCTTCTTCAGCATTTGGATTGTTGCTATTAATATAAGCATCAGCTAAGTAGATGGCAATATTAATATCCTTGTTTACATTGACTAAACTCTTTGCTTCATCAAAATATTTTTGAGCATCGGCTATTTTGTTTTCATTTAAATAAGTTTTACCTAAACCAACAAAGCAGGCAGTTCCTTTTGGGTTTACAACCGTTCCTTGTGTATATGCAATGCGTGCTGAATCATTTTTTTCAAGGAAGCAATAATTATTTCCAAGATAGTACCATCCCATTGCATCTGAAGGATTTGATTTGGTGTACCCGTTAAGAATTCTTCTTGCTGATTCATAGTTTTCATTATCAATTGCCCTTAATGCCCCCTCAATTGTTTGCGCTTTCACAAACAGTGAGAATGAAATAATTAATAGCGCAACAAAGAAAAATATTTTTGTTTTCATTTTTTATTCCTGTTTAAAAATCTTTTTTTACTTCTATCATTCGTAACGAAAGTCTAGCTGGAATCAAACCTGCGCGCTTGATGATTGTTTGTCCAATGTCTGTAGTCATGAATTTTGCAAAACCCGTGCCTAAACCAGGCC
Organism: Chitinophaga pinensis; assembly: GCA_945892775.1. Lineage (GTDB taxonomy): Bacteria > Bacteroidota > Bacteroidia > Chitinophagales > UBA10324 > UBA10324. Next base: position 5,275 of record CAMDDP010000026.1, read on the forward strand.
ATGATTCACCGCACACAATATATACTTCCCGTCGAAATGGATAATAACCAGACCGAATATTTGTTTCCGTTGGTAAATATTTATTTCCATTAGAATTTCTTATTGATACAATTTTTACTTTTTCAGTAAGAGAATCGGTATTATAAAGCATATTACTTAATCCGATTACCCCAATGGCAGATTTGTGCGTTAAAATATATTTAATCAGTTCAGTTAAATTGTTTGTTGCAAAGAAATTAGAAGGTAATTTATTGAGATTATATAAATTTTTAAAAAACTGAATTTCTCCAGAACCATTAGAATTAAATACTACAGAGATTTCTTTGGTTGAGTTTCCTTCAATAACCTCTCTGATTTCGTTACTTGTAAAAACCGAATCTGGATTTTCTTTATTAATAATTAACAACACAGCATCAAAAGCAATAAAGAAATGCAATGGATTCAAATCATTTTGTTTACCAAACTTAATTTCATCATTACTTAATTTTCGAGTAGTAATTATTGCTCTATTTTTTTTATCTAAAAAATCCTGTATCCCTTTTGATTCAGATAGCATGACCAACTCAATTTTTGCATTTGGTGTTTCTTTTTCAAAAATTGTCACCTCATCATTTAACAATGGAAGGAAAGATGCATCAACAGAGATAGAAATTTTCCCACTGTTAGGGGTATCACTAATTTGTGCGTCTATGGTATCTTTTTTATTCCCTATACAAGAAAACAAAATGAGCGCGGGTAAAAAAAATAAACCATAAGGTTTCATCATTAATATTTTTGATAAAAAACCTTATAAGATCGGTACACGGCGTACAATAATAAAACACATCCAAATGCTCTATATTGTTGTGAGGTAAATTGATCCATGTGAACTGGAGGAAATAATATTAAGAACAAAGATACCACTACGAAAGTTAGAATCATTATTGTCTGAGCCAATATTAATACCTTATTCAAACAGAATATATTATTCGCTTCCGAGTTTGAATGTTACTGGAAGGTTAAAGTAAACAGGTACTGCATTGCCATTTTGTTTTCCTGGTGACCATTTGGGCATCAAATTAACTACGCGTCTGGCTTCATCAGTGCACCCCCCTGCAATATCACGCAGCACTTTTATATCGGTAATTTCACCATCAGGATTCACCACAAATTGCAACACTACTTTTCCCTCAATATTGTTTTCGCGAGCTGCATTCGGATACTTAATATTTTTATTAATGAAAGCAGACATTGCCTTTTCGCCACCCGGAAACTGTGGCATTTGTTCTACATACATAAAAGGCTGTAGTTTTTGTTCAACAACTGCTGGACCAGCGTCATTAAAATTTACATTTGCATTTGGGTCAATTTCGGTTGTTGGTCCAGGGTCAGCTTTTTGTAACTCCTCAACAGGTGGTGGAACATCTTCTTGCTTCACTTCTTCATCTGGTTTGATAACCGGAGGGGTGAATTTTATTGTTTTAGGTGGCGGTGGCGGGATATTAGGTGGTGGTGGTGGTGGCGTATTTTTATCAATTGGTGGTGGTTCAGATAATTCAGTGTATGAGATTTTCTTAGTTCCAATTTCAACATCATATGATTTAAATAAAGATAAAACATAAGGAGTGGTAAAACCAAGTATATAAATTCCAAGACCAATTAATAAAGCCAACATTAAAACATGATCATAATTTTTTCGAAGTTCATACGCACCATATGATTTATTTCTCCCTTCAAAAACTATGTCATCAAAACTTGCGGTTAAAAATTCTTTTGCTTCCATGTTTTAAAAATTTAAATAGAGAGTAACACGCTTCTTCATTTCCATAAATTATTTCGGCAACATTTCCAATTCTTCTACTGAAGGGTCAAGAATTGCATAAGATTTAACCCCTGTTATTTTCATTTCATCAAGCATATTCACCAGGTTTTCATACTTGGAGCCATCAGTAGGCTTAATTCCTATGTAAACACCGTTGTAATTTCCGTTTGCCTGCCAGTCGTTCGCCTTTTGCAATGCAAGGACTTCAGCATTCTTATCATTAATTACTTTTCGAACTTTATTAAAATAAGTAACTTCGACTGTTGGTTGAGTTTGTCCGTAATAATAAAATATCCTGTCGTTCGACCCTAAAAGAATGGTCATTGCTTCAGACTCACGAATCTTAGACATTTGAGTGGAGTCTTTTACTTCTTTATCAGGCATGACCACCTGCATAGCCTTTGGCTTCGACATGGTAGTAGTAAGAATAAAAAATGTAACCAACAAAAACCCAAGGTCAACCATTGGAGTCATGTCAATTCTGGTTGACATTTTTTTTGCACGAACCCCCCCCCTCTTTTTTCCTTTATGCCCGTCGTCGCCACTTTGTAATTCAGCCATTGTTGTGTCGTTTTATTTTATAGGTTCAACCGGCGCTGCTTCATCAGCAGTTATTAGTCCAAATTTAGAAACTTTTCTATCAGCCAATGTTTTGAAAACATTTTTTACTGCAGGATAGTTTGATTTTGAATCACCTTTAATTAAGATGACAGGGTTATTTCCTGCTATCCTAGCATTCACTAACCAAACACCCAATTCATTTGAAAGATTTTGTGAAGTATCAACAGGTATTCCCGGTTGCTCTACTTTCTTTCTTTCTTCAGGGCTCATATCCAAATAAGTTTTCATTCCACCCATTGGAATTCCAATGCTACTTCCAGTTGCAAAAGCGTTTTGTTCATCAATAGTGAAAGCGATATTATATGAATCGCCCATTTTCTGAATTAAAGATTTCCTGAAATTCTGATTATCCAAATCAAAAAACAATCTACTATCAGGTGCAATGGTGATAATTACTTTACCATGTTCTGGAGGATTAGAAACAGAAGTAGAACTTGGGGTAACAACCTGAACAGGTTCGTCAGGGCGAAACTGAGTAGTAAGAATAAAAAAGGTAACAAGCAAAAAAGCCATGTCGACCATTGGAGTCATGTCAATGGAGACATTGCCTTTAGGCATTTTTATTTTTGACATTGCCTTTGCTTAGTTAAAGCGTGAATCGAAAGTCTTTGTAATACTGTAACCAACTTCATCAATCATGAAAGTCAATGAATCAATTTGATGCGAGAAAAAGTTATAAGCAATGATTGATAATGCAGATGTGATAATACCTGTTGCAGTATTTACTAATGCCTCAGAAATACCGACAGAAAGTGCAACAGAATCAGCTGCACCTGAGTTTCCCATTGCTGCGAAAGAACGAATCATACCGAATACAGTTCCAATCAAACCGGCAAGAGTTCCAAGTGGAGCAATGGTGGCAATGAATGGTAAGTTTTGTTGCAACATAGGTAACTCAAGCGCTGTTGTTTCTTCAATTTCCTTTTGAATGGCTAAAACTTTCTGCTCATGAGTTAAATCTTTATTATCCATCATCTCACGATATTTTCTCAAACCATTTTTAATTACATTGGCTACAGATCCTTGTTGTTTGTCGCATTCTGCTTCTGCAGCATCAATATTATTTTCGGTCAAATGATATTGCACCTGACGAACAAAGTTCACCACATTGCCTTTTCCTTTTGCTTTCATTAATGTGAATATGCGTTCTACAGAAAACACAAGTGTCATTAATAACATTGTTAAAATAATTGGAACGAGAAATCCTCCTTTGTACATGATAGCGAGAATGCTTCCATTTTTTGGTTTTTCGCGTAGCTCATCAACAAAATTTGCTGAGTTTCCAAGAAAGAACTCGAATATGCAATATGATACTGCAAAACAAGCTAAGATTACAATTAGGGGAAAAAAAGCCGCAAGGCTATTAATTTTCTTCTGCATGTTAGTTTTATTTAAATTCGGCATGTTGGTTTTATTTTTTACAAGTTTGCAAATTTAGAATTAAAATCAAGCCATCAAAACATTCTGAAAATTATTTAATAGAATGATAAAATTCACTTTTTAAATTGTTACACCTTATTTCAAATTGTTAAAATCATAAAACAAAAACGCCTGCTAAAAGTTTTCATTATCTAATTGCATTTTTTTTACAAAAAGGTGACAATTCGTAATTAAATAGCAGGAACTAGCCCTGGAAAAATGCCCAAGAGGATAGTAGCAATGGAAAGGAAGATCAAAAGAATAGTTTCGACACTCTTCAGTTTAATTACATCATCAGTAATAGAATCTTTGAAATATGATTCAATCACTGGTTTGAAGTAATAATAAATACCTATGAACGAATTTATAACAGCCAAACAAACCAATAAGACATAGCCACTTTCAATAGCAGAAGAGAATAAATAAAATTTACCAAAGAAACCTGCGGTGAGTGGAATTCCTGAAAGTGACAACATACTAATCGCCGTAATCATTGCAAGGGTTTTGTTTTTATGTACTAATCCTGCAAAGCCCATTGCTTCATCAGTTCCTGTCTGAGTCTGAATAATGTGAATGATAATAAAAGCTGACATTGAAGAAATACCATATGCAATAGAATAAAACAATATGGCATTACCTCCTAGGTAATCATGAGAAAGCAATGCCAACAACATATAACCTGCATGTGCAATGCTTGAGTAGGCAAACATCCGCTTCAAGTTTTTTTGTTGAAGGGCGGTGATATTACCAATGAACATAGTGATGATTGCAACAACCATAATTACTCCACTCCACTCATTAACAATTGGAGAAAAACACATTTGAAACAAACGATAGAATGCGCCGAAAGATGCAATCTTTCCAACTGTGGCGAAAAATGCTGTAATTATTGTTGGGGCCCCTTGATAAACATCAGGTGTCCAGAAATGAAAAGGTGCAGCGGCAACTTTAAATAGCAACCCAACCAAAATTAATAAAACACCAGAGAGTAAAAGATAATTAGTTGATGTGCTATTTAATTTTACATATTCTGAAATGACAGATAAGTCAAAAGATGCAGTGGCTCCATAAATTAATGTTATTCCCAAAAGCAAAAATCCAGTTGAGAATGCGCCCATCAAAAAATACTTAATTGCCGCTTCATTGCTTCCGAGATCTTTCTTTTTTAATCCAGCGAGAATATAGAAACTGATTGAAAGAATTTCCACCCCTAAAAAAAGCATAAGCAGATTGGTATATGAAACCATAACGATTGCTCCATCAACAGATAAGACAATTACAGAAAGCACTTCGGGAAGGTGATGGTCATTATCACCCATAAAACGATTGTAAAAAATAATTAAGCAAGCCGCAAGCACCATGCACACCGTACCGAATGCCACTGCATAATTATCCACCACCATCATGTGATTGAAAAAAGATTGATTGGTATTCCAATACATTGAATTAAAAACAATAGCTGTAGTCAATCCGATAATGGAAAGCAGCGGAGTAATTTTCCTGTAACTGAAAATACTTCCAAATAAATTTAAGATTCCAGTTATGGTAAGAGCGATTACTACATTCATAATATTGATGACAAGTTGGAATGGTGAGCAATCAAATTCAATAATTTATTTACAGCAGGGGCAGAAATATTCAGCAACAAATTTGGAAATATTCCTAACAAAATAATTAAAGCAACCAATTTGTAGCTTATAATTCTTTCGAGCATTGACATTGATAAAATGCTCGTACTTGCTTCAGAGATTTCCCCAAAAAAAACATTTCTATAAAGACGCAACATGTAAACTGCACCAAGGATTATCGTTAATCCTGCAAACATTGCAGCATACATATTCCATTGATAAACTCCGAACAACAATAAAAATTCACCAACAAATCCATTCGTCATGGGCAGACCAATGCTACCCAACATTACAATTGCAAACACCACTGCAAATCGTTTATTCACTGAAGCTATTCCCCCAAATTTATCCATCAATCGTGTTCCGCTTCTTCTTTCCAATAAATCAATCAGGAAGAAAAGTGCAACTGCATTCACACCATGATTGAACATTTGAATCATTGCGCCTTGTATTCCTTGGGCGTTCATTGAAAATATTCCGGCTGCTATTAAACCGACATGCGCAATTGATGAAAAGGCAACCAATTTTTTTAAATCATTTTGCCGAATGGCTATTACGCTTCCATAAATAATTCCACACACACACAAAAGAATTGCGAGTGTGTTCCAATGTGCAACTGCTTCAGGTGCTATTGGTAAAACGAAACGAATTAAACCATACAATCCCATCTTCAACATAATACCAGCAAGCAGCATGGTTCCTGCGGTTGGTGCAATTGTGTAAGTAGAGGGCTGCCAACTATGAAAAGGAAAAATTGGAATCTTCACTGCGAATGCGAGAAAAAAGCCCCAGAAAATCCAAGACTGTTGAGAGGATGAAAGATTCAGCTTGTAAAATTCTGATATTTCGAAACTATGATTGCCAGGAGTTTGTAAGTACAAATAGATAATTGAAACGAGCATAAATAAGCTTCCAGCCAATGTATAAATGAAAAATTTAAGCGCAACAGCAATTCTATTTTCTCCTCCCCACAAACCGCAGATAAAATAAATTGGAATGAGAGCAACTTCATAACTCATATAAAATAAAAACGAATCCATTGCAGTGAATGCGCCCAATATTCCTGCTTGCATTAAAAGTATCAATGCAAAAAACACATTTGAATTATCAGTTTCTTTCTGAAGAGAAGTGAGAATAATAAACGGAGTCAGGAAAGTGGTGAGTAAAATTAATATCAATGAAATTCCATCGACACCTAAATGAAAATGAATACCAAACGAACTTATCCAAGAGTAATTTAATTCGAACTGAACCGTATCATCATGCTGAAATGTGAAAGCCATGCATAACGAAATAAACAATGAAACAACTGAACTTACCAATGCGACATAACCTGATTGTTTGCCTTTCATCAACAACGAAACAATCATAAATAAAAGCGGAATCAATAACAATAAACCTGTCAGCATATCAGAGGGTAATTGTATTTATCAGTGAGAAAAATAATATCGCGACAATTCCAATCACCATCATTAAAACATAAAACCCAATGTTGCCACTTTGTAAACTCTTCAACATTGAACTTAAAAAGTAAACTGTTTGACCACTCCCGTTTACCGCACCATCAATAACTTTTTTCTCAATTGAATTGAAAAAGAAATTGCTCATTCCGTTCAAAGGTTTCACAATTATTTTATCATACAATTCATCCACATAAAATTTATTCAACGATAGTTTGTACCACAAACTCATCTTCAATTCTTCAACACTCTTCCCAATTACTTTCTTATCGTATCGTTGTTTTGTAAATTGATAAATCAGAATGATGAGTACCATTGATATGATCATCAATCCATATTCAAAAAAATGAGAAACTTCGTGTGATTGAATTCTTGTATTTCCTCCGAACACATGATTAAAATATTCGCTAAGGAAATGCTTACCACCTAATGCTTCAGGAATTCCAAGCCCCCCTCCTACAGCTGATAATACCATCAAAATCAATAACGGTAATGTCATAGATTTTGGCGATTCGTGGATGTGATCTATTTGATACTTCGTTCCTCGAAACTCACCGAAGAAGGTGAGGAAGAAAAAACGGAACATATACAATACTGTGAGAACTGAAGTAAGAGAAAGTATCACAAACAAAAACATAGAATGAGAATATGCTGCTGTTAAAATTTCATCTTTCGAAAAGAACCCTGCAAAGGGAGGAAAACCTACAATGGCAAGAGTTGCAATTGCCATGGTAATGAATGTAATTGGTAAATGTTTTCGAAGCCCACCCATCTTGCGCATATTTTGTTCGCCGCTCAATGCGTGAATTACACTTCCTGCTCCGAGAAATAAAAGCGCTTTAAAAAAGGCATGAGTCATAACATGAAACATGGCGCTTGAATAAGCCGTCAGGCCCAACGCTACAAACATGTAACCCAACTGACTAACCGTTGAGTATGCCAATACTTTTTTAATGTCAGTTTGTGTGAGTGCGATAAAACCCGCCATCAAAGCAGTAAGCGCACCAACAACAGCAACGAATTCACTTGTGCTTGGTGCAAGTGCATACATAATATTTGAACGAGCAATCATATAAATACCAGCAGTCACCATAGTTGCGGCATGAATGAGCGCACTAACGGGTGTGGGGCCAGCCATTGCATCGGGCAACCAAGTAAAAAGCGGTATCTGTGCACTCTTTCCCATTGCACCAATAAAAAGAAAAAGAGTGATAAGAGTAATTGTAATATCACCTGAAGAAAAACTTTGGACACTGGAAAAGACCCTTTGAAAATCAGAAGTACCAAAAGTTTTAAAAATTAAAAAAAGACCAAGTAAAAATCCAAGATCTCCAATTCGATTCATAATGAAAGCCTTGTTTGCTGCAGCAGTGTACTCACGATTCTTGTACCAGAATCCTATCAATAAATAAGAACAAAGCCCCACTCCTTCCCAACCAATAAATAACATGACATAATTTGCACCAAGCACCAACACCAACATACTGAACATGAAAAGATTCATATAAGCAAAGAACTTTCCGAAGCCCACATCGTTGTGCATATACCCAACTGAATAAATATGTATAAGCAAACCAACTCCAGTTACAATCAGCATCATAACAATACTTAGCCGATCAATCAACAATGAAAAATCAATAGATAAATTACCAGCTGTTATCCAGGTGAAATATGTTTTTTGAACCGCCTCGCCACCACGACCAAGATCCTCATAAAAAATTCCAGCGACAATAATTAAAGAAAGAAAAACAGACCCACAGCCAATAATGGCGGCGGTATTTTTAGAGATCTTACCGAAGCCCAAACCATTAATTATAAACCCAATTAATGGCAGTAACGGTACTAACCATACTAAATCTGTCATCCTATTTTTTTGTGTGCGACAAAACTAATAATACAGCCCACAGATGCAAACGAGAATTACCGATTCAAAGAGTATAATTATTAACCATCTTTTTATATTTCAAATTGCTAAAAGAATTTTTGCATTTACATTTGCACATATAATCCAATCATTAAAATGAATAATTTCTTTTTAAGTGTCCTCTCAATCTTTTTATTTGTATCGGTAGTAAATACAACTAAAGCTCAAACCTCTACTGAAGACACAACAGTTATTCAATGTTTCACATATCAATCGGTACAAGATGCTTGGTTCAATTTTCCATCTGACACAAACCAATATCGAAAGATTCTGATGCAGTACAATTTGCATTGTCCAGATCCTACTCAATGCGGTGAGTGGGATTATCTTACCTATACTTTTTTATACGATCACACCGGTGTTATGGATAGCACCATATTGAATCATTCAAGTTTTACTGTAGATGGAATTTCTCTTGATTCTATTTCTTATATCAATTCTCCAACCTACTCGTATCAACCATCTCTTCAATATTCATTGGTGATTGATAGCACCATTTCCTCCAATCTTTTTCCGATTGGCACGGGAACACAAACTTCGATTCACCCATTTAATACAATTGCTGACGCAAGAGCAAGAACAGTTTATTTATGGAAAGCTACCGAGTTGATTTCAGCTGGTTTAACTAGCGGAGACATTTCTTCCATTGTTATGAATGCTACACTTTCATCAAGTGCTGAACTGAAGCATTTAAAAATAAGGCTATCAACTACCTCTAATGATTCACTAGAAGACAATCAGTTAAATGCATTGTGGCTTCAGGTTTATGACCACAACACCTACCTCTCAACTGGCACAAACGCAATTCAATTCACCCAACCTTTCTTGTGGGACGGCACTTCAAATCTTCTCATTGAAATTAGTTTTGACAACGATATTATTAGCATCGATAATTTGATTGAATCCACTCCAGAAACTTGGAGCGCAGGATTTACCTCAAGTGGAAACGACCGTGATATTATTTTTAATGGGGCTGAATTTGTTCAGGTACCCAAAGAAGCATTTGCTAGCATTGATTCATTTGTAACTATTGCCTACTGGGCATATGGCGACCCCACCTCTCAACCAAATAACGGAACTTGTTTTGAAGCAGTAGCAGCTGATGGACATCGAATTTTAAATGCACATTGCCCGTGGAGCAACTCCAACATCTATTGGGATGCTGGAAGTGATGGGACAAATTTTGATCGAATTAATTATGCAGCCACCACCATTCAAACCGAAGGCCAATGGAACTACTGGACTTTCACTAAGAACATTGCAACCGGGTCAATGAAAATTTATTTAAACGGCACTTTATGGAATAGTGCAACAGGTTTGACAAAACCGATGAATGGAATTGAATATTTCCGCATTGGGAAGGGAACTTGGGATGCTTCTGATTCTTACCGTGGTGCCATGGATGAATTTGCAGTATGGGATATTGAATTAGATGCTGCCACTATTCAACAATATATGCTTAAAGACATTGATGCTAATCACCCCAACTTTGCAAATCTGATGTGCTATTATAATTTCAATGTAAAAACCCTCAACACTTTTGCCGATGGTTCTTCTGGAAATCGAACAGCTATAGTTATGGGTAATTTAAATAATCCGTTTATAGCAGCCCAAACTCTTTATAGAAACTATTCAAAACTTTACCAAAGACCCAACATCATATTTGAACAAGGAGAGTTTATTTCTCATCTTGATTCGGTAATAGTCATTGATACTATTGAGAATTCCCCGTTCACAATAATTATGTATGCTGATTCTTTGAATGCCACCATGGCTACCGATACAGTTTATGTCTGGGAAAATTATTACTACAACTACTTATATGATGCGGCAGGCAATGCAATTGATTCAACAATTGGAGCACCCGACAACACTATTCATAAGCAAACCTGGTACTACTATGGTACACCTTTCGAAATTGTTGATCGTTATGAATTAGCAAGATTTATAACTTTGTATGGAAACAGCACCACTTTAGGCGTAAACGGTAGAACATGGGTTTACGATTTAACTAATCTTGCGCCATTACTGCATGACTCTGTTCATCTTACATCTGGCAATTGGCAAGAGTGGCTCGATATGAAATTTATTATGATAAAGGGAAAACCTGCACGAGACCCAATTAGTGTTAAAAACCTTTGGAACGGATATGGATATTCATATGATGCAAATATTGAAAATGCCTTAACTCCCATTACTTTAAAAATAGATCCTGCTGCGAAAAACACTATGTGGCGAACTATAACCACCGGGCATGGAATGAACGGAGCTCAAAATTGTGCAGAATTTTGTGCAAAGTATCAATACGGTAAAGTAAACGGAGTACAACAATTTCAACAATTAATTTGGAGAGATGATTGCGGAAGAAACCCCCTTTTTCCTCAAGGTGGAACTTGGGTTTATCAGCGCGCCAACTGGTGCCCTGGGGCTGAAGTATGGGAATACAATTGGGAACTTACCCCTTATGTTACACCAGGTGATTCCGAAACTATTGATTTAAACATAGAGCCATATAGCGGAAGTTCAGGAACTTATGTTATTGCATCTCAATTAGTTAGTTTTAACGAACCAAATTTTACATTAGATGGTGAAATGTATGACATACTCACACCTTCTGATAAAGACGAGTGGAGTCGCATTAATCCAATATGCTCCGAACCTTTAGTAAGAATAAGAAACGGCGGAACAACTGCCCTTACATCGGCAACAATAACTTATGGCTTAGTTGGTGGTGAAGTTTATACTTACAACTGGACTGGTAATTTGAATTTCCTACAAAAAACAGATGTATCACTACCATCCATTTGGTGGGTTGGTGATGGGTCAAATAAATTTTATGCTACCATTAGTTCTCCTAATGGAGGAACCGATGGGAATAGTAATAATAATAAAGCCACCTCTCACTTTAAGGCCCCATCAGTTTACAACCTTACCACATCAGCTTCCCAAAAATTCATAGTAGAGGTTAAAACAAATACCAACGGCTTTGAAAACTCCTATAAATTGCTCGGAACCGGAGGGGTGATATTAATCAATAGAAATAATTTAACATCCAATACTACCTATAGAGACACTATAAGCTTTAATGCCTACGAGTGTTATACATTTGAAATATTTGACATTGGAGAAGACGGCTTAAACTTTTGGGCAAACCCATCGCAAGGAAGTGGATATGCAAGAATTAAAAAAGTTGAATTACCAACTATAATCAAGTCATTTCCAACTGACTTTGGCGCTGAATATATTCATAATTTTAAAATTAATTTCCCATTAAATACCAATGAAATTCCGAGCGTAAAATCAGCTATGGATGTAGCACCCAATCCTGCCATTGATGAAATTGATGTGACTATGGAATTAGCAGAACCAACAGATAAAGTGATTGCAATTATTATGGATTTGTCAGGCCGAGAGTTGAAAAAACAAACGCAGACCTTTGCACAAACAACTGCATTCAACTTTACCGTTTCAGACCTTGTACCAGGTCTATATCTTGTTAAAATAAAAGCAGGCAATAATGAATATGTACAGAAATTTTTAAAAGTTTCAGAATAATACCAAATGATTAATTACTGATAACTCCTAATGCAAGCATTCTGGTTTTACTTATCATTTCCCTTTATTTACTTAATTTCTCTGTTGCCTTTTTGGTTGCTATATGGTTTCTCTGATTTACTATACTTAACACTAAGGCTTTCAGGCTATAGAAAAAAAGTGGTTCTTGACAATCTTCGAAATTCATTCCCCCAAAAAAATAGAGCGGAAATAAATAAAATATACAAAGATTACTATCACTATTTGTGCGATCTGGTATTGGAAACGGTAAAAACCTTAACCATGTCCAAAGAGCAAACACAAAAAAGATGTGTGTTTCATAATCCCAAATGGTTAAGTGAAATTTATGCTGAAAAAAAAAGTATCATTATTCTAATGGGGCATTATGGCAACTGGGAATGGGCGGGTCCTGCATTTTCATTAACAACCAAATTTCAATTGGTGGTGATTTATCGTCCACTTTCAAATAGTTACTTTGAGAAATTAACAGTTGGAATGCGTACCCGTCACGGCACAAAAATTACTGCTGTGAATGCCACCCTGCGCGATATGGTTGCAAACCGAAAATCAATAACTGCAACAGCATTTGTGGCTGACCAAACAGCAACCCCAGAAAATGCCTACTGGACCAATTTTTTAAATCAGGATACAGCAATTTTTACAGGACCTGAAAAGCTTGCCAAAAAATTTGATTACCCAGTCGTGTACATGAATATAAAAAGAATTAAGCGCGGGTATTACGAGGTGTTTCCTGAATTGCTTTTTAGAAACCCAAAAGAAACTGCAGACAATGAAATTCTTGAATCTTTCACAAAAAGATTAGAGAAAGAAATAAATATGAATCCATCGATCTGGCTTTGGTCACATCGAAGATGGAAGCATGACAGGCAGTAGGCATTTAAAAACATTGTTAACACCTTAATCTTATTTCTTTACGCTTTGCTTTTCACTGTTAACACTATCTTTACCCCAATTAATAAAAATGCGAACAGGTAAAGAATTGATTTTGGCCACCAAGCCTTTTACTATTGAAAACAGACTTCGAAGTTGGTTTGAAACAATTCTTACCCTCACCTTATTAATATCTTCACTTAGTGCTTCATTTATTCAGCTGCCCCTTGCTTTCAGATTGTTTTTTTGCCTAACCACTTCATTACTGTATGTAAGAATGTTTGTGATTTATCACGACTACCAACATCATGCAATTTTACAAAAATCAAAAATGGCCTCCCTTCTTATGAAAGCCTTTGGCCTTTATATTTTAGCGCCACAAACTATTTGGAAACGCTCTCACGATTTTCATCACAATCATAACTCGAAACTGACTATTAGTGGAATTGGTTCCTATCCTACTATCAGTAAAAATAAATTTTTAAATCTAACGAAAGCCGAACAAAGAATTTACTTGTTAAATCGCCATCCATTAGTAATCATATTCGGTTATTTTACCTTATTTTTTTACTGGCTAAATATTCGATCATTTATGCAAAGTCCAAAGAAACACATTGATTCGCTGGTGGCAATTATATTGCATTTGAGCATTTCTGTTTTAATTATTTATTACTTGGGAGTGGCTACTTTTTTAATCAGTTGGTTTCTTCCATTTTTTATTTCATTTGCAATGGGTTCATATATGTTCTATTGTCAGCATAATTTTCCTTTAGTCCAATTTCTTGAAAATCCTGATTGGAAGTATGATTCAGCTGCTATGTACTCCACCAGTTTTATGAGTATGCCCAGATGGATGCATTGGGTTACTGGAGATATCGGTTACCATCATGTGCATCATATGAATTCGCGGATACCTTTTTACAGTTTGCGGAAAACGATGGCAAGTATGCCGGAGTTGCAATCAGTTGTGAAGACCTCGTGGAACCCGATTGAGATATGGCGTTGCTTTCAGTTGAAACTTTGGGATGACGAACGGAAGAAGATGATACGGTTGAGTGAAATTTAAAATTATAGAAGGACTATGGATTTTTAGTTTCGAGTTAAGCCCCGTGAACAAAAGCAAACTACAACACACATAAAAAGGGTTCTGTTTTCTATTCCTAAAACTTATTAGTTTTTTTCACTTAGAATATTACATTTGCATCCCTTAAAAAAACTAAACAAAAAGGACCACAAAGTGGAAGAAAACCAAATTGAAAACCAAAAAGCCGATACTACGGCAAACCCTGAAGTAGCACGTGTTGCTGCTCCAGTAAAAGTTTCCATGCACGACGATTTCGATTGGGAAACAAGTAAAAAAAATGTTCACACTTACGCAACTGAAGAACGCGAAAAGTATGAGAAAATTTATGACACTACTTTTAAAACCATTCAAAACAATGACATTGTTGAAGGTGCAGTAGTTTCAATTACTAACAATGATGTGGTGTTAAATGTGGGATTCAAATCAGATGGACTCGTTCCATTATCAGAATTCCGCGACCTCACTGAATTAAAAGTTGGCGATACGGTAGAAGTTTTAGTGGTAGATAAAGAAAGCCCAAAAGGCCAATTGATTTTATCACGGAAGAGCGCCAAGCTCGTTAGAGCATGGCAGCAAATTGTTGATGCTCACAAGAATGCAACCATTGTAATGGGAAACATTACAAGCAAAACAAAGGGTGGATTGATTGTGGAAATTTTTGGTAAAGAAACCTTCTTACCCGGTTCACAAATTGATGTAAAACCTATTACTGATTATGATGTTTATGTTGGTCAAACCATGGAATTTAAAGTGGTAAAGATTAATGAGATTATTAAAAATGCAGTAGTATCACACAAAGCATTAATTGAGAATGATATTGAACAACAGCGCCAGGTTATTATTTCTAAATTAGAGAAAGGTCAGGTATTGGAAGGAACCATTAAAAACATTACCGACTTTGGTGCATTCATTGACCTAGGTGGCGTGGATGGATTACTTTATATCACTGATATCTCATGGGGGAGAATTAACCATCCGAACGAAGTATTAAAAATCAACCAGAAATTAAATGTGGTTGTTTTAGAATACGATGATGAGAAAAAGCGTATCTCTCTTGGATTAAAACAATTAACTCCACAGCCTTGGGATACACTTGACACTACAATTGAAGTAGGTAGCAAGGTGAAAGGTAAAATTGTAAACATTGAAGACTATGGTGCTTTCTTAGAAATTATTCCAGGTGTTGAAGGGTTAATTCATGTGAGTGAAATTAGCTGGAGTAATACTCCAATCAACTCTAAAGAATTCTTTAAACAATCTGACGAGTACGAAGCAATCGTGGTAACACTTGACCGCACTGAACGCAAAATGTCGTTGAGTTTAAAACAAATGATTAAAGATCCTTGGAGTGATGTGGAAGTTAAATTCCCACTTAAAAGTCGCCAAAAAGGAATTGTTCGCAACATTAGTGCTTACGGCTTATTCATTGAACTCGAAGCAGGTATAACTGGCTTTGTACATGTGAGTGATCTTTCATGGCTAAAGCGCATTCATCATCCAAACGAATTCACCAAAGTTGGTAACGAGCTAGATGTTTTAGTTCTTGAAATTGATAAAGAGAACCGCAAACTATCCCTCGGACACAAACAAGTGGAAGAAGATCCATGGGATACTTTTGAAACTACTTTCCCAGTTGGAAGTATTCATCAGGCTACTGTTATTAAGAAAGATGACAAAGGCGCTGTGATTTTGTTCCCTTATGGGTTGGAAGCATTTGCACCAACCAAACACTTGAAAAAAGAAAGCGGCAAATCAGCTGAAGCCGATGAAACTCTTGAATTTAAAGTATTGGAATTTGATCGTGGAAATAAAAAGATGATCGTTTCTCATGCTCGTATTTGGGAAGAGAAAAAAGATGATGTTAAAAAAGAAGAGGTAGCTGCAAAAGATAAAGAACGCAAAGATACCCGCTCAACTGTTCAAACTATTAATCGAAAAGTTGAGAAATCAACTTTAGGTGAATTAGGTGGATTAGCTGATTTGAAAAAGAAGTTGGAAAAATCAGAAGGTCCAAAAGCAACAATTGCTAATGTTCCAGAAGCAACAACAACACCTGAAATACCAACTGCTGACACAACAGAAGAACCAAAAACTGAAGAATAGTTTTTAGTTATCAATTAATTTAAAAAGCCGTCAGCGAAAGTTAGACGGCTTTTTAAATTTTATTAATTCTTGTCTTGTTTAAAAATCTAATGATAAAACATCAGTTCTTATCTTATCTTATCTTATCTTATCTTCTGCTTTCATTATTTCCCAAATATATTTTACAGGAACACTCCCATAACTTAAAAACTTCTCGTGAAAAGATTTTAACGAGAAATTATTGCCGAGCATATTTTTCTGATCTTCACGCAAAGCATAAATTTCAGTATAGCCAGTGAAGTAACAGCACAATTGTGTTTGAGTCAATGTTGCCCTTCGCCATTTTCCTTCAGCTTCTGCTGAGGTTTGAAAACCTTCGTTTATCAATAAATTTATTGCATCGTCCTTACTCATGTTTAAGCATTGGACACTGTAATCGAGTAGGGTATTAAGAGTAGCACGAAGATGCCACTTATAAAACATAAGCCACATTTCAGGTGAGTTATTTCCATAACCTTCTTCTAACATCATTCTTTCTCCATACACCGCCCACCCTTCAATCATGGCATTGTTTTGAAAGATAGATTTAATCAAGTCATCTACTTTATTTGAATAAACTAACTGTGCATAATGCCCCGGTATTGCTTCGTGAATATTTAAAATCTGCAATATCCAATTGTTATATTCTCGCAAATAACTTTCAGTCTCCTCGGGGGTGTACCCATCAAGCGGAGTTACATTGTAATATGTTTTTGCATTTTTATCATATGGACCGGGTGCATTAATACTTGCACCTGCCCCACCCCCACGCATGTACATTGGCGTTTCACGAACCTCTAACGGCCGGCTACTATCAAGCGTTAAAAGATTTTTTTGCTTTATGAATGCTTCGAGTTCAGGAATCTGATTTTTGATAGTAGGTATAAATTGATTGGGGGCACAATGCTGAATGCTCAAAGTGTCAATCATCATTTTCACTGCGGCTAACCCTTCAGGCATTACAGTAGAACCAAAATACTTTGACCAAAGTTTCTTTGTATAGCCAAGCATTTCATTATGTATTTCTATTTTATGATCCTTTGCTTTTTGAAAAATTTCTTCGACAGAAAAACAACTTTGCATTTCAAATTGAAATTTCTTTTTATATAAAACTTCCCCTAACCTAAATGAACGGGTTGTAGTGGAATCATTAATACTGGTTAATTGAAGTTTAGATAAATACTCAATATATTCCTTCATACTGGAAAGAGCTTGAGATAAATTATTGTTAATCTCTTTTTTTTCTTCCTCACTAAATTTACTAGCTTTTATACTATCCGGAATATTTTTTTCAAATATTTCTAATGAACCTTTATTTTGAAGAATCCCCAATTCAGTATGCTCTCTTGTGGGTCTTCGAAGATTTGATCTTGAAACAATATAATATTCGGGAACATACCTCAACCGTTCACTTATTATTTGCAATCTTCTTTCCAATGAAATTTTTGAATTTCCTAAAATTAAATCGAATCCCTCACCCACATTATACTCCGCAGGATTCCACTCAAAACTTTTTAATTCATAACAACTCCAATTATAATACTCCAAAAAATTCATCATGATTCTTGCATCAATTGTATTTTCGGGGGTAATATTTTTCCAATCATACTTCTGCAAACTATCATTCAACGATTTGTACACATCTAATTTTCTGATTCGGTTTTCTTTTGAAGGAATTTCCAATCGCTCATCATATTCATGATTACCTAAAGCCAACGCCCAATCTGAATTATTTTTCCAGATAGATTCTATAAAAAGCTTTTTAAAGTTTTCGAATGAATCGTTTTGCGAATAAGGATTCTTTGATGTATTACAAGAAAAAAAGGAAGGAGATGTAATCATTAAAAAAGAAATTAAAAAGAGTAAATTTTTTTTCATGTGTTATTAATTTATAAAATAAAGAATCTTATCAAGAGTAAATCAAAGCTACTTTTTTGGTGTAAAAGATTTTTTTTTACACAATTTAATGTTCAATTACCTAATTATTTTTAACCAATTATTTAATGCCTTTGAAAATAAAAAATACTTCTCGATTACTTCATTCGGTTTAAATGAATTTTTTGTCTACGACATGGGTGTTAAGTATTCTTTTCTTGTTGATGCTTATACGGTTGAATAGTTTTGATTAAATTATGTTAATAGCAAAATTAAATGAACAATAACTTTTTAAAAAAATCAAATAAATGAAACGAATATTAATTCTTATCCCATTGTTTTTTGTGGGACTAAGTTCTTTTGCGCAAATAGACCTTTCAACTTTAATTGATCAATGTTCCCCGGCTATTTTTAAAATTACAACTTATGATGCCCTCGGGAATGAATACTCTGTTGGCACTGGATTTTTTTGCACTGAAAATGGATCCGCCTTTTCAAACTACCATGTTTTTCAAGGAGCATCAAAGGCAAAAATTAAAACTTCAGACAATAAAATCTATTCCATTGATAATGTTATTGGATGGAACAAAAATTGTGACCTAATAAAGTTCAATATTAAAAATGATTCGAAAGAGACTTTTCCTTTTCTAAAAACAAATGCAGAAACCCCCAAATTGGGCGAAAAAATCTTTATTATTGGGAATCCACTTGGACTTGAAAAATCTGTTGCGGATGGGATTGTGTCATCTGTGCGTGCCGATGAAACGATGGGTGAAATCATTCAAATCACCGCTCCAATTTCTCATGGAAATAGCGGAAGTCCCCTAATGAATATGAATGGTGATGCGCTGGGTATAGTTACTTATTATTTAGAAGGCGGACAAAATTTAAACTTTGCTGTTAGCGTTAAAAATCTAACAATGCTTGAACCCATAAATGCTTATAAATTTCCTCCGGAAGATGGGCAAGGAAATGTGATAGTTAGCAATAATAATTCAAACAACAACCCTAGCAATACTTCTTCTGTCTATGTCGACTCAAAAATCATATTTTGTAAAGGAGTTGACCATTCAAATTTACCTGTAGCAGTCAATTCAAATTTTGATATAGAAAGCAGTGGCGGAAGTATTACCGTATATATTGATAATGGAAGTACTCAAATGCAAACACCTGGACTAATAATCGATGTATATAAAAAGGGAAGTTCAGATAAATACGATCAGTTTATTGAAACAAAAAACTTTACTATAAAACCTACATTAATTGCTACTTATTTCAACTACTTTTTTACTGCTGCCGGAGATTATGTTTTTCATATTTACAATACTGATGAAAAATGGATTAATGATGGATACATCACTGTTAATTATAAAATTGAAAGCATAGGCGTTGACTACAATAATCCAAGCAGCACCTTTTATTACATCGACGCCAAAGTAAATTTTTGCACTGAATTAGCCCACCTGGATACCTGTTTAAATGAAGGTGCAGTTTACAATATAAACAAAAGTAGAAGCCAAGTTTATGTATGGGTGGGCCAGGATAAACCAATGAAGACCAATGAAATTAATGTTGACATTTATAAAAAAAAAGGTGGAGACTACAAAAATATTTTTGAAACAAAAACCTACCCAATTGCCCCTGATAAAAACACCTTTTCTTTTGAGTATGATTTTTATCAATCTGGAGATTATAAATTCAAATTTTATACTGATAACGATGTTTTTATTCAAAGCGGATTGGTTCGTATAAAGTATAATAAATAATTGATCAGGATACATACATGCTACCTGAATATCAAAAGCTAATTGATGGTGCTAAACTCAAAAAAGCAGAAACACAAAGGCTTTTTGACAAATTAAAAAGACAAAAACCAAAAGATCTTGATCGTGTAACCAATAATTTACACGATCGAGCTTTTGAGCACATTGATTGTTTACAATGTGCAAACTGTTGCAGAACTACAGGCCCATTATTAAAGAATAAAGATATAGAACGGCTTGCTGATCATTTTAAACTAAAGCCTTCTGTTTTCACAGAGAAATACTTACGAATTGACGAAGATGGCGATTTTATTTTTAAGACTATGCCCTGCCCATTCCTAGGTTCTGATAATTATTGCGGTGTGTATGAGTCAAAACCATCTGCTTGTGCTACTTATCCTCATACCCAACAGCGAGACATACTTCAAAAATTAAAAATTACTTATCACAATAGCATGATTTGTCCAGCCGTGGCTGAGGTGGTAGAAGGCTTGAAGAAAATATATTAAGTCACAGTTATTAGTTAGTCATTGTTAGCTTGTATAGAAATGATTTAAGACATTAAGCAGCATAATGTTAATTGCATTTTTAAAAGAAGCATTTGTAATTATTCGAGTCATTTACATTTGAATAAAAATATAGTCTGATGAAAAAATTGTTGACTAATAATGCAAATGAAAAAGTTATCATCATCAGAAAAAATATACTTATTGAACCTACTCTTGATTCATTACAAGAACAAAGAAATTTTCATATCACTCAATTAGAATTGCATCAATGCGAACTAACCCTGCTTGATGCTAAAATCAGAAGCCTTAAACAAATATCTGAAGGTGAAACAATAGTTGATTTTCAGAATTCACCTTTAAGATTGAAATCAGGAGGCTCTTTTTTTTAGCAAACTTAAATGAGGTTCACAATTATCTCAACAAAGTTGCATTACCTTTCAGCATGAATATTTTTCCAGTGATATTGTCTTTGTAACGAATTACATACACATACACTCCAATGCTGCATGGGGTTTCATAGTATTTTCCATCCCAATTCATATCGCCGGCGGAATAGGTAAATACTTTTTCTCCCCAACGGTTGTATATATCATACTGAACCAACATGGCATTGCCTATTCTTATCGGAAACAGAAAGTCGTTCACCCCATCACCATTGGGAGAAAACACATTCGGCATTATCACTTTCACTTGGACAGAATGTTTCTAATTCAAACTGATTTTTCACGCAACTAAAAAATTGTTAAGAAATTTTAAACATTTTTTGTCAATTAATTTTAATATTCAATTCTGAAATATAAATCATAGATTAAATGAAACACCCAAAAGCACTGCCCTTCCTGTTCCTGTCTGAAATGTGGGAACGATTCGGATTTTATTTAATGCTCGGAATTTTCTTTTTGTACATGAACGATTCTGAAAAAGGCGGAATGGGTTTCGAGCGCAAAGAAGCATCCGATGTTTTCGGAACTTTCATTGCATTGGTTTACCTTACTCCATTCATTGGCGGCTTGCTGGCAGATAGAATTATGGGCTATCGGTTATCCATTACCATCGGCGGCATATTAATGGGTTGCGGTTATTGCGGTTTGGCGCTGCCCGGGCTTCCGGCTTTTTACATTTCACTTTTGTTAATCATTATCGGAAACGGGTTTTTCAAACCAAACATTTCCACCATTCTCGGTAATGTTTACAACGATGAAAAATACAAGGCGCTGAAAGATACCGGCTACAATATTTTTTACATGGGCATTAACATCGGTGCATTTATCTGCAATTTTTTTGCTGCTTATCTGCGCAATAATTTTTCGTGGGGCCATGCATTCGCTGCGGCGGGAATCGGAATGTTTGTTGGCGTTGCAATTTTTTGGCTGGGAAATAAACACTACGCCCATGCCGATGTTATAAAACCTGCGAAGCCCGAAGATCTGTCGCTCGGAAAAATTTTCGGTATTGTGTTGCTGCCAGCGCTGATAGTCGGTTACATCGGGTGGATTCTTCCGGGCAATATTTTCGGAAGCGATTCAACCGACGCGTTTATTTTCGGAGCTATACCTGTTGTTGCATTTTATGCATCGCTGTTAATCCGTTCGAATACTGAAGACCGCAAACCCTTGGCGGCATTGCTGGCGGTGTTTGCAGTATCCATAATTTTCTGGGCAGTATTTAAACAGAACGGAACAGCTATGACCATTTGGGCCGAAAATTATACGAACAGAAATATCAGCGAACAATTTGAAGCGCCGGCAAAAACATTGGGCATGGTGCAAACCGTTGAAATGAAAATGGATTCGGTAAACCAGACCGACGAACAATTCAGGGTGCAGAAAGATGACAGTGGAAAAATTATTAAGTCTCTTGATTATCCTGCTTACTTTAAAAATATTTCTGCTTCAGAAAAACCTTCCGAAGGAGAAACCGCTAAGCTTATTTCCACCGAAATATTTCAATCAGTTAATCCGTTTTTTGTGGTCATACTCACACCGGTTGTTATTGCATTCTTTTCATTTTTAAGAAGAAGAAAAAAAGAACCAACCACTCCCTGGAAAATATTTTTTGGTTTATTCATCACC
Source organism: Chitinophaga pinensis (assembly GCA_945892775.1). Lineage (GTDB taxonomy): Bacteria > Bacteroidota > Bacteroidia > Chitinophagales > UBA10324 > UBA10324. The sequence goes on from CAMDDP010000026.1 coordinate 27,998, forward strand.
GCATTATCAATGGTGGTGATGATTGCCGCGGCGATTTATTCAAACAACGGAATGGAAAAAAGCTCCATGCTGTGGCTCATCGGAAGTTACTGTGTTATTACCTTCGGCGAATTGTGTTTAAGCCCCATGGCATTATCGCTGGTATCTAAACTAAGTCCGCCGCGATTAACCGCGCTCATGATGGGCGGATGGTTTTTGTCTATTTCACTGGGAGTTAAATTCAGCGGAGTGCTTGCATCCATGTGGGATGGCTATGAGCACAAGTACAATTTCTTTCTCGTAAATTTTTGTCTGGCACTCACTACAGCATTTATTATTTTTCTGATGGTAAAATGGCTGAACAAAATTTGCAGCGAACGGGGAGTTTAATATTAATAGTTCATTACCTTAAACAGTTTAGCTCATGCTACATAACAAGGCTGATACCTTTTATAAAATATTTATGTTATTGATATTGGAATTCCAAAATAAATCCTAATATTACTAACGGTAAAAATCATTTCTCTCAAACAATTAACTAATCATACTTAATCATGAAGAAAATTTTTCTCTCCTTTTTAATGTTGGCTTCGTTCAGTCAATTGTTTGGACAGAACAATACAACCGGAGTTATTACTGCTTCTGAATTTCATGTTACCAGACCATTGCGTGAAATATTCGCTGAGAATCCGGTTGATGAAAACAAAATTTACAGCGAGAAAGAATCGCGTGACCGCGACAATCGTGTTGCTGCAAAATTTCCTTTCACAGTAAACGATGGTCCACAGTATGGTAACGACCTTGGAACTATTCAGAAAACAATGGGTGAGGTTACCAGTGATGGAACCAAAGCAAATGTTGCGGGACAAACTGCATCTGGCTTCCGTCCGTTTGATCCATCAGGAGCGGTTGGAACTAATCATTACATTCAAATGATTAACTCAACCACATTTAAAGTTTACACTAAATCAACAATGGCGGTTGTTCTCACTGCTACATTGGGAAATCTATGGAGTCCTGCCGTAGGAAATTCAGGAGACCCTATTGTTATGTATGATAAAGCTGCTGACCGTTGGTTTCTTGCGCAATTCGGAACAAGTCAGGACAAAAAAATTTATATAGCGGTATCTACCACTAACGACCCGACCGGTTCATATTATACATACACTTATGTTTCTCCATTATTTCCTGATTATCTGAAGTTCGGTGTGTGGGCAGATGGATATTACATGACTTCAAATCAAAGCACACAAAAAGTTTTTTGTTTTGAAAGAAATGCCATGCTTACAGGTACACCTGGAGCACGATCAATTTATGTAAATTATTCTCCACCCAAAGCAGGATTTTTTGCTCCTCTGCCAGGAGATGCTGCTGATGGTACTTTACCAACAGTTGGTGCCCCTTGTCCAATTGTTTCTTATTCTGATAACGGTTGGGGAACAGGTTATTCTGATGCGGTAAACATTTACAACATGGCAGTAACCTGGGGAACCACACCAACAGGTTCTATAACTTTAGCTACAAATATTGCAACCACTGCATTTGATGCATCTTATAATTCAAGCTGGAACGATTGCTCACAACCGGGAACTACTCAGAAGTTAGATGGAATTGGCGGTGTGTGTATGTATCGTGCACAATGGAAATCATGGAGCGGATACAATACTTTGGTATTGAATTGGGCCGTTGCAATTAGTTCCACTCAGCGCAGTATTAAATGGTGCGAATTGCGTCAGAATCAATCAACAGGTGTTTGGAGCATGTACCAGCAGGGTACTTATGTTCCGGATGCTGATACAAGATGGATGGGTACTATGGCAATGGATAACAATGGTTCAATTGGTATCAGCTATATCAAATCGAATGCAACTTCACTTTATCCTGGATTGTATTACACCGGCAGAAGAAGCTGCGATCCACTTGGCACCTTGCCTGTTACAGAAACATTGGTAATTGCCGGTACGGGATCTCAAACAGGAATTAATCGCGTGGGCGATTATTCACAAACCACTCTCGATCCTGATGGTGTTACTTTCTGGAGCACGAGTGAATATATGGGTGGCTCAACTGGTTCAAGCGCTTCGCGCACACGAATTTTTTCTTATCAAATTCCGGGTTGTTCATTAGTTGCCGGTGTTTCCATTTCACAAACTGAAGGAACGAATCCAATTTGCTTAGGATCTTCAGTAACCTTTACTGCGACACCAACAAATGGCGGAACAACTCCTGTTTATCAATGGCTGGTATCGGGAGTGAATGCAGGAACAAATTCACCAACCTTTACTACTTCAAGTATAACCAATGGACAAGCGGTTACATGTATTATGACTTCCAACCTTTCAGGTGTAACAGGAAATCCTGCAACATCAAATGGAATTACAATGACTATTAGTTCTGCTGTAACACCTTTAGTTTCTATTGCAATTACTTCAGGTAGTAATCCTTCATGTGTAAGTGCTTCAAAAACATTTACTGCTACTTCTACAAACGGAGGAACAACTCCTTCTTATGATTGGCTAGTAGATGGAATTAGCACGGCTGTTACTACAGCAACTTATTCATCCTCTTCACTTACTAATTCACAGGTTGTTAGTTGTGTTATGACTTCAAGCCTTTCATGTGCAAGCCCTTTTAATGCTGCAAGCAATAATATCGCCATTACAATCTCAGCTTCAGTTACTCCTTCGGTTGCTATTGCAATTACTTCAGGAACCAATCCAACAGCTTCGGGGGGATCAGTTACATTTACTGCAACTCCAACAAATGGTGGAACTACACCTTCTTACCAATGGAAAATAGGAACCACAAATGTTGGAACCAATTCAGCAACATATTCAACTACATCATTGGTAAACGGAAATATTGTTTCATGTGTAATGACTTCAAATGCAACATGCGCAAGCCCAACTACTGCTACAAGTAACTCAATTACTATGACTGTTACTGGTGCAATAACTTTCTGTACTGCTGGTTCTACAAACACCACCCACCAATACATCAGAAAAGTTACAATGGGCAGCATAGCAAAAACTACTGGAGCAACAACTTATTCAAATTATACATCATTATCAACCAATGTAACGGTTGGTGTCGCTACTTCAATTACTCTTAGAATAGGAAGTTCTTATAGCACTAACATTTTTGTTGTTTTCTGCGACTGGAATAACAATGGAGTATTTACCGATGCAGGAGAAACAGTTTATACCTCTCCGGTTGGTGGAGGACCATTTACAACCTCTATCACACCACCTGCATCAGCGGTTTCGGGTTCAGTTAGAATGAGAATTCGTTTGACTGATTCAAATACTGGTGTTAACATAACATCATGTGGAACATCTACTTATGGTGAAGTGGAAGATTATACACTTGTAATTGGAGCTCATGGCGCTTCAGCATTTACCCCGGAAGAAAATGGAACAATAAGCAGTTCAATTCCGAAAACAATTTTGTTGTCAGCATTTCCGAATCCAAACACCGGAAGCTTCACTGTTAAAGGAGAAAAAGCCGGGGAGTACTATGTGATGGATGAGGCTTCTCATTTAGTGATGTCATTTAAACTGACTGCAGAAAATAATTTCACTCAAGCGATTAATAATTTAAGCAACGGAATTTTTGTGATAGTAGGCCAGAATAAATATGGTGTAACAAAACAAAAAATAGTTGTGGCTAAGTAATTTTTTAATGCCTAATATTTTTAAGAGACCATCTCAAAAGGATGGTCTCTTTTTATTTCTTGTAGTTAAATTTAGATCAGAAAAAAAATTCTGCAGAAAATGATTTTGGACATTAACACAAAACCTATATAGACAACAACAGAAATTATTAGGAAAATACAAATGAAAAAAATGCCTAATTTGTATTTCAATTATCAACTTGTCTTACCAAATCAGATAAAGCCAAACCATAAATGCATTAAATTATTATAAATAATTCTAAGAATAACTTTGCAATCTATTTCTTCCAGCACACATACACCAATGCTGGCGGAACATTTATAGGGGCGAATTTTACTTCCACCCTATCGAACACCCGCTTGAAGCGACCGAGAGAGGACGGTGAATACTGAAACTGAATCATAGCACTACCAGTTTTTAACATTGCAAAAGAACTTGCTAATATTCTAGTAACCGTGTTGTTCGGTATTATAGCAAGTGGCAATGATGACACTACATAATCAGGCAAACCAAGGTGATGTTTTGCTAGTACCTGAGCAGCTTTTTCAGCTGGACAATTGAAAATAGTTAATCGTTTATCAGGAATTTTATTCAGCCCATTAATAAAGGAATTATTTATTTCAAACACAATAAGTTTTGCATCAGGGAGCATATTTTCTAATAATGCTTTCGTAATATTTCCAGTCCCCGGACCATATTCAACAATCAACTTTGCTTTAGAAAAATTAATTGGCTTAATCATTTGATAGATCAAGTACTTTGAACTTGGCCACACCGCTCCAACTTGTTTGCTTTCTAAAAATTGACCAAGAAACTGAATGGGTTTCATTGCGTAATTCTTATTTATGAAATTAAATTAGCTGATATCAATCTAATAAATTCAGCGCGTGTTGCATTTTCTTCAAACACTCCGTGAAAGGCACTGGTAGTAGCTACGCTATTTTGTTTTTGAACTCCTCGCATCATCATACACAAGTGCTTAGCTTCAATTACAACTGCAACTCCCAATGGTTTTAATGTGGTGTCAATGCAGTTCAAAATTTCATGAGTTAATCGTTCCTGCACTTGCAATCTTCTTGAATAAGCATCAACTATTCGTCCAATTTTACTTAATCCTACAATGTATCCATTTGGAATGTAGGCTACATGTGCACGACCAAAGAAGGGCAAAAGATGATGTTCGCACATACTGAAAACTTCAATGTCTTTTACTATAACCATCTCGTTGTAATCTTCTTTAAACAATGCCGAACGCAAAATTTCTTCGGGGTTCAATTGATTTCCATGTGTGAGAAATTGAATTGATTTAGCAGCACGCAAGGGGGTTTTTAATAATCCCTCACGGCTTACATCTTCTCCAACACTTGACAGAATGGATGAATAATTTTCAGTTAACTGTTCAGTTGTTCTTTTATCGAACAATTCAGTTTTACTGTAGCGGTTAATTTTCTTTTTCGACATAAATAATATTGCGAAGTAAATCAATTTTATTCACCAAAATACTCAGTATAAATATTTTCGGTTTCCCATAGTCGAATACAATGCAATTTACATTCATTAATATGGGGTTCAAGCAACTTCCAAATTTCAACCGATAAATTTTCAGTAGTGGGAAATTTATCTTTCAGTTCAGGCACATCTAAATTTAGATTCTTATGATCAAGTTTTTCGAGCACCCTTTCTTTAATAATTGAACTCAACTCTTTTACGTTCATAATAAAACCAGTCTCTTGATTTGGAATCCCTTTCACAGTTACATATAAATCATAATTGTGTCCATGCCAATTTTTATTAGCACACTTACCAAAAACTGCTTTGTTTTTTTCATCGCTCCAGTTCTTATTTACAACTTGATGAGCGGCATTAAAATGTTCCTTTCGAGTAAGATAAACCACTTTTATTTTTCATCAAAGATAATCGCTAAATAGTTTTTGAAGAATTGAAAAATTATAGGATTGCATTCTTAGTCTTTAGATTTGTCAAATGAATATTTTGTTGGTAGCTGCAACCAAAGATGAACTCCATCCATTTATTGAAAAATATAAGGTGCCCATGGCAAGACATCTGTCTTCATTTAAATCAACAAATCATTCTATCACCATTTTAATTACTGGAGTGGGAATGGTCGCTACCACTTTCTATTTGACTAAATTGTTTACAGAAAACAGTTCATTTGATTTAGCCATCAATGCCGGTATTGCAGGGGCTTTCGCTCCAACTATAAAAATAGGTGAAGTGGTTTATGTTACCGAAGAATCTTTTGGTGACATTGGAGCTGAAGACGGCGACAATTTTATTTCAATTTTTGAATTAGGCTTTATTCAGAAAAATGAATTTCCATATATAAATGGAAAATTAAAAAGCGAATATATTTATGATCACAACTTAAGAACGGTTACCGGACTAACGGTAAACACCAATCATGGAAATGAAGTAAGCATAGAAAAAGCAAAAAACAAATTCAATGCAAACATTGAAAGCATGGAAGGTGCTGCCGTTGCGTATTGCTGTTCGCAATTTAAAATTCCATGGATAGAAATTCGGAGCATATCAAATTGCATCGAACGCAGAGATAAAAAAAATTGGAATATTCCATTAGCAATAACCAACTTAAACACTTGGCTAATCAATTTCATTGATAAAAAATGAAAAAAATTCAACTCGGATTAAGTCCATGCCCCAATGATACTTTTATATTTTATGCCCTGTTGCACAACAAAGTTGATTGCGAAGAATTTCAATTTGAACCATTATTTGATGATGTAGAATCTTTAAATAATAAAGCTTTTAAAAACGAACTATCGATTACCAAACTATCATTTCATGCCTGGCTGTACTTACAAGATAAATACACATTACTCGATTCAGGTGCCGCATTAGGAAATGGCTGTGGCCCCATATTAATTTCAAAAAAAGAATTGAGTGTTAACGATTTAAAAACAGCCTCAATTGCTATACCTGGATATTACACTACTGCCCATTTGTTACTTAAAATATTTTATCCTTTTATCAATAATAAAAACGAGTTATTTTTTTCTGAAATCGAAAATGAATTGTTAAATGAAACAGTTGATGCCGGAGTCATCATACATGAAAATAGATTTACTTATGAAGGAAAAGGATTAAAAAAAATATGTGATTTAGGTGAGCGATGGGAAAATGAAAACCACTCTCCCATTCCGCTCGGAGGAATATTTACAAAAACGAACGAAGGAAATAAATTTCATGATTCCATCAATAGAATAATAAAAAGAAGTATTGAGTACGCTTGGCAAAACGAAAAGGAAACCTTGGAATTTGTAAAGTTATATTCTCAAGAAATGAGTGAAGAAGTAATTAAACAACACATTAATTTATATGTGAATGAATTTACACTTTCACTTGGCAAAACTGGAATGAATGCGATTAATAAACTTCAAAAACATTTTGAAGAAGCCCAGGTGGCAAGATGATGTTTTTGAGAACTAACAACACTAAAACCGCTGAAACATATACTCACATTAGCCCCAAAAAACATTCAGCCAATAAAGAATCCATTTAATGATTTGTAATAGAAATATATATTTGAGAAAAAAATAAAGCGAAACAAGCTGATGGCTTACTTCTAAATGAATTCAAGGCATTGGAGCCTCTATTATTAGGGGGAGACTTTGAAAATAAATTTAACAAGAGGAAGAAAGTAATAGCGTTATTAGAATCAATACTATGTCAGCTCGAAAAAGAATTATTGCTGAAATAAAACGAAGATATTCAGATGCTCCTATTGGTTTTGGAAATTGCTTTTTTCAATAAAATCAGCAGGAAATGAAATTTGGACTATTGTGTTTATGTTTTAAAACCTACCCTTTGGTATTTGATGATTTCAAGATCACCAAACCGAGAACCTATTTTTTAATGAATTAGGATGTTTATAGATTTTATGGTTTTTCTTTTTAAAAAAATTGAAACAATTTCTATAATGGTATGCGATGTTATTATATTTAGTAAATAATTAAAAAGTAAAAGAGTTATATAACACCTGTTTCTTAGGACACAATAGTGATTTTTGGGGGGATAATTATACCTCAGAGATTTTATTATCGGTCAAATTCATATATGTTTACCATTAATAAAGCCCATTCTAAAGTGAGCAGTAAATCATTAAGCACTTCATACCTAAAGATAATATTCTTTTTTTCTATCTTTTTTATATGTAATAATTTAAAAGGTCAGGTTATAATTAATGAAGGAAGTAATAGAAATTATTCTGCAATTGCCGATGAAGATTTAGAGTACACAGACTGGATTGAATTATACAATAATGGAAATGATACAGTAAATCTGCTGAATTACGCTATTACTGATGACATTTCGCTGCCAAATAAATGGACATTACCGGATATAGAAATATTACCCGGCATCTATAGAACAGTTTTTTGCAGTGGCAAAAACAGAAAGCCTGCTGTAAATCATTATGAGTTTGCTCTTGCGACATACGATTCATTTAAATATGTAATTCCGGATATTCTTACTTCTGCTTTATGGAATACAGAATTTTTTAATGCCAGCTCCTGGAACTCAGGTTATGGAACAATTGGTTATGGAGATAATGATGATACTATAGAACTAACACCGCCTTTTGAAAGTGTTTTTCTAAGATATAATATGACATTAATTGATACTGGAAATATTGATTTGATTGCCTTTCTTTTTGATTTCGACGATGCATTTATTGTTTATTTGAATGGAACAGAAATTTCGCGTAGTTCAAATATTACTGATTCAGGATGGGATGCATTTGCTAATTCAACACATGAAGCTTCAATGTATCAGGGATTGTCTCCAGAAATTTTTATGCCCAATATGCAAATTGTACGAACACTTTGGCACCAGGGAAACAATGTTATTGCAATAGAATTACATAATACCTCAACTGGATCATCGGACCTGTCACTTGCAGTAAATGTGCTAGTTGGGATAAAAAATGCTGTTTATAGTTATCCGCTGCCGCCCATTTGGTTTTTAGGTTCATCTGTTATGACTGCGAATTTGCATACCAACTTCAAAATTTCAGGAACCGGTGAGTCTGTTTATCTTTTTTCACCGACACAGCAACAGTTGAGCAGTTTGTATGTTCACTGTAATGATTTAAATAATAGTGTCGGTTGTTTTCCAGATGCTTCAATGGATTCTTTTTTTTTCGAGAATGGTACACCGGGAACCACCAATAATTTATCATGGCCTTTTACTGATTATTCTATTGCACCAAGTTTTTCATTACCATCTGGATTTTATACTAATGGAATTTCAATAAGTATAACAAATCCCAATATAAGCACTAACACAGCTGTCTATTATACATTAAATGGAAATGACCCGGATTCAAGCTCCTTTTTATATAATGGAAGTCCAATAATAATTAACCAATCAACTGTTTTAAAAGCACGGGCTTATGCTATTGGATTAATCAGAAGTTCGGTTAGTGTTTCCAGTTATTTTATAAATGTGAATCATGAAACACCAATATTATCAGTAGTTACAGACAATGCAAACCTTTATGGCGGAGCTGGTATTTTTGATAATTATAATCAAGACTGGGAGAAAGCTGCCTATGTTGAATATTTTGATTCACTTCAAAACATAATTTTTTCTCAACGCGCCGGAATGATGATTGATGGAGGAGCAGGTGGAAGCAGATCCAATCCTCAACATTCCTTTAAAGTAAAAATGGGAGATGATGTTTTGGGTGATGGAGCAATTGATTACATGGTTATTCCTGACCGCCCAAACAGAACAAAGTACAGTACCTTTTACTTGAGAAATGGAAGTAATCAATATCTTACTTTGCCTTATAAAGATGCAATTCAGGTAAAAACAATGTGTGCAGAAAGCAATTGTTATTATTCTGCGATGAGACCTGTAACAGTTTACTTAAATGGAGAATATTTTGGTTTGTACGAATTGCGTGAAAAATTTGATGAAGAGTATTTTAAAGTTCACGACGATGCAAATACAGATAGTGTTGAAATTCTATCACTAAGTTATTTCTATGGAAGTGTATTGAGAGCAGTACAAGGTTCTGTTGATTCATTTTGGAATTCGTATAATTCCTATTTATCAATTAATAATGCAGATACAGGATATTGGAATGATGCTGATAATATTTTTGACATGACTTATTACAGCGATTACATCATAGGTCAATCATGGATGGGAAATGTTGACTGGCCTCAAAATAATATTAAGCTTTATCGGTCTGATGCTACCAATCATCGATGGAGATTTGGCACAATTGACCTGGAACTTGCAATGGGTCCCAATAGCTGGACTGACTGTTATTACGACCATATTGCTTATCTTTTAAGTCAGAGTACAGGTAACCCTTATATAAACATATGGTTGCAAGGTATACTGAATGACCGTTTTCGGAATTATTTTATTAACCGATTTGCGGATCTTATGAATACGAGTTATGATTTCAGCCGTATATCAGCAATTGAAAATGATATGTATAATCAATTCGCTTCTGAAATGTTAAATGAATTTAACAGATGGAGTACCTCAGGAAATGTGGCTCAGGACATGGCAGACTTTTCGTACAACCATTTAATTTTTCAAGATCAGCTTAGCCAACGAACAGAAGTTGTAAGAAATAACATTGAGTCAAATTTTAATTTGCCCCGACAAGTTGATTTAACATTAGATGTTTATCCAGCAGGTGCCGGAAAAATTCACATCAGCACTATCACACCTGATTCTTATCCTTGGCAAGGAGTTTATTTTGACGGGCTTCCGGTAAGGATTCAAGCTATTCCATCTCCGGGATTTCATTTTCTTCACTGGGGAAACAACATTCTGCTCAACGACACTTTGAATGTTGTATTCGATGACACTTTAGTTTGTGACGATATAAATTTTACAGCATGGTTTGAAGAAGATTTCAACTCAGTACCTTCCCTTTCTGATTTTGAAAATGAACTATCAATTTATCCATCACCTGCAACTACCGATTTATTTGTTGTAAACAGGAAGAATGTAATTTTATCTGACTGTAGTTATCAGGTAATAGATATGAATGGGAGAATTATACTGAAAGGCAAACTCCAGAAACAAACATCAAACTCAATTAATATAAAAGCATTAAATGAAGCTTTGTATATTTTGGAAGTATCAAATACAAAAGGTGAATTCAAACGATTCAGATTTGTAAAAATGAAAGCAGATTAATTTACAGATTGTATAAAAACAAAGTCCGGAAGATTTTTTTTTCTTTTGGGGTTTTTTGATTTTGGTTATTTTGTGAGCGGATTAGACTTGCTGGCGAAAACATCAGACAAGAAATTGGCGGTTTCAGTTCTCCGTATAAACTTTTGTACTGAAAATCCCACCCATCGCCAATCTGCAAACTGTTAGCTGTAAGTTTAAGACACTGTATACCTAACCGAATAATATTCTTGAGATAATTTTATACAAGCGGAAAACACTTTAATATTGCAAATCAAAAATTGGAGACCAACGACCGATTATACAATATAATAATAATGGCAAATCATTGATTGTTACAAATTGCTAAAATTAAGTATTTAAATCTTCTATTATCCGAAGTAATTTTCATTGAACGATGTAGAGTAATACAATCACCTTTAGATAAACTTATTTAAAAATATGCGCTACTCGGTAAATGAAAGAAGTAGCGCATATCCAACGCATTTAAGTTGGATATGCGCTACAATTATTATATTTATAGCGCATATTTACTTGTTAT
>CAMDDP010000027.1 GCA_945892775.1 Chitinophaga pinensis
TTACTAAGATTTATGATTGTAGATGTAAATTCTTGCATTTATAGGGGTTTTATTTCAATAAAAAATAAAAGGTACATTAAACTGTTAGCTGCGTTGTTTTTATTCGTAATTATTTTAAAAAAGTTGCTTTTTTTTGTTTTTTTTATCTAGATTAAGTACTCAAGCATATAACATACTTTTACACCAGAAACAAAATAATAATAATGATTGTTGAACAACTTTATACCAACTGCCTATCAGAAGCGGCTTATTTTATAACGTGTAATGGTGAGGCTGCTGTAATAGATCCACTACGAGATTATCAATCTTATATTGAAAAAGCTAATCGTGAAGGTGTTAAAATAAAGTATGTGTTTGAAACACATTTTCATGCTGATTTTGTAAGTGGTCATATTGATTTAGCCGCTAAAACAGGGGCTAAAATAATTTATGGGCCTAACGCTAAAACAGAATATGAAATTTATGAGGCAAAAGATGGTGAGGTGTTTAATTTAGGAGATTGTGAAATAAAAGTGCTTCACACTCCTGGCCACACACCGGAATCGAGCTGTTATTTATTGATTAATGAAGATAAAAAACCATATTGTGTTTTTACAGGTGATACACTTTTTGTTGGTGATGTTGGTCGCCCAGATTTATTCGGCGCAAAAATTACTAAAGAAGAATTGGCTGGAATGTTGTTTGATTCTTTAAATAATATAATTAAAAAAATTAATGATGATGTAATTGTTTATCCTGCACATGGTCCGGGTTCATCTTGTGGTAAAAATTTAGGAAAAGAAACTTTTAGTACAATAGGAGAACAAAAAAAATTAAATTATGCTTTAAAAATTACAAATAAAGCAGATTTTATAAATCAAATTACCTCAGGTTTATCAAATCCACCAGCCTATTTTCCATTAAATGCTCAAATAAATAAAAAAGGATATTCATCTTTAGATGATGTACTAATTAAAAATTTAAATTCTTTAAGTGTTGATTCTTTTGAAAATGAAATTAAAAAAGGTGCTCTTATTCTTGATACTAGAAATCCAGAAATTTTTGAAAATGGTTTTATAAAGGGTTCAATAAACATTGGTTTAAATGGGCGATTTGCAGAATGGGTTGGCACTTTAATTAATATTAATCAGCCATTATTAATAGTTGCTGAAGAAGGAAAAGAAGAAGAGTCAATTTTAAGATTGGCTCGTATTGGTTTTGAAAATATTAAAGGTTTTTTAATCGGGGGTTATATTACATGGTTAAATACGAATAAAACTATTGATATGGTTTTAACTATTGATAATGAAGAATTTGAGCTTGATTTAAAACATGAAAATAATATTGTTGTAATTGATGTTAGAAAAGATACAGAATATAATGCTGGACATATAGAAAATGCAGAAAATTGTGTTTTACAAAATTTTGATGCTGATATTAAAAATTTAAATTTTTCTGATAATATTTATATTCATTGTCAAGGTGGATATAGAAGTATGATAGCTGCTTCTATTTTAAAAAGAAAAGGTTTTAATTTAATAAAAAATATTAAAGGTGGTTATATTGAAATTATAAAAACTGGAATACCTATAAAAATATAAATAACTAAAAATAATATTTTCATTTATTAATACTTATTAACCTCTTTTATAAATAATTAAATAAATAAATTTATTATTATTAATTATTAAGTGTGTTAATTCGTGTAAAAGTTATTATTATTATTGTTGTAAAATAATATTATCACAACCTTAACACCACTATTCACATTTTAATCCACAAACAAAAACACTGTTTATCAATCATTCATTAATATTATAAACAAAAAAAGAAAAACATGTTTTTATACCAATCTTAATAAATAAACATAAACATGTTTTTATAAAATTTGTTCACACATACTATTATTATTTATAATTAAAAACACTGTTTATTATTAATTTTAAAAATTAGGTGTTTATATGTTTTTTAAGTTGAGTTACTAACAAGAATTAACATTAATTTTAAATAATGTTTATTGTTTTAAATTCATTTTTAGAGATTTTTTTCCTCTATCATTTTTGTTAAAACAAACTGATAAAGATTAAAATTTTCTTTATCCATTTCTTTTTTAATATCAATTAATAATTGTTCCCGGTTAATATGCCTTGTTTTATATTTTAAAATAATTTGAATTACTTTTTCTGTTATTAATAAACTTTTTCGATTGTTTTGGTTTGATATACTAAAATGATTTTGAAGTTGTTGTATTAATTCATCTACACCATCTCCATTAATAGCAATGGTTTTAATAACCGGTATTTGCCATTGATTATTTAATTTTTCATGAACCATTATAGATAAGCCTTTTACAAAACGGTCAACATCCGGACGATCAGCTTTATTAACCACAAAAACATCAGCAATTTCTATTAATCCAGCCTTCATTATTTGCACTTCATCACCAGATTCAGGAACCAACACAACCACCGTAGTATCGGCTAACCCAGCAATTTCAACCTCACTTTGTCCCACCCCTACAGTTTCAATAATTATATAATCAAAATTGGCGGAGCGGAGTAAATCAATTACTTCAATTATTTTATCGGTTAAACCACCAAGGGCACCTCGAGTTGCTAAACTTCTTATAAAAATATTTTCATTATTAAAATGTTCCCCCAATCTAATACGATCACCAAGTAGTGAACCAAAATTAAATGGTGAAGTAGGGTCAACAGCAATTACGGCAACTCTGTTTCCATTAAAAGAAAGCTTTCTTAATAATGCGTTTACCAAAGAGCTTTTACCGGCGCCAGGAGGTCCGGTAAAACCTATTACAGGTATATTATAATTTATTTTCAATTGAAGTAAAAGTTCTTCCCCCCCCACAGAATCATTTTCAACCAAACTAATAGCGCGAGCAAGCGCTTTAAAATTTCCGGCATGAATTTGAGATAATAAGTTTTTAGACGAGCCCATTTTTAAAATAGTTGTTTTCTAGTTTATTTTACAATCTAATTAATGAAAAAAATAATCTCACTCATTATTACCAACAACAAGCTTGATCGCTATAAACTGAGTTTATTGTTAGTGTTAACCCTTTTAACAGGGTTAATTTTTTCACACGCATTGCAAAGTATAAGTATTAGCCTATTAGTAGTAAACACTCTATTCAACAAAGATTGTAAAAAAAATATTTATGCGTATTTTTCTTCTTATGGCTTAATAATACTTTCCCTTTTCTTTTTCACGTTTTTATTAAGCGGAATTTATTCTGACGATAAGCTGTACTGGCTTCAAAAACTAAATGTTCGCTTGGCCTTTATTTTAATTCCATTGGGAATGATAACAATACGAAACATGACGCATAAAACCTTTCAATGGGTGTTATATTTTTTTATGTGGTTGATTGTGGTGTCGAGCATTTTGGTGTTATTAAATTATTTTAAAAATTATAATCAAATAAACAGTCTGTATTCGTTGGGGCAAATAATGGAAACGCCGTACAGCCATGTGCGGTTTAGCCTGATGATTTGCCTTGCTATTTTTATCGGATGGCATTTATATCAAGGAGATTTTCAACCATTATTTAGAGGAGAAAAATATATAACACTAACAACAACTATTTTTCTGATTATTTTTTTACATGTAATGGCGGTGCGAAGCGGGCTACTTGCTTTTTATTTAAGTTCTTTGTTTTTATTATTCCGCCATTTTTTTATGTTTAAAAAATGGAAACAAGGGTTTTTAGCATTGTCGTTATTAATGTTGCTGCCGATTGTTTCGTATAATTTTTTTCCATCGGTAAAAACAAGGGTTCAGTATATGAAGTATGATCTGAATCAATATTTTTATTACAATCAGATTGCCGGGTTAAGTGATGCAACCCGGCTGTTTTCTATAAAAAATGGACTAGAAATTTGGAAAGAAAACATCTGGATTGGTGTTGGTGCAGGGGATGTAAAAAATGAAGTATTAAAAAAATATATTAATACCGAAATAAAAACCGCAAATAAATTACCCCACAATCAGATTGTGTGGGAGTTGGCCTCCGTTGGGCTTATTGGGGGTGTAATTTTTTTGTTTGCCTCATTATTCCCCCTTTTTAATAATAGAAATTATACAGACCCCCTTTTTGTTTGTTTACATATTATATTATTCTCTTCCTATTTAACAGAGGCAACCCTAGATGACAGTACTGGAAATGGTTTGTATTTAATATTTATTTGTCTAATTTATTTTCAATTGAGAAAAAATAAAGAATGAAAATATCTGGGGTTATCATTACTTTCAATGAAGAAGAAAATATTGGGGAATGTATTGATTCATTGAAAGAAGTTGTAGATGAAATTATTGTTATTGATTCTTTTTCAACTGACGCAACAGAAACAATTTGTAGAAACAAGAATGTAAAATTTATTCAAAACACCTTTCAGGGACACATTCAACAAAAAAACTTCGCACTCCACCAAACATCGAATAATTGGGTTTTGTCATTAGATGCTGATGAAAGATTGTCGCTCGAATTGAAAAAAGAAATTCTTAATTGTATTGACCGCAATTCCGAATTTGTAGAAGCGTACCTAATTAAACGTTTCAATAATTATTGTGGTAAATGGATAAGACATGGTGTATGGTACCCAGATAAAAAAATAAGGCTGTGGAATAAAACAAGGGGAAAATGGGATGGAAGAAATCCACACGATAAAGTGGTTATGGATAAAAATTCTAAGATACAACCACTTAATGGAACCATTTTACATTACACAGCTCGAACCCCCGAACAATATAAATTACAAATGGAAAAATTCAGCGCCATTGCAGCACACTCAATGCTGAAAGAAAGAATAAGAAGCAATTTATTGAAGGCCTATATAGGAGGCGCCTTTGCTTTTTTTAGGTCTTATTGTCTGCGCCTGGGTTTTTTAGATGGACGCGCAGGCTACGAAATCGCAATAGGATATGGGCACTACACTTTAATGAAATATAAAAAGATGTTGACTAAAAATTAAATTTAAATCAAACCATTTTTTCTAATAAAAAAGCCAAGCCGATGCGAATCGGCCTGGCTTTTAAGTTTATAGGTAATTGATTACCACTTTTTTTCTCTATCCTGAGGTGGGCGCGCCTCACTCACTTCAATGCGCCGCTCTTTCACATCGGTTCCACTTATTTTTTCAATAGCTGCTTTTGCCTCTTCATCATTTGGCATTTCCACAAAGCCGAACCCTTTTGCCCGACCCGTGATTTTGTCTTTAATAATCTTTACTGATGATACCTCTCCACATTGAGAAAAGATTTCCCTTAATTCATCTTCTTGAAGATTGTAGTTAAGGTTGCGTACATAAATGTTCATGGTTTTAAAAATTAAGTTAGGAAAAAAGATGCCCCTTTTAATGGGTTAACTTAAGGGCCTTTGTCAAAGATATTATTTTATTTTAATTGTCAAGCAAATGATTATAAAAGTATAAGACTATCTACTAAATATAATATTTTTTATATTTGTAATAATTATTGAAGGGGCCACTTTTGGCGGAATAAGCAGGGGATTTATAGAGAAAAAAATATTTTTAAAGAAAAATGGCGCCAAAAAAATCAACA
This sequence comes from Chitinophaga pinensis, assembly GCA_945892775.1. Classification (GTDB taxonomy): domain Bacteria; phylum Bacteroidota; class Bacteroidia; order Chitinophagales; family UBA10324; genus UBA10324. Next base: position 5,560 of record CAMDDP010000027.1, read on the forward strand.
GGGGATTACCAAACCGACAAACCAACTATTTTGAATAATTCTAACTTGCTAACAGATTTAGAATTGGCGATGTTGAAGGAGGATTTTTACAGGGCTGCAAGGTTTCTAAATCTTCAAAACGCAGAAGATTTCTTAAGGTGAAAAAATATTTTTATTAAGATATTAATACTTTAACGATACAAGTTTATAAACTTTGAAAAAATATTTTTACAGCCTCTTATTTTGCACCCATGTCAGTAACCATTCGCGAAGCAACCACCACGGCTGAATTAAAATTATTTGCAAAATTTCCATTCTCATTATACAAGGGGAATAAATTTTGGGTTCCGCCAATGATTGACGATGAATTTAAAGCATTGACACCGTTAACAAATCCGGCTTTTAAATTTTGTGGCGCAAAGTTTTGGTTGGCATTTAAAAATGAAAAGTGTGTTGGAAGAATAGGGTGTATTATTAATCAATTAGATATTGAGAAGACGGGCAAAAAAATGGCGCGCTTCAGTCGCACTGAATTTATAGATGATAATGAAGTAGTGAACGCATTGTTTGAAGTGGCAGAAAAGTGGGCACGAGAAAACGGAATGGAAGGCACTCATGGTCCGCTTGGTTTTACCAATCTCGACCATCAGGCAATGTTGGTGGAAGGGTTCGATCATCTACCTTCGATTGCATCTGAATATCACTTACCATATTATCATTCGCAGGTGGAAAGGCTCGGGTACGAAAAAGAAATTGACTGGGTGGAGTTTCGTTTAACTATTCAGGCGGTTCCTGAAAAGGCAATGCGATTGAACGAAGTCATCAAACAACGATTCGGATTGAAAGTAATTACTTTTAAGAGCAAGAACGAGATGGTTCCTTATTCGAAAAAAATTTTTGAATTACTCAATACCGCATTTGCCGATTTGTTCAGCATGGTGGTGCTTAGCGATGATATGATTCAGTTTTACATCAAAAAATATTTCAACATTCTGAATCCTGAATTTATAAAAGTGATTGAGAAAGATGGCGAAGTGGTTGGTTTTATTATTGGGCTACCTTCGCTTAGTGAAGCCATGCAAAAAGCCAACGGTAGATTATTGCCGTTTGGTTGGTGGCATTTAATGAAGGCATTAAAAAATCCGGTAGTGGTTGATTTATTATTAACAGGCATACTTCCGCAATATCAGGGACAAGGAGTTGCCGCATTATTAATTACCGAACTGCAACAAACCATGATTAGCAAGGGGGTGAAGTACGCCGAAACAACCGGCATCATTGAAACAAATCAGAAGGCCATTCAGGTGTGGCAGAATTATGAACACATTCAGCACAAGCGAAAGCGGTGTTACGTTAAAATGTTCTGATCAGAAGTTGAAAGAATATTGCAATGTGAAATTCCTTGGCGCATCAGGTTTGCCTATTCGAATTGAATAATATGAATTCAATAAATTATTGCTGAGTAAAGCAATTTTTCCAAAAGTGGTTTGATACGAAAATCGTAAATCAAAAACCCAATCGCCATTTAAATGTGTGTTACGGTAGTGGTTTATTCCCGGAATAAAAATATTGAAGTAAAAATCAATATTATCTATTCTGCTGTAATGCCGACCGGTTCCGCCGATTGAAAAATTCTTCCATTCAAAATCAGAATCAAATTTTAACAGATGTTGAAATCGGTAATTAAGAATTTTTAATTTTGAAAGGGAGTCAATGGTTTCTTTTGTTGTGTAGTTTGGGTTAATGTTTGTTTTTTCTTTTATTTCCATGAGTAGACTATCAATTAAAATTGCTTTATTAATATCAATAGGATGAGAATATGTATATCCACAATCAAAAACCCATTTTACTTTATTGATGGAGGTTTTGCCACCTATTTCTATTTCAAAGCCTAAAATGCGCGCCTGATTTATATTTATTGATTTAAAGCCAAGACCAAATAATGGATCTATTGTTTCCCCCCACTGGCCAAATGTAAATTCCATCATATTTTTATATTTCATCATATAAAAGGCACCATCTACATAAGCTTTTATTTTCTTTTTTTCAATTTGTTTGCGCGCACCAATCTCGGCGCTCCAACCGCTTTCTGGTAAAAGGGTTGGATTGGGATAAATATAAATATCGCCAAGGCTATATGTAACAAATCGTTCAGCAGGACTAGGAAATCGAAATCCTTGTCCAAATGAAGCGCGTAGAAAAAGTTTTTTAGGCATTGTATATTGAATTCCCAATCTACCAACAGGTTTTGATTGATCTGTAATAGTATCAAGGCGAAACAATTCATATCTAGCCCCACCTTCTACCCTTAAATTTCCCCACTTTTTTTCTAGTTGAAAAAAAGCGGCACCAAAATTTCCAATGTGTAAACCACCAAGACCATCATCTTTAAAAAAATAAATATTACCAGATGTGCCACCACTTAACATCCAAGATGAAAAATGTTTTTGATAAAAATAATCCCCACTAAAAAGATTTGTGACGGGCTGCCAAAGTCCCCCATAAATTTGGTTGGTGTGATAGTAGCGCAGATGAATACTGTTTTTCGCACCACCTTTAGTGAAGATGTTGAGGTAGGGGTCTATCGTTGTAAAAAGTTCTTTCAATTCAACTAATGTAGAAGTTCCGTTTAAGGGGTGATAGGCGCCAATCGAGTCATCGCTCCAAAAGAAAAACTGGGAGGTATGTTGAAATAATCCTGTTGCATTAATACCGAATTGAACCCGATCGTTTAATCGATAGCGATATTTTAAATGGGTTCTAATTCTTTTATCAAATTCTCCTTGTAGCCAACTTTGTGATTGGTGGCCATAAGCGTCAAAAACAAAATCGCTCCGACCAATTTTCCTTTTATGAAGAAAATATCCACCTGCTGAAAAAGGATTTTTATCGCCGGCTATAATTCTATTCGCCGGAATACTTCCATCATACCTAGTCGTGAATAGGCTTAGTTTTGTTTCCGGTGACAAGGTTGGAAAGGCGGTGTGAACATTTACTATTCCATTTAATGCGGCCGAACCATACTGTACAGAAGAAGCGCCCTTTACAATTTCAATCTGTTCAATATTTTCCATTGGAATAAAACTCCATTTTACATCATTTCTATCAGCTGTAAGTAATGGCTGATCATCTAATACAATCATTACCCGACTCCCCGCCCCAAAAGCATAACCGCTTCCCCCACGAATTCCTGCTTGCCCATCAATTACAGTAATTCCAGGAACTTGGTCCAACGCCTCAGCTGCTGATTGTAGGTTTTTATTTTGTAATTCTTCAGAACGAATAATATTCATGCTTACAGTCTGTTCGCTAAGCGGTCTGCTGTAACGATTGGCTCCCACAACAATTTCATTAAGGGTGTTTTCCTTTTGCTTCAGCGCAACAATTAAGCCGATTGGATTGTCTGATTCGGCCAAGATTGAAATTGTGGTATCAACCCACCCGATATAAGAAAAAGTTATTTGGTGTGTTCCCTCCAATAATAATAGTGACCAAACACCATTCTCATTAGTATAAGTTCCAATATTTTTTTCGGCAATCACTGTTACCCCAACCAACCCCTCTTTTTTTTCATTGTCCATAACCCTCCCTGAAATAAGTATGCCTTGGGCTAAAACTATATCACTAAAAAAATACTGAAGAGTAATGACAAATAAAAAAGAAAATAATAGCTTGAGTTTCAAAGGGAATGAATTTAATGGGCACAAAATATTCTTTCATTATCTTTTCATTTTAAAAATTATTAACGCTCGTTTTATTGTTCCTTAAACAAGGGGATTAAACAACTTAATTTAATTCTTTAATAAAGGTCGTTTAATCTTATTGTTGTTTCTGTTATTTTTGTCGTGATACGAAAATCCAAATGGAGCAAACTGTTTATTATTCTTTTTTTGAAGCTAGAAAAAATAGCCGCAAAAAATTTGCGGTGTTGATTGACCCAGATAAGGTCAGCAGCGATTCTATTCTCAACACCGTGGAACTGGCGCTGAAAGCAGAAGTGGATTATTTATTTTTAGGGGGAAGCTTGTTAGTGAATGATACGCTTGATGTTTGTTTAGACATTATAAAAAGCAGTTGCGATATACCTGTTATATTATTTCCAGGAAGCGCCATGCAGGTGAATATAAAGGCCGATGCCGTTTTTTTACTCTCACTCATCTCCGGTAGAAATCCAGAATTACTGATTGGGCAACACGTTATTGCCGCCCCAATGTTAAAGCAAAGTGGACTCGAAATTATTTCAACAGGGTATATGCTCGTGAATGGAGGGGTGCCAACAACAGTCTCATACATTAGTAACACCACCCCAATTCCTGCTGATAAAAATGACATTGCAGTTTGTACCGCGCTTGCAGGAGAAATGCTCGGCTTAAAAGTGTTATACATGGATGCAGGTAGCGGCGCACAGCAGCCCATTCGCAGCAGTATGATAAAAGCGGTTCGCGAAAATGTAAAAATTCCGATTATTGTTGGTGGCGGAATTACCACTCCTGAAAAAGCGATGGAAAGTTGCCGTGCCGGTGCTGATATTATTGTAGTTGGAAATGCTATTGAGAAAGACACTTCTCTGATTATGCAAATGGCAAATGCCATTCATGCACAAGCGATGATATGATTTTAAGGGGTCAGTTTCAAGGTTCAAGGGTTAATTCCAAGTATTCCGAAATTTTTCACTTTCCACATTTCACTTTTTATATCTCTATTGTATGAAGGGGCGTGTTATAAAATCAACTGGAAGCTGGTACGATGTATTGAATGATGCAGGTATAACATTTCAATGTCGGCTAAAAGGGAAATTGCGATTGGAAAATCGGCGCACCACAAATCCAGTAGTGATTGGCGATTGGGTGATGGTGGAACCAGAGAAAGACAATAGTGCCGCCGTTATCAGCGAAGTGCTGAAGCGCAACAATTACATCATTCGTCAGTCGGCGCGCAATCGGACTGCGGAACACATTCTCGCTGCAAATATTGACCAGGCATTTATTATTGCCACCATAAAACAACCTGCAACCACCACTGGATTTATTGACCGCTTTTTATTGACTGCCGAAGCATATCATATTCCTTCTACTATTCTGCTCAATAAAATGGATTTGTATAATGAAGACGATTTGAAGCAGGTTGAGTTTCTGAAAAAGATTTACTGTAAGGCTGGTTATCTGATTGAATTAATTTCTGCAAAAACAGACGAGCATTTGAATGGTGTGCGCCAGATGATGAAGGATAAAGTGAATTTAGTAGCAGGGCATAGCGGAGTTGGTAAAAGCACTTTCATTAATAAAATGATACCGGGAATGAATTTGAAAGTAGGGGATGTATCAGATTATCACAGCAAGGGAATGCACACTACCACTTTCGCCGAGATGTTTCATTTGCCCGAAGGCGGATTTATCATTGACACCCCTGGAATAAAAGAATTCGGTATTCTGGATTTGGCACCAGAAGAACTCGCACATTATTTTCCTGAAATGAGAAACCGAATGCATGAATGTAAATTTAATAACTGCCTACACATCAATGAGCCGAAGTGTGCCATTCGCGATGCGGTGGAGAATGGCGAAATTTCAAAAAGCCGTTACGGAAGTTATCTCTCGATAGTGGAAGATGTTCGCAACACCGAAAAAATTTACGACAAGGAATGAGGGTGATAATTCAGCGTGTTAGTCATGCAAGTATAACAGTTGATGAAATTGTTATAGGAAAAATTGTAAATGGATTATTGGTTTTATTAGGGATAGAAGATGCAGATACGCAAGAAGATGTTGAATGGCTCAGCAATAAAATGTGCAACCTTAGAATTTTCAATGATGAAAGCGGAGCGATGAATCTATCGGTGAAGGAAGCAAATGGAAACATTTTATTGGTTAGCCAGTTCACATTGCATGCTTCAACTAAAAAAGGGAATCGTCCTTCGTATATCAAAGCAGCGAAACCTGATTTCGCAATTCCGATGTATGAAAAAATGATAGCGCAATTGCAAAATGATTTAGGTAAGAAAATAGAAACTGGAAAATTCGGTGCGGATATGAAAGTGGAATTATTGAATAATGGTCCCGTGACTATTTGTATTGATTCAAAGAACAGAGAATAAGTATATCCTTCAATTATTATTAATAAAAAACTTAATAAAGAAAGATTTTTGTCGCTGATTTTTACAGTATTGGCAGAAAGCCGCTTAAAATATTTGTGGGCACTATTCTGCCTCCCTCAATTTTTCTATATTTACACCGATAAGAATTTTTTTCATTCCAATAATTAAAAGTCATACTGCAAAATCAGCATGAGCAAGACCAAACAAACCGACAACAAAATGAAATTTATTGTTTCTACCGGAGCGCTTTTAAGACAGCTTTCACTCATAGATGGTGTTATTAGCACCAATACTGTGTTGCCTATTCTTGAAGATTTTCTTTTTGAAATAAAAAAAGGCACACTCACTATTTTTAGTACAGATCTTGAAACCTCAATGAGCACAACACTCGAGGTGGAAGCGCGTGAAGATGGAAAGATTGCTATTCCAGCGCGCATGCTTATGAATATTTTAAAATCCTTACCAGAACAGCCGCTGATTTTCAGTATTGATGAACAGAGTTTTGCAATAGAAATAACTTCTGATAATGGTAAGTATAAGCTTACTGGCGAAAATGGTGAAGACTATCCGCGCATACCAATTGCAGAAGACATTAAGGATATTAAAATCAGTTCAATAGTTTTAAAAAACGCTATTAACAAATGTTTGTTTGCTGTTGGTGCTGACGAATTGCGACCAGCAATGACCGGAGTGAATTTCGAACTAACCCCTGAGGGAATCACTTTTGTAAGTACTGATGCACACAAACTGGTTCGGTTTAAAAGATTTGATGTACGCAGTGTAACTACCACTTCATTTATTGTTCCGCGCAAAGCGCTTCAACTGGTGAATGGTGCGCTGCCTTCTGAAGACACTCAGGTAAGTCTTTCGTATAATAATAGCAATGCGTTTTTCAGTTTTGGAACCGTTAATCTTATTTGTCGCTTGATTGATGCGCGCTTCCCCGATTATAACGCAGTTATACCAACAGATAACCCCAATAAATTAATTATTGCAACAAGCGAAATTTTAAATACGCTTCGTCGATTAATTATTTTTTCTAACAAAACCACCCACCAAGTAACCTTTGAATTAAAAGGAAGCGAGCTCACTATTACTGCACGCGATTTAGATTTCAGCAATGAGGCGACCGAAAAATTGCTTTGTAATTATAATGGAGAGGATATTGAAATATCTTTCAACGGCCGATTCCTTAGTGAAATATTGAGTGCATTAAACACAGAAGAAGTTAAATTCGAATTCAGCACCCCAACAAGGGCCTCGTTAATTTCTCCAACAACAATTGATGATAAAGAAGACACGCTAATGCTGGTTATGCCAATTATGGTAAATAATTAATTCAATTTTAAAAACAACCAATAATGTTTAGGCTTTATATACCATTAGCACTTTTGGGGGTATTTATAGTTTGGTTTTTATACAGACTATTCATAAAAAAAGACTTAAAACAGAATTTAAACAATCTATATGTTGGACTAACATTTATAGGTCTTTGGAGTTTAATTTATTTCTTAATATTAAAATAATAGGGCGCTTCTATTTTAATAATTTGAAAAAGGCACTTATAATGCCCCAGAATTTTCCGATTGCGCCTCTTCTTGTTTTAATTCTTCTTCAGACTTTATCAAACTGTTTACTTTCAATAAATGAAACCAACGAACCATCTTTTTTATATCACTGTTATGAACGCGAACTTTGTCGTGAGTTGGAATCACCATTGTAAAATATTTTCGCAACTCATCATTGGAAGCCTTTGCATTTGGTAGAGGTGTTTCGCTTTCTTGTTTTAAAAAATCAGCGAACACATACTTCAATTCACGATTTTCGTCGTTGTCTAAATAAACAGTGATATTCTCCAATGAAGAAATGTTGTGTACCCTTGCAGAGATGAACTGTGTTTTTCCATCTTCAAGATTGGTGACAATTACCCCATTAGACTTGGATGAAAGCACTCTAAAAAGTCCCGACATTCCTGTGATTGCAACTATTTCGTTAAGCTTCATGAAAATAAATTTTGGATTGCGAAAATAGAAATATTTTTATGCGCCGTACAAAACAGTTTAAATGGCTAAACTAAAACGACCAAAAGAAAAACCAATTGAGCTAAAACCACAGAATAAAAAAGAGTGGTACGAGCAACCTAATTTACTGGCAATAATATTGGCGGTCATTGCGGGTGTATTATATGTTGTTACGCTGCAGAATGAATGGGCGCTTGATGATGTTATTAGTATAACAAGAAATTCTTTTACTCAAAAAGGATTTGCAGGAATTTCAGATTTACTTTCAAAAGACAGTTTTGTTGGCTTTATAGGAAGCGCTAGCGACCTCCCTGGGGGGAGGTGGCGACCACTGGCCTTAATAAGTTTTGCAACCGAGATTGAAATTGTCGGCTGGAAAAAAACAGCGAATGCCAATAATTTTGGTCTTGCACACATTATGCATTTTAATAATGTAATTTTATATGCCGCTATTTCTTATTTACTTTTTCAGTTGTTATATAGGCATATAACCAAAAAGGTATGGCCATCAGTAATTATTTCACTATTATTTATAGTTCACCCTATACACAGTGAGGTGGTGGCGAATATTAAGAGTAGAGATGAATTGCTTTCGTGGTTTTTTCTTTTACTCACTTTAATTTTTGCACTTGAATGGAAAAACAAAGAAAAAATAATTTTTTTGGCACTGAGCACCACCCTTTTTTTTCTCGCCCTACTTTCAAAAGAAAATGGTGTGACATTTATTGCCATACTTCCAATTACATTTTTTTGTTTTACTAAAATGAAATGGAAAAATAGTTTTATTGCTACAACACCATTTATTGCAATTGTATTTTTTTATATCACTCTCCGGTTTTCCATAATTGGATTTGTTCATAAGGAAATTGCCGAGGTGATGAATTCTCCCTATCTGTATGCAACACCCCTTGAAGCTTTTGCGACAAAAATATTTGTGCTCGGAAAATATATTCTAATGCTGTTTCTACCTCTGAATCTCAATTACGATTATTCATACAATCAAATTCCTTATACCTCTTTTAGTGATTGGCGGGTATTACTTTCTATTGCCGTTCAACTGGTATTATTGGTTTATGCTTTCAAAGAAATAGGAAAGAAGAGCCTGATTGCCTATGGAATTCTGTTTTATTTCTTTAGTGTGTTTATTGTTTCCAATCTAGTTGTGGATACCGGGGGAGTTATGGGTGAACGATTTGTGTTTCAGGCCTCTTTTGGATTTCTGATTGCAATTGTTGCAGTTATATCTCTGCTTATTAAAAAAATAATTATTGATGAGAAAGTATTTAAACCAGTTATTGTCGGAGTTCTTATGGTCATAGTTATTCCTTGCTCCTATAAAACATATTCGAGGAATAAAGAATGGAAAAATGACAAAACACTTTTTATTAAAGATGTAATTATAAATCCGAATAGCGCTCGCACAAATAATGGTGCTGGCACTTCCTATATTTTTTTAGGTGATGAAGCAAAAGATTCAGCATTGAAAAAGGCCTGTTACGATAGTTCTGTTTATTTATTAAAAAAAGCATTGCGTATTCATCCAAAATATATTGACCCCTACCTGAATTTAGGCGTTGCCTACAATAGAAAAAAAATGGTTGATAGCGCCGAATATTATTGGAATAAAGCGCGTGCACTCCAACCCCAAAATCCACAGCTAGGAGAATTTGATAAGGTTCTTGTAGTAGATTTTCTTTCTAAGGCATCTGTAGATTATATAAAGGGCGATACCGCTCAGGCGATAAATGATTACAGGAAAGCGGTGAAATACGGCTCTAAAGATTTTAAAACACTGTATAATCTTGCTGGAATTTATTTTACCGTTCGGCAATACGATAGCGCCAGAATATATTTTAACAAAACACTTGTTTTAAAGCCCAACCATCCTGATGCGTTAAGGGCAATAAACTTTATGGATAGAATTAGAAAATAATTTTATGGCAAGTAATGAAATGAGTTAAAGAATTTTTCTTTTTGCATTTCAGGCACGCCACCAACAATTGGATTACAGGTGAGCTCAAAAAATTTATTGTCTTTATAAAATATGCGTCGCAATGATTTCAATCCATACATTTCATATTTGTATTCCATACATAAACCACCGTTAAATTGTATTTCTTTTAAATCAATAATTTTTGTAGAAAATATGTTTTCAATATCACTCATATTTAATTTCGCTTTTTCACGAAAAGACTGTTCGGTGTAGTTTTCTGTATTAAAATTTATCATTACATAAAAAGTTGTCAGGGGCTCGTCGAGTGTGGATGATATATACCAAATATTACCCTTTTTTTCTGCCTTTGCTTTTTCAGGAAAAAGAATTTCAAATTTTGCTTTTTTCTTTTCCGAATAAGTTACCCAATCACCTTCACCATAGTTGAAGGCTAAGAAAGAAAGAAGCACAAAAGAAATTGTGGAAAATAGTATTGCAGTTTTCATCTGATAATTTTTTGTGAATCTAACATTACTACGTTTTGATGTTTGTAAAAGTTGTTCGGAAGTAATTAACAGGGAAATTATTTTTTTCCTTTTAGATAGGCGGTGCACCTGTCTTCTACATTTTTACGAATATTCATATAAAACAAGCCATAATCAATTACGTGATAAATTTTCCAATTTAAAATATTGGCACCAAGAAAATCTGGTTGATTAATCCAGAGCATTCCACCCTGCACACGCGCATCACAAATAGAGGGAAATATTTTATTAAATTTTTTTAATAGTCCACCACTATTTAATGAATAATCACAATAAATTGAGTCTGTTTTCCAACTTAAAGGGTTTGTGCAAACCGCATTGTTCATGCCATATTTATAGTAGGTTGGATAATAATTATAAGCGAAGGTGTTCCAAGAAATCCAGCAGGTAGTTTCGGTAGCCCCCTGACATGGAGCAATACAACAGAAAGAATCTTTTGCAATAGGCATTCCAACCAAGTAGGCGCATACCAATTGTTTTTGGAGCGGCTTATTATCAAAACAATCTTGCAATAATCGAAGTGCATGAATAGTGCCTTGTGAGTGGGAGGCAATAATAATTGGCCGACCATTATTATAATGAGCTAAATAATATTCAAAAGATTTTTTTACATCGGAATAGGCGGTGTCGAGTGAATTGCGCTTGTCATTCAAATTGCTTGTGTAGAATGCGCTGATATGTGCTTGTCGATATCTTGGGGCATATATTCTACACGCCACGTTAAAAACACTTGCCTGATATTTAATTGCTGATCCATCTGTTTTCCTGTTCATCGCCCCGTCGTTTACATCTGCGTTCCACTTATATTTTCCCTTCGGTTCATCAGTAAAAATTGTGGGATGAACAAAAAATACATCCACACTTGCTGAATCCTGTCCGTATTTTAAACTGTTATTAGGCATTTCATCTGCTACATCAATGGTGCTTGGTAATGCCGCCCACGAAATACTTTTATTGTAATCAGGAATAGGGGGTACAGGGCTTTCGCTAAATGGAATTTGAACGCTGTAGCGTTTATAGACATTACAGGAAGTAAAAACAGAAAGAAGAAAAAAAATAAAAAGTGACCGCACAGAGTATGTTTATCAAAACAGAACGCAAGAATACAATGTTTAGTTTAGTAGGGTATAAATACCCAAGTAGCAAATTACACCAGCGAGATACCCAATTACAACTGGGAGCGTAATTTTTTTTAAGTACCAGCCAAAAGAAATATCTTCCATTCCCATAACAACCACCCCAGCGGCAGAGCCAATTATTAACAAACTACCACCTGTGCCAGCGCAAAAAGCAATCATCTCCCACATTTTATGATCAACATGAAACAATTCTAATGGATACATACCTATTGTAGCAGCTACCAATGGGACATTATCAATAACAGAAGATGAAACCCCAAGTAGGGCAACAACTATATCTTTATTTGGTATGGCTGTGTTGAGCCAAGCGGCGGCGTGTTCAAGTAATCCGGCCGTTTGTAATGCGGCAACCGTTAAGAGTATACCAACAAAAAACAGAATTGAACTCAAATCAATTTTGCTTAGCACACTTGTTACTTGCAAATCTTTTCGCTTGGTTTTAGAATGGAGTATTTCGGTTATTACCCACATGACTGACAGCCCCAATAAAATTCCCATGTATGGAGGCAGGTGGGTCATCTGTTTAAAAACAGGAACAGAAACCAAACTCAATATTCCAAAAATAAAAACGAGCGCTGAATATGGTTGAGCGGCTTCGTCATTTTTTTCTGTCTCAACATTTTTTTCTCCACTCATTTGAAAACTAAAATAAATTAGGGGCAATAAAAGCGAAACGAGACTCGGAATAAAAAGGGCTACCATTATATTGCCAGCTGAAATTCGTCCGCTAATCCAAAGCATTGTTGTAGTTACATCACCAATTGGTGTCCACGCGCCACCCGCATTTGCAGCAACTATTACCATTGAGGCGAAAAGCATTCTATCTTTTTTATCTCCAATTATTTTGCGAAGAATAGAAACCATAACAATAGAAGTAGTAAGGTTATCAAGAATGGCCGAAAGAAAAAATGTGATGAAACAAATAATCCAAAGCAGCGAAACCTTATTTTTTGTCCGCACTAAATTACTTACCACTCTGAATCCTCGATGTGTATCAACCAATTCAACAATAGCCATTGCGCCCATTAGAAAAAATATAATTTCAGAAATACTTGAAAGATGATGCGACAATTCGGGAAGTATCCCATTAGTGGCTTCGCTTTGAAACATAATCAATACAACCCAACTAATAACCGCTAACAATAAGGCGGTTGCGGTTTTATTAACCCTTAATGGGTGTTCTAAAGCAATGGCAGCATAGCCAGTAATAAATAAAATTACAAGAATAATATTGGACATGTTTTTTGAATTGGGTCAAAACTAAATAAAACCCTTGTGTTGTATTGCTGAAAATTAAAGATGTCTACTTATTTGAATGTTGAATAATTGCAACCATATATTTGCACCGCTTATTCACAGCATTCTTTGGAAAAATCTCACGGGCCCAACAAGCTCACTCTTGCCGGATTATTAGTTACGCTCGGAATCATCTATGGTGATATTGGAACTTCGCCACTTTATGTAATGCAGTCAATTATTGGCGACAGGCCAGTAAGTGAAATGTTGGTGTACGGCGGATTGAGCTGTGTGTTTTGGACTCTAACATTACAAACAACAATTAAGTATATTATAATTATTCTTCGAGCCGATAACAAGGGCGAAGGCGGTGTGTTTGCATTATACGCGCTTGTGCGTAAGCGCGCAAAATGGCTAGTGTTTCCCGCCATTATTGGGGGCGCGGCATTGTTGGCCGATGGAATGATTACTCCTGCAATTACAGTTACTTCAGCCGTTGAAGGTTTAAAACTATATGATCCGGGGATTGCTGTTGTACCTATTGTTATTTGCATTCTTTGCCTTCTCTTTGTTTTCCAGCGACTAGGAACCAAAGCTGTTGGAATCTCTTTCGGCCCAATCATGTTTTTATGGTTTACAATGCTTGGAGTAATTGGATTATCAAATCTTATTAATGATTGGGGAATATTAAATGCGATAAATCCAAGGTATGCAATTGAATTGTTGGTTTTGTATCCAAAAGGATTTTGGTTATTAGGAGCGGTTTTTCTCTGTACTACAGGTGCTGAAGCTTTATATTCAGATCTTGGTCATTGTGGTAAATTAAACATAAGAGTCAGTTGGATTTTTGTAAAACTTTGTTTGTTGCTTAATTATTTTGGTCAAGGCGCATGGTTAATGGCGCATGAAGGAAAAATAATTGACACCCAAATATTTTTTGCGGTAATGCCAGATTGGTTTGTAATAATAGGAATTATAATCGCAACCATCGCCTCTGCAATTGCGAGTCAAGCTTTGATTACAGGAACCTTTACCCTTATTAATGAGGCAATGCGATTAAATCTTTGGCCAAAAGTTCGCGTTATACATCCAACGGATTTAAGGGGTCAAATTTTTGTGCCGAGTATAAATGGGATACTTTTTTTCGGATGCATTGCAATGGTTTTATTTTTTCAAGAATCAAAAAATATGGAGGCGGCTTATGGGCTAACCATCAATTTTGGAATGTTGATGGACACTATTTTGTTTGGCACTTTTTTGTATGTGCGTCGTGGTTCTATTGGGCTTGTGGTTTTAATGGCCGCTGTCTTTCTAACGCTTGAATTTAGCTTTTTAGTTGCCAATCTTATCAAATTTGAGCACGGCGGGTATGTTACCATGGCACTTGGGGCCCTCTTTTTTTTAGTGATGTTTATTTGGTTTAAGGCTCGCAAAATCAAAAATAGATATCTTGAATTTGTTAATGTAAAAGATTTTCTTGTTCCATTAAAAGCTTTAAGTGATGATGTAACAATTCCTAAATATTGTTCTCATTTAATTTATTTAACAAGCGCAGATTATCCATCACAAATGGAATCTAAAATTTTCTATTCTATTTTTAATAAGCAGCCAAAACGGTCGGATGTGTATTGGTTTGTGCATGTGGATGTGGTTGACGAACCATATACCCTTGAATATGTAGTTACACCACTTGTTCCTGGCGATGTGTTTCGCGTCGATTTTATGCTCGGCTTCCGTGTTCCACCCCGAATTAATTTGTATTTTAAGAAAGTAGTTGAAAACATGGCGGCTAATCATGAAGTGGATACGGTGAGCCGTTATGAATCGCTTAATAAGCAAAATGTATCTGGGGACTTTCGTTTCGTGGTAATTGAAAAGTTTTTAAGTTTTGAAAATGAACTTCCGTTTATTGAGAAGCTAATTATGGACGGTTATTTCTTGCTAAAAAAGGTTTCGCTTAAAGAAGGTCGAGAATTTGGATTGGATACCAGCTCCGTTTCCATTGAGAAATTCCCATTAATATTAATTCCACCAAAAGAGGTGAACCTGAAAAGGATTTATGAATAATTAAATCTTTTTTTCCTGCATAATTCTTATGGGATGCGCAATTTTGCTGCCATTGCTTTGAATGGTTTCCAAAATATAAAAATTTATTTCTTCCTTTATTTTCATAAACACTAAATATTCTGTTTGGGGAACATAATATTCAACCATTAAATTAATAGCACTTTCGCCGAAAGAATCAAATCGAACAAAATTGTCTTCGTTCATTTCTTCTCGCCCGTCAAAATATTTTTGAATGTCACCAATAATATTTCTCAATTGCAAAGTTGAAGTTTCATAGCTTAACCCAATAACCATATTAACACGCCTATAAGTTCGAAGCGTTAGATTGTCTACGCTTGAGTCTGTCATTTTTTTATTGGGAATAGTGACAAAAGTTTTGTCGGTCGTGCGCAATCGAGTGCTGCGAAAGCCAACCTTTTCTACCTTGCCAGTTACATCACCAACCTTAACAATATCACCAACAGTAAAAGGCCGATCTAAAAAAATGGTTAGCGAGCCAAATAAATTTGATAAGGTATCCTGTGCAGCAAGCGCCAAGGCAAGACCGCCAATTCCAAGACCAGTAAGAATGCCCGCAATGTTAAAATTAAGAATCCCGCCAAGAATAAATCCCGCACTGATAAGTGCAACAATAATTTTTAGTATGTCTTTAATAAATGGAATCAACTGGTCATCCATTTTTGATTCAGTGTGTAGAGCGCGATCTCTTAAAAGAATTGTAATAAAATCTATTACTCGCAATAATACCCAAGTAAAAACAATAGCAATGATTGTAACAAGCAGTTTTGAAAGGCATGTTTTTAATGGGTAATTAAAAATGGTTGCCACCCACGCTGAAGGAAAAATTAATATTTGAAAAGAAAGAGAGGCGGCAAACAAAATAATTAACCAGGATGCTGGTCGAAAGATGAGCGCATTAAATTGTTTAACCCTATTTTCCTTAGTGTACCGCCGAAAGAAATTATAAATGATAGCGCCTAATGCCCCCGATATATATCGTTTAAATAAAAACACTATTAAAAGAATGCCGAAGAACCACGCATATTGCTTAATTGAGTTGTCGAGTATTTTGTGAGATAAAAATTCGTTCATTGAAATATGAATTGTTTATGACATCAAAAATAGAATTGAATACTTAAGAATTTTATAAAGCTAACTTAGATAGCGCATAAAAAACGATTTATAATTTATAGCGTCAATTCAAATGTAGGGTAAATAAAAAAGGCCGTCTCAAAAATTGAGACAGCCTTTGTTAAAAACAATTTATTATTAATGAGTAACCACAAATTCTCCCTTGCTTATTTCAAGGGATTTACCAGTAACAGTGTAATAATACGCTCCTTCAGCTAGCTCAGTCGTATTAATTTTGGTTAACATCGAATTAACATTAAAAGACTTAATAAGTTGTCCGCTGACACTGTATAATGAAATAACCGAATTGTTATCGCCGCTTGGAATAATAATTTCGTTGTTTGCAGGGTTGGGATATGCACGACCAAGGTTTTCCATTAATCCATCGAATTCAATATTGCTTAACATTCCGTGAAACCATTGATAAGTGATTCCCATTACTAAATTTTTTGTAGAGGCGGTTCCGTACATTTCAATACCAGGAGCAATGTATACTGTTTTATAAATACCGTTAGTGGCTCTTATGCCAGCAATTTTTGTGTTGTCTGTATCATAGTAATAAATTGGAACGCCTATGCCAGCAACATTAAGAATGTCAGGGTAATAATTAGGCCCAGAGGTTCCGCTTCCATAAAAATTTATTAGGGATACATTGCCGGTTGAATTATAAAGTTCATTGGCGAAGGGGCTCATTAGCGTTTGAGAGGTGCTACCATCAGAAATATAATTTGCATTTAGGTAATTTGTATAGAATGCTTTTGTTATTGTTGTTCCTGAGCCGTTGGCATCCCATGTTTCCCATCCAATGTCTTGTCCGGCTATATATAAATTCCCTCCACCAGAAAGAAAGGCGGTATATGTATTTGTAATTGCATCGGTTAACCCAGGAAAAGTCCATCCAACATTATAATAAATACTACTCACCCCGGTATAGGCGCCAGCTGAATAACATTTATTATTTACTATTTCATTTGTATATCCCAAAGTAGTACAACCTGCTGTTGTTAGGGCGGTGGTGTAATCGGGCTCCCAATCGGCAGCGCTTCCACCGGTACCATCACCTCTACCCGCACTATTACTTACAATAATATCAGTTACACCACTAACAACATAAAATTGTGAGCTCATTGCAGGAGCGGATGGATTTGTAATTGATTTTACCAATAAGGTATAGGTTGCAATAAATGGAGCGGCTCCAGGTGTAACTTTTATTGAAATATTATTTGTAGCTCCTGCTGGAGTAGTTATATCAGTACTGTCAGAATAATCGATGCCACCTACATTAATAAGTGCGCCCCAGTTTGCGGGTGCATTTGAAGTTAATATGTATCTAAAATCTTCTGAAGCTGTTCCACTGTTACCCGCAATTAAATTGAAAGTAGAAACGCCTCCAACAATACCGCCTTGCGCAATAACTGGAGATGGAATAAGTGTTGCATTAATGGTTTGATCAAAATTGGTACCGCAATTAATGATTTCATTGGTTACAGTGTTTTGAATAAAAACAACTGTTGCAATTTGAGGAAGATTCCAAATAGCTTCTTTTGAATAAGAGAAGTTATATGAAAAACTTGATCCTTGAGAAGCAAGCGTTATGGCCGCTCCGCTTGTGCTTGGATACATTCTTCTAAAAACATTTGGAAATTCTAATTCTCCGTTGTTGCCAGGTGCCGTTGGATAAACAACCTCCCGTTCAATAACTGCAGCCATTAATTTAAAATTGCCGGTTGGCGGTGTTCCAATAGATTTAACAACAATGTCTACATGAAAAGAATCAACAAGTTCTGTTTGTATAACCTCAATTTTTATTGGAGAGGTTTCGCCAAAAACATTATCGACATCCGCCTGAGAAAAACTTGCAGGAGCCCCTTGTTTTTTATTGCCTCCCATCATAATGTTTGGAACACCTGTTACATTGTATAAGGTAACACGGCTAGCAACCTGAGTTGGGTTGTTGGTATTCATTGGATCAACGCCGGGCCAAGAAGTGTGATAAGCAATATGTCTAACGATGTCCGGATTAGGGGTTAGAATGGCGTTTACGAAACCAGGATTTTGGGCTGCGCATGGTCCACAACTTGCCTGTGTAAAATGTTCGAACAACACCAACTTTGGTGCTTGAGCATTAACATAAGTAATGACGAACATTAATAAGATAGAAAGTAAATTCTTTTTCATTTTTATAATTTGAAGTAAATGTAAAAAACCTTTTGAATTAGTTTTAATTAAATAGAGGGCTTTGGGGGCTAGCGTTTTATTTTCATTCTTTTAATTCAATACAATATGCTTTTCTATTTTTGCTTCGATGAATGATCAGGCATTAACTTTTAGCGAACTTAAAAAAAATCTAAAAAAAGATTTTACCACGTTGCCTGATTTTAAAATTGCGCTACTGGGGGACTCACCAACTCAATTGTTAAATCAGGCAATAAGAGGATATGCTTTTTCAATGGGATGGAACGCTAAAATATGGGAGGCAGATTTTGATCAGATAGAGCGACAAATTTTAGATCCCGATTCCGATTTATATAAACAATCACCCGATTTTGTTTTACTATTTCCAAGTGTGCAAAAGCTACGAATAAAATTTTATCAATTATCCAAAGAAAAGCAAAAAGGGTTCGCAAATGAAATTACTCAACAATGGCGAATGTTGTGTTCTACACTTCAACAAAAACTGAATACAAAAGTTTTATTGATGAATTATGCACCCTATGATGATGGCATATTTGGAAGCTTTTCTTCTAAAACACCTTTTAGTTTTACTGGTCAGGTAAGGGCTATAAATGTTTCATTGGATAATTTATCAATAGAATTTAAGAACCTTTTTCTGGTAGATGTTAATTCAATGCACGCACTAGTCGGAAACGAATCAGCATTTTCTTCTGCAGTTTATATAAATAGCGGTTTTGTTTTTCATCTTAATTTTTTACCTAGGGTGGCGTTGGAGGTTTGTCAAGTCATTGGTGCAATAAAAGGACAAATTCATAAATGTTTAATACTTGATTTAGATAATACTTTATGGGGAGGAGTAGTGGGCGATGATGGATGGGAAAATCTGGAGATCGGCGATTTGGGAATCGGGAAAGCGTTTACTCAACTGCAGCAATGGGCCAAACAATTAAAGCGGCGCGGAATTATACTTTGTATTTGCAGTAAAAATGATGAGGCAATTGCAAAAGAAGTTTTTGAGAAACACCCCGATATGAAATTGCGATTAGATGACATTGCAGTATTTGTTGCCAATTGGAAAACTAAGGTTGAAAATATCCGATTCATTCAAAGCGTTTTAAATATCGGGGTTGATTCAATGGTTTTTCTGGATGATAATCCGTTTGAACGAAACATGGTTCGCATGGGAATTCCAGAACTATTTGTGCCTGAACTTCCGGAAGATCCGGAGGAGTATTTATCTTTTTTAGAGTCTCTTCATTTGTTTGAAATCGCCTCTCTTTCAGAAGAAGATGAAACCCGAACCAAACAATATCAGGAAGAAGCAAAAAGAACAGTTGTTCAATCGGCATTCGCAAACGAAGACGAGTTTTTAGAAAGTTTAAATATGGAAGTGACAGTGAGCAATTTTTCCGGATATAATATTCCGAGAGTTGCGCAGCTCACACAACGAAGTAATCAGTTCAATCTTCGTACAATTAGGTATACCGAAGATGATATTGAACAAATAGGAAAAAATCCTGATTATACTGGCCTTGCATTTTCACTTCAGGATAAATATGGGGATTATGGTTTAATCAGTTTGGTAATTCTGAAAACGGAAACTGACCATTTGTTTATTGATACCTGGCTGATGAGCTGCCGCGTTTTGAAAAGAGGAATGGAACAATTTGTTTGCAATCTGATGGTAGAGAAAGCAATTGATGCAGGACTAAAAAAAATAATCGGCGAATACATTCCAACTGCAAAAAACGGATTGGTTAAAAATCTTTTAGCCGATTCAACCTTCAAACAACTAGGCGACAAATGGATTTTAGAAACAACTGATTTCGCTCCGATAAAAAATTTTATTCATCAATCTGTTTTAAAAGAATGACTTCACTGTTACAGTATATTTTTAGTTACATCGAAAAAAATAATCCGGAACACGCGGCGCGGTTAAATGCATCTATTGATCTGAACGACTCGTTTTTCGTATCGAAAGCAGAATCCTTTTTCACCCGTTACAAATCGTTTATTGAAAAAAAGGGGTTGACCATTGATTATGGCATTGATTGCTATTTAAAATTATGCGCACAAATGGTTTTCGAGCGATTGGAATTCATGCGGTCTGGAAAATATGCGAGCAATTCTTTTGCCGAAGTGGAGAAACAGATTTATCTAAACCCCGAAATGTTTGAATACCACATGCATGGATTAGTATTCTCACAATTTCTCTGGCCGGAACAATTCACTCGGTTTAAATTCTTCAGCAACCACATAGGCAAAGAATTAAAATCAGGGGGCAAGTATCTTGAAATTGGTGGCGGACATGCGCTCTACATTTTAGAAGCGATGAATCAGTCGACCGAAAATGTTTCATTTCAATTGGTGGATATCAGTCCGAGTTCAATGGAGTTGGCGAAAGGAATAATGGAAGGATTGAAAATAGATTTTCAGTTGAAAAACATTTTTGATTTCGCGTCGGAAGAAAAATTTGATTTCATCACTATGGGAGAAGTGATTGAACATGTGGAAGACCCGCTCGCTTTATTAATTAAAGTTCGCGAATTGCTGACTCCAGGTGGAACTGCTTACATTTCTACACCAGCTAATGCACCAACCATTGATCACATTTATTTATTTAACAATGCCGATGAAATACGCAAACTGTTTATAAAAGCAGGATTTAAAATTGTGAACGAAACAGTTCAGTATGCAGAAAATGTATCCGAAGAAAAAGCTCTGAAATATAAAGTTGCATTGATGTATGCCGCATTTGTAAAAACCTAACCATATTTGTTGCCATGTCACTAGAACCAAACTCCATACTTGAAACGCTGAATAAAATCTGGCGCGAAGAATTAGATAATGAATCAATCGTGCTGAACGATTCAACCACCGCAAGCGACATTGAAGATTGGGATAGTATCACCAACATTCAGCTAGTTGTTGCAACTGAAAAGTTTTATAAAATCAGATTTACTGCCGCTGAAATCAGCGGCTTTAAAAATGTAGGCGAAATGGTTCGTTGCATAAAGAAAAAAGTCGGCTGACGAATGCTGAAATTTCATCACACTGGTTGTTTGGTAAAAAATATTGACGAAGCCATTGAGTCGTATCGAGGTTTGTTTCAACCTGAATCAATCGGCGAAAAAATTTTTATCCGCAGTCAGGAGGTATATGTTTGTTTCATTGGTATCGGCGCAGGAATTTTTATTGAACTTGTACAGCCGGCGAGCGAAACTTCGGTGGTTCGCAACATGATGAAAAAAGGAATTGCTTATTATCACAAAGGATATTTGGTGGCCGATATTGAAGCATCAATAAAAATGCTCGAGGAAAAAAATTATAAATGGCTGCAAACTTTTCGTTCCGAAGCATTCAACAACAAGCAATGTGCTTTCTTAATGTCACCAGTGATGCATTTGATTGAATTGATTGAAATGAAATAACAGAAAATAATTCATGCTTTTTAATTCGCTTAAATTTTTAATTTTTTTTCCAGTAGTTGTCGGTGTTTATTTTTTACTACCACACAAGTGGCGCTGGGCATGGTTGTTAGGAATGAGTAGTGTTTTTTACATGGCATTTGTTCCGGTTTATATTCTCATTTTAGGATTCACTATCGTAATTGATTACTTCGCCGGAATATTTATTGAGCGCTCAACAAAATGGAAACGACCCTTTTTAATTATGAGTTTAATCGCCAACATAGGCGTACTCGCAGTTTTCAAATACTATAATTTTTTAACCGAGAATATTAATTTGTTGCTGCACACATCAGGTGTAACAGATTCAATTCCGCTGCTGAGTATTTTATTACCTATCGGATTATCGTTTCACACTTTTCAGGCAATGAGTTATACGATTGAAGTGTATCGAGGCAATCAGAAAGCCGAAAGGCACTTTGGGATTTATGCTTTGTATGTAATGTTTTTTCCGCAATTGGTTGCTGGGCCTATTGAACGCCCTCAAAACATAATACACCAATTTCATGAAAAACATTTTTTCGTTCCGCAAAATGTGTTGGATGGAATCCGACAAATGTTATGGGGTTTTTTTAAGAAAGTGGTGATTGCGGATCGCCTTTCGCTTTATGTCGATCCGGTTTTTAACGACTATCACTCATTCCATTTTTTAAATATTCTTATTGCCTGTGGGTTTTTTGCCTTTCAGATTTATGCTGATTTTTCCGGCTACTCTGATATTGCGCTTGGCTCTGCAAAAATTTTAGGGTTTGATCTGATGATCAATTTTAACCGGCCGTATGCCAGCAAAAGTATTACTGAATTCTGGCGGCGGTGGCACATTTCTTTATCATCTTGGTTTAACGATTATTTATTTCAACCCTTGATGATTGGTGCGCGCAACTGGGGAAGGTTCGGAACTGCCTTTTCGCTGTTCTTTACATTTTTTCTCGCAGGTTTGTGGCACGGCGCCGGCTGGACATTTATAATTTATGGTTCGTTACATGGAATTGCACTCGTGTATGAATTTTATACAAAGAAGTTTAGAAAAAATCTTTCAAAAAAAATTCCCTCATTCTTTTATCAGAATGTAAGTCTTCTGCTCACCTTCGGATTTGTGAGCATCGCCATGATTTTTTTCCGGGCGCACACTTTTGCAGATGCATTCGGAATGATTAATAATATTTTTTCAATGAATAATTCAAACACATATAAATGGGTTGTTGGTGCGGGTGAATTAACTTTCAATCATTTTAGTTGGGCAATTTCCGGCTTTTGTCTTTTGCTTTTATTTATAACTGAAAAATTTACTAGTCCTGACTTGAAAAGCCTTAACAAATTTCCTCGAATTGATATTTCTTTAGGTATAATCGTTTTTACTCTAATTCTTATTGGCGGCGTGTTTAATCAGTCTTCATTCATTTATTTTCAATTCTGATGAAACGACTACTGCTATATATCGTGATTGTTTCGGCGTTTTCGGTCGCGATTAGCATTTTGTTTTATTGGAAGTTAAACGAGGTTAGTCCGATGCGGAAAAAGCTGAAAGCGCTAGATTACTCTATGAAAAGCCATGAGTTTAATAATATTATTTTCATTGGTGGTTCTCGGGTAGTTACTCATATTAACCCACGCATTATTGATTCTATAACCGGTTTAAAAAGCCAGAATATTTCCATTCAGGACATTGGAATTGTTGAATACAATATGCTGCTCAATAAATATTTGCAGGTGCATCCGAAACCCGAAATGGTGTTTATGAATCTCGATGTGAATATGTTTTTCACAAGTGGACCACTATTCAACATCAATGATTTTATTCCGTATCTGTACGACACATTAATTTACAATAAACTCAGCCCTTATAAAATTGCCTACAGAAGCAAACCGTTTCAGTATGTGTATTTTTTAGAGAAAATTTTTGCGTCAACCGATTATGCGAAATCTAAATTGTTTGATTTTAAAAATCAACTTTTACTCAATATTGATACTGCAAAAGTTTATTCCGATTTCGAACCGAGAGTGGCTGATTGGAGCGTTGGGGCTGATTTAGAATTAAATACACCCACAAAAGCCACCTGGAAGCAGGAAGGGTTTGATTTACTACAACAGGTAATTGACCGATGTAAGCAAGACACCATTCAACTCGTTTTTATTTATTCTCCTTTTTACTATAAAGGGCAAACACACATTACAAATTTTCATGAAATTTTTAACCACATAAAAAAAGTTGCAAGTAAAAACAATACCCCCTTTTGGAACTACTCAACTTTGGATTTTTGCAGATCGAAAGAATATTTTTATAATTATTCTCACATGAATCATGTGGGGGCAAAGGTTTATTCAACCCAACTTGCAACGGATATAAAAAAATTCATTGACAAAAAGAATAATACTGTGAAATAATCTTGCCCTCAAAACTGTTCAGCAATTTTCTTTCTGTTGAAACATAGTGGCGATTTAATAACGGGGCATTCGAGCAACCCTTTATTTTTATAGCCCATAGAAAAATTATGTTCGAAGAATTTCTAACTCCGCTTGACCTCTCGTCATTTATTGAACAAAAGAACCTGCACGAAACACAGTGGGGGAAACAAATACTATTTAACACTGATGGTGTTGAAGATTTGAGCGGAATTGACCTCGCCATAATCGGAGTGATGGAAGACCGTGGCTCATTGCGCAATAGCGGTTGTGCCGATGCCCCTAACGCAGTTCGTCGCCACTTATATAAACTATATAAACAACAATATGATTTGAAAGTGGCCGATCTCGGAAACATTATTCGTGGCGTTACCATGCGCGACACCTATATTGCGTTAAGCAAGTTGGTGGCTGAATTATTACGCATGAAAATTGTTCCAATCATTATTGGTGGGAGTCACGATTTAACTTATGCGCAGTATGGGGGCTATCAGGAATTGGAAGAAATAATTAATGTAGCTGTTGTTGACTCCTACATTGACATTAAGGAAAATGAACCAGAAATTAACAGCGATAATTACTTGATGCGACTAATGATGCATCAACCAAATTATTTATTTAACTATAGCCAGATTGCCTATCAAACGCATTTTGCTCCGCCACACACTTTAGAAACGCTTGACAAGCTACATTTTGATTTATATCGTTTGGGTAAATTATTTGATGGTACAGTTGAAATGGAACCCGTGTTACGCTCAACAAACATGTTGAGTTTTGATATTTCAGCTGTGAGGTATTCAGATGCGCCAGGAAATAAAAACGCAACACCAAATGGGTTGCGCGGAGAAGATGCCTGCCAGATTGCGCGGTATGCTGGATTGAGCGAACAAATGACTTCGTTTGGTTTGTATGAAATAAATCCACAAGTGGACGACAGAGAACAAACGGTTCTGCTCGCCGCACAAATGGTTTGGTATTTTGCTGATGGGTTTTATAGCAGAAGAAAAGAACAACCGCGTGATAACGATGAAAGCTTTACAAAATACATTATTCAATTCCGACAGAATCAATATGAAATGACTTTTTGGAAAAGCATAAAAAGCGATATGTGGTGGATGGAGGTTCCTGTTGGCGGCCGAGGAAGAGTTAGAAGAAAAAATAAGGTGCTTCCATGTTCGTATGACGATTATCAATTGGCCTGTAAGGAAGAATTACCTGAGCGCTGGTTGAAAGCTTTTCACAAATTTTCGTAAAATTTATAGGGGAAATAAAAATTGATTGTAAAAGGGGAATGCAATTAATTTCAGGCATTCATTTTTTTATTAAAAAATGAATGTTATAAACCACATCATATCGTTTTATTATTTTAGCAAATTAAAATTCATACTATAATATAATCATGGGGACTGAATCAGTGAAGAAAGAAGTAAAAAACAAAAAAAATATTCCTGCAACTGAAGAGGATAATAAAATTGAAACACCTTTAAAAAGCAAGGTGAGTCGAGATGATGCGTTAGAATATCACATGAAGGGGCGCCCAGGCAAAATTGAAGTAGTACCAACCAAGGAAACAAAAACACAGCGCGATCTTGCACTGGCTTATTCACCGGGCGTGGCAGAACCATGCTTGGAAATTGCACGCGACGTTGAGAATGTATATAAATACACCGCCAAAGGAAATCTTGTTGGTGTGATAACAAATGGAACGGCAGTGCTTGGCCTTGGAGACATTGGCCCCGAAGCAGCAAAACCGGTAATGGAAGGAAAGGGGTTGCTCTTTAAAATTTTTGCTGATATAGATGTTTTCGACATCGAAATAAACACTAAAAATATTGATGAATTTGTTGCGGCAGTAAAAGTGCTTGAACCAACTTTTGGAGGAATTAATTTAGAAGATATAAAAGCGCCAGAGTGTTTTGAAATTGAAGCGCGGTTGAAAAAAGAAATGAAAATTCCGGTGATGCATGACGATCAGCATGGAACGGCAATCATTTCAGGGGCAGCGTTATTAAACGCATTAGAGGTTGCTGAAAAAAAGATAGACAAAATAAAATTAGTAGTAAATGGTGCTGGTGCATCAGCCATTAGTTGTGCCAAGTTATATATATCGCTGGGCGTTTTGTGCGAGAATATTGTGATGGTGGATAGTCATGGAGTTATAAGAAACGATCGCGAAGGATTAGATGGAACAAAAAAACAATTTGCCACTGCAAGAAATATTTCTACTCTTGAAGAGGCAATGAAGGGTGCCGACGTGTTTTTGGGGCTATCAAAAGGGAATATTTTATCGCAGAAACACATTCAGTCAATGGCCAATACACCAATTGTATTTGCATTGGCTAATCCCAATCCTGAAATTAGTTATGAGTTAGCCATTGCATCGCGCGAAGATATTATTATGGCAACCGGACGAAGCGATTATCCTAATCAGGTAAATAATGTTTTAGGTTTTCCATTTATTTTTCGAGGTGCATTAGATGTTCGCGCAACAGAAATTAACGAAGTCATGAAATTGGCAGCCGTTAAGGCTTTGGCTGAATTGGCAAAAAAACCTGTTCCCGATTTGGTGAATCTTGCTTACAATGAAAAAAATATTTCGTTTGGCAAAGAATATATTATCCCCAAACCAATAGATCCGCGATTACTCACCACCGTTTCACCAGCAGTTGCAAAAGCCGCCATTGAATCTGGGGTGGCCCGCCACATAATTACAGATTGGGAGGGATATGAAAATGAACTTTCAAAAAGATTGGGTCGCGATGATAATGTGATGCGAGTGATTATTAATAAAGCAAAGCGAAATCCGAAGCGAGTAGTTTTTGCTGAAGCCGATACTTATAAAATTCTTAAAGCGGCACAGATTGTTCGTGACGAAGGAATAGCAAAACCGATTTTACTTGGCGATAAAGAAAAAATTCAAAACATCATTGCCGAAAATGGATTAGACCTTGGTGATTGCTTAATTGTTGACCCACGCTCGCACGAAATGGATATAAAACGATTGGAATATTCAGCTATTCTTTTCGATAAAAGAAAAAGAAGGGGAATTACATTACATGAATCAAAGAAACTCATGTATGAGAGAAATTACTTTGGCGCCATGATGGTTGAAATGGGGGAGGCTGATGCGCTAATCAGCGGACTCACGCGTAATTATGCTCAAACAATAAAGCCCGCATTGCAAATTATTGGAACCGAAGAAGGGGTGACAAAAGTGGCGGGTATGTATATTATGCTCTCCAAGCGGGGGCCATTATTTTTTGCTGACACAACAGTGAATGTAAACCCATCAGCCGAAGATTTGGTAGAGATAACGGCAGTAACAGCAAAAGCAGTTCAGCAGTTTAATGTGCAACCAAGAGTGGCCATGCTTTCTTATTCTAACTTTGGAAGCACCGCAGGCGAAGAACCAGAAAAGGTAAGAAGAGCCGTACAAATTTTAAAACAACGATATCCAGGATTAATAGTGGACGGAGAAATGCAGGGAAACTTTGCCTTGCATCGTGATTTGTTGCGCGATAATTATCCGTTTTCTGATCTGGTAAATGGAGGAGCCAACACACTCATCTTTCCCAATCTAGCAGCCGGAAATATTGCGTATAAATTAATTCAAGAATTAGGATTGGCGGATACTATTGGGCCTATATTATTAGGCTTAAAACGACCCGTTCACATACTTCAACTTGGAAGCAGCGTACGAGAAATTATAAATATGGTGAACATTGCTGTAGTAGATGCACAAGCAAAAAGCTTGCGCCGTTAACAAGTGTGTATACGAAACAATCCTTCGTATATGCTCAATAATGTATAGATAGGCGAAGGGTTGTTTCGCTTTGTTTTTTTTGTTGCTGAATATTTTTAGGCTCGCCACTTTTTTGTAATTAGGTTATAATCAGTATTAAAAAGTGTTTGCTAGTGTTTTTAAAATAAAAGTGTAATAAGAATATAAACCCCCGTTTTAATTTGGTTTTTAGCATTAAAAAATCAAGTCACATTTTCCTTGCCACCATTAACCCATCCCGAATCGGCAGCAACAAACATTCAACGCGCGAATCTGATTTTACCTTCTTGCAATACTCCACCAGCGCCTTTGTGTCTTTGTCTTGTTTTTCCTGTAATACTTTTCCGCTCCACAAAACATTGTCGGCAATGATGATTCCGCCGGGGCGCAATTTGTCGAACACCAAATTATAATAGTTCGGATAGTTTTCTTTATCAGCGTCTATAAAAACCAAATCAAATGTTTCGTTGAGTGTTGGAATAATCTGCATCGCTCGCCCAATATGAAGCTGAATTTTATTTTCCATTCCTGATTTCGAAAAATATTTCCGAACCATTGGTTCCAGTTCCTCATTCACATCAATGGTGTGAATGATTCCATCAACCGCTAATCCTTCAGCTAAACAAATGGTAGAGTAACCCGTGAAAGTTCCAATCTCCAGAATCCGTTTCGGCCGAATCATCTGACTGAATAATTTTAAAGTTGCTCCCTGCAAGTGCCCACTCAGCATTTGCGGCATGTAAATTTTTGTGTGTGTTTCACGATTGAGTTCTCTAAGCACATCATTTTCAGGAGAGGTAAAATCCTCAGCATACTTTTCTATTTCATCAGGAAGAAAATTCATGAGCAATTCTTTTCTGCAATATTAATTTCTAAAAACCGAGTTTAATTTTTCATTACGATTAATAGTTAACCTTCTATTTATCAAATCGGCAATTTACTTTGCACCCGATGAAGCGCCGGCTCATTTTATTTTTCATGCTAATTGTTGCATTGCAAAATGCGGATGCGCAATTGCTTCCTCTTTTTGGTGGAACACGCACAGGCACTACTGGGTTTCAGTTTCTGAAAAATAGTGTGGATGCGCGCGGCTCTTCGATGGGTGGAGCATTCATTGCAGAAGCGAATGATATTTCTGCTCTATACTGGAATCCGGCGGGCATTACCAAAGTGGATACGCAACATGTTCATCTGATGGCTTCACAAACCAGTTTCTTCGCCGGAATGAATCAGCAGTTTGTGGGAGTGGTGATAAAAAAATCAGCCGAAACCTTTTTTGGTGTCAGCTACCTTGGATTTTATTCTCCGGAGATGCTTTACACCACAGAGTTTCAACCTTACGGAACTGGACAAACATTCCGTGCATATGATATGGCAGTGGGTGTAACACTTGGTCGCATTCTTACTGATAATTTTTCATTTGGCATCACGGCAAAATATTTAAGAGAAAGCTATGCAGAGGTTCACGCTCAAAATGGCGTGGTGGATTTTGGTTTTCAGTATGAAGTCGGAAAAGCAAACACGCGCTTCGCAGCATGTATTAGCAATTTCGGTTTCACCGCAGAGCCGAAAGGAACAGTTGCCGTCACAACTTTAAATGGTGTGGATACGCTTTCAGGTTTTGAAAAAATGGCGGCGCCTGCCATGTTTCGGTTGGGAGTGGCGTGGGATGCGGTAAAGAAAAAAGATAGCCGCTTAACTTTTTGCGGACAACTCAATCACCCTACTGACAACAACGAAACATTTTCGATCGGAGGAGAATATTCGTGGAAAGAAAACTTATTTACACAAACAGGTTATGAATTGGGCCAGGATGAAAATGGGTTGCCATCATTTGGTTTTGGATTGAAATTCAAACGGCGCTTCGGAATCATTCAAATGGATTATGGTTTCAGCAATAAGCGCACACTCGGAAATATTCATCGTTTAACTTTTGGATTAAGTTTGTTCTGATGAAAAAATTGAAGACCCTTTTATTCATTTTATCTTTTGTCATAATTTTTTCTTCCTGCGATTTTTTATTCGGAAGCAAAAAAGATAAAACCACCGATGATATTTTTAAGCAGGGTGCCATTGACCCCAATTTTATTCCAAATCAGGTTGGATATGTTCCGTTGCTACCGTTCTGGAAAAATGTTTCTCATCCTGTTGATGTGTTTGTCGGGTATGATGAAATGGTTTACATCATTGACGATGAAGGGCTCGAAGTTTTCGACCAGAAAGGCGAGCGCCACCGCACCATCGCCATTGAAGGTGCAACCGATGTAACACAAGACCGACGATTGCACACCTATGTCACAGGCAGAGTAAATAAAATTGTTGCGGGCACCAGTTACAATCTCCCTGCAGTTTTTCACATCATCAATGCATCCACTTCCACCGAACCATTAATCATTGATACCCTCATTCAGCCCTTCTGCGATGTGAGCCGCAACAACTCAGCGTTTCGCGGCGCACTGGATGAAGCCGTTCAGTTCACCGGAATTACAACACGCGCAGATAATTCTTTACTCGTTGCGCGCACAGGCCCCACTAACGATTTGAATTCTGTTGCTCGACCCGATAACACCATTTTATTTTTTAATCAGGACGGAAGCAACACCGGATATTCCATCGGGTTGAATCCTGTTACATCATCCCTGAAATCTGTTCTCGGTTTGAGTGCCATCACTTCTTTCGCTGCGCCACCGCAAAGTATCAGCGGAATAAATACTTCTCCCGATTTTTTAATTCTGCAATCCGATGCTGCTGCGCAATTCAAAGCGCTCTGGATAAAAGAAACTTACGACCCCGATGCTGGAATTTCTTACATCGAAAATTCTTCGCTCACGCAATTTGATTTCAGCAAAGCAGATGGATTTTTATACGATGCTAACCGTTTCAGCAATCCGACTGACATTTGTGTTTCGGGTGATGCCTCGCAATATATTTTTATCGTCGATGCCGGAAAAGATTCGTTTTATCAGTTCACTCAAAAAGGATATGAAGGTGTAAATCCTGCTGCAAATTCCGGTTCAACAAAACAAGTGCTTGCTTCATTCGGCGGATTAGGTGCGGGACCATTTCAATTTGATTCGCCATCGGGAGTTTGTTATTTCAAGAAGGTGATTTATGTCGCTGATAAAAACAACAACCGAATCTGCCGGTATATTTTGAGTACGGATTTGGAATAATAATTTTTTTAATTTGAAAAAAGCTTTTTGTCACTCTACAAAAATTGTTTTCAAAATTCCTAATGATATTTATCAAGATTCTATCAACATGTACATAACTTCAAGGGATTGTGCATTCTTTTCTCTACCTAACACATTTGTGTAAATATATTTTTGGCACCACAATCCGCTGAACCCCGTGCATAAAAATGTATGGGGTTCGGCATCTCAAACCACGACTTAAAAAATTTATTATATGTCCTCGACAACTAAAACACAAACCGGCATTCCAACCAAAATTGAATTTGAATACTTCGAAATTCTTGCCGCCTGCACCGAATATTTCGGAGGCGATGAACTCGCTGCCAGCACTTGGATAAATAAATATGCCATGAAAAATAAAAATGGCAAATATGTGGAGGTCACACCTGACGATATGCATCATCGCATGGCAAAAGAATTTGCGCGCATTGAAAAAAATTATACGAAACCGAAATCACTGAAGGGCTTATCACCTCAATATGAAAAGCGTGAAACACTGACTGAAGAAAAAATTTATGAATATTTTTCTCACTTCAAGTACATTATTCCGCAGGGAAGTGTGATGTCAGTTTTGGGAAATCCATACATGGTTGCATCGTTAAGTAATTGTGTGGTGCTTCCTGAAATTTTTGATTCATATGGCGGTGTGATGTACACCGACCAGCAATTGGTTCAATTATACAAGCGCCGTTGTGGCGTGGGAATTGATATTTCGACTCTTCGTCCGTCAGGGGACAGGGTGGAGAATGCAGCAGGCACGACCTCAGGAGCGGTTTCATTCATGGACAGATTCAGCAACACCACTCGTGAAGTGGCGCAGAACGGAAGACGCGGTGCGCTGATGATTACAATGGATGTATCGCATCCCGACATTGAAAAATTTGTAACGGTAAAACAGGATTTATCAAAAGTAACAGGAGCAAACATTTCTGTTCGCCTCACTGATGAGTTCATGAATGCAGTGAAAAACAACGAACCCTTCACACTTCGTTTCCCTATTGATTCTGAAACTCCGAAGACCACTCACCAAGTGCAGGCGCGCGAATTGTGGGAGACCATTATTAAGAGCGCACACAAATCAGCAGAGCCCGGATTAATTTTCTGGGACCGTCAGCATCACTATTCAACTTCTTCCATTTATCCGGGATTCAAAAATGTTTCGACCAATCCGTGTTCTGAAATTGCGATGCAGGGCGGCGACAGTTGCCGGTTGATTGCAATCAATCTTTTCAACTTCGTAAAAAATCCTTTCTCATCAAAAGCAGAATTCGACTACAAAAAGTTTTACGATACCACTTATGATTCACAAAGATTGATGGATGACCTCGTTGATTTGGAATTGGAATCAATAGAAAAAATAATGGCGAAGGTTGCTGAAGACCCCGAACCCGGAAGTATAAAGGAAGTGGAACTTAGCACCTGGCGCTTGTTGTATGATGCAGGAAAAAAAGGAAGAAGAACAGGATTAGGATTCACTGCACTCGGCGATACCATGGCAGCACTCGGATTTAAATTTGATTCGGATGATGCGCTCATGGAGATTTCAAAAATCATGCGCACCAAGTGTGAAGCTGAATTCGACAGTTCTGTTGACATGGCAATTGAGCGAGGCAAGTTTGATGGCTTCGACCCGAAGATTGAAAATCTGAGCGAATACATCAACATGATGGAAAAAGAATTTCCGGAATTGTATGCCCGCATGATGGAACACGGCAGACGGAATATTTCCATCAGCACGGTTGCTCCTACAGGGTCACTCAGTATACTCGCACAATGTTCTAGCGGTTTGGAACCAGTGTTTATGCTTTCCTATAAACGCAGAAGAAAAATAAATCCGGAGGATAAAAATGGTCGCGTTGATTTTACTGATGCCATGGGCGATAGCTGGCAGGAGTTTGAAGTGTATCACCCGAAACTGAAAATGTGGATGGATGTTACACATCG
>CAMDDP010000028.1 GCA_945892775.1 Chitinophaga pinensis
TTCAAAAATATTTTTCACCTTTTCTTTTGCATCAATAGTCACATCAGGAATACCATCAAAACCATTCAACACTGCGCGGATAAACAACCCACTTCCCCCTACCATTACTACATTATTATATTTTGAAAACAAATTGCTCAATAACAATAATGCTTCATCTCTAAACTTTCCAGCGCTGTATTCATCGTGAATAGAAAGAGAATTAATAAAGTGATGTTTTACTTTTTGCAGTTGTTCGGTTGAAGGCTTTGCCGTTCCGATATTCATCTCCCGATAAAACTGTCGTGAATCAGCTGAAATAATTTCTGTTTGAAATTGAGAAGCGAATTGAATAGCCAAATCAGTTTTACCAGATGCAGTAGCACCGGCAACGACAATAAGTGTATTTCGCTTATTATTTATATCGGAAATAAATTCCGTGCGCTCCATTACTCTTTAAAGTCTTCGGCGCTTTCTTCGAAATTAAAATCCCCCCCAAGATCATCAGCCATATCATCAGCTAATTCTTCTTCAACGGCTTCTACTGCCTCACCTTCTTCGCCCATTCCATCCATGTCATCCTCCTCTTTATCCACTCCATAAACCACATCATCTTCTTCTACCACCTTCCTTGAAAGATGCTCCATTAAATCTTCTTTCCTCACGGGTGATGGTCCTACAGACTTCAATATTTTGGGATAGGTTTCACCTGCCTTTGCAATTGTATTGATACTGATTAATTCAACCAATAAACTAAACGATTGTTTAGCGGTTTCAAATTCATAGAGGAATCGCTGGTGCGGATCGTCAACAAAATGAATGATCATTGCCATCATATTAGCCTTTCCTTTCTTAACTGGTTTAGGATTCAAATCCATTTCATCCTGTTTATTCCAGTTATCATTACTACGAAACATACGGCGCACACTTTTTTCTGGCAAAGCAAATGCCCCTGTAATTACATCATTGAAGTCCCCCATTGTTTGTGAAGGCTGAATTTCAATGTCACGAAATATATTTTCATCCTCTTCAAATGACACTCTGAATTTATAAATTGACATACTATTAATTTTTATTGGTGTAAATATAGAATCGTTAAAAACAGAATTACAAGTTACCTGTTAAATAATTATTCACTTGTTAAAACAAAAAAACACCAATTATTTTTCAGATTTATTCATCAACAACTCAACAATATCTGTAAGTCGCGATTTTAAATCTTTGCGGTCAACTATAAAATCAAGAAAACCATGTTCCATTACAAATTCTGATCTTTGAAATCCCTTTGGCAAATCTTTTCCAATAGTTTCTTTAATAACACGCGGTCCGGCAAAGCCAATCAATGCTTTTGGCTCTGCAATATTCATATCGCCAAGCATGGCGTATGATGCTGTTACTCCACCCGTGGTTGGATCTGTCATTAAAGAAATGTACGGAAGTTTTGCTGCAGCTAATTGCGTCAATTTTGCTGATGTTTTTGCCATCTGCATTAAACTGAATGCCGACTCCATCATTCTAGCTCCACCTGATTTACTGATGATTAGCAACGGATATTTTTTCTCTACGCAATGATCAATTGCTTTTGAAATTCGTTCGCCAACTACACTTCCCATTGAACCCCCAATGAAATTAAAATTCATGCAACAGGTAATAAGCTTATGTCCATTTACTTTACCAGAACCTACTGTTAGAGCCTCAGTTACATTAACTTTTTTTTTGGTGTCAACCAAACGATCCTTGTAAGATTTTAAATCATTAAACCCTAAAAAATCTCTAGGTTCTAAATCTTCAAATAATTTTTTTACTGTTCCTTCATCATAAATAATATCAAAATATTCAACTGAGTTTATCCGCGCATGATAATTACAATTCGGACACACATATCTATTGTCAGTTAAATCGCTGGTTGGAATTGTTTTTTTACACGATGAACACTGCCACCAAACACCATCGGGCACCTCTAATTTTTCTTCAGTTGATGTTAGTATTCCCTGCTTATCTCTTTTAAACCACGACATATTTTAAATTTATCTTAATAAAGAATATTTTTAAAATTAAGCTATGTCAATTTTCTTTTCTAAATAAACATCTTGTATAGCATTCAATAATTCAATCCCATCCTTCATTGGTTTCTGAAATGCTTTACGACCGCTAATTAAACCGGTTCCACCTGCTCGCTTATTTACAACTGCTGTATGAACGGCTTCTGCCAAATCACTTGCACCTTTTGATTCTCCACCCGAATTAATTAACCCAATGCGTCCCATGTAACAATTTGCAACTTGGTAACGACATAAATCAATCGGATGATTAGATGATAAATCGCTGTAAACTTTTGGATGCGTCTTTCCAAAATTCATTGCAGTAAATCCTCCATTATTAGTTGGTAATTTCTGTTTTATAATATCCGCCTTAATTGTTACCCCCAGATGATTTGCCTGACCAGTTAAGTCGGCACTTGCATGATAATCCACGCCGTCCTTTTTGAATCCAGAATTTCGCAGGTAACACCAAAGAATAGTCGACATTCCTAAATCATGAGCATATTCAAATGCCTGAGCAACCTCTTGAATTTGTCGGGTTGATTCGTTTGAACCAAAATAAATTGTTGCCCCAATTGCAGTTGCGCCTAAATTCCAAGCTTCTTCAACTGTACCAAACATAATCTGATCATATTGATTCGGATAGGTGAGAAATTCATTGTGATTGACTTTTACAATGAACGGAATTTTATGCGCATATTTACGAGATACAGAGGCTAAAACACCAAAAGTTGTAGCAACAGCATTGCATCCACCTTCAATAGCAAGTTTCACAATATTTTCAGGATCAAAATAAGCAGGATTTGGTGCAAATGAAGCCCCTGCGCTATGCTCTATTCCCTGATCTACAGGAAGAATGGATACATAACCTGTATTGGCTAAACGGCCATGACCATATATTGCTTGTAAACTACGCAGAACCTGTGGACTTCGATCCGTTTGTTGCCAAATTCGATCTATTACATCGGGGCCTGGTGTATGCAACATTTTTTTATCAATAGTGCCACATACATGACCTAATAAACTTGAGGCATTTTCTCCGAGGAGACTGGTAATCTTATCAATGTTTGCCATTAGATATTTTTCAGTTAGGGTGACAAATGTAATAGTGAAAATTTAATTCGTGAAGCGAGTTTAATCATTACTTTTTCTTTAGAAATTAATTTATTATATTCTTGAAATAAAATTATTAATAACCGGATGCAAATAATGACCGACTATTTTTTCTCTTTGCAGTAATGAAGGCTGCCACTCTAAGCGATATAAAAAAAGATCTCTCTAATTATAACAGTAAGCAATTGCTTGAATTGTGCCTTCGATTAGGCCGTTTTAAAAAAGAAAACAAAGAGTTACTTACCTACCTATTATTTGAAGTGCAAAACGAAGAAGAATACATTCGCGATATAAAATCGGAAATTGATTTGCAGTTTAAAGAAATAAACGCTGCCAATTTGTATTGGGCAAAAAAGACCTTGCGGAAAATATTGCGCAATATTAATAAGCACATTCGCTATTCAGGAATACCACAAACCGCTGTTGAGTTACTAGTTTATTATTGTACAAAATTGAACAGCTCCGGAATTAAATACCAAGACAGCACTGCCCTTTCAAATTTATATACTTCACAATTAAAAAAGATTAATAAATTTATTTCGAGTATGCACGAAGACTTACAATACGATTTTATGAAACGGTTGGAGTCATTATAACAATCAGTTTTAACATTTCAATCACCCCCTCTTTTTTAACAAACACTTTTACACTAAGGCCGTGCGTTTAAAATACTTACCAATCATATACACTAACAGCTAGGGTTAAAGACTTAAAACACCATTCATGCCCCAAATCTAAAATCTTCGAATAACCGATGAACTTCCAATGAGCATAGATCTAATAGAGCACGAAAGATTTCAATGGCGCATATTACTTCCTTTCAACTTATAAAATAATGATTTATAATATCTAGCAATTATTAAATGAAAGACAAAAAATTAGATTTGCACTATAAATCTTTTCTTTTGATGTTATGAAAAAAAATATACTGTTTGTTGCAATAGTTCTAATTGTAATCGGGTGTTCCAAAAAAACAATTCCTACTTCAGAAATTAATTTACCTCAACAATATGCCTTGATGGACGATAAAGCCACAAAGGGACTCAACCTTGCTAAGAGTGCTTGTACTTCTTGTCACGCATTTCAGCAGCCCTACAATCACACACAAAAAGATTGGGATAATATTTTGCCAACCATGTATAAAAAAGCAAATCTGACAGATACAATAAGCCAAAATAGAATTGCCTACTTCATTTACAACAATCTTAAAAAACCTGGAACAGATTTACCCTTAAGTAAATAATATTAATTAGTGTTTAGGCTCACGAAAAGCAAGGTAAACCCGAGAGTGCTCAATAATGGCCCCACTGCGATTGGTGTAAAAATTGAAATCGTCTTTTACTCCACTTAATTTTCCAATTAAACTCCACTCCTGTTCTTTCAACTTAGCGGATGAGTCTAATGATTTAGCCTTAAACTCTGTATTTCTTTTATCGACTATCGCGTTTAATTCATCAATGGTTTTCTGATCTTTTACCCAAACCTTACTTAATCCATCTACAGATAATAATAATTCTATCGAACGATTTTTATCAAAAAAATATTTCTTAAAAATGAGTGATGCCCTTTGTGGATATTCACTTCCGGTAAGTATTAGTATACTTTCAATAGCTGGTTTCTCTTCCATATTTAATTAAGAATTTTTGTACTTAGTAATTTCATTAAATCGGGTGCAATGTACGAATGAGAATTTTGGGGTAATAAATCGTCCATTTTTACATTGAAATTTGCCAACTTATTGTCAGTCTTAAAAATTTACTCAATGATACTTTCCTTTACTTCAAACCTTTAATAAGAACAATTATTGGTTTCATATCATCCTAATTACCTTCGGGAAAAAAAATTTTAATGAAAAACCCATCCACATCAATTAAATCAATGTTGGCAATAATGCTGATTACCCTGTTTCCATTAGTTTCTCAATCCCAAAACTGGATTGTTGGTACTCCAGTGAATATGGTTCTCAATTCAAATCTGTTTCAAAGTAATAACTGTTTTCCAACAGCAGATCAATACTTTACAGTTGATGGAAGCACCGTATCAGGAGTAAATTATTACTTGTATGTTAATTCGGCTCCTTTGGATTCTGTTTATATTTCTCCAGGTATGGATACCCTTGCAACCGGCGATTCAATTCTTATTCCATCAGGTGGAAATTATTTTGCATTGTACTTTTTTAATCATGGCGGTTTGCTTGATATGTCAATTAAAGCAGTAGGAACACCTACAACTGTCGGACAGGTTCATCCATGTCAGCCAAATTCTATATGGATGTCAAATCTTATGACCTGTAATGAGGGCCTAATTCCGATAATAAATAATAGTTGCACTGTTGCTGCCGGAGGTACCAATTTAATGGTTGAAATTCTCGGAACGAATTCATATTGCGCTGAACCATGCACAGGAATTGCTGATGCAAGTGTAACCGGTGGAACTTTTCCCTACTCGTATTTGTGGAGCAATGGAGAAACAACTGTTGCAATTACAGATTTATGCGCCGGAATTTATTCTCTTACTGTAACTGATGCTAACTCAGCAACAGCTACAGCCAATGTGGTTATAACCAGTCCTCCTGCATTTGTGGTTACAGATACAATTTCTCCTGCTTCCTGCGCCTCTTGCGCTGACGGATCAATTTCATTAGGAATCACCGGCGGAACTCCACCATATTCTATTACCTGGAATACAGGTGCTACTACAACTTCAATCACAAATCAACTTCCTGGAAATTACACTTATACAATTATTGACACTTTAGGATGCACGACTTTCGGAAATATCACAATTGAATTTGCAATTGGTATTACTAATTCTGATCTGAATAAAACGATTCAGATTTATCCGAATCCAACTTCTGAAAAATTTAATATTTCAGGTGATTTGTTAAAGAATGCAACAATAGAAATCAGTGATTTATTAGGCAGAAAATTGATTTCCGAACTTGCCTCAACAACACAAACTTCAATCAATGTGTCCACACTTCCTTCATCAGCTTATATTTTATCTGTACAGTTATCTGATGGATCTAAAGTGATTAAGCATTTTATTAAAAATTAAACGCAACCACATTAAAATAGAAACCCGCCAATCAAAAATTGGCGGGTTTTTTATTTTATATTAAATTGAACTCATTAAACATTTAACTTTCTATTTTTAATTTCTTCTTCGATTTAACAAAAACAATATTTACAACACCAATTAAAAGAAATATTAATATCCCGAATAATAAAAGGTCCGGTAAGGCAAACCAAAAACTGCCAATCCTGCTCAAGTATGCGTCCTTAGGGTCTTGCGGATTATATATCACTGTTATTTTATCTCCAACATCGGGCAATACAAACAGAACCTCATTGTCTTTACGGTAATACAAATCCTTTGATTTTTCTGTTGTGTATAAAATGATAGGATATTGAAAAGAAGTACTATCCCTTAAACCATGGAAGGTTCCAGTATTAATTTTAACAACAACACCAACAGATTTGTTAAATCTAAAATATTTTATTGCCTTAGGCAAAATGAAAAATATTAAAATCAAAATCAGCCCAATAAGAACAATATTATTTTTTTTCATTTTTATATTTATCTAGATTTTTTTATAAAAAAAAACAAAAATCATTATAAATTTCGATTTTTTCTATCTTTTGATAGAATCAAGTTGTTAAATTCTATAGAAATATTTTAAAATTTTTCAACTTAAAATATTTATTTTAAAAACCCATTTAATTTAAAAATAACACGATAATATTACCATTGAAATAACACCTCTAAAAAGATTGCAAAATAAAATGAAGAAACTAAAATCCCTAATAAAAAAAATTCTGAAAACTATAATCGTAATTATAGGATTTGGCTTTTCAGCTGAAGGTCAAACCCCTTACACGACCAATCAATTCACCTACGATAGCATATTAAATGTATCGTACGGAACATCGACTGATTATGCTGGAAATTCTGTTGATTTACTTCTCGATATTTACAAACCAGTTGGCGATTTTAACTGCGCTAGACCTGTTATTGTTTTAGTGCATGGTGGTGCCTGGATTGGTGGCAGCAAAGAAGATTATAACATGGTTGCAATGTCTCGCGAATTGGCAAAAAAAGGATGGGTTGTTGCTAATATTAACTACCGTTTAGGTACGCATAAGGCAGCTAATTATTCTATGTATGCACTTTGTAGTAATACGCTTTCTGCGCCATGTGGCTATATAGCAGACAGCGCCGAAATATTTAGAGCTAATTTTCGAGGTATGCAAGATACAAAAGGAGCTATTCGTTTTATGAAAAGTAGAAACATAATTGATTCAACCGATATAAATAATGTTTTTATTGTAGGTGAAAGTGCAGGAGGTTTTATTTCTTTGGCTGCCGCTTTTACCGATAAGCTTAGTGAAAAAAGCAGTTCTTGTTATTCTATTTCAAGCGCGCCCATTCCTGACACAGATTTAACAACAACTTATAGTTGCTTGCCTCCAAATAACAATCTTTCTAGACCTGATTTAGGCAGTATTAATGGTGATTTAAACTTGGGAAATTATGATGCAACAGTTAAAGGAGTTAGCAGTTTTTACGGAGCGGTTTTAGATTTAAGTATTTTACAACAACTAACAGATACTCCGTGTGTTTATTTATTTCATCAAGGTTCAGATGTTGTTGTTAATTATCAATATGGGAAAATTTTAGGCAGAACCAGCTGGGAGTGTTATGCTCAAACAAATTTATGTCAAAGCTATTTCTTCTATCCTTTCGCATACGGTAATGAAAGCATAAGACAGCACTTTGCTAATTTAGGTACTGCAGCACCTGTATATCAGGCAGAAATCATTAATAATTATTCGTATTTAAATAATTGCCTTTCAAATGGACATTCAATAGATTTTTTTTTATTGCGGATACAAAACATGATTGATCTTTTTGCAAATAAAATTGCTTTAACAAGCAACAATCCCCAAACAAATTGCACAAACACTGGCTTAGAAGATGTGTTAACTATGAAAAATTTATTTAAAGTTTATCCTAATCCAGCCAATGATAAAATAAATATAATAGCAGATAAAAGTCTCATTGGTTCATATTACTCACTACTTGATTTTACTGGTAAAACTTTATTGAAAGGAAAAATAAACAGCCAAAGCATGGCGATTAATATTGAAAACTTATCGAGCGGTATTTATTTATTTAATATTGAAGGCAATAAGGTTCAAACATTTAAACTATTAAAAAAATAAGCTAATTTTATAGATGGATTTCTGATTACATTAATAAACCCATGCTCCTACATCTACCGATTAAATAGTATAATTGAATCACTTTAATAAAAAGCAGCACATTACTATTTCTAATTTTTTTTCTTGAATGAAAACACATACTAAGGAAACACAAAATGAATTAACACCAGAAAATGCACTTGACATTTTAAAGGAAGGCAACATAAGATTTGTTAATAATATTAAAGCAAATCGTAATTTATTAGAACAGGTTAATGAAACTTCAATAGGACAATTTCCTTATGCCACCATACTAAGTTGCATTGATTCGAGAACCTCGGCTGAATTAATATTCGACTTGGGGTTAGGGGATATATTGAGCATTCGAATTGCAGGAAATATACTGAACGAAGATATTTTAGGTAGTATGGAATTAGCTTGCAAAATATCCGGTTCAAAATTGATAGTGGTACTTGGCCACACCAAGTGCGGAGCCATAGAAGGTGCCTGTAATAATATTGTAATGGGAAATATTACAAATCTTTTAAACAAAATAAAACCTGCTATTGAAATAGAAACATCAACTATCAACAATAGAAACGGACACAACAAATCGTTTGTAGAGAATGTAACGATTAACAATGTTTTTATTACAGTAAAAAAAATAAAAGAACAAAGCCCCATACTCGTAGAAATGGAGCAATCAGGTCAAATAAAAATAATAGGGGGTCTTTACAATCTTGAAACCGGACAGGTAAGTTTTTACGAGTAAATATTTTACCTTCTCAGTATTGCTAATTGAAGCTATTTCTTTTTAAGTATGGCGTTGGCATTAGCTAACCAAACAGATGCACCACCTGCTAAATATCCAGTGCTTCCTAGTTTATCGTAACTGATTTCGCCTTCGTTTTTAGTTGCATTTACAAACCACACAGTAGGGTAACCCTGCACACCAAATAATTGTTGCAACTTATTATTTTGTGATTGCAGTTCAGGAGTTAAAGGAGTTTTTCTTGGAAAATCGACTTCAACAAGTACCACATTGCTTTTTGCCCAAGCAACAAATTCTTCCATCTTAAATACTTCATTCTGCAAACGATGACACCATCCACACCAATCGCTTCCAGTAAAAAATAGCAATAATGGTTTCTTGGTCTGGTTTGAAATTTGAATGGCTTTATCAAGGTTGTTAGTCCATACTAAC
Source organism: Chitinophaga pinensis (assembly GCA_945892775.1). Taxonomy (GTDB): domain Bacteria; phylum Bacteroidota; class Bacteroidia; order Chitinophagales; family UBA10324; genus UBA10324. Next base: position 9,543 of record CAMDDP010000028.1, read on the forward strand.
CCTTGCGCTTTTACAACCACGGAACCAGCAACAAGTAAGACCAGCATTATTATTTTTTTCATCATTTTTTATTTAATGCAAAATTAATAAAAATATATTAAAAGATGAATCCTCTCATTACTAATTGGAGTAATTTAATAAGTTGAAATTTTTATTTTTCTGGAATATTTTTTAAAATTTCCAAAACAAATTTCCAGAATTTCTGAACCGAAACAATATTAACACGCTCATCAGGCGAATGCGCACCACGAATAGTTGGCCCGAAAGAAATCATATCCATTTTGGGATAATTAGTTCCAAGAATTCCACACTCCAACCCTGCATGACAGGCAACTACTTTTGGTTTTTCTTTATGTTCCTTTTCATACAAATGAACCAGCAGATCAAGAATCGGAGAACTCACATTTGGAGTCCAGCCGGGATAAGAACCCCCAAAAACCACCTCGCATCCGGCAAGTGCAAATACAGAGCGCAATGAATCAGCAAGATCCATCTTTGAAGTTTCAATGCTCGAACGGGTGAGGCACTGAATCAGAATATTTCCTTCCTTAATTAATACTCGTGCAACATTGTTCGAAGTTTCAACGAGGTCTTTTATATCTGCACTCATGCGGTACACTCCATTTTGTGCTGCATAAATTGCGTTGACAACATTCTTTTGGTCGGCAGCATTCATCACCATTTTCGGCAACTCCGTTTTTGTAATGCTTATGTTAAGCTTCGGGTCAATGGTTTTGAATTCGAATTTTATTTCGTCCGCAATTTTGGTGAGTGTGACAGTAAAATCATTCGCCATATTATCGGGGACCACTACTTTCGCATTACTCTCGCGCGGAATGGCATTGCGCAAACTGCCGCCATCAATTTCCGAAACGCGCATTCCGAATTTTGCTGCGCCATTATATAGCAGGCGGTTCATAATTTTATTGGCATTGCCTAAGCCCTTATGAATTTCGATGCCGGAGTGTCCGCCGTTTAATCCTTTCACTGTAACAGTGAAAGCTGTTACACCGGTTGGTGTATTTTCTTCCTCATATTTTTTATTGGCTGTAACATCCACACCGCCGGCGCACCCAATGTCAATTTCATCATCTTCTTCTGTGTCAAGATTTAATAAAATTTCTCCATTAAGAATACCGCCCTTTAAACCAAGCGCACCGGTCATTCCGGTTTCTTCATCTATCGTAAACAATGCTTCAATTGCAGGATGTGCAATATCCTTACTTTCCAGAATGGACATAATGGTTGCCACACCAATGCCGTTATCAGCACCAAGAGTGGTACCCTTTGCGCGCACCCATTCGCCATCCACCAGCATTTCAATTCCCTGCGTGCTGAAATCGAAATCGGTATCGTTGTTTTTCTGATGCACCATATCCAGGTGCGACTGTAACACCACTGTTTTATATTTCTCCATTCCTGGAGTCGCTGGTTTTTTGATAATGACATTTCGAATCGAATCTTCAAAAGTTTCGAGACCTAAACTCTTACCAAAATTTTTCATAAACTCAATCACTCGCTCTTCCTTTTTTGATGGACGGGGCACAGCATTTAAATCAGCAAACTTGTTCCAAAGTTGCTTTGGCTCGAGGCTTCTTATTTGTTCGTTCATAATTGTTTTCAAAAGTAATGGCAAAGCTTATGGATACAAACAGAAATCAGATAAATAATTAATCCCGTATAACTTTTAAGTTTGTGAAAATTTAATTTATAGTGACAAACAAAAAAATAATTGATCATACCATTAAATGGATTAAAAATATTGTAATTGATTTAAATTTTTGTCCATTCGCTGCAAAAGCATTGTTAAAGAAAAGTGTTCGATATATGGTCTTAAATGAAGCAACAACAAAAAAATGTTTGGAGGCATTAGCAATTGAATTAAAATTATTAGATGACAACAGTGATTATGAAACCACTTTCATTATTCTTCCCAATAATTTTAAAACATTCGATTCCTATCTCGGCTTAATTGAAAAAGCAGAAAAATTTATTTCAGAAAACAATTACGATGGGGTTTATCAGCTCGCAAGCTTTCATCCGAACTATTGTTTTGCAGGTTCCACAAATACTGATGCGGCCAATTATACCAATCGTTCTCCCTACTCTATGTTGCACATTTTAAGAGAGGAAAGTCTTACAAAAGTTTTAAAGAGCTTTCCACATCCTGAAAAAATACCAGAACAAAATATTGATTTCACCAGAAAGAAAGGTTTAAATTATATGCAAATGCTTCGGTCGGCTTGTATGGAATAGAACCGTATTGATAAAATGAATTGTTAAATTGCATCTTTAAAAACGAAAAATTAATGAGCAATAATGATATTTTGAAAAAACTTCGCGTGGCATTACAGTTACGTGACGATGAGATTATAAAAATCCTAGAATTAGTAAACTTCAAGATATCTAAAAGCGAGTTAGGCGATTTGTTTAGAAATGAAGACCAATCGAATTTCAAACAATGTGGCGATCAGATTCTCCGCAATTTTTTAAATGGATTAGTGATTCACCTGCGTGGCCCGAAAGAAAATAAAAAAGATCGACTGCCAAATATTTAATTTGCCCCTATAATTGCGCTTATAGATTCTATTTCTGCAATCATTTTTTTTGCCAATTCATTTGCTGACTGTTCATTATTACTCTCAGCATAAATGCGAATGATGGGTTCGGTATTACTCTTTCGCATGTGTACCCATTCATTTGAAAATTCTATTTTCAATCCGTCTTCAGTATTACAAGGTTGGGCAATATATTTTTCGTGCAGCCCTTTTAAAATGGCCTCCACATTAATTCCTATCTTCAATTCAATTTTATTCTTCGCAATAAAATATGAAGGATAAGATGCACGCAATTCAGAAGATTTTATTCTTACTTCAGCAAGGTGAGTCAGGAATAAAGCTATACCCACCAACGCATCACGACCATAATGCAATTCAGGATAAATAATTCCGCCATTTCCTTCGCCTCCAATTACTGCATTTACTTGTTTCATTTTAGTCACTACATTTACTTCTCCTACTGCAGCACCGCTATAAACTCCGCCTGCCATTTCAGTTACATCACGCAATGCCCTCGTGGATGACAGATTAGAAACCGTATTTCCTTTTTTCTTTTTCAAAACATAATCTGCTACTGCAACCAAAGTATACTCCTCGCCAAACATGTTTCCATTTTCACAAACAAATGCAAGTCTGTCAACATCTGGGTCAACCACAATTCCTAAATCTGCCATGTGTTTTTTTACTTCCGTAGAAATTGCATTCAGATTTTCTGGCAGTGGTTCTGGGTTATGAGGAAAAACTCCTGTTGGATCACAATACAATTCCACTATATTTTTTACGCCCAATGCTTTTAACAATTTAGGTACAACAATTCCGCCTGAAGAATTCACCCCATCAACAACTATTTTAAAATTTGCATTGGCAATTTTTTCTTTGCTCACCAATGATAATTTCAAAATCAAATCGATGTGCCTATCAACCCAAGTATCATCAGTTTTGTATAAACCTATTTCTTTAATCGTTGAAAAATCATATTGTTCTTCATCAGCAATTGCCAAAATCTTTTTTCCATCTTCATCAGAAACAAATTCCCCCTTATGATTTAATAATTTCAAAGCATTCCACTGATCGGGATTGTGACTAGCGGTAATTACTATCCCCCCGCTTGCATTTTCTCCTGTAACTGCAACTTCAACCGTTGGGGTAGTACTTAAACCAAGATCAATAACCTCCACTCCCATTGCAATTAATGTTGCACTCACTAACCTTGAAATCATATCGCCACTATGACGCGCATCCCGTCCAATCACCACCTTATTGTTTGGGTTTTTTGTTTTCATCCATACTGCGTAAGCTGATGTAAACTTCACAACATCAAGCGGAGTTAAATTCTCCCCGGTCTTGCCACCAATCGTACCCCGAATTCCAGAAATAGATTTTATTAAAGTCATGCTAGTAATTCTTTAATTGTTAAAACACAAAGCTATAAACCAAAAACATATTTATATTTAAAAGGGAGTAAAATAAGCAGGGTGAAATGTTGAAATGAATATTTTAAAATCTCATTCACTAAAAACATCTTTGTTGGGATATTATAATGCGTAAAGCCCTAATCTATTTACATATTTCAATTTTTCTTTGGGGTTTCACGGGCATATTCGGTCGGGCCATTGAACTTCAAGAACTAGTAATAGTCTGGTACCGATTAATGTTTACAGTTGTATTGTTATTACTTATTCCAGCATTTTCAAGAAAAATCAAACTACTCTCATTTAAAGAAATAAAACGAATTGGGCTAGTCGGTTTTCTTGTAGCCATTCATTGGGTATTATTCTATGGAAGTATAAAATACTCCAATATTTCTATTGGGTTAAGCTGCTTGAGCACCATTGGAGTATTCACTTGTTTTTTAGATCCACTCATCAACCGAAAAAAAATAAACATTCCCGAATTACTTCTAGCGTTATTTGCGACAATTGGAATGCTGATAATTTTTAGAGTACATGAACTTCATCGTACAGGAATTATCTTAGGAATTGGCGCCGCATTGGTTGGCTCTTACTTCACCGTATTAAATGCAAAATTGGTCAAAGATTTTCCATCAGAAACAGTTACCTTTTATGAATTTGCAAGTGGTTTTCTCCTCATCACTTTAATCCTTCCATTCTACCAACATATTTTTCCGACCGCTTCAATCATTCCAACACGAAATGATTTAATCCTACTTTTATTTTTCAGTATTTTTTGCACCGTTATTCCATTCAATCTTTCCCTTAAAGCTTTACAACATGTTTCGGCTTTCACTTCTAATCTGTACATCAATCTTGAACCTATTTATGGAGTTCTTTTGGCGGCTATATTTTTTAAAGAACACAACGAATTAAAAGCTGGTTTTTACTTTGGCTCTGGAATTATACTTTCTTCAGTTATTATTTATACAATTTTAAAATACAGAAAAGAGCTAATAGATATTGCTTCACAAACTCGACAATTAATAATAAAAAAAGATTTGCCTGAATAATATAATCAAGGCTTCTTTCCTTCATATGTAACAACTGCCAGATAATTAAAATCAGGCGAGTATACCAAACGATAAAAATTATTAAAAGGAAGTGCACTAAAGTCAAAAACCATTTTCCAATTAGGATTCTGAATTGATGCTTCAAAAATTTTGCCTTTATCACCTATCCAAATCGCATCATTTGGGCCAATGGTAAAATCCTCCTGTCCTTTTGGTAAAATTATATCTCCTTTATAAACGGACCGTTCATAATCATAACAACGAATTTTCCAGTTTTCAGAATCATACTTCTTCACATAATAAACCCATGGATGGCTTTGAGACTTAAGAAAACATCTGCCAATTCCTTCATCTAAATTTTGTATTGCACTGGTTGTAACATTTGCAAGGTCCAATTGGTCTAATGTATCCCTGGCTTCCTTATCACCAAGCCTAAAAAAAGCAATAAGATCTTCATTTAACCAGGCATAATATCCAATATTAGTAAGGTCTGGAAATAATGGCTTTCCTATTCCGCCTTCAAATGGAAATTCCCAAAAGCGCTGAGAGGTATTATCAGGTTCAACACTTACGCAACTGATATACTTTCCATCACTACTTAGCATAGGAGAATATTCTTTATAGTATTCGGTTTTTAAAACCCTTTTAGAAACAGCAGTTTCTAAATCAAATTGATATATATCCGTTTGATTACCACCATTATCCGACACATATAATAAGCTTTTTAATGGCGGTATGAAATGTGGTTGATTATCGTACCCTGGATTATTAGTAATCTTTTTATAATTTGAAATAATAAAGGAATTTTTCACTGATGTTTTCAACTTAATAACCCAAATATCAGTTGCGGGTGGAACATCTTGACCAATACATCGACAGTAAAAAAATAAACTTAAAAAAAATAGAAGAGATAGTTTTCTCATGGAACATAGACATCTAAAAACTGCCAAAAGACAAACGCAATTGGCTGTTTATAAAATTAATTATTTAATAAGAGTTAAATCCCCACTCTTAACAACTTCAGTTCCATCATACAAAACTGCCTTTAATTGATAAACTAGAACCCCAGTATTTAACGCAAAACCGTTATAGGTTCCATCCCATCCTCTTGTTTTATCAGAAGACTCATAAACCATTTCGCCAGTTCGGTCATATATTTTAAAACTCATTGAAGCAATGTTATTAAAATAATCATAGATAAAAAGGAAATCATTTTTACCATCACCGTTTGGACTAAATGCAGTAGGAATAAATACATCAGACGCTTGAGTTATTGTAATTACCGGAGGAATTATTGGAGGGATAGGAGGGACCGGAGGATCTTGAACAAAGAAGGCAACAACGTTGTCACTTGAAATTAAATTCAAATTAATTGTGTCTTCAGTACTTGAAGGCATGGGTGCATTCACCAATAATTCCCAATGATCAAAATACCATGTTGGATTTGCTATTGCTTTAAATTTTAAATTAACGCCACCAAAATAGGTCCCCGTCCAAGGATAGGCAGTTGGAACTATAGTATTAACCATTACATTTCCAGAACCTGGGGGTGAAACAGATACGGTTAAATCAAATGGCCCTGTTAAATTATAACAACCGATTAACGAACTATCAATAAATGCACACCGGTTTGAAATAAAATTATGAAGGTTTGTTACATTGTTTTGCCAATCAGCCATACTGCCTCCCCATCTAGCAATTTGATTCGACATTTCAGGTGTAATTACATTTATCATAGAATCTAATAATCCAACGGTTGATGGACATGATAAACAAGTATTCATTAAATCAGCATAACGATTAATATAGGCATCTTCAAAATCAGGGTTTTCCAATAGTTTATTTAAAATATCCATTGAAGCCATCCAAGATCCACTATTACTAAAACTTCCTTGCAAATCGCATGGATCGGCATTCCATCCTGTAGTTGGCCACCCTGTAAAATTCTGACCTAAATTCCAAGTATTGTCTTCATCCCAAAGCACATAGCGCCATTTCTTTTTATTACCCGCAGGATTACGCCCTCGCCACCACATGGTATTCCAATTAATCCAATCTGAATTTACTGCGTAGGTATTCAGAATTGTATAATCGATTACATTATTTATGTTCAATTTTGAATCTACATAATCATAATTGGTTTGAACAGCCAAACTATTTGCCATAATAAAATTATAGAGATTAACCCAAGCAGTATCGGAACCATATTGCACCACACCGCCTCCCCAAAATCTTAATAAATCAATATTGTTTTTATCTTGATTATAGTAATAGTCTGTATAGTCAGAATGACTCATTCGTTCTCTTATTTCATAAACTCCCCAGTACTGACCATTCAAATAAACTATGCAAGAATGATTTGTTCTTTCATCAGTTTCAAGGTGTGCATTTTGTGAAAGCGTATGAACAAATGCATCGCGAATATGACAACTTGCAGAAGGGCCAAAAGGATAATTATCTGAAGCTCCTGCTTTTAATATAACACGATCAAATTCAGAACGGTCAGTAATATTAGGATCAAAAATCGGAGATGTGATTGCGTAACTGTATCCATATCTGTCCTCACAAACAAAATCAACTCCTCTTTGATCATATGCCCATGAATCATTTCCATGTGGGTTCACCTCACCATCAACTTGATATAGGAAACTTCCTGATGGGGTAAAATATTCATAGGTAGTATAATGAACTGGTCCGCCACCACCACCATTCGTTACTAATGTTTCGGTATCAAAAGAACCCAATGAAACTACATTTAAGTTTGTATTTAAATTGATGAAGTAAGTATTAGTTTCCATGAATGAAGTCGGGGCACCTATGGTACTAAATGCTTTTGCTTTTATTAAGGTAGTAACCGCCACATTTATTGCCCCCACATAAAGAGGTGAAGTAATTGTTGGATCTCTCCCATCTGTTGTATATCTAATTTCCGTACTTGGGGTTGAACATGTTATCGTAATATTTTGAGAACCTGGATAATTTCCTGGAGCAAGATTAAAAACCGGTTTTGCAACATAATCGGTTTGTCCACCTGTATTAGCAGTATTTGGAGTAGGTGTCGTAAATACACTCCATGTAGCTACGCCATTTGTAGTCCTTCCTCTTGAGTGATTTGCCTGTGCGGGATTCAGTATTAACTGATCAATGATAGTTCCAGTTGGATTTGATAAAACAATTTCTTCCGGCTTGGTTTGAGTGAGTGAAAAGTTTGCATGAAAATTTGGTCCTGCTGATAAATCATTTTTGGATGCCCACACAATTATTGTTCCATTGGCTGGAATACTTCCAGCTGTAAATTGCCATTTTGTAGGATTGCTTGATTTATCACTTAAATAATATCCGTTTAAATTTATGACTGCACCTGTAGTATTATATAGCTCTATCCAATCTTCATTATTTCCGAAATTATCAGTTACCGTTGTGAAGTTGGAACAAGAATATTCGTTAATAACTATTTGCGCAAATGAAAAATTAGATGAAAAAATTATAGATATAAAAAGCGTGATTTTTTTCATTTCAAATTAATGTATTTATTCAACAAGCAAATCTAATAAAACAATATAAATAGCCAAATAAATCCGAATTAGTAATTCACATTTTTCTTACGTCAACAAAATCATTAAAAGAGAATGAAATCGACAAATTATTTTGTCCGCCAGAAATATTATAAACCGAATAACTATACCCAAAGCTTATTTTTTTCACCTCTAACTGAAACCCAAAACAGAACCCCGCTAAACTTTTACGAATATCATAGGCGAGTTCTTTTCTGCGCTGCTGATTGTATCCAACATTTAGTCTGAAATATTTTCCAGCATCTATCTGTAATCCAAAATTAGCATGCCGTGAAATCTTATCAATTGTATATTTTTTTTCTTTTAATTGAGTAGAGTCTATAATGAGTTGTTGTTGCACCTCAACTTTTGGATAACGAATATCAAATTGATTTAAATCATGCAAATTCAAAAACAAAGTGAAAGGGGTATGAATCAGCTTTTTACTTATACCTGCTTGAACATCAAATGGAAGTTTACTTGTTGAAGTTTCAGTAAAATCTTTTACAACAACGCCAACATTTTTAACAGCAACTCCCGCAGTTATCCCCCTAGCAGTATCTTTAAAAACCACACCTACATCCATCCCCAAACCATCCGCGTTATATTGTTCAATGGTTGAATAAATATATTTTACTGAGACACCGTAATTAATTTTATTAGAGAGATTGTTAGAATATCCAGCACTTAATGAAAAGTCTTTTCCATAAAATGTTTCCCCTAAATCATACCCGTTTTCATTAGTGCTTTTAAAAAGTCCATAGTCCATAAACTGAATACCCACTCCAAAATTTCCTGCTTTTTTAAAAGAATGAGAAAAACCAGCAACTGAGCTTTGGATTTTATCCGCTATAGGTGTGTAATTAAAAAAGATACTATTGTTATTAATGACAGACAATGTTGCAGGATTTTGGAAAAAGTAGGCGCACTCCTTATTCCAAGTGGCAAGATCTTGACCACCCAATGAAGCTACATGCGATGATGTAGGAAAAGTCAATGATAAAAAGGTTTGCTGCCCTGCATTTTGAGCAACCAATTCAGCTGATGACAAAACAACAAGAAGTGCAACGATGAGCAGTGCTTTTTTATTCATGAGAGTGTAAAAATCGGAAATGAAACGATACTGTTTCAATATTATTTCCTGATTATTGAAAATATTGTGCGTAAAATAATTTTAGCATTGAATTGGAATTATATTTTTGCGTGCATTAAAAACAAATAAAAATGAAAATTACAGTAATAGGTGCAGGAAATGTTGGTGCAACATGTGCAAATGTTATCGCTCATGGCGACTATGCAAGTGAAGTAATTTTACTTGACATAAAAGAAGGAATAGCTGAGGGTAAGGCTCTTGACATATGGCAAACTGCAGCTATCAATATGTATAACACACGCGTGATTGGTGTTACTAATGACTATGTACGCACTGCCAATTCTGATGTGGTGGTTATTACTTCAGGACTTCCGCGCAAACCTGGCATGAGTCGCGATGATTTAATTTCAACCAATGCTGGAATTGTAAAAGTTGTAACTGAAAACATTATGAAGTATTCGCCGAACACCATTATAATTGTTGTAAGCAATCCGTTAGATGTGATGACTTATTGTGCTTTTCTCAATGCAAAGATTGATTCTAAAAAAGTTTTTGGAATGGCTGGAATTTTAGATACAGCTCGTTACAAAGCTTTTCTTGCGGAAGCATTAGATTGTTCGCCAAAAGATATTCAAGCAGTATTAATGGGGGGGCATGGTGATACAATGGTACCACTTCCTCGATATACAACTGTGAGTGGAATTCCTGTTACTGAATTAATTGATAAAGAAAAACTGAACGCCATTATTGAACGCACTAAAAAAGGTGGTGGCGAATTAGTGAACCTAATGGGAACAAGTGCATGGTACGCACCAGGTGCAGCTGCTGCACAAATGGTTGAGGCAATTGCCAAAAATGAAAATAGAATTTATCCATGTTGCGTTTGGTTACAGGGAGAATATGGTTTGAAAGATGTGTACCTCGGAGTGCCGGTTAAGTTAGGTCGCAATGGTCTTGAAAAAATAATTGAACTAAAATTAAATTCAGAAGAAACAAAATTATTAAGCGACTCTGCAGCAGCCGTAAAGGAAGTAATGTCAGTACTCGATAAAATGCCAAATCCAACGATTTAATATTTAACAATCGATTTATTATCCTCTGCATCGTTACTTTATAGCTGTTGAATTTTTTAAAAAGAATCGATAAATATTTTTCTTATAAATGGCACGATATAAAATTGATATTGAAATTATGTCCATTCAGGATTATGGAATCCATTGTTTTATTCCGGTAAAAGTGAATGGCATTGATGCTCGTTTACTAATTGATACTGGTGCATCTAAAACGGTATTCTCTAAAGAATTCACTCGTAAAAATCTAAATGATCTTCACACAAAAAAGTCAGAGCAATTAACAACTGGACTTGGTAGCAACACCATTGAAAGTGAAGAGGCCGTAATTCCACTTTTAAAAATTGGCAAGCTTCGTATTAAAAACTACTACGCTCATATTCTTGACCTCACTCATGTTAATGACACCTATAAGCAGATTGACCTTCCTCCTATTGATGGAGTAATGGGTTGTGATTTACTTTTGGAACATAAAGCCATTCTTAATTTTAAAAAAAGAATTTTAGCCCTAAGTAAATAAGTAGTTATTTCGCTAAATAACTGGAACAATATAAATTGCAATTTTAAAATTCACTTTTTGAACCAATTTCCACTTCTTATTCTTTTAGTCATTACCATTGTAATTTCTTCCTGTAAAAAGGATATTTCAACAACTGAATTACAGGGATATCCTGATGCCATTGGAGAAATTATAATAAAGAAGTGCGCGACTTCAGGATGCCATGTTGAATCAAGTAAAGCTGCTGCAGGTGGGCTAGCACTAGAAACCTGGGAAAAATTATTTGAAGGTGGAAGTGCCGGATCAGTTGTTATTCCGTATAGTTCAGAACAAAGCTGGTTAAGTTATTTTATAAATACATTTTCTGATTTAGGTATTAGCTTATCCCCTACTATGCCCGTTAACTCTGATAAATTATCATATAAAGAAGTTGAATTATTACAACAATGGATTAATAATGGTGCACCATCAGCAAGCGGGCAAATTGCTTTTACTGATGATCCAAACAGAAACAAATTTTATGTAACAAATCAAGGTTGCGATGTGGTAACTGTATTTGATACGAAAACAAAACTAGCCATGCGCTACATCAAAGTTGGAAACTCTGAAAATATTGAAACCCCTCACAACATAAAAGTTTCTCCCGACGGAAAATACTGGTATGTAATTTTTGCAAATGGAAATGTGATTCAAAAGTTCAATACTACCAACGATTCCTATGTAGGTGAAATTGATATAACTCAAGGAAGCTGGAACACTTTCACCATTTCTAATGATGGAAAGTTTGCCTTTATAGTTGACTTTAGTAATAATGGAAGAATTGCATATGTTGATTTAGAAAATCTCGACCTTCTGAAGATTATGACCGCCAATAGTATTTTATTCAACCTACATGGCATAACAGCCTCAGCTGATTTTAAAAAACTTTACATCACCAACCAATATGGCAACTACATTTATAAAATTGATGTTTCTAATATTTTATTACCTGAAATATCCACCATTGTTATTGTACCAGGACAGACACAATCTGATGTGCATGATTTGTACGACCCTCATGAAGTTGCATTGAGTCCTGATGGAACAAAATACTTTGTGAGTTGTCAGGCATCCAATGAAATTCGCGTATTTAAACAAAGCAATGATTCATTAATTGCAGCAATTCCAGTTGGCCTTTATCCTTTGGAACTTGCATTTTCAAAAAACAACTCCTATTTATTTGTTTCATGTGAAAATGATATTAGTCAAATAAATTTTAAAGGTTCAGTGTATGTAATCGATTACAACACATTTCAAGTAGTTAAAGTATTAAACGAAAGACTATTTCAACCACATGGAATTGCAGTTGATGAAAAAAATAATTTGCTGATTATTGCAAATAGAAATTCAACCCCCGACGGCCCAGCACCACACCACACTTCTTCTTGTGGTGGAAGAAATGGTTTTATTCGCCTGGTGGATTTAAGCACATTTGAATTTATTAATAATTTTACTATCGAGGTCAGTGTTGATCCCTACCAAGTGGCTGTTAAAAATTAATCAGACTATACAAAGCCATTAAAAATATTATTTCTCCATCTGCTCTTTCTTACCTAGAAATTTAGGTTGTGTGTAGAACATCTTAACATCAAAAAAAGCTATAACTCGGGCAAAGTATTCCCGAATAAAAGTTTTCGGGCTATCGCTAAACGAAATAAATTTAGCATTAAAACCAATTGTATTCAAGTTGAAATATTGAGCTAAAAAAATGGCCCGAGTGTTATGAAATTTCTGGCTAACGACAATAACACTATCCTGACCAAAAATTTTTTTTGCACGCACAACAGCATCTAAAGTTCTAAATCCTGCATAGTCGAGAAACAAAACACTGTCTGGAATTCCAAGTGCCACCAAATCTTTTTTCATCATTCGTGGTTCGTTGTAACTCATGTTTGCGTTATCACCACTTAAAATAAATTGTTTCACTTTACCTGAATAAAACAACTGTGCAGCTGCATCAATTCTGTTTTTATAAAAAAAATTAATATTTCCTTTTGAAACGTACTTATTAGTACCGAGCAATAAAGCTGTTTTGCGATAAGGGATTTCGCCCACATTATCATACAGTAAACCTGATGCTGATTTTATAACAAATAAATTTATAGATAAGCCAATGCAAAAGACAAAAATAAGAACCCCACAAAACCAGACTAAATATTTTTTCCAAAACTTTTCAAAGTGCGTCAACATATCGGTGCATATTTACAACGTATTTTTAAAAAATCATTAAATAATGGTCGACTTTGAAAAAAACCCATGGACAATTCTTAATGAAGAAAAAATTTATAATAATCCCTGGATAGAATTAACAGAATTTAATGTCTTAAATCCTTCAGGTGGTAAAGGAATTTATAGCGTTTTACATTTTCATAATTATGCAATTGGCATCATTCCTTTGGATGAAGAAAATAATACTTGGCTCGTTGGACAATATCGTCTTCCATTGAATCAATACAGCTGGGAAATTCCAGAGGGAGGTGGGAATAAAAACATTTCTCCACTTGAATCTGCTAAAAGAGAGTTGCTAGAAGAAGTTGGAATAGTAGCAAAAGAATGGACTCAAATTATTGAAACACATTTAAGTAACAGCGCAACAGATGAGTACGGAATTATTTATGTTGCTAAAAGTTTGAGTTTTCATGATTCAATCCCTGAGGATACTGAAGATTTACAAGTAAAAAAACTATCGTTCAATGAAGTTTACGAAATGGTAATGAACGGAACTATTACTGATGGCCTCACTATGTTAGCGGTAATGAAAGCAAAATTAATGATGCTTGATGGAAAACTTTAAATAGAAGATTTGATTTCTTCAAATGTTCCAGTGCCTTTATTTTTTCTAACATTATTCCAATTAAAATACTTTCCATTCATTGCCACATAAACACCCATTGGCAAGGTTTGAACCAAAGTAAGAGCACATCCCAAATTAAAAAGGCCGTCAGAACTGCCGAACTTATAAGGAATCATTGCCCCTGTTAGAACAATTGTTTTAGAAAAATTTGCTTCGCCTAACACCTTCGCAGTTACTTCCATCGTATCGGTACCGTGTGTAATAACAATTTTTTTCTCATCACATTGCTTGCAACTATTCAAAATCAATTCGCGATCAGCTTCATTCATTTCCAAACTGTCAATCATCATAAGCGTATGAACATTTACATCCAATTTACTTCTTCCTAATTCAAGTAATTCAGAGAGATGAGTATCTTTAAAAAAAAGCTTCCCGTTTATTTCATCATATTCCTTATCAAAGGTTCCACCTGTAACTAAAATTTTAATTGCCATCAAACTATTTTTTGCTAATGTAAGGGCTTATGCATGCTATGAAAAACATATGCAATAATAATTTGTTAAGATTCTAAAATTAAGAATAGTTAATAATGAACTGAGTTAAGTTTTTGATTATTTTTACACTAAATAAACCGACCAATGAAAAGACTTTTTACTTTTTCTATTATGCTTCTAACTGCATCAGCAACATTTGCACAAAATCCCGCACCATGTTCTGATTTATTTTTCTCAGAGTATATTGAAGGAACTTCTTTTAATAAAGTTATAGAAATATATAATCCTACTTCAGTCGCAGTCAACTTAAGTGATTACAAATTGCTTTTGTTTGCAAATGGAAGTCCGACACCAACATCAACCTTTACCATGTTTGGAAACTTAATGGCTGGGGGTGTTTACATAGTAACAAATCCAAACGACACATCAGTTTATATAAATTCTATTGCGGATACAACGGCTGGGACAGTAAATTTTACAGGTAATGATGCCTTTGCATTACTAAAAATTTCAACTACTGATACTATAGATAGAATCGGACAAATTGGGATTGATCCTGGTGCCGCTGTGGGTTGGCCCGTTGGTTCAGGCAATACAAGCGACCACACATTAGTAAGAAAGATGGCCATAAATAATGGACAATCTGATTGGCTAATTGGTTCAACAGAATGGGATGTTTATCCTTTAAATAATTTCACTCAGCTTGGAGCCCATACCATGACTCCTTGCGCAGCAACTCCGCCGGATGTTTATTTAATTAATGCTACTCAAAATGTAAATGAAGGTGATGGTTCAATAACTTTGGAGTTAGGAATTATAAATCCGGATGCAAATGCTACTTCAGTAACATTAACCTTGTCTGATATTAGCGCAACAATTACTCAGGATTATGATTTGACAGGAAATCCAGTAACAGTAACTTTTCCAGCGGGCTCTTCTGCAAATCAAACAGTAAGTGTTTCAATAATTGATGATACAAATATTGAAACAGCAGAAACATTTAATGTTGCAATTTCAAATCCTACCAATAATGCAACTATTTCGACTGTTCAGGAAGTTGTTACCATTCAAGATAATGATACTCCCGGTCCTGAGGTTTATTTAGTAAATGCAACACAATCAGTAAGTGAAACCGATGGTTCCATTAATATTCAGGTTGGAATTAATAATCCAAATGCGAACGCAACATCAGTCATACTAACTTTAAGTGATATATCAGCTTCAATTGGATCAGATTATGATTTAACAGGAAATCCTGTGACGGTAATATTTCCAGCGGGCTCTTCTGCAAATCAAATTGTTAGTGTTACGATTATTAATGACGCTAATTTAGAATTGGACGAAACATTTAATGTTTCATTAAGCAACACAACAAACAATGCAACAATTACAGTTTCACAAGAAATTGTAACAATTACCAATGTAGATATTAATTCGTATATTGGATTTTGGCTTTCAGTGGATTCTGTATCTGAAACAATGCCTGTCTATTCTGCAACTTTAGAAATGTTTTCCGGAACAACAACAATTGCTCCAACTAGTGTTGATGTGTCTTTAGTTATAGCTCAATCAACCGCAACAGAAGGAGTTGACTTTACTTTTAATGATACAACAATTACCTGGCCGGCAGGACCGCCGAACTCTCAATATGCAATCTTTCATTTGATTGATGATGGCATAATTGAACCAACCGAACATTTTGTTCTCACACTTTCAAACTTCACTAACAATTCTGCGCTGAACACCAATCTTTCAGGAAGCATGCAGATAAACATTACTGACAACGATCCTAATTCCATTAATGAAATTTTAAATAATAAAAAAGTTATGCTCATTCCAAACCCAACGAATGAAAAAACATTACTTCTTACCAATGGAAAATTTGAATACTTTGAAATCCGAGATTCTGCTGGCAAACTTTTACAGGCAACAAATATTCACAATCAAAAAACAGCAACAATAATAATAACCGATCTTTCTCCTGGAGCTTATTTTGTTATCGTTCACAATGGTAAAAATTCAGAAACTTTAAAGTTGATAAAACAATAATTATTTTTTATAAAGAGATGAAAAATAAAACATCACAATGCCTGCTGTTGTCAGTGGGCATTTTTTTTTATTTCAACACAACTGTTTTAGCTCAGAATAAATCAGATACTTTAAATTCTGAAGGCAAGTTTCATTTCAGCATTTATAATTTAAATTATTTACGCGATTACGAGTACTTCTCTCCAATTCTTGAAGGATACACTTTATGTGGATCAATTGTTCAACCCGCTATAACATTTAATCCCTCTGCAAAAGTTTCATTTAGCGGTGGTGTTTTTATTCAACAAAACTTTGGGGATGATTCATTACGAATTCGCCCTACATTTTTACTAACCATCAGAAATTCAACCAATGACCTTAGCTTTGGAAATTATCGCAATACGGAGGGACACCAACTAATTGAACCCTTATGGTTTTCTGATAATTTAATCACTGACAATATTGAAAATGGTTTTAATCTAAAACAAAAATTTAATCACATAGAATTAAACAACTGGATAGATTGGAATCGTTCAATTAAAAAGGGTTCGAAATTTCAGGAAAAAGTTTTTGGCGGAATAACTTCGAATATATTTCCATTAAAGAATTTCAATTCTATAATTATTATTCCACTACAAACTTGCATTGAACATACTGGCGGTCAAATAAATGAACCCGATACATCCTTTTTTGTAACAACAGTTTTGAATGCCGATATAGGTATAAAATCAGTTATAAAAAATATAAAAACAAAAATACTTTTCAATGAATTTAGTGTTGAAACTTATTATGTTTTTTACAAAGAATTTTCTCCAAATCCACACCTACAATTCACAAAGGGTAATGGCATATGGGCAAAAACCACTTTAAAATCAAAGAATGGAATGGGAATTGAATTTGCCTTTTGGCAAGGAAACGATTTCATTTCGTCAAAAGGAAATGCATTAATGCAAAGCGTGTCATCAGTTTACCCTGATAACAATTATTCCGAAAAAAAAAGGAAGCTTCTGTTTTTTACATTGAAATTCGAAAAGGAAGTTGCTCAACATATTAACCTACTACTATCAGCGGAGCCCTATTATGATTTAGGAAATAAACTATTAGAATATGGAATTCATTTCCATTTAAATTTCATATTAAACGAAGACCAGCATTTATTTAACAAGAATGAATTGAGAAAAATAAAAGAATAAAAAATAAAATTATTTAGTGCTAATTTTAACAAGCACCTTATCCACTCTATGCCCATCCATATCCATTACTTCAAATTGAAATTTTTTAAACTCAAAACCGTCCGCTTCCTTAGGTATTTTTCCTAATTGATGCATCATAAATCCACCCACAGTAGTATAAGTTCCCGCATCATCGTCTGAAATTTCTTCAAGTCCAATTAGTTCCACGCAACTATCAATTTGCATTAGCCCATCAATGAGCCAAGAACCATCCTTACGGCGAACGGCCATTTGCTCATCATCTGTTGCATCAGCAGGAAGGTCCCCTACAATTGACTCCATTATATCGTGTAACGAAACAATCCCTTCGAGCGAGCCATATTCATTTACTATCAAGCCAGTATGCGAATGTGTTCTTTTAAAAGTTTCAAGCAATTCTAAAGCTGGCATTGTTTCAGGAAAAAAAACAGGCGGTTTAAGCAATGACCTTAAATCGAGCTTTTTCTTTTCAGCAAGTTGAGCAAAAATATCTTTAATGAAAACCATTCCTAATACCTTGTCTAATTCCTTATCACAAACTGGAAAACTTGAATGTCCACTTGAACTTAAATGTTTAAGAAGGTCCTCTTCTGGGATTTCAATATCCACCCAAATTATCTCACTTCTATGTGTCATCAATGAATTTACTTTTCTATCGCCTATTCGAATAATGCCTCGCATCATATCCGATTCTTGTTTCTCTAAAATTCCATGTTGAGACCCCTGATCAATCATGTGATGCAATTCTTCTTCAGTTACTGTTTGTGTTACATTAGTTTTAATCATTAATATTTTCAAGACAATTTTAGTAGAGAATTGCAAAAACATAGCAATTGGTTTTGCTATCCATCCCATTACCTGAATTATAGGTGCAAAAAACATTGCTACTTTTTCAGGGTAATTTATGCCAAGTGTTTTAGGAACTAATTCGCCTAATAATAAACTGAGGTAGGTAGTCAGTGATACAATAGTGGCAATTCCTAAAAAATCAGCATACTTTTGTAAAGATTCATATTGATGAAAAAACAACTTAAGATGGTCACCAATAGAAGCTCCACCATAAGTTGCCGCAATGAAGCTTATAAGTGTTATATAAATTTGAACAACCGATAAAAACTGCTGAGGTTTTTCCATTAACTTTAAAGCAACCTTAGCACCCCGTCGCCCTTGCTTTGCTGATTTTTCTAGTCGTGCCTTGCGAGAAGATATCAATGCAATTTCGGCTAAAACAAATGCGCCACTTATACTAATAAGAAATATGACTAATAATAATTCGGATATCAATTATTCTTTTTTACAAAAATACTCAAACAAAAAATCATTGTGTGAAAATGATACTAACCATTTAAATAAACAATACAACCTATTATATGTGCCCGGGGCGGGAATCGAACCCGCACCGCCGTTTCGAGCGACAGGATTTTAAGTCCTGCGTGTCTACCAGTTCCACCACCCGGGCGCTTCACTTTCGTGAAAATAATCTGTGGAAATATTACTTACTATTATCAAAAAATAATTGCAATAAAAAAAATCTAAAAATTATTTATCATTAACAAATAACTTTAAAAATGAGCGGGAGACGAGACTCGAACTCGCGACCCCGACCTTGGCAAGGTCGTGCTCTACCAACTGAGCTACTCCCGCTTTTGCAATCAATTATCTTTTATTGCGCCGCAAATATAGAGTTTGACTCTAAAAATCATAACGAAGAAAAAAGATTTTTTATTCTTCAAGACTTTTCTTTAACTCATGCAACTTTAACAATGCTTCTACAGGGGTTAAAGTATTTATTTCTATTTGCTCTATTTGCTCTTTTAATTTTTTAAGTTGTGGATTTGCTCCTCCAAAAATACTTAATTGTATTTCTTTAGGCTTTATTTGTCTGGTAATTTTATTTAAATCACTGCCAATTGATTTTGATTCCATTTGAGACAATATATCATTGGCACGCTCTACAACTGATATTGGAATACCTGCAATTTTTGCCACGTGAATTCCAAATGAATGTTGGCTCCCACCCTCCACTAATTTTCGAAGAAAAATAATTTTGTTACCACTCTCACGAATCGCTACATTAAAATTTCTTATCCGTTGAAATTTATTTTCTAATTCATTTAACTCATGATAGTGCGTGGCAAAAAGTGTTTTCGGCTTCCCTTTTGAATTAGTATGGAGGTATTCAGCAATCGCCCATGCTATGCTAATGCCATCAAAAGTACTTGTGCCCCTTCCTATTTCATCAAGTAAAATCAAACTGCGTTCACTTATATTGTTTAGAATACTTGCAGTCTCACTCATTTCAACCATAAAAGTTGATTCTCCTGAAGAAATATTATCCGATGCGCCAACTCGGGTAAATATTTTATCTACCATTCCTATTTGTGCTGAAGAAGCTGGTACAAAACACCCCATTTGCGCCATCAAAACAATTAAAGCAGTTTGACGGATTAAAGCCGATTTACCAGCCATATTTGGTCCGGTAATAATGATAATTTGCTGTGATTCGTTATCGAGAAAAATATCATTCGGAACATACGGTTCACCCAATGGTAGCTGCTGCTCAATAACAGGATGCCTACCCTCTTTTATATCAATTACAAAACTGTCATCGAGTTGAGGTTTATGGTAATTATGTTTTAATGAAAGTGTTGCAAACGACTGCAAGCAATCCAATCGGGCAAGTACAGATGCATTTAACTGAATCACCTGCACATAATCATTTAGTTCGTTTACTAATTCAGAAAAAAGTTGTTGTTCGAGTTGTAAAATTTTTTCTTCCGCCCCCAAAATTTTTTCTTCATACTCTTTCAATGCTGGAGTTACATATCGTTCAGCACTTACTAAAGTTTGCTTGCGAATCCAATCCAATGGAACGCGACTCTTATGTGTATTGGTCACCTCTAAATAATATCCATGAATATTATTGAAGCCAATTTTTAAAGAAGTGATTCCTGTTTTTTCAATTTCATCTTTTTGAATTTGAAGTAAATATTCTTTGCCGGAATAAGCAAGATTCCTGTATTCATCCAAATCAATCGAAACACCATTTTTTATTGCACCTCCTTTTTGAATAATTGCAGGGGCTTCCTCTTGTAATGTTTTTTCAATTCTCTCTCTGATGTAATGGCAAGGATTTAATTGACCTGAAATATTCAACAATGCTTTATGCGATTGAAAATCATTAATCAATTTCTCTACCGCAACCAATGCCCTTCTTAATTGAATAACTTCTCTAGGATTTATTTTCCCCAATGGAACACGTGCAATTAAACGTTCCAAATCTCCAGCCTGTTTTAATCCAGCCTGTAATTGCCTGCACAATTCACTTTCACGAATGAATAATTCAACCATCTCCAATCGCTCTTCAATCTGTTGTCGATCTTTTAATGGAAGAACCACCCACTTGCGCATCATACGAGAACCCATAGGACTCAACGTGTGATCCATTATCTGTAACAATGACTTTCCATTTTCGTGTTGACATTGCAACAATTCCAAATTGCGAATGGTAAAACGATCTAACCACACATAATTTTCTTCTTCTATTCTTGCAATGAAAGTGATGTGCCCAATATTTGGGTGCTCGGTATCGGATAAATATTGTAGAGCAGCACCACAAGCAATAATTGCAGGTTTCATTTCATCAATTCCAAAACCCTTTAACGACTGAACCTGAAAATGCCGCTGTAATAATTCATTTGTATAATCGAATTGAAAAATCCAATCTTCAATTGCGTAGGTGTAAAATCGTGAGCCAAATTGGGTAGAAAAATCTTTTTTATATGACTTACTAAAAATAACTTCACTTGGCTTTAAACTCTGCAACATTTTATCTGCATATTCTGCATTTCCTTGGGCAGCATAAAACTCTCCTGTACTAATATCTAAAAAAGCCAAGCCAAAAAACTGTCCGTCAAAATGAATAGCACATAAAAAATTATTTGCACGATGATCCAGTAATTTTTCATTATCTGTTACACCGGGTGTAATCATTTCAGTCACCCCTCTTCGAACAATAGCTTTTGTTAACTTAGGATCTTCTAATTGATCACATATTGCCACCCGATATCCAGCCCTAACTAATTTTGGCAAATAATTATCAAGTGAATGATATGGAAAGCCTGCCAACTCAACAAACGATGCTGATCCATTTGCCCTTCTTGTTAACACAATACCCAAAACTTTTGAAGTGGTTATAGCGTCCTGTTCAAATGTTTCATAAAAATCTCCAACCCTAAACAATAAGATAGCATCAGGATATTTTCCTTTTATCTTATTGTACTGTGCCATTAATGGCGTTTCTTTTATTTCTTTAACCTTGTTCAATTTGAATCACTAAATATGCAGGCAAAATAAAACACCGAAATTAAAATTCATGAGAAAAATATTAAATGAAGAATTAGGCCGTCATTCAATAGAAGAATTTAGAAAAAAGAAAAAGCTAAATGTGGCAGTTGTATTAGACAATATTCGAAGTGCACATAATGTAGGAAGCGTTTTTAGAACTTGTGACGCTTTTGCCATTAAAGCAATTCATTGTTGTGGAATAACTAGTGTTCCCCCTAATCGAGATTTATTGAAAACATCATTGGGTTCACAAGATTCTCTTGAATGGAAACATTTTGAAACCACATTAGATTCAATTATGGAATTTAAAAAAACAGGGTACAAAATTATAGGAATTGAACAAATCGATAATAGTATTATGCTAAATAGTTTTCAGTTTAATAAAATTGAAAAAATAGCTTTTGTATTTGGAAATGAAGTACATGGATTGAGTGAAAACATTTTAAACCAACTAGATTCAGCAATAGAAATTCCACAATTCGGAACAAAACATTCATTTAACATTTCTATATCTGCTGGAATAGTGCTTTGGGATTATTTTACAAAAACACAAGTTTAATAATATAAATACACACCAATAAATTATAAAAAAGAAGGGCGATTCGAAAACGAATCGCCCTTCTTTAAAGATTTAAATTATTTTGTTTACTTGCTTATTTCAACATCAACACGACGGTTAACATTGTAATCAGATTTCAACAATGGAGATTTTTTACCTTGTGATGAAGTAGAAATCCTTTCGCCATCAATCCCATAGTATTTCACTAAAAAACCTTTAACGGCATTTGCGCGATTCATACCAAGGTTATTATTATACCCTTCAGAACCTCTCTCGTCACAATTACCAATAACATTTATTTTAACGCTCGCGTTACCTTTCATGTATTTAGCCAATTCACTTAATTCAGGATAGTACATTCCTTTTACTTCACTCTTGTTTAAATCAAAATAAATTGTTGGAGTTATGAACCCTGCTGTAGAAGCAGTTGTAAAATCTTGTTTAATTGTTTTACCTTGATAATTCACTAATGCACCAGACTTTGAATTTGGTTCTTTATCGTTCACATCAGCAACTCCATCACCATCAGCATCATTGGGTTTGCCATCAGCATCAACTGTAGCCCCTTTTGGTGAGAACAAATCTGAATCTTTTGAATCAGCAACGCCGTCTCCATCAACATCCATACTAACACCAGAACCATCTACCTTGTTTCCTGAAGTAGTATTTGGCTCTTTATCAAAAATATCTGCTACACCGTCATTATCAGAATCAGTTGTCATTTTTCTCATTTTGTCAGCAAGCAATTGATATTCATCGTACATTGTTTCTGTTGGATCCATCCATTCAATGTAATCTTTGTTTTCATCTTTACCTACTATTTTATAAGTCAATGCCAATGAAGTTAACATCCATTTGTCATTAGCTTTTTTAACTACATTATTTAAATCATGTACATAGCCATCTAATTTATCGGTAATTACGTAATGCATATCATTTTGAATTCCTATGTCAAATGATCTTGAAATTTTATACTTAACACCAAATGATAATGGCATATCGACTTCAATAACTTTTCCTGAATACCCACGAAGGTATCCTCCTATTTGGCTGTTATTTGTTTTTCCAATATAGAAGAGACTGTCATAAGCTTCGCCATCTCCAATTGAACCATTTAACCCTGCACCAGGCGTCAAATTATCACCAGGAAGATCAAATATTTTTGAATCAAAATGAAGCATACCAATACCAAATGCTGTGTAAAATCCAACCTTACGACTACTCTTAGGTTTTTGGTTAGCTTTCTTCAAACTCATTGCTAAATTTGATAAATTAACGTACATATTCAAGCCATAATTAAGAACATTGGTTTCGAAATAAACGGGTGCAGGAAATCCAAGTTTTTGGTAAATATTTTCATCTTCTTTAGAAGTTGAATCAACATTAGAAATACCTAGTAGTTTTCCGTAATTTAAATTAGCCTGTATACCAAAAACACTACTAAACATTTGATTTAATGAAAGGCCAAATCCTGGCTTCCATTCAGATTTTCCACCAGTAGAAACACGGGCAAAATCAAAAGTTCTAATATCCGTATAAGCACTAGTAATTCCTCCTCTTAAAGTAACAGAGGTTCCCTTATAGTATTTCTTAGGGTCTTGCATCATTTGCGCCTTAACTGGTGCGCAGTAAGATAACACAAGAAAAAAGAGTGCCGATGCAAGAAACAATTTTGTTGATTTCATAATTTTTATTTTGATGTTTAAAGGTGGTTTTTTTTAAACCGGTGTAAAGATAATCAGAAAGAATAAAAAACAACCATTTTCAAAATAAATTAAAACATTCGATTGTTAATTGTCTTAATGTGTTTTTATTGGAATTTTATGGTGACACCAAGTGAAAAATGAGTTGGCGCATCGTATCGAGCCGGATTATTAGGTGGTGTGTTGTAGGATCGATAATCTCTTGGATCTAAAAACTGTGGGTCTCTCCATTCAGAAGGAACCGCATCTCCTTCAGCATAGGCATTACCAGTAACGGGGTTTATAATCAACGGATTTTTTGCATTCAGAATATTGGTGACTTCGAGTGTTAATGAAACATCTAGTCTTTTAACTTTAATTGATTTGCGTAAAGTTGCATTTAACCAAAATGAAGGGGCTGAAATTTTTTCATATTGGTGTTCAGGATTTCCATCAATATTATAGATTGGTCGAGCTGAATATTCTTCGAAACCATCAAACAAATAAGGTGTGTATCTTTTTCCTGTTCTAAAGATTGCTTCTGTATAAAAACTAAAATGATTTAAAAATTTGAAATTAAATATTCCTCTGTCTTGATTCACCGTAAAAATGGCAAAACCTTTTGCGTCTATTGGAGAATCCCAAGCTAGTGGAGTTTCTTTTGTACTTACTGAATTTCCAGTTGCTAAGATTTGCGATATACTTTGCGATGCTGATGAACTTTGACCAGTTGCAGCACTATATGAAAATGAAAGTTGGCTGCTAAACCATTTTGCTACACGCTTAATATAGGCAACTTCAAAACCACGAACACGTGCGTAGTCAGCATTGATTCTTATTGTTCGTGCCACTTCTCTTCCAGTTGCATCTTTTAAATAAATAGTATTGCTAGTAATAAAATCATATTTGTCCTTCCAATAGGCAGAAATATTTAGCGCATCATTACTTCCTAATTGTGACTTCAAACCAAGCTCATAAGAAATATCAACCTCTGGGTTTAAATCAGGATTACCTACACGAGCAAGGGTTGAACGATCGGCATAATATGGGTCAAGACCTGTATATATATAAGAGGGATGAGGCTCAACCATACTGTGACCATAATTAAAATACATAACCTGATTTTCCTTTATTGGGAAACTAGCGGAAATTTTGGGCAACAATCGCATTTTCATTTTACTACCAAAAATATTTACGGTGTGTTTTAAATATTCTTCTCTTATTGCATCAGCAATTGGTGCTTCAATATTTTGAATAGCATTGTCAACAAATCTGCCGGCAAACCAATATTCATATCGTAAACCGACATCAGCTATCAACCCTCGGAATTTATACTTATCAGAAACATACCACGCACCCCGAACTGGAACCACATGCCACGCATCACTTAAATCTCCTAAACGAAATGACTGGGTATAATTTCCATCTGGTAGTTGAATGGGCGCTCCTATCCAAGGGCGTGTGATATCAATCCATTGCATTTCTCTTCTTTTTAATTCTCCCCCAAGGTAAAACCTGTTACTTGTATTTTTAGAATAAAAAGTTGCTGAAGATTTTAATGTGTATTCCTCTACATAGTGATCATGCCATAGTGTTGCTATCCCATCGTTATTAAACAATCCAGGCCCTGGCAACACAAATACAATACTATCGGAAGGATTAAAATATTGTGTTGGGAAGGTTACAATACTTGCTGGATCAAATTCACTATTTACTTGCTGGGGTCGCCAGTCTATTCCATTAGCGTCAGTTCGCAAATGAACAAAAAGCCTTGATGCAGTAACCCGATAACTAAATGATGGCTTTGGTGTTTGAACCCAAACTAAAGTTTCAAGGTTAGTATCATGGGTATAGGTATTTGCATTATCTGGCTGTAATGAAAAATTATATTGATAACCAGGTGTAAATCCAACATCGTTTCCAGTTATGCGCAGCATATTAAAATCTTGGTTGATGGTTATACTTTTTAAATAAGTGAATGCTAATTTTTTTGCCGATGAAAAATTATAATTCAATTTCAACATTCCTGCCCACCGATTATCCTGGTAGGGACTCCAATCGGAATCAGGATAAATAGAAGACACCACTTGATTGGCGGGATTACGAAAATAATTGTCGGTGAAATTAAATTTGAAAGAGGTGTAGTATTTTAATTTCGATGCTACAGATTTTTTAAATTTTAGCGGACCTCCTAATCCTAATTCATAAATTGAATTATTAAATGTGGAGTTCCAATCTTTATTAAAACCAAAATTATCGCGCTTGTGTGATGCATTAATAGAAAATTTATCGCCACCGCTTTTTGTTTTCGCATTCACAGTTCCCGATGTAGAATTACCATATTCAACTGAAGAACTACTGGTGTTTACTTCAATATCATCAATGGCATTACTGCCTAAATCAATGCCGAAACCAGTTCCAGCAAGCGGGTCGGTTGCTGAAACATCATCAATAAAAAAACCTGTTTCATAAGTTCGACCACCGCGAATGTGTATGCCCTCTGCATTTTGCACCACCCCAGAAGATGTATTAATAATGCCTTGTATTTGTCGTGAAGGTGCCGCTTCTATTTGATCCTTACCAATTTTTTGCGTGCTCTTCGAGTCCTCAACATCCACAAGAGGTCTATCCCCTATCACAACAATATTATCATCAAGCGTAATTGCACTCACCCCCAATTGCACATCTACTTTTTTTCGTTCTCCATCTTGTATTTTCATCCCTGTGAGTAGGACTCGTTCATAACCAACGTAACTGCATTCAATAATATAAGTGCCTGCAGGTATATTAATGATTGCATAGTTCCCATCAATATCAGTTACAGTACCCAAAGATGTTCCCTTTAGCGCAACAGTAACCCCTATCAAGGTAGTCTTATCAGCCTTATCAGTAATTACCCCATAAAATTTAGCTGTCTTTTGTGCAAAGAGTAATTGACTAATAAAAAGTATACAAATTGTATTTGCTATTTTTTTAATCATTCTATAAATTCAAAGTAAAATTTTATTGGGCTAAATGTAACCCAACGAAATAATTTTTTACAAGTGTTTGAAATTATCAGTTCAATCAGATAAAATAAAACAGTAAAAGAAAAAAACTTTTCAAGAATGGGTGTTTTGCACCTGAGGTATTAAACCATCATTTATACATGTACTAACATCAAGGTTTTTATAATGCCAAATTTATTCGTCAATTTTTATTTCGGTTTAACCCGCCATATCTTTTAAAAGTCAATATAAAAAATTTATGAGTAATTAAATTTCGGAAAACATACATAAATCACACCTTATAAATTAAAATAATTGAACATAATTTTTAAAAAATTAAGCCACTTTACTTTCTGGATTATCTATAAAGAATATTAATTCGTCAATTAAGCCATGAATAGATTTTTTGGCATCGGCATAAATAAAATCTATCCCCTCGAAAAGATTTTCTTTACCCATGGTTTCAAGAACAAACAACAAATCTCCACTAGCTTTAGCTCCAAAGGGTGAAATGCTACCCCTCATCTTATGGGAGATACGATTTATGTCATGCGACTCACAATTGGCCATTGCAATATCAAGTGCATCTAACTGTAAGTAAATATTTTTTAAAAAT
>CAMDDP010000029.1 GCA_945892775.1 Chitinophaga pinensis
ATTCCGTTTCCCACTAAAATCAAATTCTGAAGCTCATCACCAGCGGCACAATCATTTTTTAAATAAAAATTCAACCAGGGCAAAAGCAAACTAAAAGTTGTTGCCTGTTGAACCTGAGCAGTTATGGTTGGTTGCGGACTACATGTAGCTTCACCAAACTGACATAAAAAATCATTATCAGCAAACTGACAATGACTTCCGCCGTTTACACTTACAAAAGATTTACAAGTTGAAATAAGCGCATCGTACATTAATTGCTGGTGTTGTGCAGGGGGAGCCACACAATCGTTTTCTCCGGCAATAACGATACTTGGTTTTATAATGCTTGCAGCTGCTGTTACAGATGACGGGTTAGTTACTGCCGAAGCTAAAGTAGCCAATGCGGTAATTGATGAATCATATTGCATTGCCAGAAAAGCGGAACCTCCACCCATTGAATGCCCCATTGCGGCAGAAGTTGGTGAGACTGCTCCAAAAAAATTGGATGAAGCAGTGTTGCCTTCTGTCTTCATTGCCCCAATCAGAAAAGCTATGTCTTTTCCAAAATCGGTATGAGACGGTAATAATGAAGTTTCAGTTGTTGGAAAAACCATAATATACCCTTGCGGTACCAATGCATTCCAAACCACATCATAAGAACTCCAAACCATTACAAAGCCATGACCAAAAACCAGAACCGGAAATTGCCCGTTGACAATTGGCACATTATCGCCGGCTGTATTTGCGGGATAATAAATTTCAGTTGTAATATTTCTGTTTGAGCGAGCGGGGTCCACAAATGTTTGTTGCAAATGCCCAACCTGGTATGTTTGAGCTGATACATTAAGCAGGAAACAAAAATGCAAAAGCAAAAGACTAATTCGTTTAATCATAAAATGTTTAGTTTTTAATAAATTTTATTCTGAGGAGTTATTTTTTTTCATTTAATACTAATTTAAGTCGATTATAAAACAAAAATAGTTTTTTGCTTTACAAAATGAATATGATTCGTGAATTGCAATTGTTTTGTTCAATTACCATTCTATTTTCACCTCACAATGAAACAGTGAAAATGAAAACTTTTCGAATGCTTAATCTCGGCGATTCCTACACCATCGGCGAAGCAGTTCCATCAGCAGAAAATTTTCCGCATCAATTACAAATGCAATTAAATAATTCAGGAATCGAAATTTCTGCTCCTGAAATTATTGCAACTACAGGGTGGACTACTGATGAACTGATGAAAGGAATAAATGAAAATCCTCCATCACCACTTTATGATATTGTTACACTTCTTATCGGAGTGAATAATCAATACCGCGGAAAATTAATTGACGAATACCGAAAAGAATTTCGAGAGTTGCTTGACCTTGCTATCAAATATGCGAACAATAAACCCAGTCATGTAATTATAATTTCAATTCCCGATTGGGGGGTAATGCCTTTCGCAGAAGGAAGAGATCGGAAAAAAATTGCGGAAGAGATTGATGCTTTCAACAAAGTAAATGACGAAGAAGCAAAAAAATCAGGATGTCCATATTGTAACATCACATCCATCAGCAGAAATGCAACAACAGATTTATCGCTTGCTGCTTCCGATGGTTTGCATCCTTCAGCAAAACAATATGGATTGTGGGTCGAGAAAATATTTCCAATCGTGAAGAAAATTTTATCTGAATAATTATTTTAGTTAGCTACCGTTTCGCCATTTATTTTTGCCATCAATTAATTTCATGAGCACAGCATTTATCACAGGAGCAACATCAGGTTTCGGAGAAGCAATTGCTAGACGATTTGCATCAGAAGGTCATAGCGTAATTATAACCGGAAGAAGAAAAGAAAAATTAGAGGCAGTCAGCAATAGCATCAAAGAAGAATTCAAAACTGAAGTGCTGGCTTTGTGTTTCGACGTGCGAAAAAAAACTGAAGTAAAAAGTGCAATTGATTCTTTAAATAATGACTGGAAAAATATAGATGTGCTCGTAAACAATGCCGGGGGGGCTCACGGATTAGGAACCATCGAAGATAGCGAGCTCGAGGACTGGGACACTATGATTGACACCAATGTGAAAGGATTGCTCTACGTAACAAAAGCAGTTTTGCCATTGATGAAATACAGCAACAATCCATATATTTTTAACATAGGCTCCACCGCCGGAAAATATGTTTACGAAAAAGGAAATGTTTATTGCGCAACCAAGTTCGCGGTCGATGCACTCACACAAGCTATGCGAATAGATTTACTGAAAAAGAAAATCCGTGTAACAGCCATTCATCCTGGAGCATCCGAAACAGAATTTTCTGAAGTGCGTTTTAAAGGCGATAAGGAGAAAGCGAAAAATGTTTACAAAGGATATGTGCCGCTGAATGCAAATGACATTGCGGATGTAATCAGTTATTGTTTTAATACTCCAATGCATGTAAATATTAACGAACTGGTGATTGTTCCCACAGCACAAGCAAGTCCGTTTTATTTTAATAAGGAATGAAAAATAGACTGATACACCTCGTTCTTATTTTTTCTTTCGCATCAGAAATTATTTCAGCCCAAACTATTTCGTACCAAACACTTGGTTCGTTTCAACCCAATTGCAATGAAACTTCAGGCCTCGAACAAACCGATTCAACTTCCATCTGGACCCACAATGACAGTGGAGGCAAACCAATGCTCTATCACTATTTGATAAACGGACAGTTGATTGATTCAACCGTTATTGCAGGCGCCACAAATGTTGATTGGGAAGATTTAGCCAATGACCACAACGGCACTTTATTCATTGGTGATTTCGGAAATAATACTTGTGACAGAACCAATCTGAGAATTTATCGCGTGTCAACTTATGCGCTCGCTTCAGGTACTGATACAGTGTTTGCTGATACCATTTCATTTTCCTATTCTGACCAAAATGCTTTTCCGCCTTTGGGTGCAAATCTGAATTTCGATTGCGAAGCCATGATTCATTCAGGCGATTCGCTTTACCTTTTTTCAAAAAATACATCTACATCGAACAGTTCTGGATTCTCAAAATGTTATCGTATTCCTTCCTCTCCAGGAAATTATGTGGCTGAATTGATTGATAGTTTTTACACTAATCAGCAGGTAACCTCAGCAGATATTTCTGATAATGATTCCAATTTTGTTTTGCTGACTTATCAATCCGTTTATATTTTCAAAAACTTTGCACAGCATCATTTCTTTTCTGTTACACCTGAGCATTATTCGTTCACCACACTCACACAAAAAGAAGCAGTGCTTTACAAAAACAATAATCAGTTATACATCAGCGACGAACGATTTTTCGGAACAGGCGGTAATTTTTACCTCGCCGATTTAATTTCGGGAATAGAAAACCCGAAAGGTTTTAAAAAAAAAATCTGCATCTATCCCAATCCCTGCGCAACTCAGTTTTCAATTGCGGCTATAAACTTTATCAGAGAAAAGTTATGCATAAGCATCTTCAACGAATCAGGGAAAGAAGTCTGGGTAGGAAATGATTTGAAATTGCCAGTTGATATTTCAACTGAAAAATTTTGTGATGGGATCTATTTTGTTCAGGTGATTTTCGAAAACGGAAGTGAATGGATGAAATTTGTTGTGAGTAAATAAAACCATAAGCAACTTGTAGCTTCCATTTCATAGCTTCCAGCCATTTTAACCCGACGAAACTTTTCTTTCCCACAACCTATCAACACCCCTTTCATTCGAGGCTTTCTCTATTACATTTGTCGTCTGAGATGAAAGGAAAAATTAATTATAGCTCAGTCCAACAATTTTATCCCTCCTTTCTTTTTTCATTTTTAGTTTTTCATTCTTCACTTTTCATTTTCTCCATTTGAAATGCCTAAAGACAACAGCATAAAATCAGTCCTCATCATTGGCAGTGGCCCCATCATCATCGGGCAGGCATGCGAATTCGATTACTCTGGAACACAGGCCTCACGCTCGTTGCGCGAGGAAGGAATTGAGGTGTCGCTCATCAATTCGAATCCGGCAACCATCATGACTGACCCTGTGACGGCAGACCATATTTATTTGTTGCCGCTCACTCCTGAAAGTATTATTCAAATTTTGGAAGAACGACAAATTGATGCAGTGCTTCCGACTATGGGTGGACAAACCGCTCTCAATTTGTGCAAGGAGGCTGATGAAATGGGCATATGGAAAAAATATAACGTGCGATTGATTGGAGTGGACATCGAAGGAATTGAGCGCGCAGAAAATCGTGAAGTGTTTCGCCGCCTGATGGGAGAAATCGGTGTGCCGGTTGCTCCTTCAAGAGTTGCGAATTCGATGTTGGAAGGAAAAGAGATTGCGCAGGAGATTGGTTTTCCATTGGTGATTCGTCCGTCTTATACACTTGGTGGAAGCGGCGGCGGCTTCGTTCACAAGCGCGAAGAATTTGATGCAGCGCTTGAGCGTGGATTGAAAGCTTCACCTACTCACGAAGTATTAGTAGAGAAAGCTGTGCTTGGCTGGAAAGAATTTGAATTGGAATTATTGCGCGACAGCGCCGACAATGTGTGCATCATTTGCACGGTAGAAAATTTCGATCCGATGGGTGTACACACCGGTGACTCTATCACTTGCGCACCTGCAATGACATTGAGTGATACAGCATACCAACGCATGCGCGATATGTCCATCAAGATGATGCGCAGTATGGGAAATTTCGCAGGCGGGTGCAATGTGCAATTCGCCCTCGACCCTGAAACCGAAGCTTTGTTAGCGGTGGAAATTAATCCGCGTGTGTCTCGCTCATCGGCTCTCGCATCTAAAGCTACCGGTTATCCGATTGCGAAGATTGCTGCGAAGCTGGCGATTGGTTATCGCTTGGATGAATTGCAAAATCAAATTACAAAAACTACTTCAGCATACTTTGAACCTGCTTTGGATTATGTGGTGGTAAAAATTCCGCGATGGAATTTCGATAAGTTTCCTGGTTGCGATGAAACGCTCGGACTTCAAATGAAATCGGTTGGTGAAGTGATGAGCATTGGCAGAACTTTTATTGAAGCATTACAGAAAGCTTGTCAGAGTTTAGAGAATGATTCGATTGGTTTGGGTGCTGATGGAAAATTATACAGCAAAAAATCAGAAGAAGTTTTAGATAGAATTCAGCATCCAAGTTGGGATAGATTGTTCAGAATAAAAGATGCCCTCACACTCGGTGTCTCCGTAAAAACAATTCAGAAACTCACACTCATTGACCCATGGTTTCTCGACCAGATAAATCAATTGGTGAAAACAGAAACTGAATTGCGCAAGTACAATTTGCAGAATGTTCCTTCAGCTGTTTTGTTGGAAGCAAAGCAAATGGGGTACTCTGATTCGCAACTTGCATTTCTGTTTACGAATTGTACTGATGATGATGTGTATGCAAAAAGAAAGGAGCTAAATATTCGACGCACTTTCAAATTAGTTGACACCTGCGCCGCAGAATTTGAAGCACGAACTCCTTATTACTACTCAACTTTCGAAACAGAAAATGAAAGTGTAGTCAGTAATAAGAAAAAAATAATTGTTTTGGGTTCTGGCCCCAATCGTATCGGCCAAGGAATTGAATTCGACTATTGTTGCGTGCACGGATTGATTGCCATTCGCGAATGTGGTTACGAAGCCATCATGGTCAATTGCAATCCCGAAACTGTTTCCACTGATTTCGACATTGCTGATAAATTATATTTCGAACCAGTATATTGGGAACACCTGATAGAAATTATTGAGTTGGAAAAACCAGAAGGGGTGATTGTGCAACTTGGCGGGCAAACCGCATTGAAACTCGCAAAGCGATTAAATGCAAACGGAATAAAAATTATCGGCACCAGTTTCGAGAACATGGACATCGCTGAAGACCGTGGCGCATTTTCTGATTTGCTGAAAGAGTTAGGTATTCCTTATCCTGAATATGGTGTAGCAATGTCGGTTGACGAAGCTGTCGCGGTGGCACATCGAGTAGGATATCCTGTACTTGTGCGTCCGAGTTATGTTCTTGGCGGTCAGCGCATGCGCATAGTGATTAATGATGAAGAGTTAGAAAAAGCAGTGCTGAAATTGATGAAGCACATGCCTGGAAATAAAATTCTGATTGATCACTTCCTCGATCGCGCCGAAGAAGCGGAGATAGATGCTATCAGTGATGGCGATGAAGTACACATTATGGGCGTGATGGAACACATTGAACCCGCAGGTATACATAGTGGTGATAGCAGTGCCGTGTTACCTTCATTTGACTTGCCATTTGAAGTAGTGAACAGTATGGTAGAATATGCTGAGAAAATTTCGAAGGCAATAGAAATCATCGGACTCATCAATATTCAGTTCGCAATTAAAAAAGGAAAAGTTTATGTGATAGAAGCGAACCCTCGCTCATCGCGCACCACACCTTTCATCGCGAAAGCATACCAGATTCCGTACCTGAACATTGCAACTAAAGTGATGCTCGGTGAAAAAAAAATCAAAGATTTCAAGTACAACCGAAAACTCACCGGCTACGCCATCAAGGAACCGGTTTTCTCTTTTGATAAATTTCCAAATGTGAACAAAGAACTCGGACCAGAAATGAAATCTACTGGCGAATCTATCCGCTTCATAAAGGATTTATACGACCCCATTTTCCGACAACTTTATAAGGAGAAGAGTATGTACTTGAGTAGATAATTAATTTCTGCTATCAATCCCCCACTTCAATTTATTAGAAAGTGTATTTAGAAAATTGTGGTCGGGTAACCGAACTAAATCAATAGCGAAAGAACATTTTTTTACTGCGATGTGAAATGAATTGTCGATGGTTTCATAGCGCGAATCCAAAGTACAGAGGTAATTATCGCCGCGGCCTTCTATCTCAAATGAAATAACAGAATCATCAGGAACAACTATCGGTCGAACATTTAAGTTGTGTGGTGCAATTGGCGTGATAACAAAACTCGCCGAGTGCGGAGTAAGAATAGGACCACCGCAACTCAAACTATAACCAGTGGAACCGGTTGGAGTGCTCACAATTAACCCATCTGCCCAATACGAATTCAGAAATTCGCCATTGATATAAGCGTGAATGGTAATCATGGCGGAAGTATCTTTTTTATGAATCGCAAATTCGTTGAGTGCATAATTCACATTCCCAAAAAGTGGTTTATTGCTGTCGAGTTCAATGAGCGAGCGTCGGTCGTGCACGTAATTTCCTTTCTGTAATGCTTCAAGCGCCGAGTCAATTTCATCTTTACCAATGTTTGCTAAAAATCCAAGCCGACCTATATTGATGCCGAGCACTGGAATTTTATAATCGCGAACAAAACTGAGTGTGTCGAGCAAAGTGCCATCACCACCTAATGAAAACATACATTCAATGTGTTGATTCAAATCTTTGTGATTGATGAAAGGGCGGAATGAATTCGGCACTTCAAGATGCTCACGCAACTGCTGGTAATAAGGCGCATGAACGAGAGTTTCAAATCCGCATAGATGTAAAGTGTGTAATAACTTCTGAATAAAAACAGCATGTCGCACATTTAATTGCCTGCTGTAAAGCGCTACTGTCAAATTTTTTTATTTAGTTAGAAGAACGAACTGAAGTGTAAAAATAACCCATTTTCTCCCCGTAGGTTGAAAGAATACTGTAGCTGAAAATCTACATCGTAAAACATGACCACATCAATTCCAGGCCCACCTCCTATAAGTAGAGAATTATTGAGCGAATTTTCGTTAAAAAAATAATCATCTTTCACATAGCCAGCGTCCAATTGCCCGATTAAAAAAATATTGAACGGAAATTTGCTTGCCTTCACCACATTGTTTTGAAAATTATTTGGCAGGTTGAATTTTAAAATCCGATAACGCGAAACCAATTTTCCGAGCCAGAAACTTTGACCATCTACTACATAGTATTCGTAACCACTAACGTAATCAAGTTTGTAACCGAATCCCTTTTGCGTGTAGTAGGGTTGTTTTACAGGCGAAGAAAATTTGAGCTTGTTGCGAATGGCGAAGTATAAATTTTTTCCAGATTGGAAATATTTGGCGTGATTGATTTGAAGTGAATAAAGGTGTGTGTTGTCAGTTGGCAAAATTCCGAAAGAAGAAACTCCGATATCAAAATAGCTTCCGTGCAATGGAAAGCCAATAATATCACGGCGGTCGTGAATGAAGGTGTAACCGAGCGCGAAATATTCCTGTAACACTTTTCCGTCCAGATAAAAATTAGGGTTGAGCTGTGCAATTGTATCCGCAACTTCTGAATGTAAAAAACCAATAGAGAAAATATGCTTGTCTTCGTAGCCGGGTTTCACAGTGAGATCCAATTGTGTGAGAAAAACTCGTTGCACGAAATCATCAGAAGCAAAATAAAACTGCTCGTGATTGTCGAGTGTTTTATAAGTAGCGAATTTGCTTCGGTTGTAAGATGATTTGAATTGTAATCCGACTTTTTGTTTTTGATTGATGTAAGGAATTGTGTATGACACTTCAAATTTTTGAGAGAACCCAAATAGGGTATTTATGCGTAAGCTTTCATTTCTTCCTCGCATGTTCAGTTGTAAAAAACGAATTCCATATTGCAATCTTTTTTCATCGTGTTTGTGTTCAACATACCAGGTGTTAAAATTCCGATCAAAAATATCTATTGTC
Organism: Chitinophaga pinensis; assembly: GCA_945892775.1. Classification (GTDB taxonomy): domain Bacteria; phylum Bacteroidota; class Bacteroidia; order Chitinophagales; family UBA10324; genus UBA10324. The sequence goes on from CAMDDP010000029.1 coordinate 8,600, forward strand.
GGAATCGGGTAGGTGTAAAGCCGTTCTTCTAGTGAAATAAATATATCCATATTGCCCCCCTCCCAATTTCGGATGTTGAGTGCTACACTATAAAACAATCCTGTGTTAATGACATATTGCCTGCTCTCATTCAAAACAGTTTGCAAATTGTAAAATGGAATAGAGTCACCTTTTTTAAAAGTGAGCTGACGGAAAATAATTTGCTCTTTCGTTTTGTTATTCCCTTCAATCACTATATCATGAATAAATACTATAAAATCTTTAGCGTATGTAGAATCAATTAGTTCCTGCGCTTTAGATTTTTGGGATGAAGAGATGAATAAAAAGAGCAGAAAAAAAATTCGAACAAAGCCTTTTAGAGGCACTAATAAATTAGTGAGAGAAGAAAATCTTTTTAAAAAACAATTAAACATCTAGGTAGTCCATGAGTGAATCATAGCGGTCTTTTAAATCTTCGAAATATTCTGGCTCCTGGTACGAATCTTTTATCACATAACTGTGTCGCTGTAGCGATTGAATGATTCCCTGAATGTCTGACACATTCAGTTTCAAAGTCAGTTCAATTTTTGTTTTTGCTTTGTCAGTGCCTGCAAACACACATAAAATTTTTGCGCTTTCCTGTTCTATGATTCTCGCAATATCAGCGAGTGAATAGTCCATCACTGCAATTTCCAGAACCACAATAGCACCTGGCTCCAGTATATCCGTATCGCGGGCAAAATAATTCATTAGGTTATCCAATGTTATTGCTCCCTGATAATTTTCATTCTTGTCAACCACTGGAATTACTTTCAGTTTGAGTTCACTCGATACCTTCAATACTTCAAAAATATGTTCGTAATCGTGTATGAATGGTTTGAGCAATTTCAATTTCATCTCCTGCAACTTCGCATCGTTGTTGTGATGATTTAAAATATCTTCTTCGCGCACCAGGCCAAGTAATTTATCATTTTGCACAATGGGTAATTGCGAAAGATGATGGTCGGCCATGGTTTGTAAAGCAAAAGTTCCGGTGTCGGTTTTTTTTAAAGGGGGCACGGAATGAGTAATTAAGTCTGCAGCTCTCATGTATGTCTTTAGGCGGGAACGGAAATTTTATCAAGAAATTTATGTAAGAGCGAATTAAACTCTTCGGGTTTTTCCATCATGGGCGCGTGACCGCATTTATCCATCCAGCATAAATCAGCATGTGGAATCAGGTGTTTAAATTCTTCGGCCACAAATGGAGGGGTGATGGTATCATTCATTCCCCAAATTAAACATACGGGGCACTTAATATTATGTAAATCAGCAGCAAGGTTTTCGCGCATTGCCGATTTAGCTAAGGAGATAATTCGAAATGCTTTGCTTCTATTATTAACCATTTCAAAAACTTCATCTACCAACTCTTTTGTTGCAGTTTTTGGGTCGTAAAAAGTGTATTCAGTTCGCTGCTTCATGTATTCATAATCACCGCGTTTCGGAAAGGTGCTACCCATTGAGCTTTCAAATAACCCACTTGCGCCTGTTAAAATTATTGCTTTCACTTTTTCTGGATGGGCTAGACAGTACAATTGTGCTATGTGACCGCCAAGCGAATTTCCTAGAAGAATAAATGTATTGTAATTGCGTACCTGTACAAATTGGTGTACAAAGCGTTCTAACCCTTTTACCGTTGCACTGAAAATATCTATTTCGGTAATTGGAATAATCGGAATTACAACTTTGTATTTCGATTTGAATTCGTCAATAATATATTGAAAATTACTGAGCGCGCCAAACAGCCCGTGCAGTAGCAAAAGCGTTTCGCCTTCGCCTTCTTCAATGTATTTAAAATCCCCTTCTTCTTTTATCTGGTATTCCATAATTTAGATCTTAGAGGTGCTAAAATATATTTTTTAAGGAAGTATCAAGTATTTACTAGGCACACGATATTTTTTATTGTGAAAAATAATGGAAACTGTCTACTGTACGTTGGTCACCCACCCCCACCAATTCCGAAATATCGTCATTCCATCAGGAGTTAAAATGCTTTCGGGATGAAATTGCAACCCGATAATTTTATAATCAGGATGTTCAATTGCCATAATTTCCTGCTCATTTGTTGTGCCAATAATTTTAAGTGGAGTGTTCTTAACTTCTTTCAGCAATAAAGAATGATAACGCATCACCATCAATGGCGATGAAATATTCTGAAACAGAAAATGATTATGAAAAACAAGTTCTGATGTTTTGCCGTGTAATGGTTTATTGGCAAATTCTAATTTTGCACCGAAAAATTCTCCAATTGCTTGGTGGCCAAGGCAAATTCCTAAAAGTGGAGTTGTTTTATGAAAATGTTTTATTACTTCATTCATTATTCCTGAATCAGCAGGTCTTCCCGGGCCAGGAGAAAGCACAATTGCTCTTGGATTTAGTTTTTTAATTTCTTCAATGGTGATTTCATCGTTGCGTTTTACAATACAGTCTTCATTCAATTGTAACAGATAGTGCCACAAATTGTAAGTGAATGAATCGTAATTATCTAATAAAAAAATCAACTGTTATGGAGAATGTCAGGAAAACGAATTTGGTCGTAATATCGATTGATGTCTTGAAGCAATCCCTGCATGGAGGGAACATTTCGACCTAACCAATCGAATACCGCTGGAGCAACTGGATTGATGTAATTAAACAATTTACTCTGCGCTTTTGCTTCTGGGCTAATAGCTCCTGCTTTGTTGCACAACCAGATGATGACACAAAACAAAAGAAAATAAATTGATGCTTTTAACAATCCTCCGAGCGTTTTATTCAGCCAACCCATTTGCACTACTTGAATCATTTTTTCTAAAAATTTTCCTAGAAAATAAATAATGAGCGAAATAATAATTATGATTAAAACAAAACTGATGATGGGATTGTAATCTGATTTTATTCCAATGTGGTCGCGCAGAAAAAATGCACCCCAGGAAGAAAATTTTAAAGCACAGAGCAAACCAATTGACCAACCAAGAAAACTGAATAAAGCAACGATGATTCCGCGTGTAAACCCTCGCCAGAAACCGAATGCAATGAATAAGAGAAATCCGATATCGATTAACACAGATGAAATTTTAGGATTGTGATTTTATGTAATAGCTAAAAGTTGTTTCACCATTTCGCTGATGGATTTCCCATCTGATTTGCCGGCGAGTTGTTTGCTCGCTACTCCCATTACCTTTCCCATGTCTTGATGGGTGGTTGCGCCAACTTGTGCGATTATTGTTTTTATAATTTCTTTTAGTTCATCAGCACCCATTTGTTGCGGAAGAAATTTTTCAATAACTGCTAATTCTTCCAGTTCTTTTTTCGCTAGGTCTTCTCGATTTTCTTTCGTAAAAATTTCGATTGACTCTTTGCGTTGTTTGGCGAGTTTTTGTAGAATTTTAATTTCATTTTCAGGTGTAACAGTTCCATCGCTGCCTTTTTCAGTTTTTGCTAAAATAATTGCACCTTTTATTGCCCGTAATGCACGAAGTGCGCCCTCATTTTTTGAAAGCATAGCGGGTTTCATTTCACTCATTATTTTTTCTTCGAGTGTCATAAGAAATAATTTTTCACAAATGTAGTGATGTACGCATTTTATTTTAATTCAAAACAAAGGAAATACCCACTCAATTATTAACAATTAAACATTTTTTTGTTCCTTTTATAAGGGTTTAATTTTTTAAGAGAGAAGTAAAACAAACTCATCAATAATGAAACAAAAGAACAATTTTTACGAAAAAGCGATAGAAATAAAAACACATTTACAATGATTAACCTGTTTTCATCAGGAAATAGTAATGTTGCGCCAAAGATAGTAACCTTAATCCCACCTTTGATGGCTGAAAGTAACATCACCAAAATATTTGTAGTGGAAGACAATGATTTGTATTCGCAACTCATACAAAATGAATTATCTGCAAACGATACTTACGAAATTACAATTTATCCGACAGCCGAGGCCTTGTTGAGAGACCTTTATAAAAATCCAAATATTATAACGATTGATTACAATTTACCGGATAGAAATGGAATTGAGGTAATAAAGGAAATTCAATCTTATAATAAAGAAATTGAATGTGTGATACTTTCAGGGCAAGATAAAGTAGAAGTGGTTGTTGAATGTTACAAAGCTGGTGCGGCATCTTACATTATAAAGAACAATAATGCTTTTACTGAATTAGGAATTGCGGTTAATAAAGTTGCAGAGAAAATTAAACTTAGATGTCAGGTTTCAAAATTACAAGAGCAAATTATTGACCGTCATCGATACGATAAAATTATTGGCGAAAGCGCAGCTGTTTTAAGAGTATTACGACTGATTCAAAAGGTGGAGAAGACCAGTATGCTTGCATTAATCACTGGCGAAAGCGGAACTGGTAAAGAAGTGGTTGCGGGGGCTATACATTTTAATAGTAATCGTGCTCGCAAACCTTATGTTCCGGTTAATATGGCTGCCATTCCAGCAGACTTAATGGAGAGTGAATTGTTTGGCCATGAGAAGGGAGCTTTTACAGGCGCAGATTCAAAAAGAATTGGGAAATTTGAAGAAGCGAATGAAGGAACTATTTTCTTAGATGAGATTGGAGAAATGGATATGAACCTTCAAACAAAATTATTAAGGGTTTTACAGGAAAATAAAATCACCCGATTAGGTTCTAATAAAGAAATACAATTGAATGTTAGAATTATTGCTGCCACAAATAAAAATCTTTCACAGAGAGTTAGAGAAGGAAAAATGCGTGAGGATTTATACTATCGATTACAAGGATTTTTAATTCACCTTCCACCACTTAAAGAAAGAGGTGACGACATTCTGCTTTTGACAAAATTTTTTCTTAAAGGATTTTGTGACCGTAACGAAATGCCATTAAAAACATTCTCAGCTGAGGCATATAAAGCCATTCAGAATCATCCTTGGCCTGGTAATGTTCGCGAGTTAAAAGCACTTGTTGAACGCGCTGCAATCATCAGTGACACAAATGTTATTGAAACAGAAGATATGATTTTTTCTCAGGAGATTTAATTTCAAGAAAATAATAAAAAGTTAAAGCCGCTTCGTAATAACTGAAGCGGCTTTTTTGTTTTTTAGCCTGAATTCATTATTTGAAATCAGATATAATACTTATCACTTTATCAACTTCTTCTTTTTTTATTCCAGGATATATTGGTAAACTCAAACAGGTCTCAGCTATTTTTTCAGCTATTGGAAAATCTCCTTTTTTAAAATCAAGTTCGCGATATGCTTCCTGTAAATGCGGTGGAACAGGGTAGTGAATCAGTGAACCTATTCCATTCTTTGTTAAATGTTCAGTAAGTGCATCTCTCTTTTCAGTTCTGATAACATACAAATGATAATTACTTGTAGCGCCATTGGCTAATTGTGGAATCGAAATATTCTTTATTGATGATAATTTTTCGTTGTACCATTTTGCAACAGAATTTCTTTCTGCATTCCATTCAGCGAGGTAATTAATTTTTATAGAAAGAAAAGCCGCCTGTAATTCATCCAGTCTTGAATTCACTCCTTTTATTTCGTTGAAATATTTTTTCTGAGAACCATAGTTGCGTAACACTTTTATTTTATCAGCAAGCGCATCATCGTTTGTTGTAACAGCGCCTGCATCGCCATACGCCCCTAAGTTTTTTCCGGGATAAAAACTTGTTGCGTTGATGTGACCAAAACTTCCAGTGAGTTTTCCATTATATGATGAGCCTTGCGCCTGTGCGTTATCTTCCACCACATACAAATTGTTTTCTTCTGCAATTTTCATAATCTCATCCATCTCACATGCTTGACCATATAAATGAACCGGCATTATAACTTTCGTTTTTTTTGTAATGGCGGCCTTTATTTTTTCTGGTGAAATATTGTAGGTGTTTTCATTCGGCTCAACAGGAACCGGGGTTGCACCAACACAAGAAACTGCTAACCACGATGCGATATAAGTATTAGAAGGAACAATAATTTCATCCCCTTCTTTTATATCCAGCGCCTTCAAGCATAAAGTCAAAGCATCTAATCCATTGGCAACTCCAACACAATGTTTTACTTCATTCGCATCCGCATAAATTTTTTCGAACTGTTTAACACGGTCACCTAAAATGTACCACTGACTGTCAAATACATTTTCAAATTGCTGCAACATGGCTGCACGCACCTGCGCATTCATGTATGTGAAATCAATAAATTTTATTTGATCACTCATAATTAATTACCATATTCTATCAACCACATAATTCGGTCGCTTACGCGAAGCATCTAATGCACGCCACACATATTCGCCAATAACTCCTAAAGCAATCATCTGGAAAGCGGAAACGAATAAAATTACAACCATCATTGTCGTCCAACCTGTAACCGGAATATTTCCAAAAAATTTAGAGAATATAATAAAACCACCATAACAAAATGCAGTTAAACCAAGCAGCAATCCAATTACAGATATCATTCTGATTGGAAAAAATGAAAAGGCTACAAACGAATCAATAAATAATTTTAATTTCTTTTTTAAAGTCCATCTTGATTTTCCGATTTCCCTTTTCTTTCTTACAAATGGAATGCTTACAAAATCATAGTTAAGCCATGACATTAAATATAAGGTATTTGTATTTTTTTCATCCATTGCCACAACCTCGTCTTTTAATTGTTTATCAAACAGAACAAAATCAAATCCACCATCAGGAATGTTATGTAAAGCAAATTTTTTAATTAAAAAGTGATAAGTGTTTGCAAGCAATTTTTGAATGCCTGATTCTTCACGATCTTGTCTATTAGCTATTACAAATTTTATTCCTTTGCTCCAGTAATCAAACATTTTTGGTATTAACTCAACTGGATTTTGAAGGTCAGCAGCAAGTATAACATTACAGTCACCTGTTGCATATTTCATACCGGCTAGAACTGCGTTATGAGGCCCTACATTTCCTGCGAGTTTTATTATTTTGAATTTTTCAGAATAAGCATCTTTAAACTTTAACAACTCCATTAGAGTGTTGTCTTTTGATCCATCATCAACCATTACATACTCGAATTCTGTTCCTTGTGAGAAGTTCAATTCATTTTCAAGCAAAGCAGGAATAGTTAACGGAATATTTTGTTCGTTATAATAACACGGAATAATGATTGATATTTTTGCCATTAATAAAGTTTTATTCAAATATTAAATACCCAGCATTAGCTCTGAATATTGAATGCTGAATTCTGTAATTTTTTGTGCCTAAAACCTCTCTCAATGCTTCAGCCTCACCCGGGCATTCTAAAACATTTATTTCATCAAAGCCAATAACAGCTCCTTTAGTTAAATAAGGAATGATTTTTTTTAGGCATTCTGCTGTTGGTTTATAAATATCAAAATCAAAATATGCGAGAGCAATAATTGTTTCTTTATGAGCCTGTAAATATTTTGAAATATTTATTGTTGCATCACCAATAACCAATTCGAATTTTTTTATTTCAGGTAGGGGGGAAATACTTTCATGTAATTTTAAAACCTGAGTTAAATAATCAGGATAGTTTTCCGGAACGGCGAAATCACCTTCTTTCCATTTGATATTGGCATTGTCATCTTTTTTATCCAATTCCGGAAACCCATTGAATGTGTCGAATGCAATTAATTTTCGATTGTGATTAAATGGTTCATAGATGCCACGAAGTGAGGTAAACAGAGAAAGATTAGTACCATAGCGGGTTCCGAATTCAATTATACTTCCATGTATCCCGATAATTTTCTGATACATTTCATTGATAAATAATATCCTTGAAATGTTTCTTCGATCAACAAATAAAGAAATATTATTCATTAACTCCTCTTTAGGAATGGGAGCATTCAATAGCAAATCACGAAATGATAATCGTTTATCAAAATCAGTTGAGCTATATCCTTTTAAAAACTCAGCATCACTTATAGTATTTCTTTCCATTGAATTATTAAGTTGCTATGATAAATATTTCCGCACAGTTTTTTTTAAAAGATTTTCCTAATTCGTAATAAGCATCTAAAATTGAATCGGAAAGAAAATTTTCAATTTGAGCATTTGACAAAAATTTAAGAAAAACACCTCCAGTCTCTAGTATCTTAAATTCCGCATTAAGGGTTTGTTTCTTAAGAAGCGCCATGTCATAAACTCGGTAATGGCCTAATGCTTTATCTCGTTCATTTAACTGATATTCAGTATCAAGCAATCCCATTTTTACCGCAGCTAAACGGTGAAATGATTTTGCATTCGGAACACCTAAAATAAAAACACCATCAGGTGCTAGCCATGATTTGATTGAAGTTAAAAGGCTTTCAGGGTTTTCAATGTGTTCCAATACATGATTCATTATAATAGTATCGAATTTTTCAGAAGGAGTAAAATCTTCAAATAATGAATGAATTTTGGCCAGATTTTCAACTTCCGGAATTTGATCTATCAATGATTTTGAACCTTCAACAACAGTAACTTGGCGAAAATCTTTTACTAAAAGCTGAGTCATATATCCGATTGCAGGCCCAAGTTCCAGACAAGTTTTTCCTCTAAAAAAAGGCAAATAACTTTTATAACAATATTGAACAATCTTTAAATCAAAGCCCAGTTTTTCGTTTGTATAAAAAGAGGAAAAAATTTCTGGATGTGTATCACTATTTTTAGAATTGCTCAATTGATAAAAATTTATTGTTATCTGAAATCAGAAAATTAAAAATGGTTAATTAATTCCATAATAAAACCATAATCAAATTTAAAGAAATTGTCTTTTGTTAATTGCTGAACATTAAGCTCTTTTTTTAGTTGATTATTCATTTCAATCCCAATGGTTTCAAACCCTAATTTTTTATGCTGATTACTTACTTTCTTGTTTTCAGAAACTGTTTTGCAATAAATCAAATTTAATTTTAAGTCACTAAATCCAAATTTTAAAAGCAAGTATTCGCTTTCTATTGCTAAGATTGAATTGGTGCAAATGTATCTGCCGAACTCTGCTTTGCCGTTTGAAATATTATATAATGCTATAGTTCCAAAGAAACAATTTTGTAGGTCGGTAATTTTAAAATAAACATTGTCCTTTTGTTCAGCGTTTTTTTTAATCCAATTTGTTTGCATATCCAGAGTTATTTCGCTTGAACTGGATAAATATTTATTTAATGACGGATTATTCCTAAATGCAATAATATCAGCTGAATCATATTCATCAATTTCAATTAATCGGGTCTTAATTCCTTCAACCGTATATTTCATTTTTCATTTTTAAAAATTCTGAATAATTTCTGATATAATCTGATTCTGCATAAGAATCAGAAGCCAATACAAGACAAATCGCACCTGACGAAAAATTTAATTCGCAAGCCCATATCATTGGTGGAATATGCAAGCCATAAAACGGACGATTCAATTGAACAACCTTTTTATTTATTCCATCTTCAATCATCACTTCAAAACTTCCACTTGCAGCAACTATGAACTGATGACAATTTTTATGTGCATGCGCACCACGGGATTCGCCTGCAGGAATGTCATATAAATAAAAAACTCTTTTAATATCAAATGGAACATCTATACCCGAATGAACAGGGGTAATATTGCCAGCGCGATTGGAAATTTTAGGTAGCTGAATAACAGAACAATCATTAATGCTGATCATTGAATATTTTTTTTCAGTTTTAAAAACAAATCATAATCACGGATATAATCTTTTATATCATATGCTTTATCTGAAACAACTAACGCCAAGGAATTAGTCGAAAAATTTTCTAATGAACGCCAAATCATTTTTGGAATATAAACACCGCGATAAGACCGATTAAGAGAGATTGTTTTTATTGAATGACCATCGTTAAGCACTACATCAAAACTTCCTGATAGTGCAACTATGAATTCTCGCATTTCATAAAAGGCGTGACCACCTCGTGATTCTCCACCAGGAACATCATAAATCCAATAAGCTCTTTCAATTTTAAAAGGTATGTGATTAGCTTCTTCAATGAACGATAAATTTCCACGAGGATCAATGATTTTAGGTAGTTCTATTAATTGAGACTCATTCATTTTAATTCATTTATTTTTTGCAGAGTAGTACAAAGTAACTTTTTGATTTCTTTTAAATAGATTTGAGATATAAAAGTGAATATTTATTTTATTACTGATTGTAAATGTTTCTTCACCGAAAACATTAATTGTCCTAAAAATAATAACGAAATAAAATATTCAGTACACCTTGTTTGAATATTACATTCAAATTATAAAATCACATTGTTATTTTGCCTTACAATATTTAAAGAGGATGAGTAAAAAGCGAAAAAAGGTTCCACCATTGAAAGGGCATCAGCCAATATCTAAATTTGAATCACTTTCATTATTGGAGCGTTTTTCTTGGATAGAATATGTATTGGTTGCAATTACAATTATCATTTTCTTTTTTCTCCGGAAAAATTTTGTCGGTATTCCTTTTGAACGCGATGAAGGTGACTACGCTATGTTTGGAAAGTGGTTGTTAACCGGGGCAAAGCCGTATGTGGATTTTTATGAAATGAAGCCCCCCGGAATATTTTTAATTTATGCATTAATCGTTAAATTATTTGGCTATGAATACACAAGCCTTCAATTAGGATTTTGTTATGTAAATTCATTAATCTTATTTTTTTCTTATCTGTTTCTTAAAAAATTTATCGGAAGAAGTACTGCTTTAGCCATTCTTCCAATTCTTGGATTTCTTTTGTTGAATCCATATTTGTCCGGCTTTACAATTCAATCTGAATTTTTAGTACTTCTTTTTGTTATGGCAGGATTATATCTCTTGTTTTTAGGGGATGAATTTGAAAATCATTTGCTGATAATTGCCGCGGGAATACTTCTTGGTTTTTCAGTTTTAATTAAGCAAGCAGGTGTTTTCTTTTGTTTTTTTGGAGTATTAATTTTCTTAATGAATTGGTGGAAGAAAAGAAGTTTTAAAAAACTATTTTTTGAAATTTCCGCTTATGTAATTGGAGGAATAATTCCTGTTATTGCCATCGTTTTTTGGTTGCAATCAAAAGGGGTTGCTAAAGAAGCTTTCTTTTGGATAGTTGAGTTTCCAGGAAAATATTATTTAAGTAATAATTCGTTTGAAACAGGAATGGATTTGCTTAAAATGTTTGGTAAAAACATAATAGTATTTCAATCTTTTTTCTGGTTCCTTTCCTTTACAGGATTAGTGTGTGGATGGTTCTTAAAAATCCCGAAAGAAAAAAAGATTCTTTGTTATTCTTTCATCATTTTATCCTCATTAACTATAGTGCCTGGACTTCGTTTTATGACACATTATTGGATATTGTTTATGCCAGGTATTGCTATCTCAATTGCTCTTTCCTATAAATTTTTGGAGCAGATTACCCAGGGATTTAAGTTTCTACAAACCATTTTAGCAATAGTATTTGTTTTTATTCCTTTGGCGCATTTACTTTCTGCAGATTCCTATTATTTGCGGCCAGTATTTGATGACATTCTCCATAATGCTTATGGAAGCAATCCTTTTCCCGAATCAAAAGTTGTTGGGGATTATTTAAAGGAGAATATGAAGGAAGGAGATCAATTATTTATAGCAGGGTCTGAACCCCAAATATATTTATATGCTAATACTCTAGGAATTTCGCGCCATAATTTCATCAATTTTATAAATGCAAAAACACCATTTGCAAAGCAATGGCAGGATGAGGTTATTCATGATGTTGAAACAAAAAAACCAAGATACCTTGTTTTTGTAAGGCATCCTTTTTCATGGATGCTTGATAAGGAAGGAGAGATGACTTTTTTTCAATGGACCCAAAATTATATACCAGAATATTATGATTGGGTTTTAGTCGCCGATCAGATTGATACTAGGGGAAATTGTAATTATGTATATTTTAAAGACAATCCTAATTACCAATTCTCAGGGCAACAGTTTATTTCAGTATTTGAAAGAAAAAGGGGCAAGTAAAAAAACTATTTACTCATGCGGTATTTGTTGGAACAGATGATGCATAACAAGCGGGTGTATTACTAACTGTTACAGTATAATTTACTGATGTTAAAACCACTATACATTTAAGCATTCGTGTAACCACGATCATTTACATAAAGAGCAATTACTTTGCAGTCCTATAAATACCTGCAAAAATGAGCTTACTTCCTTCTTATTCGAAATATGCAGAACATTGGATGTTTGACCGTAGCACCGTGTTTTTAAATCATGGTTCTTTCGGTGGTTGCCCCATTTCGGTATTGAATAAACAAATAGAATATCGAAATAAAATGGAACAAGAACCTGTGCGATTTATGATTACTGAACTGGAAGATTTATTATGGAAGAACAAGGAGCAACTTGCCGCATTCATTGGTGCGAAAGCAAAAGATTTAGTGTTCGTGCCAAACGCTACTTATGGAGTTAACACAGTGATGAATAATTTAGAATTGAAAGAAGGCGATGAAATTCTCACTCACAATCATGCATATGGTGCTTGCTGGAATGCAGTTCAGTATTATGCGGATAAGAGTAAAGCGAAACTGATAATTGCTGAAATTCCATTCCCGATAAAATCAGAAGATGATTTGGTGGAAGCATTTATGAAGAGTGTAACAGCCAAAACAAAATTCGCCATGATTGACCATGTGACTTCAGCAACAGGAATTATTTTTCCGGCGAAAAAATTAACTGTTGCACTGCACGAAAAAGGAATTGAAGTTTTAATTGACGGCGCACATGCTCCCGGAATGTTGGATTTGAATATCGATGAAATCGGCGCTGAGTATTACACCGGTAATTGTCACAAATGGATTTGTTCGCCCAAAGGTTCCGCTTTATTGCATGTTCGTCAAGACAAACAAAAAAACTTTCGCTCGATGATTGTCAGTCATACTTACGATAAAAAGGTTGGCGAAAAATTATGGTCGTCGCATTTCTTCTGGCCCGGCACTTCTGATTACACAGCTTATGCATGTGTGGGTGATGCAATAGATTTCATGGGTTCAGTAATGGGCGATTGGAAAACTTTGCGAAAGCACAATCATGATTTAATAATAGAAGGAAGAAAATTATTGCTGAATGCACTGAGCGTGGAAGCACCTTGTCCTGAAAAAATGTTGGGTAGTTTAGCTACTGTTCCATTACCAATTGCATTTAAAGCACCCGAATCAAATTTCAATTACATCCACCCATTCTGGCAAAGGCTGATGAATGAATATCATATTCAAACCCCGGTGTTTGGCTGGTCGCGCACCAATCCGCGTTGGTGGTTGCGTATTGCAGGTCAGGCATATAATTCTATTGAGCAGATTCAATATTTAGGGGAGGTTTTGAAAAAGGAATTTTAATAATAATGTATTTCTAAAAATATATTCCTGAAAATGGCAATGGCATTCATGCTGTTTTATTCCCATTACAAAAATTACAAAAGAACAGTAGTAAGAAAAAAGGCAACTAATGAATTCAGTTGCCCCTTAAATAATATTTTTATTAAAAAATTACCTGACTAAGGTAATATTTCCCTTTTGTTCAATATGGATATTGCCATAACCTTCCCCAGCTAAAATATAAGTATACACGCCTACTTCACAATCTTCGCCCTTATATTTTCCGTTCCACCAATCAGAAATATTTTGGCTTTCAAAAACAATCTCTCCCCATCGATTATATATTTTCAAATAAGTAAGATTAAAAACTCCAAGTTGAATAATTTTTAAGAAGTCATTATGTCCATCACCATTTGGCGAAAATGCGTTTGGCACTTTAACAATAGGGTCATTTGTTACTACCACAATCATAGTATCCAAATCAATACAACCTTCGGATGAAATAATGGTTAGAATATAGGTGGTAGTTAATGTTGGGTTTGCAAAAGGGTTTGGACTATTTGGGTTGCTTAAATCGTTTGGCGGAGCCCATGAATAAACACTTCCGAAAGGGCCACTACCATTTAATTGTGTGCTGTCAAATAAATAAATTGAAGCATCGACTCCAGCATCAGCAATCGGTAAATCATATAAATGTAAGGTTATCTGTGCTGTATCAACGCATCCAAATTGATTGGCCACAGTTACAGTAAAAACAACTGTTGAAGCAGTTGGTGTAGACAAAGGATTTTGAACGCTATCATCACTTAAAAAATAGCCGGTCCAGACATAACTTATTCCTCCGCTTGAATGAAGCTGTACTGATTCATTTGGACAAACTGAAGAATCAGGCCATGCATTCGCGGTAGGTACAGGATGTACTGTAACAATGGCGGTATCTGAAGAAACACCACAAGGACTATTTGCAGTTACTGTATATGTAGTTGAAACAGCAGGAGAGGCTTGAGTACCAGCAGAGTTTGGAGCGGTTAATCCAGTTGCAGGTGTCCATTGATAACCAGAAGCGCCACTTGCATTTAAAAAGACTGACCCACCCGGGCACATTGAACCACCAATTCCTGCGTTTACTCCCTGAATATTATCTACCGTTATTAGTACATCATCGGTTAAATTACAGGAACCAAAAGAAGCAGTGACGGTATATTGTGTTGTTATAGTCGGAGAAGCTACAGGATTAGGGCAATTAGTACACGATAGATTTAAAGGAGGTGACCATGCATAGCTTAATAAATTTGAAGCGGCTGATAAATTTGCAGAGCCACCATTGCATATAGTATCATCAGGGCTTGCAAGTACGAATGGATCCATAAGCAAAAACATGGCATGAAGTGCAACTAATGATGCTGCGCCAGAACAATTTGCAGTATCTAATGAATCTAGAATTGGATATAGGTCAACAATGATGGTGTCATATGGCGGTTCAAAATTTCCATCGGCGATTGGAATAATATTTAAATAGAAAACACTATCAAGAACTGAAATACAAACTGTATCTGGCAAGTCTTGATAATCAATTCCCTCAATGGCATTACCACTTGTTACAATTTGATAACAAAGAGTATCAATCTGACAGTTATTAGTAGTGTCTATAATCCCGCATGGGCCGCTATTTGATATCTTCTTGACCTGAATTTCTCCGGTTGTGCAACCCTCTACAATTGTATTTATTGGATAATTTGGAATTGGATTGCTTACAGTTTGATAAACTACCGTTCCTGCCAATAGATTAGCAATTAATACACCTGAATCATAAATTCCATCACTCACATCAGCAATAACAAGAACTAAATGGTAAGTGTCGCATGACATTACATTTGCCTGAGCAGTTAACAAGGTTGTAAATCCATCATATTCAACATTAGTTTGTGTTGCAGATGCCGGACATTGTGTTGTACAACCACCACCATTTGGTGTGTATGGATCATTGCATACATAATAACCTCCATTTAAACCACAGTTTACATTGTTAATTGAAATTTGAGTTGAAGTACCTGGTATTACAGCAATATTTAGTTGCCCGATTATTCCAGGACCACTGATAAAGAATCCAAAAGCATCATTAATGGAATTTACAAAATCATTATATTCATCAGAAGCAAAGACATAGTTAAATGTTAAAATTGAGTCATAAGCAATTACATCAAATTCAAATCTGGTTGCATCCAAAGTAAATCCGGCAAATGCAAGCATCGGATCTCCAGGTAAACCATTGTTTTGACCATAGCTTTGCATGGTATTAGTGTTTGGAAGTGTGGCGGTACCTGAGGTTAATATTATTCCATGGTCAATTCCTATGTTAGTAGAACTTCCATTTGAAAAAGTACCATAAGCGCCAGAATTACCAGTAATTACAGGATTCAAAACAGTTGCACCTGGACCTACAAGAGCTTGAGCTAGTTGCAAAGCAGTTACTCCGGGAACTGTATTTATTTGTCCTAAAGAATAAAAGGGGATTGCCAAAACAATTCCTACAGTAATGAAAAAGAATAATTTGTTTATGAAATTCATAATTGTCTAGTTATTAAAAAATGTAAAGTTACTGAATTAGAAAATTTAAAAGTGAAAAAATTAAATAAAAAAAAGATTTTTTGAATTGATTTTTCACAACTGGTTAAAGGCAATAAACATCAAACTACTTCAGCAAAGTAACATTGCCTCGCATGGAAACCCGCTGATTATTATGACCATGTCCGGCTATGTAGTAAACATAAACCCCAATTGGAGCGGGCTCATTTTTATAAAGACCATTCCATCCCTTTTTTATGTCATTTGTTTGATAAACAAGTTCTCCCCAACGATTATAAATTCTGAAGTCTTCGAGTTCAAAAACACCCTGATGGATTATTTTCAACAAATCATTTATTCCATCTTCATTTGGTGAAAAAGCATTCGGTAAGTAGACATATGGTTTATCATCAACAAAAACCCAAACAGTATCGTCATCTACACAACCATTTGCATTAGTTACAATAACATGATACAAGGTAGATACCTCAGGATTAGCCCAAGGGTTTCCAATAGTAGTATCACTTAAACCATAAGATGGATCCCAAATCCATGATACACCACCGGATGCAACTATTTGAACACTGTCATACAAATGAATTGTAACATCCTGACCAGCATATGCCTGTGGTATTGGAAAGAAATCAACAACAGTGTATGCAGTATCAACACAGAAGAATTCGTTTGAAACAATTACCATATAAACAGTTGAGTCAACCGGAGGAGCAACCACAACCATTGAACCGGTATCAGTTAATAATCCATCACCAAACCACAAATATTGAATTCCACCACTAGCATAAAGAGTTGTACTTCCCCATGGGCAAATAATTGTATCCGGATAAGCGTCAGCAATTGGTAATGGATGAACAGTAACAACAACTGAGTCGGTTGTAATTCCGCAAGGACTTAATCCTGTAACAGTATATGTTGTTGTCGTTGTTGGAAATGCAATTGGATTTGGAATATTTGGGTCAGTTAATGAAGTAGTCGGTGCCCAAACATAATTTGTTGCTCCTGTTACAATCAACTGAACACTGTCATTTAAACACATTGCAGTATCGTTTGATGCAACAATTGCCTGTGGGAAATCAACATCAACCATTACAGTTTGTGATAATGAACAGTTTCCTAATGCAGCAGTCACAGTATAAAGAGTCGAACTGGTAGGAGTAGCAGTTGGAGAAAGACAAGTAGTACAAGACAAACCTGTTGGAGGTGACCATGTAACTACTGGTAAATTTGATGATGTTATTAAATCAACTGATTGACCAATACAAAGAATGGTATTTGGAGTGGTAAATAATTGCTGATCTATTAAGAAGAACTTGACCTGAAATGATTGAAGCAAAACTGCACCAGGGCAATTAGTTGTATCAGAAACCGGAATTAAATCAATGATAATCGTATCTACACCAGGTTCAAAAATGCCATCAGCAATAGGAATAATATCAATATACATTACTGTATCCATTCCAAAGCACATTGTATCAGGTAGGGCTAAATAATCAACACCTTCTATGGCATTGCCACTCGTGACCAACTTGTAACACAATGAATCAGTTGCACAGTTAGAGGTGTCTATTAAAGAACAGGCACCACCATTTGTAATTGATTGCTTTTTCAATTGAATTTGACCAGTGGTACAACCTTCCATTAATGAAGTATTATCTAAACCAGGTAACGAATCACTAACTGTAGTTGAAATATTAGTTCCGGCAATTAGATTGCCAATTAAAACTCCGGAGTCATATCCTGCATCGGCAATATCAGCTATTACTAAAATTAAATGATAAGTATCACACGGAGTTACATCTGCCTGAGCTGTGAGCATAACTGTAAAACCATCATATTCAATAGTAGTTGAAGCTTGATTTGGAGGACATTGATTTGTACACCCACCGGAAGTTGGATTCCACCAGTCATTACATGTATAATACTGACCATTATTTCCACAGTTAACATTCCCTATTGTAACCTGAGCTCCTCCTGGCAGTAATGCAATATTTTGTTGACCAACAATGCCTGGTCCTGAAATAAAAAATCCGAAAGCATCATTGAAACTGGTACCCACCCAATCATTATATTCTTCAGATCCAAACACATAATTAAAAGTCATCGATGAATCGTAGGCTACAACATCAAATTCAAAACGACAAGCATCATTGGTTATTCCTGCAAAAGCCAAAAGCGGATCACCCGGAGAATAATAGGCAGTTGACCAAGGAGATGCTGTATTTGAACTTGGTATATTGGCATTACCAGAGGTAAGTATTATGCCTTGCCCAATTCCAATATTGGTTGAAAATCCATTTGTGAATGTTCCATAAGAGGTAGCCATACCAGTAATCTGCGGATTTAATACAATAGCCCCAGGACCCACTAAAGCCTGAGCCAATTGCAAAGCAGTTACAGATGTATTTGTAACAATTTGAGCATCTGCAAAATTGCTTTGAATAAAAAATAAAGGAATTAGAAGTACCGAAAATTTTCTAACAACTGTTTTCATTATAAATTAAAATATGATTGCCTAAAGGTATTATCTTCTGTTTAAGTAATAATATAATAGCGATATTTTTTTAAAAATTCTTACTGTTTCAAATAGTTGGTATTTTATGTTTAGTTTTTTTTTTCAACGGTTAGAAAGAAGTATTTACTATTGTTTCTTTACAAATCTAAAATGAAAAACTTTCTTCTTTTAATCTCACTCTCCTTCTTCATCTCCTGTGCTTCGAACGGCAATAAAGAAAATGCAACATTCGGGAATGACGATATACGAATAGATTCTTTGTTTAAAAAATATTATGAACAACGACTTCATCTTTTTCCGTTGGAAGCTACTCAAAATGGCGATCATAGATTCGACGATCAGTTGCCAAATAATATCACCCAATCTTTTCGAGATACTTTGAAGAATTTCTACGCTTCTACACTTGATTTGCTTGCCGAATTCGACCGCGCCGCATTAAATCTAAACAATCAGACGAGTTTTGATATTCTGCAATGGGATTTAAATGAAAATCTGGAAGCATTGAAATTTCCTGATCAATTAATGCCCATCAATCAGTTCTGGAGTTTGTCAATCACGATGGGACAATTAGGTGCTGGTTCAGGTATACAACCTTTTGAAACCGTAAAAGATTACGAAAACTTTTTAATGCGAGCCCATCGATTTATTCCGTGGTGCGATACCTCCATTGCCAATATGAAAAGAGGCATTGTACAAAGTGTTACACTAGCGCAGGTGCTGGCAAAAAAAGTATTACCACAATTACAAAGTATGATTGTATCTGATGTTCATAAGAGTATCTTTCACATGCCACTCGATAATTTTCCCGCTTCGTTTTCTGAGGCAAATAAAAAAAGACTGACTGATGAATATGAGAAAACCATTTCGACTGAACTGATTCCAGCCTACAAGCGACTCGCTGATTTTTTCATTACCACTTATATTCCGGCGTGCAGAACTTCAACTGGTATTAATGCGCTCCCGTTTGGAAAGGACTATTATAATTTCTTAGCCCAGCAGTGGACTACAACTACACTCACCACTGATTCTATTTTCAATCTTGGTCAAAGTGAGGTGGCAAGAATTCGTAATGAAATGGAAGTCATAAAAAATGAATTAGGATTTAAAGGAACATTGAAAGAGTTTTTCAAATTTGTTAATACCGATAAGAAATATTACCCATTTAAAACAGATTCTGAGGTGATACAAGGGTTCCGGAAAATTTATGAAACCGAGAAACCAATGGTGAACAAAATGTTCAGTGTACAGCCGAAATCTCCGTTCCGCATACAGCAAACAGAAGAATTTCGTGCATCATCTTCTAGTGCCGAATACCAGCAGGGTTCTGCTGATGGGTCGCGCCCCGGAATTTTTTATGTTCCAATAGTTGATGCAACAAAATTTAATTCTATAGCTATGGAAACTTTGTTTTTACACGAAGCAATTCCTGGCCATCATTTTCAAATATCATTGCAACAGGAAAATAAAGAGCTGCCTGATTTTCGTCGGTTCATCTGGTACGGTGCATATGGAGAAGGATGGGCTTTATATTCAGAATCGCTTGGGAATGAAGTTGGTTTATATACCGATCCGATTCAGAAATTTGGAAACTTGAGTGAAGAAATGCACCGTGCAATAAGATTAGTAGTTGATATTGGCATGCACATAAAAGGATGGACACGCGAACAAGCCATACAATTTTGCATGGAAAACGAAGCTGAAAGCGAAGCCGATATTACCAGCGAGATTGAGCGCTATATGGCAATACCCGGGCAGGCGCTTGCTTACAAAATCGGGCAGTTAAAAATTATTGCTTTGCGCAACGAAGCCGAAAAACAATTGGGCAGTAAATTTTCTTATCCCGAATTTCATAACCAGGTTTTAAAAGATGGGTGTTTGCCGCTTGCTATTCTTGAATCTAATATTATGAATTGGATTAAGAGTGAGAAATAATTATTTGTTTCAAGAAACGACTTCCTTTCTCGATTTTATATCCAGATTAATGAGCATTGCCACAATCAGAAAATAAAGTGTTCCCACTTTATCGGTTTCAATCAGGTCGCTCAAAAAAGTATTTACATAAATTACAATTAATGTAAGTGTGAGAGCCATAGCAAATCGTCGCAGTTGTATATCGTGTAGCTGATGATAAATGTGTTGACCATACAACAATAAAGCTCCTGTGAAAATGGAGAAAATAATTAATCCGATAATTCCCTGCTCTATTAATAGTAACAGAAAATAATTATGTACGGTGCTTCTTTCAGGATTTCGACTTACAAAAGTGGCATAGCTGCTCACTGCAAATGGCTTGTAAAAATTATTAAAATTACCGGGACCATAACCCACAACCGGATTTGCTTCCCACATACGGAAACCCGCAATCCACCGGAACACCCGCTCCCCGCTACTGATGTCTTCCATATTATAAGTTGCAGACAAATGCGATTCAAGATCTTCGTGCATTATTGTTTCATCAAAATTTGGAGCGTAGTAAAGATATCTGTTTTGATATCCCATGTAAAAAACTCCACTGATAATAAGTACCGCGCCAAGTAATAAACTTTTTCCAAGCAAACGATGCTTGATTAAAAATGCACATGGAATAATTGCAATCACACTCAACCACGATGAGCGTGTATATGAAAAATATACCGCCACAAGAATGACTATCAATGATGCAATTAAAATCAATCGGATATTAGGTTTCTTTTTATACCAACCGATGGCCAACCATGTAAGCGGAATCATTTGCGCAACGAATGCTGCATAAGCCACATGATTACGATAGAAAGGTTCCATCATAGTATTCACATCGGCAAACGAAAACCCTTTTTGTGAGTGTCGGGCAAGGGTGTAAAAAATGGTTGCCATTGTTGGAATGAAGATGCACCAGAATGCTTTTTTAAAATCCTTCAACTCGCTTAGCACCAAACTTCCTAAAAAAACAAATACAACTAAGTACCATGTTTTTGCCAATAGATATTTTACTGAAACCAAATGATTGGATGAATAAATCACTGCAATAATTATCCATAAAAAATGTAAAGAGAGAAGAAAAAATAACGGGTGGCTGAGAAATTCTTTTGTAATCAATTTTTTATTCGACATCCATGAAACAATGAATACCAGCATCAAACCAATCATCAGGGGCTCAGTAGGCAAATCGGTTCCAAGGGAACTGGTAAATGAAAATTCAATGGATAGCGGTAAACAAAACAGCAACAGATAAAATGCAAACTTTATATCGGCCAATGTTATATAAAGAAATAAAAAAGCGAAGGGCAATGCGAACCAATAATAATTATAAGTGAGCCAGCCAACTAATAAACTGCCCAGCGTTAAAAGGGCAGCAATAGTGAATAATGATTTTTCGTAAAGCGGCAATGCTTTACTCGGGATCATTCAATGCTGATTTTATATTTTTATAATAATCAGAAACCAATGCGGTAAGCGTCATCACAACAAATGCAATAAACACGCAACTGAACACAACTAACCAACGAACCGGTTTCGATTTTTTCTCGGCAGGGAATCCTTTCTCTAGAATAAAAATGCTTGGCACATCGCGATTAATGGTGGCTTTAAATTGTTCTGATAATCCGATTGAATTATTCAACTCTTTCAATGCGGCTTTCTTTTTATCGTCTAGAATTTTTATATCCTCATTTGCAATATCAAAATTTGCTTTCTCTTCTGCACTCATATGATTCATGCGATTCAAATCAGAAATGTTTCCTGCCAGATTGTAACGGTTGCGGAGTTTGATGATTGAATCAGTTAATATTTTAATGGTTGCTTCCTTTGCTGAAATTTTGTTGTTATAAATACTCACCATTTTCTGCTTGTTATCCATTAATAAATTTTTACTAATGTCATCAATTTTCCAAATCATAGCATTCACCATGTGTGCCGCTGTGTCCTTATCTTGATCGTAAACAGTAATTTCGATTGATCCTTTATCAGTTCGCTCAATATTTACATTGTCTTCAAACTCTAATTGCACTGTATAGTTCGGATAAGCTTCGGTTGCTGAATCAATATCATAATGTTTGAATAAATTATATCGCTGCACCATAAACATTTTTAATTGGGCACTTTGGGCAATTGCCATTAAACGATCAACATCGTCACTAGTGCCGAAAAAATTCTGGCTCTTTTGTTCGAACATATTTTCGCTATTGGTGATGCTTGGATTTGATGGAAGAATAACTGACTTTGAAGCATAGTACGGTTTCATTATATGTGGGTCAGAAATAATTACACTGCCGACCAAAGCTACTGCACTAACTATAAGGATAGCTTTCTTCCACTTTAAAATTATTTGAATGACCGAGAAAAGATTGAGTTGTTTTTCCATTTAAGTGGGTTTAAAATTTGTGCAAACCTAAAGGAATGAATAGGAATAGCAAATTGGTTTTTTTACATTGTTAAATCAACTTTTTTTATTCTTCAGAAGAAAGTATCGACTTTATTTTTTTAAATTCAAATAATTTTAAAGTAAAAGCCACTAAAAGCGAGATGAATACCCCTGCAATTATTCCGAGGAATAATGAATGAATAAAAGTATGAGTTGAATAAACAATTAATAAGGTCATTAGTGAAAATCCTATTAATTTACCTAGTAACAAATAATTTATTTTCAGGTGGAATATTTTTTTACTAATAAATAGTTCAACAGTACCTATAAACACTTGAGTTGAAACCGCAGCAATGGCCGCCCCCAAACATTGATAAGTTGGAATTAAAATAATATTGAGCGAAAGATTTATAACCACAGCTACACCTACTGCAATAGTCAGCTGCTTTAAACTTCGGTTGGCAGCGAGCAGCGTTCCGAAAATGTAAACTGTGGAGGCACCGGGTAGGGCAAACATTAAAATCCCCAATGTATCAGCGGAGTAAACTGTAGTATCTTGATAGAGTGTTTGCATAATTTCATTTTTGAAAAACAAACAAATTACCGCAATCATCCAACTGAAAATAAAAATGATTTTGAAACTGACGGCTACCAGTTCATCTACTTTTTGTCCGCGGCGTATCAGTCTTGAAAAAATTGGAAGCAATAATGCCGCGAATAAAAATCCAAACTGATTAGCAGCATCTAACAATCGAAAAGATGAAGCATAAATTCCTGCTTGAACATTTCCAATATCACCTAATAAATACTTTAATAACACGGCATCAGTCCGACTGTAAATCCCCATCAATAAAACAATAAATGCGAGTAAATAACTCTCTTTCCATATTGTTTTTATCACGCTCAATTCAAATGAAAATTGTAGCTTTGGGATTCGTTGAAGTAATAAAATAGCGGCAACAATTATTACCACTAAGTAGCTTACTGTTTGCGAATAAATCAACCATTCAATTTTAAATTCTCCGTTAAATGGTTTGAAATAATACAACCAACTGAATAATAAAATCACGATTAGTTTGTCAAGTATCGATAAAAAACTATCGAGTTTTAAGAATTGTAATGCGGAAAGATTGCTTCTCAAATAAAGTAAAAGTGAGTTGAGCCCTTGATTGAGAATTAATAATCCAAGAATATAATATCCTTCTCTGGTGGGATGAAGAATGGCGGCAACAATAATTGTGATTATACAGTATAAAATAAAAAGTAAAACTTTCAGAGTCAGTATATTCGAGAGGTATTTTTTGATGAGTGTTGGCTGTTGAGCAATTATTCGATTGTTATAATTAGTGATACCTATATCGAGAATGATGCTGAATAAAATACTGAGATTAAATAAAGCGAAATACAAGCCATATGCTTCATGTCCTATCAAGTTTTGTACGGTTCGATCTACCCCGAGCACATACAATGGCTTAATGAGTAAGTTTAGAGCCAGAAGAAAAATAAGATTGCGAAAAAAAATTTGCTTCATCTATTGGAGCACAAAATACTTATTACAAAATTTAATTGGCAATAGAATGTAATAATATCAAACATCAAACTATATTCATTTATTTCGCAGCGCGAAGAATGAAGAAACAAATTTGGTTAAATAGGATTGACAAAGTTGCTTACCTCGAAAAAAAATCGAGGTGGATTCGATTGCTATCAAATCCTATAAATAGAATTTATGGATTAATTTTTTCAAAAGTAATTTTTCCCTCTTCAAAAAAACCAAATTACACATCGGCCAAATTAATTTTTGATACTCGAATGGCTGTTGCCTTACCTGATGGGCTAGATATTTTTCTTTGTGGGTGCAAAACTCATGATTCAGAATTGCGCTTTGCAAAGTGGATGATCAATACTTTAAATACGAAAGAAACTTTTTTTGATGTAGGGGCTCATTTTGGTTTTTTTAGTTTGCTAGCCGCTCGGTTGGTAGAAGAGAATGGAAAAGTAATTTCATTTGAGCCCGCAGCAATTGCCGCAAATATTTTACATTCAAATACTGAAAGGTTACGACAAGTACGAATGGTACAAGCGGCTGTAAGTGATTCAAACGGAAGCGTAATGTTCATGGAGGCAAAGCATGGAAATACGGAGTCGAGTGGTATAATGAATATAGATGATGAACAGAACGAAACAATTCAGGGAAATTTAGTCAAGGCTATTTCGTTGGATTATTTTTCGGAGAAAGAAAAAATAATCCCTACGGCAGTTAAGATTGATGCGGAAGGAAGTGAACTAAAAGTGTTAAAAGGAATGACTCGTCTTTTACAACAGCATAGGCCAATAATTATTATGGAATATTGGAGTAAAAATTTTCATGATAACCAACCACACATTGACGCAATGAATTTGTTAATCGGCCATGGTTACACAATGAATTTAATTGATGACAACGGAAGACTTTTTAAAAGTAATAATCCAGAAGAGTTTTGCATTGAGCGAAAATTAGAATCAGATAATATTGTTTTTATTGTATGAAGATTGCTGTCAATACTCGATTCTTATTAAAAGATAAATTAGAAGGGATAGGCTGGTTCACTTATGAATCATTGAAGCGAATGGTACTTGCACATCCTGAACACGAGTTTCATTTTTTGTTCGATCGTAAATTTTCTGATGAATTTATTTTCGCCAAAAATGTAGTGCCACATATTTTATTTCCACCGGCGCGTCATCCGTTCTTATGGTATGCTTGGTTTGAATATGCTGTTCCGATAGCGCTGACAAAAATAAAACCTGATGTGTTTCTTTCAACAGATGGATATTTATCACTCGCTGTAAAAATTCCGCAGGTGCTTGTGATTCATGATTTGGCTTTTGAGCATTATAGTAATCATGTTGATTGGCTCACTCTTCGTTACTATAAATATTTTGTCCCTCGATTTGCAAAACACGCTACCCGAATTGCTACTGTTTCAGAATACACTAAGCAGGATGTAATTGAAAAGTATAAAATTCCTAACGAGAAAATTGATGTAACGCATAACGGTGGAAACGAAATGTTTAAATTACTTGATGCTGCGGAACAAAAATTAATCAGGGAAAAAATAACGGGCGGTTCGCCTTACTTTATTTATGCCGGTGCTGTGCATCCCCGGAAAAATGTGAACCGGTTGTTTCTTGCATTTGATTTGTTTAAAGAAAAATACAATGGAGATTTCAAATTAATTATTGCTGGCAGAAAGGCTTGGGATACTGATGAAGCCATGCAAACTTACGAGCGAATGAAATACAAGAGCGATGTAATCTTTCTTGGTCATTTACGATTGACCGAACTTGCTCATGTGCTCGCTTCGGCCACCGCCCTCACTTATGTTTCGCTGTTTGAAGGGTTTGGTATTCCGATAATTGAAGCCATGAATGCTGGGGTCCCTGTTATTACATCTGGTGTTTCCTCTATGCCTGAGGTAGCAGGCGATGCAACTTTAATTGTTAATCCCTTCTCAATTGTAGAAATAGAAAACGCATTGCTAAGAATGGCAACAGATGAATCGCTTAGAAAAAATTTAATTGCAAAGGGCAACCTTCAGAAACAAAAATTTAATTGGGATTTAACTGCTGCCCGGTTGTATGAATGTATTTTGAAGGGCATAAAAGTTTAATCATAAAATTAGGTTGAACTTGAATGTAAGTGACCTTATTCTTTCGCTATCACTATTTTGTTTTAATGGACAAAAAAAATCCGCAACATAAAGTTGCGGATTTTTTAGAAATATTACTTGTATTTATTTCTTCTTTTTAAATATTAATCGTGTTATATAAATTCCTTTTCCATCCTCCTTGCCCGAATCACTTTCTACACCACTCAAAGCGAAAGATAGTTCCCACCCTTCAAGCATTAAATTGTTAATTTTAGATGTTATTAAAGCATCGTTAGAAGCAATATTTTGAAAGTTAATACCCACTCCACTATAAAAATTTAACAACTTAGTTTCATCAAAGGCATCAACTTTTGCGTCAGATCTTTCTATTTCATTCTGGCCGCTTTCTTTACCGTCAGTTCTTGTGGTTGTAAATTTTTTTACATCCATGCTTTGTTTATTTTCAACAATTCTTGACCTTCCAACACCCATTGGAACAATTGATTCAACAACTGTAACTACCTTGTACTCGTACGCTTCTTGTGCAATTGCTTGAATTGCCATTGTTGTCATGATTAATCCTAAAAAAATGTTTTTCATTTGTTAATGTTTAAGTTTTCCTACTCATAAGGCTTTTCGGATTTCGCCCCATATTTTTAAGTGTGTTTTGGTCTCCACTTTTGGTTTGCAATATTACAACATTTTTAAACAGTTAAGAGCTGTCGTAAAAAATTGTCGGTGGTTCTCTTGTCTGTGTCATTCGGTTGTGTCGTCTTTTAAACTTGCCCTTAACGTTTTTGGGCTTGGCGAAGGTTGCGATTTTCACCACAAATGTTGATGCGGAGAACCAAACTTTGATTAACCACAAATGTGTCTGCGGAGCAC
>CAMDDP010000030.1 GCA_945892775.1 Chitinophaga pinensis
TGTTGAATCTAATCACATTTCTGTTACAGTAAATTATTTGCCAACTGCATCTATACTTTCTGCAGGTGGCCCAACTACTCTCTGTTCCGGTGGAAGTGTTTTAATCAGTGGCAATTCAAGCGGCGGAACTTGGAGTGTGGGTGGTGGAACTACTGCTACTTTATCTGCAACAACTGACGGAGATTATTTTGTTACAAATTCTAACACTTGTGGAAGTTTTGAATCGAATCACATTTCTGTTGTTGTAAATCCGTTACCAACAGCATCTGTAATTTCTGCTGGTGGCTCAGTAACTTTTTGTTCCGGTGGAAGCGTTTTAATCAGTGGAAACTCCTCAGGTGGAACTTGGAGTGTGGGCGGTGGAACTACTGCTACTTTATCTGCAACAACTACAGGTGATTATTTTACTACAACTTCTAACTCTTGTGGAAGTTTTGAATCGAATCACATTTCTGTTGTTGTAAATCCGTTACCAACTGCATCTGTAATTTCTGCTGGTAGCTCAGTAACTTTTTGTTCCGGTGGAAGTGTTTTACTCAGTGGAAACTCATCCGGTGGAACTTGGAGTGTGGGTGGTGGAACTACTACTACTTTATCTGCAACAACTACAGGTGATTATTTTACTACAACTACTAACTCTTGTGGTTCTGCAACTTCAAATCATATTTCTGTTATAGTAAATCCATTACCAACTGCATCTGTAATTTCTGCTGGTGGTGCAACTACTTTCTGTTCCGGTGGAAGTGTTTTACTCAGTGGAAACTCATCGGGTGGAACTTGGAGTGTGGGTGGTGGAACTACTGCTACTTTATCTGCAACAACCACAGGTGATTATTTTACTACAACCACTAACTCTTGTGGTTCTGCAACTTCAAATCATATTTCTGTTATTGTTTCTGGAACTGTTCCTGCAACGCCAGGAACTATTACAGGAAACGCAAAGGCTTGTCCGGGCGATGTTTTAACTTATAGCATTGCTGCTGTTATTAATGCGACTTCTTATAACTGGACTGCTCCTACTGGAGCTACAATCAGTGCTGGTCAAGGTACTACCATTGTGAGTTTAACATTTAATTCAGGATTCACTGCAACATCTTCTCTTAGCGTTAAAGCAACAAATGGTTGTGGGACAAGTTCATCACGTACAATATCAATAAGTAGAAACACTCCTGCGACACCAAGTACGATTGTAGGAAACGCTAGTGGAAATTGTAATACTTCAGGAAACTATTCTGTAACACTTGTAAGCGGTATGACATATACTTGGACAGTACCAACAGGAGCATCAATAGCAAGTGGTCAAGGAACCAATGCTGTTAGTGTAAACTTTGGTCCATCTTTCGTTTCTGGTAATCTTTATGTGAAGGCTACAAATGGTTGTTCAACAAGTTCTAAAAGAACTCTTGCTTTGACTGCTAAACCTTCAATTCCTACAAGCATAACCGGTCTTGCAACTAGTGTATGTATTGGTTCAATTCAAACCTACAGCACTGCTTTAGTTACAGGAGCTACTACTTACACATGGACTGCTCCAACAGGAAGTGTAATTCAATCAGGACAAGGTTCTATAAGTATATCTGTATTAATTGGAAGTGCTAATGGCAATTTTACAGTGAAAGCATCGAATGCTTGCGGAGTAAGTTCTAACAGAACCATGGCTATTACTGTTGCTACCTGTGTCAGAGTAGAAAATGAAACAGTTGCTAATTTGTTCTTTGTTTCGCCAAACCCTTGCTCTAACTGCTTTGTAAATGGTGCAACTGATGAAAATGAATTAATCATAACAGATATTCTTGGAAGAAAAATTTCTGTTCAGTTCTCTCAGTCAGGAAACGGATTGTATATCAATATGCCGTTTGAATCTGCTGCCGGACTTTATATAATCAGAAACATTAAGACCGGACAGATTGCCAAATTCGAAAAGTATTAATTCGGATTATTTATAAAACTGTGTACCATCCTAAAACCGCTCCGTTAAACCGGAGCGGTTTTTTTATTTGAATTTATCTGAAGATGAATCTTTAATCAATACTTCATTCGCAATCGCATGCTTTTATATTTGTTCGATAAATAGATTGCACCATGCAAAAAAATTTCGCTTCCACTATCCTCTCCTTTTTATTTCTTGTTGTTCTGTCCACCAACAATGCTTTTGCACAAAAACAAATCTCCATTCCAGATATATGGCAGAACTATAATTTTATTCCGAAGAGTGTAGATGGATTTGTCCCGATGAAGGATGGCGAACATTATGCACGCATTGATAAAGATGCAAAGGGAAATCCTGCCATTTATGTTTACGATTACAAAACTGCAACCAAAACCGATTCGCTCTTTACAGTCAGTCGCGATGTGCAGAAAGATTCTGTAAAAAATTTCGCATCACTTAGTTTTTCATTCGATGAGAGTCAGCAGCATTTGCTCATTCCCACCCGCTCGCAAAAGATTTACCGTCGCAGTTCAAAAGCATTGTACTACATATTTGATATAAAAAAGAAAACACTACAGCCGCTCAGCACTAACGGAAAACAAATCAGTCCTTCATTTTCTCCTGATGGAAATAAAGTTGCCTTCGTGCGCGACAACAATCTCTTCATAAAAAACTTAGTGAGCGGAGATGAAAAACAAGTGGCCAATGATGGCAAAAAGAATTTCATCATCAATGGAATCTGCGATTGGGTGTATGAAGAAGAGTTTGAATTTGTGCAGGCATTTCAATGGAGCCCCGATGGAAGCACGCTTGCTTTCTATCGCTTCGATGAAAGTGCAGTACCGGAATACACCGTTCAGTTTTTTAATGATTTGTATCCTGAAAATTATACTTACAAGTACCCGAAAGCTGGAGAAAAAAATTCATTGGTCGAAATTTATTTATACAATATTCAGTCAGGTGTAACAGTCAAAGCTGATGTGGGTACTGAACAGGATCAATACATTCCACGCATCAAGTGGACGAACGATGCGAATGCGCTTTGCATTTTCAGAATGAATCGCCTGCAAAATAAATTGGAGTTGCTGCACGCCAATGCATCTACCGGAAAAACTTCTGTGATGATGACGGAAGAGAATAAAAAATACATTGACATCAACGATAATCTGACATTCTTTAAAGACAACAAGCAATTCATCTGGACTTCTTCGCAGGATGGATACAATCACATTTACATCTATGGCTTCGATGGAAAAATAAAAACGCAGGTCACCATCGGTAAGTGGGATGTAACAGCATTTTACGGATTGGATGAAAAGAACGGATTGATTTATTACCAGAGCGCGGAAGAATCTCCATTGAGAAGATATGTGTATTCAATCCGATTAGATGGAAGTGATAAAAAGAAACTGACTGCCGATGCTGGAACCAACGATGCCTCGTTCAATAGCAGCTTCACTTATTTTCTTCGGGAGCATAGTGACGCTAACACTGCTCCTGATTATGCAATTTGTAAATCAAATGGAAGTGTGGTTAAAGTTTTAGAAGACAATTCTTCTTTCAAAAAAATGATTGCGGATTATCAGCTGTGTAAAAAAGAATTTTTCACTTTCAAATTAGATAATGGAACCGAGTTGAACGGATGGATGATAAAACCAACAGGATTTAATCCGAAGAATAAATATCCGGTGTTTATGACTTGCTATGGTGGTCCCGGAAGTCAGCAAGTGCTGGATAGTTATGATGCATTCGGAACAATGGATTTTAATTATCTCGCGCAGCACGGATATATTGTAGCGTGCGTTGACAACAGAGGCACCGGTGCGCGCGGAGAAGATTTTGAAAAAATTACCTATCTGCAATTGGGAAAAATTGAAACGATGGATCAGGCATCGGCTGCAAAATATTTAGGAACACTTCCATACATTGATGCTTCACGAATAGGAATGATGGGGTGGAGTTACGGAGGGTTTATGGCGCTGATGTGCATCAGTAATTATCCCGATGTATTCAAATCCGCAGTATCTGTTGCACCGGTTACCAACTGGAAATTTTACGATAGCATTTATACTGAACGATACATGCGAACTCCAAAAGAAAATAAAGATGGTTATGATAAAATTGCACCGCTGAGTTCAACAGCAAACATTCGCGGAAAACTTTTATTGGTTGCAGGTTTGGCTGATGACAATGTGCATTACCAGAATACTGCAGAAATGTTAAAGGCATTGTATAAAAATAATGTGGTGTTCACACAAATGACTTTCCCCGATAAGAATCACGGCATAAGTGGTGGAAATACAAGGTCTTATTTATTTACGCAGATGTATGAATGGACTTTTAATAATCTATAAAAATTATTTTACAATTAGGTTAGCTCAATTCTTTTTTTACTTTTATCACTGAACAAAAAAACTAAAACTTCAACTCAATAATTATGAGCAACACAACACCCAATTCTCACCCTCGTGGATTGTACTTATTATTCTTCACCGAAATGTGGGAACGATTCAGTTACTATGGTATGCGCGCCATTTTTATTTTGTTCATGACCAAGGCTTTGTTTATGTCAAATGCCGATGCATCAAACATTTACGGAAGTTTTACAGGGCTCGTTTATTTAACTCCACTATTGGGCGGCTATATTGCCGACCGGTACTGGGGAAACCGCCGTTCAATTTTTGCAGGTGGCATAATGATGGCTCTCGGGCAATTTCTTCTGTTTTTCAGTGGCAGTTTAGTTACCGATTATGGAACGGCTGATACTTTGAATCCAAGTGCATTAACATTTATGTGGGCAGGGCTCACCTTGTTAATTATCGGCAATGGTTTTTTCAAGCCGAATATTTCCACTATGGTGGGTCAGTTATATCCGAAAGGCGATTCGAGAATTGATTCGGCTTTCACCATATTCTATATGGGAATTAACATGGGCGCATTCTTCTCGCCTTTAATATGCGGTACACTAGCGGAACAAAAAGACATAAACGGAATTGATTTAATTGGCGCATTTAAATGGGGATTTCTGGCAGCAGGAATAGGAATGGTTATTAGTGTAATTTCATTTGAATTGCTGAAGAATAAATTACTTCTATCACCAGTGGGCGAACAGTTAGGAATGCCGAAGCAAAAAATGGATATCACTACTATTCTCACCATTCTCGGAGCTATTGGTGCAACATTTTTTCTGTTGAATTTTAAATCATTATTCAATACTGATATTGATTTAATTGGTTATGTGATTTATGCTTCAATGATAATAATGCCGGCTATAATCCTGTTAAATAAATCGCTGACCAAGAATGAAAGGGAACAGATCATGGTGATATTTATACTGGCCTTTTTTGTCATTTTCTTTTGGGCTTGTTTTGAACAAGCCGGTGCATCGCTTACCATTTTTGCCGATCAGCAAACCGACAGAATGATTGGCGGTTGGGAAATGCCGGCTTCGTGGTTTCAATCAATTAATCCATTAGCGGTAATTGTACTGGCTCCACTGTTTTCTATTTTGTGGGGAGCGTTAGCAAAACGAAACCGTGAACCCTCGTCGCCTTTAAAAATGGCGATGGGATTGGGTTTGGTTTCGTTTGGTTTTGTGATTATTGCTTATGCTGTTCATGGCATTGATGCGAATACAAAAATTGCGATGTACTGGTTGTTTGCTTTATACATCATTCACACCATGGGAGAATTAAGTCTTTCGCCAATAGGATTGAGTATGGTTTCGAAACTGGCACCGCTTCGGTTTTCTTCTTTATTAATGGGAACCTGGTTTTTAGCTAACGCGGCTGCTAATAAATTCACCGGAACTTTAAGTGCCTTAATTCCTCCGGGTGCAGGTGAAAAACCAATTACCAATGAAGCGGGTGTAGTAGCCTTTCCTTCGTTTGCCGGATTTGAAATAACAAATCTGTTTGAGTTCTTCTGTGTGTTTATTGTGCTTAGTGGCGGCGCAGCCATTCTGTTAGTTGCTATTTATAAGTGGCTGGAAAAAAGAATGCATGGAATAAAATAATTTTATAAATATTAAATATTAAAAGCCGTTCAAAAAAATTGAACGGCTTTTTTATTTTATTTTGGCGAATAAAGTTGTCTTGCAAGAAAAATTCATCATGAAATTTTATTTCATCCTTTCAATCCCATAAATCTTAATCTTTAGTTGCACGAATCATAATAATTTTTCAAAAGAAGAAATGGAAAAGGCAAAAATCAAAAAAATAGATTCTTTGTTTTGTGTTTACTCATTTAAAAATGGTTTTGCAAAAGCTTTGATTGCCTTCGCTGATTCTGAAGTGATAAAACCAAGCGATGGAGAAAATCCGGTTTATGGAATTGAAAAACTGAAAGAAAAATTAGTTGGTATTGAAAAAGACAAAAGCGTTGTTTCGTGGAAATCAGTGAAAGTAGATGTCGGATTATCGTGTGACCTCGGTTACAGTTTCGGAAATTGGGAATACAAAACCCCGACAGAAAAAGGAGATACAATTTATTACGGAAATTATTTCACTGAATGGAAAAAGCAAAAAGATGGTTCTTGGAAATATGTTTTAGATGGAGGTACCAACACTCCAAAGCCCGAATAAAAAAAGTCCCCTGATATATCTGAGGACTTTTTTCTCTTTTTAATTAAAAGCTATTTATTGTTTTCCAGATCATCCGGCTGTTTTACCTCCTTGCCTTCGCTATTCAAACGAACCAGTTTATCATCATACTTAATAATATAAATCACTGTGCCGCCGGCTTCTTTCATCTCTTCACATTTCTTAGGAGTTTTTCCTTCGAAATTTTGTGCCAGGTATGAACTCACCAGTGGAGGCAAAGCACTTTGTTGAATAGTTTTTGCTTCTCTTACCAATGTTCCGTCTGTTTTAAAAACCGAACGGCATTCAACCCCGCTATTTTTAAACATTGCCACATAATTAGTTTGCTTATTCTGCAGCCATTTCACTCCCTGAACAGAAGGATAAATTGATTTAAACTTTAAAACAACCACATCTGGAGGTGTAACCATTTGCGAAGCTCCCAGTTTAGGTTTCATCTGACTGGTTGGATCAGTAGGGTCTGTTTGTGTAATTGTTGGACTGCTTGTAGTTTTAGGAGCAGTTGTTTCAGTCTTGCTCGGGGCAGAAAGAGTTTTTGTTTGTGCAATTGATGAAGTGGCAACTACTGAAAGTGCAACAACTGCAGTAAGAATTTTCTTTTTCATGATTTAATTTATTTGTGTTCGATTTTAAGACAAAGACAATGCCTTAAAGTTTAGCAGGTGAGAAATTATTTTCTTCAGGTATCAAAAGTATTTAATCAAAAGCAATATTTATTCGCGTCAATTAACCGCGCGGCAATTCTTCTTCGGCAATCCTTTGTATTAATGATTTCAGTTTTTGAAAACCGTTTTAATCCGAGCAGCATCATTCGCAGTTCATCGCCTTCAGCGAAAGATGAGAGTGCGTTTCTTCCTTCGAAATGGAAGCGGTCAGCGGCATCATGGAAATTTACATTGAGAATATCGTTGTGTTCAGCAGAAGCGATTCCTATTTCGTTCATCTTCATCACACGAAGCAGTAACGACTCGCACAAGTAGGATTCAGAAATCATGTTGGCTATATTCATCAACAACTCTTGTTCGCCCTCCAATGCCATCATCAGTTTTTGCACTGCTGCACCAGCCACCATCAGAATTCCTTTCTTCATATTTGAAATCTGTTTGCGCTGAGTAGCATACGGCGCTTCGTCTTCCGAACTGAAATCCGGAATGCTCATTAATTCTTTCTGAATGCTCATTGCTGGAGTCATTAAATCCAACTGGCCTTTCATTGCGCGTTTTAGTAGCATATCAACGGTGAGCAGGCGGTTAATTTCATTCGTGCCTTCAAATATTCTGTTAATGCGCGAGTCACGGTACGCGCGGGCTGGTGTATATTCTTCAGAGAAACCCAATCCTCCATGAATCTGCACAGCTTCGTCCACCACATAATCTAGCATTTCACTTCCATACACCTTGAGAATTGCACATTCAATAGCAAATTCTTCTGCAGCACCCATTAATGCTTTCGGGTATTCCAATCCAGATCCTATAAGATCATGCGCCTTTTCTTCTATTTGTTTAGAAGCACGATACATTGCACTTTCAACAGTAAATATTTTAATTGCCTGTTCAGCTAGTTTATATTTTATGGCGCCGAAGTCAGAAATTTTATGTTTGAATTGTTCGCGTTGTGTTGCGTATTCAACTGAAATAGTCGCCATTCTTTTTGTTGCGCCCATTGCAGCAGCGCACAATTTCAATCGTCCGATATTTAATATGTTAAATGCAATCAGGTGACCTTTTCCAATTTCACCTAACAGATTTTCAACCGGCACTTTCACATCCTGAAAAAATATTTGTCGGGTGGAAGAACCCTTGATTCCCATTTTCTTTTCTTCTTCTCCGCGTGTTAGTCCTTCGCTGTTTGCTTCAACTATAAAACCTGTAAATTTTTCTCCATCAATTTTTGCAAACACAATAAATACATCAGCGAAACCTCCGTTGGTAATCCACATCTTTTGACCGTTGAGTAAATAATATTTTCCATCAGCAGAAAGTTTTGCGTTTGTTTTTGCAGCAAGTGCATCACTTCCACTACCAGGTTCTGTTAAACAGTATGCGGCCTTCATTTCACCAGTAGAAAGTTTGGGAATATATTTTTTACGCTGCTCTTCATTTCCAAAATATAAAATTGGTAGCGTTCCGATTCCGGTATGAGCCGCACAAGCAACAGCGAACGAACCACCCGCACCAATTTTTTCGGTGAGCAATGTTCCTGTAATAAAATCTTTTCCGAAACCACCATATTCTTCGGGAATAGTTGCACCTAACAAACCAAGTTCACCAGCTTTGTTCATCAGTTTTATCATCAACCCTTCTTCTTGATGGTCTATTTGTTCGTTGACAGGAAGCACCTCGCTATCAATGAAGTCTTCGGCCATTTGAGCCATCATTTTTTGCTCTTCATTGAACTCTTCTGGAATAAAAGTATCTGCCGATGAAGATTCTCTTATTAAGAATTCACCGCCTTTGAGCGCTTGCTTGATTATTTTATCAGCCATAATAATTTGTTCTTTAGTTTTTATCTAGTGTTATAAAAGAGATGTTTTTCACTTTTAGCTTTTCACACACTACATCACCTCAAACACTCCAGCAATTCCCTGTCCACCCCCAACACATGCTGTAACTATTCCGCTTTTTTTTCCGCATCGGTTTAATTCGTGGATGAGTTGAATGGTGAGTTTCGCCCCTGAACAACCGAGGGGATGACCGAGTGCAATAGCTCCGCCGTTCACATTTACAATCTCTGGATTCATTCCTAGTGTGCGAATCACTGCTAATGCTTGTGAAGCAAATGCTTCGTTCAATTCTATGAGGTCAATGTCTTTCAATTTTAATCCTGCCTGCTTGAGTGCTATAGGTACAGCTTCAACAGGACCAACTCCCATAATGCGAGGATGCACTCCTGCACTTGCGCAACCAACTAAACGCGCCAATGGTTTTATATTGTAATGCTTGCACATGCGCTCGCTCATAACAATAGTAAAGGCAGCACCATCAGATGTTTGCGAAGAGTTGCCAGCTGTTACACTTCCATTGATGGCGAATACTGGTTTTAATTTACTCAACACCTCTAGCGAAGTATCGGCGCGCGGTCCTTCGTCGGTGTCCACTATAAATGATTTTGTTTCGCGTTTGCCTTTCGCATTGACTGTTACATCTTCAACTGTTATAGGTGCAATCTGGTTTTTGAAATATCCGTTGGTGATAGCGGCGATTGCCTTCTTGTGACTCTGGTAAGAAAAAACATCTTGGTCTTCGCGGCTCACATTGTATTCGTTCGCCACCGCTTCGGCAGTGAGCCCCATGCCAATATAATATTCAGGAGTTGATTTCGACACCGTGTAATTGGGAACAGTTTTCCATCCGACAGTTGGCACAAGCGACATGCTTTCGGTGCCGCCGGCTATGATGCAATCTGCCATGCCTGCGCGAATTTTTGCAGTGGCAATTGCAATGGTTTCTAAACCACTTGCGCAATACCTGTTCACTGTCATGCCTGGTACATTCATTGACAAAGCGCGTACTGCTATCATGCGACCAATCTGCAAACCCTGCTCGGCTTCAGGCACTGCATTGCCCACAATTAAATCATCTACATGATGCGGCTCGAGTTGCGGAACGGTTGCAAGTAATTGCCTTATAGTTTCCACAGCTAAATCATCTGGGCGCGTGAAACGAAAACCGCCCTTCTTTGCCTTGCCCACTGCGGTGCGGAGTCCTGCTACTATATATGCTTCTTGCATTTTTCAGTCAATTAAAAAGTAAAAATGAGAAATGAAAAACTGTTTGCTTCTTGATTGTATTTGCTAACTGAAAAGCAAAATCCAGAATTTCATTCTTTATTTCTCAAAATTAAACTGACAACTCATATTAATTTATGACTTGCGAAAATTTAACGAACAGCTGATGTGGATAGTTCGGAAATGCCCTTTCTATTTAATGAATGAGTAGCGCTATTACATTTATATCCTGAAATATTATTTATGAACTGTTGCATCGTAACAATAGGTGATGAACTTTTAATCGGTCAGGTGATAGATACTAACTCCGCTTTCATCGGTCAGGAGATGAGTAAACTCGGAGTGCAGATACATTCGCGCATCAGTGTCGGCGACCGCGAAGAAGACATTTTGCGCACACTCGATCAGGCAAAACAAATTGTTGATATTATTTTAATCACCGGCGGGCTCGGTCCTACAAAAGATGACATCACAAAAAATGTTCTATGTAAATATTTCGGCGCAAAGCTGATTGTGAATGAAGAAGTGTTACACGATGTAAAAAGTTTTTTCACAAGACTCAATCGTCCGATGCTTGAAACAAATCTGAAGCAAGCGGAAGTGCCGGATAATTGTGTGGCAATAAAAAATAAAAACGGAACAGCGCCCGGTATGTGGTTTCAGCAGGAGAAAAAAGTTTTTGTTTCAATGCCCGGAGTTCCTTATGAAATGAAAACTATGTTAACGGAAGAAATTATTCCTCGATTGAAAAAAACTTTTTCGTTTCCAATCATTATTCATCGAACGATTATGACTTGCGGAATTGGCGAATCATTTCTCGCCGAGTTAATAAAAGAATGGGAAGAAAATATTCCTGCTCATTTTCGATTTGCCTACCTGCCTGCATTGAATCAATTGCGTTTGCGAATTACAGCAACCGGAACCGATGAATCAAAACTGAAAAAAGAAATTGCAGAGCAGGAAAGTAAACTCATTCCGCTCATTGATAAATATGTTTTCGGTTACGACGATGAATCATTGGAAAGTGTAGTTGGAAAAATGCTGAAGGAAAGAAATGCAAACATCGCCCTCGCCGAAAGTTGTACCGGAGGATACATTGCGCACAAACTCACTTCTATTTCCGGAAGCTCTTCTTACTTCGATGGCTCGCTGATTACTTATAGTTACGATGCGAAAGAAAATTTTCTCGGTGTGAATCACGATACACTAGTACACACTGGTGCAGTAAGTGAAGAAACCGTTCGCGAAATGGTAGCAGGTATAAAACAAAAATTTAAAACCACTTATGCCATTGCTGTGAGTGGAATTGCAGGACCAGATGGTGGCACACCAGATAAACCCGTTGGAACTGTTTGGATTGCACTAGGAACTGAAACTGAAATTATTGCAAAAAAATATTTCTTTCATCGAAATCGAATTCAAAATATTGAAATGACTTGTGTAGCCGCTTTGAATCTATTGCGAATGGAATTACTAGGAATATTAGAACCTTAATCAACATAAAATTTTCTAACAAATTTTGATTCTTATTTTTGTCGAGGAAAAATTCAGTAAACATGGCCGAAGCAGAACTCATAATGCCCAAAATGGGTGAGAGCATTACAGAAGCAACCATTTTAAAATGGTTGAAAAATGAAGGCGATAAGGTAGAATTGGATGAAGCAGTATTAGAAATAGCTACTGATAAAGTTGATAGTGAAGTTCCTTCGCCTTATGCTGGAACTGTAACAAAACTTCTTTACAAAGTTGGTGATGTAATTGCTGTAAATAAACCAATCGCCATTATCTCAACGAGTTCAGCCGTATCCCAAAAGGCTTTTACCCCTACAACCGTAGTTGGCCCCACTTCGTCAAAAACAACACCAGTTCCAACAACAACTTCTCAACCATCAAACGAACAGAGTAATAGCGCAAGATTTTATTCGCCTCTTGTTTTAAACATTGCACGAAGTGAAGGAATCAATATGGGTGAGTTAGAGTCAATTACCGGAACAGGATTGGAAAATCGTTTAACAAAAAAAGATGTTCTGAATTATGTGAGTTCACGCAAGAATGGAACAACCACTCAAATAACAGCATCAACTCCCGAACAAACCTTACAACAGCAACCAGTTTCAACAAGTGGCAATGTAGAAATTATAGAAATGGATCGTATGCGCAAACTCATTGCTGATCACATGGTGATGAGCAAAAGGGTTAGTGCACATGTCACTTCATTTGTTGAAGCAGATGTAACAAATATGGTTATGTGGAGGGAGCGCGTGAAAAAAGATTTTGAAAAACGCGAAGGCGAAAAAATAACTTTCACTCCGTTGTTTATTGAGGCAATTGTGAAGGCAATAAAAGATTTTCCATTGGTGAATTCGTCTTTGAACGGAACGCAAATTATTCGCAAAAAAGATATTAATATCGGAATGGCTGCTGCACTTCCAAGCGGAAATTTAATTGTGCCTGTTATAAAATATGCAGACACAAAAAATTTAATTGGCATTACTAAAGAAGTAAATGATTTAGCTAATCGTGCTCGCAAAGGTCAACTGAAACCAAATGAAATTGAAGGGGGAACATTTACCGTTACCAATGTTGGAACATTCGGAAACCTAATGGGCACACCAATTATTAATCAACCTCAAGTCGCCATCATGGCAACTGGAGCAATTAAGAAAAAACCTGTTGTACTCGAAACACCACAGGGAGATGTGATTGCTATTCGACACATGATGTTCTTATCGCTTTCTTACGATCATAGAATAGTTGATGGGGCTTTAGGTGGCGCCTTCCTTCGAAAGGTTGCAGACTATTTAGAACAATTTGATTTAAACAGAGACTACTAAAAACACAAACTATGTACGATGCATTTTTAAAATCTCATTCCGGATTACGATGGATAGTATTAATTCTTGCCGTAATTACTATTATCAAATACCTAAGTGGATGGTTACAAAAAAAATCATTCACCCCCTCTGATAATAAAATCAGCTTGTATTATTCTATTGCTATGGATATACAATTAATTGTTGGATTGGTGCTTTATTTATTTCTCAGTCCCGCCACTAATTCATTTCATATCGATATGAAGGACACCTACAGCCGGTTCTGGGGAATGGAACATTTAGTAATGATGGTAATTGCCATTGCATTCGTACACATTGGAAGAGTGATGGTAAAAAAAGCAAAGACAGATGCTGCTAGATTTTCAAAAGGAACAATTTATTTTCTCCTTTCATTATTAATAATGCTCGCATCAATTCCTTGGCCATTTCGCGAAATTATTGGCAGGCCTTTATTTAATATGTAATATTATCTATACTTCCAATTTTTTAATAGAATATTTTTAAAGTATTTTTATTAAAAAAGTTTGATAATTAGAATTTTTTAATTGTCTTTAGCCTCCTTAAAATAAAAACCAAACCAAACCTTTATGGAATTTTTCTTCAAATCCCTTACAAAAAATAGTTGGAGCAAGTTGATCTTTTGCTTACTATTTTTATCAACCATTTTCGCGTATACAAATTCAAATGCGCAATACTGCACTCCTTCCTATGGATTCGGAGGGTGCGATGAGTTCATCAGCAATGTTACGGTTGGTTCCATAAATTATGGAAGCGGTTGTAGCACTTCGCAATACGAAGATTTCACATCAACATTTACTGATGTTTTTGCAGGTCTTAATTATCCAATAACCGTAATCGTAGGTCCTCCTTTCTATACAGGTGACCAAGTCGGTGTTTTTATTGACTGGAATCAGAATGGAATATTAACTGATGCTGGTGAATCAAATATTCTTTCAAATAACGGTGGAGGTTCGTTTTCAGGAACTGTAAATGTTCCATCAGGAGCAACTCTTGGAATAACCCGTATGCGTGTAATGATGTCATATAATGTTACTCCGGAACCATGTAATGCTAATGCTTCGTTTTATGGTGAAACAGAAGATTACTCTGTAAATGTTCAACCCGGACCAACTTGTCCATTCTCAACAGCATTAAATGTAACCAATTCTACAACTACTTCTGCTGATTTAAACTGGACCGGAGATGTTTCTGCAATTAAATATAAGGTAAGATATAAAAAATATTCGGACCCTGCTACTGTTCCAACATGGGCAACCCCAACTGTTGTTACTGCGCCTACTACTACACTTGCAGTAGCTGGCTTAACACCTGCAACTCAATACGAATTTCAAGTTTCAACTTTTTGCAATGCTACTGATTCAAGTGGCTATCCTTTTTCATTTTACTGGAACACATTGTGCTTTGATTGCCCTGCAACATCAATTCCAGAAGCTGAGGCTTGCGGTTCTGATGCAAATGGTGGTTGCAATATGCCTGTTCCGTTTTTTGAACCAATAAATTGTGGCGACACAATTTGTGGAACAAGCTGGGCTGATGGAAACATTCGTGATACCGACTGGTTTGTTTTTCAAGTAGCTACTCCCGGAGTTTATACCATATATGCTAAAACAATGTTTACTGCTCAAATGGGATATATTGGTCCAAATCAATCTTGTCCGATTACAGCATTTACTGATTATGTAACTTCTCCAAATGAATGCGATTCATTAAGTTTAACTGGATATCTGACTGCTGGTACCTGGATTTATTTTATTTCCCCAACTGTATTTAATGGTTATGCCTGTGGAAGTGGAAAAAATAATTATTTAACATATGTATGTGCTCCAAATCCTATTCAGGTTGTTGCTAATGATATTTGTACTGATGCAACTATTATAACCCAAAACACAACTTGCGTTTCTACTTCAGGTGATGTTGCAGGTGCCTTTATCCAAACGGGAGCTGCTTGCATAGGAACCGCAGAAGATGATGTTTGGTATCAATTTGTTGCAACAGCAAATGTCGCAACAGTTAAGGTAACAGGTTCAGCAAGTTTCTATCCTGTAGCTGAAGTTTTTGATCAATGCAGCGGAAATCAATTAGCTTGTATTCAAGGTTCAGGTACTGGTGGAGTTGCTACATCAACTTTAGCACCTTTAACAATTGGGCAAACTTATTTTGTTAGAGTGTACGATATTTTTGCTACAGTTCCTGCAACTACAACTTTTGATATTTGCGTGTTTGACGCTCCTCCTTCAACTCTTCTAAATGATTTTTGTACAGATGCAATCACACTTGTTTGTGGTGATGTTGTTACCGGAACAACTATTGGCGCAATAGCTGATATAGCTCCAACTTGCGGTACTTCTGTTACAGCTCCTGGAGTTTGGTACACATTAGTAGGTGATGGTTCAAATACTTTTATATCAACTTGTACTGGAACCACATGGGATTCTAAAATAAATGTATACTCTGGAGATTGTAACAATCTTGTTTGTGTTGGCGGTAATGATGATTTCTGTGGATTACAATCACAGGTTTCTTTTATTGCTCAACTTGGAGTAAATTATTATATTCTCGTAAATGGATACAATGGCGCCACAGGAGATTTCACAATTGATGTTGTTTGCTTAGCGCCCTGTGTTCTAACATGTTCACCCACTTATACATCTGAATCTGAATCTTGTGGAGCTGATGTGAATGGTGGTTGCAATATGGCAATACCATCATTTGAGCCAATTGCTTGCGGTGATACTATTTGTGGAAATGCTTGGATGTCTGGTGGAACAAGGGATACCGATTGGTATTCGATTGACATTACTACACCTGGTACCTATACTTTCGTTGCTATTACTCAATTCCCATGTTCAATGGGATTTGTTGGGCCAAATACTCCCTGTCCAATTACTCAATTTGACCAATTTGTGAATACGCCTAATGAGTGTGATACTTTAAGTATTACGAGCGTTCTTTCTGTTGGTACATATATTTATGTTATTGTACCTTATAATCCTTCGTTTGATGGCTACCCTTGTGGAAGCGGAAAAAATACATATGTTACATATGTATGTGCTCCAAATCCTCCACCAAGTATCCCAAATGATATATGTTCTGATGCTACTGTAATTATTCAAAACCCATCTTGCGTTCCAACTGCAGGAGATGTTGCCGGTGCCGTTATTCAATCAGGGTTAGGATGTACGGGCGGTTACGGTGAGGACGATGTATGGTACCAATTTGTTGCAACCACAACCAATCCGGTTGTTCAGGTAACAGGATCAGCAAATTTTGATGCTGTTATTGAAGCTTTTGATGCATGTGGCGGAAACCAACTTGGTTGTCAGGATATCACCTTCGGTGGTGGTATTGAAGCACTGGAATTAAGTGGTCTTACTGTAGGTCAGACATATTATATTGGTGTTTATGATTATTATTTTACTCCTCCTTCTACAACGACTTTTGATATTTGTGTGTTTGATGCTCCACCTCCTTGTGTGGTTTGCCCATCGGCAACTGCAAATCAGGAAAATGAAGTTTGTGGCGGAGATGCAAATGGTGGCTGCAATATGCCTGTTCCGGCATATGAGCCGATTGCCTGTGGCGATACAGTTTGTGGTACTTCATTCGCTGATAATAATTTCCGTGATACTGATTGGTATGAATTTACAATTGCTTCACCATCAAATGTTTCGTTTACTGTTAATTCCGGATTCCCAAGACTTGTTGGATTTGTTGATGCGTCCCTTGGATGTGGAGCACCTCAATTCCTCGTATTTTCCCAAGGATTAAATGAATGCGATACGACATCTGCAGCTGCAAACTTACCAGCAGGTACTTATTGGGCATTTGTAGCTCCGAATAGTTTCAATGGATATACTTGTGGTGGATCAAAATCAAATTATACAGCTGTTTTAACTTGTGGTGCGGCTATTCCTCCTCCGGCAAATGACTCTTGTTTGGGTGCTGAAGTTGTTCACTGTGGAGATGTTGTACTCGGATCAACTCTTTATGCAACGGTAGATGGTAATGCCACTTTCTGTGGAACAACTCCTGAAGCTGCTGGTGTTTGGTATGTATTAGCAGGTAATGGTTTTGTAGCAACAGCTTCTTTATGTAATGGACCAAATTACGATAGTAAAATAAATGTTTATTCAGGTGATTGTAATACACTTACCTGCGTAGGAGGCATCGATGACTTTTGTGGCCTACTATCGGAAGTATCATTTCCAACAGTAATTGGTACAAATTATTATATTCTTGTAAATGGATATAATGTAGCTACAGGCGATTTCCAATTAGATATCAGCTGCTTAGCTCCTCCGCCAAATGATGATCCATGTGGTGCTTTATCTTTAGCTATTGGGTCTAATGGTCCATATGATAATAGTTCTGCTACTGCAAATCCAAGTGAACCAG
Organism: Chitinophaga pinensis; assembly: GCA_945892775.1. Taxonomy (GTDB): domain Bacteria; phylum Bacteroidota; class Bacteroidia; order Chitinophagales; family UBA10324; genus UBA10324. The sequence goes on from CAMDDP010000030.1 coordinate 17,509, forward strand.
CTCCCCCTGCAAATGGCTGTCAGGTAAATGATGGATGGTGTAATAGCGGATTAGAAAATACACTTTGGTTTATTTTCGATGCTCCTGCTTCAGGAAGAATTACTATTAACTCTCCTGATTTTGATACTCAACTTGCTATATGGGATGCAGCGGATTGCAATGCTATTTTAACTGGCGGTGCAACCTTAATTGCTGCAAATGATGATGATGCTGATTATGCCGCTCATGGCGGTGTAATGTTCTCTTCCTATTTATATAGTGATTGTTTGACTCCTGGTCATACATACTATGTTCAATTAGATGGATATTTTGGAACTGTTGGATCAACTGATATTATTCTTTCTGATCCTGGAGTTATAAATGCATCGTTTACTACATTAAATGCAAGGTATTGTCCAACTGCTTCACCAGTTACATTAGTTCCTGCAACCGCTGGTGGAACATTCAGTGGTCCTGGTGTAAGTGGAAATATCTTTAATCCTGCAACTGCAGGTGTTGGTGGTCCTTACAGTATTGTTTACACTATTCTTGGATGTATTACTTCAACACAAACAGTTTCAGTTGCAAATCCGGTTGCAGATATTTCACCTGCTGGTCCGGTTACTGTTTGCTTTGGACAAGCTGTTCCGTTAACTACTCCTTATGATGCGGGATATACCTACTTATGGAAACGCGGACCATTTACAATTCCTGGAGCAATTACTAACAGTTACACTCCAACATGGTCAGGAACATTTAAGTACAAAGTAAAAGTTACAGATGTAGTTGGTGGAGGATGCTCTTCTAAAGACTCTGTATATTATACTATGATCAATTTCGCTAATCCTACCTTAATTATTGGTGCATGTATTAATAATACAGTTTTATTAACTTCTACTGTTACTAATCCAAGCTTGAACTACCAGTGGGTTAAAGGAACTACTCCAATCAGTGGTGCAACTAATCCTTCTTATTTAGTTACTACAAATGGTCCATACAGAGTTGCTATTACTGACTCATGTGGAACATTAAGATTTACACCTTTAACAATGATTAATGTAACTACTTGCCGTATTGAAGAAATGTCTGACGAACAAGTTGCTCAAATGGTTGATGTTGCTCTTTATCCAAATCCAAATGAAGGACAATTTACCATTAACTTAAACTCATATGATCTTTCTTCATCTGAAGTGAGTGTTGATGTTTACAATGTACTTGGTCAGGTTGTTTATTCTAAACTTCTATCATTAAACGAAGGAAAATTGAACACCATGATTCAATTGCCTTCATCTATTGAAGATGGATTATACAATGTTAGAATTAAGAAAGGTGATTATGAAACCTTCACAAAAATTGTTGTGTCGAAATAATTCTTTTCTAAAGTATTGATTTAAGAAAGGCTCCAAATTCGGAGCCTTTCTTTTTTATAAAAATTCTATTAGCTTTATAGCAATAGAATTGATGTAGGATGTCAATTAAGCGAAAAGCCAAAGAATATTTCTCTTTTAATAAAAAAGAAAAAAGAGCGCTGCTTATTTTATCTGCTCTCATAGTTTTACTCTCTATATCACCACAAATTTATCTACTATTCAATTCCGAAGATAAAGTTGATAATCATGTATTTGAAGAAGGTGTAAAAAAATTTTATGCCGGTCAAAATAAAACACCAAAAGAGAATGGGAATTCTAATAAAGAAATTATAAAAGAATATTTTGCCTCTAATACAAAGACGGAATCAATAATAGTTGGAAAAAAAATTACAAAGCTCTTTTCCTTTGACCCAAATACATCAAATGAAAATGATTTTGCCAAACTTGGATTAGAATCAAGAACTATTAAAAGCATAATTAATTATAGAAATAAAGGAGGTCATTTTAAATCGCCAGAGGATTTTAAAAAAATATATACGCTCTCAGAAGAAGATTTTAATCGCGTGAAAGACTTTATTGTTATCAATAATTCTATCCATGAAAAAAATAAAACGGAACAAAAAACATTTGCATCTTATCAAACAAAAATAATTGACATCAATACTGCCGATTCTCTTGAATGGGTAAAACTGTATGGCATTGGCCCTTATATCACATCAAACATTTTAGAATACAAAAATAAATTAGGTGGCTTTTATACTGTAAATCAAATTAATGAAGTGTTTGGCATGAAACCCGAAACTTTTGAATTGATAAAAAATAAAATAAAATGTGCCGATGCAGGCGGTGCAACCATCATTCAAATTAACATGAATACAGCAACTAAAGATGAATTAAATAATCATCCATACATCAGTTACAAACAAGCCACAACTATTGTAAATTTTAGAACACAACATGGCGCATTCAACTCTGTGAATGACCTATTAAATATTGATTGCTTCAATGATCAAGAATTTAATAAAATAAAATATTACCTCACCATTAAATCTAAGGAATAATAACTTTTAAACAGGAAGGAATTATTTCAACTTCAGCCGGAAGATTAAAATAAGGCTCGCCATCCAATTCCAAAATATTTTCTCCCTCACATTTTATAATTGCTTTGGTGGCAACAAAAGTTTTTACCTTATAATGCTTGGTAAATCCCCCTGTAAAAAGTCCCTTCAGGTTCAAAAGTATTTGTGGAATTGAAATGTCACCCATAACAGTGATGTTTAATTTTCCATCAGTCATGGATGCTTCAGGACATTGTTTTATTCCACCTCCGTTACTGTGATTATTTCCAATTGCTACTGAAAATATTTTACCGGAAATAGTTTCTTCATCAATTTTCAAAAACACCTTTTGTGCTCTATAACCAAATAGTGAAGTTGCCAAACAACGCAAGTAAACCAATTTCCCCCCGTTACCATTCATTTTTTGATTGTGTGCTTTTACGGCAACATGCGAATCAAATCCACACCCTCCCATACTTATGATGAAAGCCATTTTATTTTCTGAAATAAAATTCACACTGATAACATCCTGAAAGACAGTTTTGTTTTTTTGAATCAGTTCTATAATTTGTTCATTTCGTTTCGGTAATTTCCAATAGTTGCCAAAATCGTTTCCTGTTCCCATTGGAATTAATCCAATACTTATTTCTTTTGAATCAATATCATTTTGCAATAAAATTCCATTCGCTACTTGGTGTAAAGTTCCATCCCCACCAACGGCAATAATTTTTCTATATCCTTCCCCTATTGCCTCTTGGGCTAAAGCAATTGCATCACCTGATTTCTTTGTTGTTTTGCAAATGAATTCTAATTTATAACGATGTAGAAGTGGTTCAAAACTCTTCCAAAACTTTAACGACTTCCCCCCTGATGAAACAGGATTAAGAATGAATGCAAATGAATTTTCTTTTATCAATTTCTAAATCATCTAAAACAAAAAAATATTTTTAAAAATAAAAATTAAATGCCCGCCATCCGTGGCTTATTCCCAAGTACCCTTTCTATTTCTTTCATTACCTCCTCTGTTAAAAGCACCGTTGTCTCAATAGATTTTAAATTTTCTTTGAGCTGTTCTAATTTTGATGCTCCAATAATGACAGTACTAACATTTTTATTCTTTAAACACCAAGCCAACGACATTCTACTCATTGGTATTTCTAATTTTTTAGCGAGCATAGAAAGTTTTTTCACCTTCTCCAATTTTTCTTTATCTCCTAAAACGCTTTCCCGTAACCATTCCAATCCTTTTAATCCCAATCTTGAATTTTTAGGAATATCGTCGATGTATTTTCCTGTTAGCAACCCTGAAGCAAGTGGCGACCAGGTTGTTGTTCCCATTCCAAAGTCAGTATACAATTTTTGATATTCTTTTTCAAATCTATCTCGATGAAAAAGATTGTATTGCGGTTGCTCCATTGAGGGGGCAAGCAGATTTAATTGTTTTGCAATTGTATGGGCTTCTGTAATTTGCTTAGCACTCCATTCGCTAGTACCCCAATATAAAATTTTTCCCTGCAAGGCCAGTTGATTCATTATCCATACGGTTTCTTCAATAGGTGTATTTACATCGGGGCGATGACAGAAATACAAATCAAGATAATCAACCCTTAATCTTTTTAATGCTGCATGACAAGCCTCAGTTACATGCTTACGACTAAGTCCAGTTTGATTGGGAAGTTTGCCTCCAGTGCCAAAAAAAACCTTGCTACTTACAATGTAAGTATCACGTGTCCATTTATGCTTTTGCAAAATTTTTCCCATCAACTCTTCCGACTTTCCATAAACATATCCCTCTGCATTATCAAAGAAATTCACTCCGTTTTCATATGCATACTTCATGCATTTCTCCATTGAATCATTTGTACCCACCTTGGCAAAATTTAACCATGAGCCAAATGACAATTCACTTACCTGCAATCCTGATTTTCCCAATCTTCTATAATTCATTATAAAATTTTTTCAAACCTAACGAATGAAATCATTAAATACTGCTTGTATTTTAAACGATACACAATAAAATTATTTGTTTGAAACAATGATTTTATTATCGATTGAAAATAATTGACAACAATATTTTTGTCAAAACATTTAAATGACTTCAGCAATTTTTACTCTTGCAACTCTAATTTTGGTCATTACAACTGTAATGATTAAAGTACAAAAAAGAGTTCGATAATATCTACTCAGAATAAACCGAGTCAACTTCTGTTGCCAGAAGCATAAAATTGCTTTCATTTTTTTATCCAAAAACAAACAGCAATACGAATATTAATACTTCTGATAATTCAGTGATCCAGTTAGTTGAGTTTTTTTTGGATTTTTGAGACCTGTAGGGGTTCCACTAGATAACAAAATAACTACGGCAAATAAATTAATAATAACCGACTGAGAGAAAAGCAATAGGAGACTAACAGCACCTTAGAGTAAGTTTTTAAATAAGAAAGACAACTTCGTAAACATTTAAAGCATTAAACAAAGTACACAAACTGACAAAGAAAATCAGTTTGTAGTTTTATAAAAAGTTTCTTCTTTCTGGATACTTATTTAATTATTACTTATAGAAAAATTCTATTAATAATTATAATAAAAAAAGAGGAGTACTTCTGTACTCCTCTGAATGCTAATAATATAAGAAAAAGAACTTCGCTTTGAGTTCTTTTTTATTCTTTCTGAATTTACTGCAATAGTATTTTCTTATGAAAGTTCAAAGATGGTGTCGCTACCTGTACCAGATAAACTCCTTTTGAAAGAAATTCCAGATTGAGATTCCTTTTGTTTTCCCCAACATTAGAATTTCCGTTTTGATGGCACACCACTTTTCCATTCATATCTGAAACAATTAACTGATATGACTCACTACTATTAGTATAAAAGTTCATCTGAAAAAATCCATTTGAAGGATTAGGAAAAAGTTCAACCGACTCATTATTATTAACCGGTGCAACTATCGCATTGACAGTATCTGTATCACTAATACATTCCGTAATTTTAGCAGAACAGGCATCGCCATTCAGATAAACAAGTACACTGTTTAAATCATCGGTACAGAATTTTCCGGATGAAACATTGAAACGGATTTTAACCATTGGCGTATTATTCGCGAAAGTTGTAATACTGAAGGAAGTGAAATAAACAGTTTGATTTCCGCTGTTGTAATTGGAGGTAACAGATAAATAACTTGCAAGTTTAAAAATGGTATCATATGTAAAATCTGTTTGATTGTATTTGAACGAAAAATCCAGCGCATTTACAATGTCATCTGATAAAAAGTAAACAGGGAATTCTATATATCCGACTCCGGAATCTGCTTGTGATATATCAAAAACTACGGTATCCTGCACATCAATAGTGCTTATGTCATTTGGAGATTGCGCAAATGAAAATAATGAACTGAAAATGATAGCAACAATTAGTACAATCTGTTTTTTCATTTGATTTGAATTTTATTTAAAAAAAACCATCCCGATTAATTAATCGGGATGGTTTAGAAAAAATTATTAAAAAAAATTACTTCTGAATCACTATTTTTTTAGTAGATACAAAGTTGTCGTTAGAAACCTGAAGCAGGTAAACGCCATTCGCAAGACTTGCAGTATTTATTTGCAGTTTCTCATTAGCAATTACATTAACAGATTTAAACAAAAGACTTCCGTTCACACTGAATAACTGGATGGTTGCATCTTCAGTAGAAACAACATTTATCATTTCATTGGCAGGATTAGGGAAAATGTTGACATTGTAATCTGAAACCGATCCATCTGTATTTATTTCCAATTCTACGCGATCACCATTCAAATAACCTTCAAGCGAATTGAAATCAGCCTTGGTTATTTTTTCTGTGGTGTTAAAACGAATAGTTGCAATTGGTTTGCTTATTACAAACTGATCAAGACTGTATGAAGTGAATCGTAAGGTAATGTCATTAACATTGAAATTTGCCATTGACTCAAGGCTTTCGGTGTTATTAATAATTGAGTTAAAAGATAATTTAGTGTTGTCAAACGCAACAGCGAAATCAAGTGCATTAACTGAACCGGCTGATGTTACATAAACCGGAACATCAACAAATCCTTCACCTGAAACAGCTTTTGTCAAATCGAAAATCACTTTGTCGCCTTCGCTTACTTTTCCTCCCGAATAAAATCCTGCACCTGCAGTTGAGTAATTTCCATTCACATCTCCGATTAAAATGCCTTTGTATGTTTCAGTAATAAGAACTGTGCAATCACTTGAGGTATCTGCACTTAAATTCGGAAGCGGAAGACAAAAAGGAACAACAGGCACTCTGTTTTTATAAGCTCCAACTCCGTCATCAGCAGGGTAAGTAAATGATACTCTGTAATCCAAATCATTATTCAATGTTGTAAGGTCAATGAACAACCAATCTTTAGAAACCGGACCAAGAGAAGTACCATTCGCACTATAATTCCATGCCTGTTTCATTTCAGGGTTTATCAAAACTGTTCTCTGGTTAATTTGAGAAACATCACCTGCACTGATAACACCATCCAAATTCACATCCATGGCAATTAACTGGAAAATAGAAGGAACAAATGTGGCATCATTAATCAACACTCTTCTTGCAAGAAAAGCATCGAAACCATTTACAACCGGCTGAATGCTGGTAGCAGAAGCAATGTCTTTTTTAATGGTAATGTTCTCGCCATTATTAGTGGTGTAAGTAAAATGACCTGTTAAATCAGGTTGACTTGCAGTTGCTGATTCGCTTGAGCAATTTGAGTTGTTGCCATAAATATTTGTAATCAGGTACTGAGCCGGATTACCCAGGTTGTAAGGCATTGCCGCATTGTTCGACCAAAAACTTAGTAAGCCCACAAATGAACTGTCTTTGTAAGTATTGTACTTACCTGCATCAGCCGCTACCTGTTGTACGCCGGTGATATAACTTTCCTGCAATGAAACAACACTGAACGCAGCCGTATCAACAGCAACAAAATTTGCTGTTTTACTGAACTCTACACAAAAAATATTTCCTGAACCTGAGAAAAAGGTATTGGCAGGAGCATTACCATTAAAGAATAAAGAAATATTTACATTGCTGTTACCTGCATCAATGCTATTGATTACATCTACATAACCAGGGTTGATAAGATCACTTGCAACAGTTACGATTCCTGTAGGTGTTACTTTTGTTGCATCATAATTCATCACTACATCGTATCCGATTACATTGGATACTACATCTTCAGCACTTACATACATGCAGAATATGCTTGGCTCGCAGGTATTAGTTGTATTTACTACTTTATATGAAAGTGCATTTGGATCAGCAAGGCTTATAGTAATAATATTTGAAGTGGTTGATGCGCCATTGTTGTCGGTCGCAACTGCTTTTAATTGGCGGAAGCCAAATGGAGCAGCACTTGTCCAACCGAAACTAAATGGAGTTGCATTATCAATACCAACTGAAACATTGTCAACAAAAAATTCAACCTGTGCAACTGTACCATCAGCATCATTTGCAGTAGAAGTCATATTTACAACTGCAGGAGCAATAAACGATGCGCCGTTTGATGGTGATGTAAGTGATACGGTTGGAACAATATTGTTTCCAACGATTACAGTAACAACAGATGAAGTAGTTTGTCCGCTGCTATTGTCAGTTGCTCTTGCTTTTAATTGGTGAGTTCCAACAACAGCAGTCCAGTTAAAAGAGTATGGAGAAGTATTATCACTTCCAACCACAACATTGTCAACTAAAAATTCAACATTAGAAACTATTCCATCTGCATCACTCGCAGTTGCTGCAATTGCAACTGTATTTGGCAAAACAAATGTTGCATTATTTGCAGGTGAAGTAATGCTAACTGTTGGCAAAGTATTCGGTACACCAAAAGTTCCGGTCAAGCTCGGAATGCTGATTTCAGCACCAACCGGATTTGAAGAAACAAAGTTTTGTACTCCGGCACTTGGAGTACCAATCTGTAAATTCAATTCAAAGTGAAAAATTCCTGTTGTTGTAAACTGACCGATTAAAACACGGTTAGCTACAGTTGGACCAGTAACACCACCAAGTACTGCAATAGAACCATTTGAAGTGGTGAAGTTTCCACCAACCTGGCTCAATCCATCAAACACTCCAAGATCACCATTTCCTGAATTAGCAATACCCACAAAAGTTACTGATGCAGGAGATCCTGCAATCATTCCATCTTGAGTGTTAATCGGAATTCCGGCAGTAGCATCGTTGTGCTGAAGCATAATAGGCACTGTAGAGTTAACCAATGCACCATCGCTGTCTTCTGTTTTCAGAACAGCAACTTTTCCTGCAGCATTTCCTCCCATTGAAAACCAGGAGTCAACCATTACAGAATTTTTTCTTGAGTTGGTTACACTTATTCCGTTTGGTGTGGTGCTTCCGTAATCTTCGTTGTTAAAAAATGTAGTAGATGATGTGATCAGTAAAGTGTGATTAGCTACACCATAAACTGCTTGCAGGTTGTAACCGGGAAGAAGATCAGCATAAATTCTCCATGTGTTTGAACCAACAGGAAGAGTACCAACACTGTTAGTGGCATCCACACTGTTTGATACATAATATTTTTCAACTGTAATTTGTTCTAACCCATTTTGGGCACTGGCAACACCTGCAAGAAATAAGGAGGCTATGCCGAGTATTATTTTTTTCATTTTCATTTTAGTTATGATTTTGATTTGGGGTTTATACTATTATTGACAAGATTGATTAAACTGACCCAACAACTGTAAGAAGTCAACATTATTGGTAATACCATCCTGGTTAATGTCAGTCGGGCAAGGTTGAATTCCTGTAACTGCATTTAACAAGGTAGTATAGGTCCAGGTTGATAACCAGTTTTGACCGGTAGAAGCAAATGCTCCACGGTAAGCTGCAGTAGAATAAAATCCATCAACAGGAGTTGAAATAAGTGAAGAGGTTAAAGCAGGATTCGGAACGGCATCAACACGCTGAGAAATTACATTGGTGGTGTTGTTTACTGTAAATACAGAACTGAAACCCGGAACAGATGAAACAGCTATGTTACCATCAGTTGTATAAAACTGAGCAGTATCAGAAGTAAGCACATTTGCAGGATTGCTTCCGACAGTAATAGGGTTTGTGCAACCGATGAATGTGTTGCATTTTACTTTTAAACTGGCAGTAGTGTTTCCACCTGTGTTCGCCCAGTTGTGGTATGCTTCACTTGATACTCCGTTGATTGAGTTTACTCTGGTTCCCATAGACTTAACCATATTGAAACCATTTTTAAAGTTAGCGAATACTGAATTATAAATTTCTCCTTCAGTCAACTCTTTTGCATTGATACCTGCAATTGAACTGTTGTCAGAAGTCAAAGTTGTTTTGCTGTTGCCAATGAATGTTGCATTATAAATTACAGGATGCGAACGAGGAGTGTTGTTTGATTTCTGATCATCTCCATCACATTCCATTCCGTTATCACTATCCACACTTGCCGTGTTGTCGGTTTTCAAAACAAAAAGAAATTGAACTCTTCCTTTCCATGCATCATCCCAGTCAAGATTGTCGTCGTTGCCGAATAGCATGGTTACATATTTCAAATCAACGGTTCCACCCCAAAACTCAATACCATCATCAGCGCATGATACTATTTCAATGTGCTCGATAGTAGTGCCTCTTCCTACTGATCCAAGTGATAAAGCATTCAACTCACCGCCCACCTGCAATATTGCACCTGCATGACGGATAGATACATACTTCAGAATTCCTGAGTTGTCGTTATCATCAAAAGAAGCAGGAGTAACGCCAAACTGATCTTTACTGTTTGATGATGCAAAACCTTCAAAAGTTCCAATACCGTCTGCAACGCAAAGGCGACCATCACCAACTCCTGGTTGAAATGGACCATTAGCCGCAAGTGTTAAATTATTGGTTGCTTTTCCGGCAATGGAAACTCCACCCCATTGACCATTGCTGGCAATCGGGAATGTTCCGTCTAAATTATCGGCAGCAGCAGTAAATACAATCTGGCAATCTTCAGTGCCCGAAGCAAAAATTTTACCTCCAACTTCAACTGTTAATGCAGTTGCGTTAGCAGCAGTTCCTGTGTTTCCTTTAATTACTGTACCCGGTTGAATGGTTAACACTTTTCCGCTTGGTACATAAATCTTTTTGTCCAGTATCCATGTTTTGTCGCAGGTGAAAATGGTGTTTGCTGCGAGTAATTCTCCATCAAGTGCACCACCATTAGTGGCGAGTGTTGATACAAGAACAGTTGGGCGCGATGCAACGGGAGGGCATCCGCAACTTGCGCCAAGGTTTGCCTGAGCAAAACCACTTGACACGAATGCAACGGCAAGAGTTGCCGAAGCAAGAAATTTTGTGATTGTTTTGTTTGGTTTCATTTGGTTTGATTTTTTTATGCATCTTTTTTAATGCGATGCAAACATGCAGACCGTACATTATGCTAATTTGTTTTTGATATAATTTAATAGTTATTGTGGTGTAAACGAGGTGTGAACGAGTGGATTATAAAGGGACGAGGGAGAGGGACGAGGGAGAGGGAGAGGGACGAAGGACGAGAGAGAGGGAGACGGGGCGAGGGATTGATGTGATTATGATGATGTTTGAATTTCCGACTCCGGGGTCCGGAATGTTTCATCGGTTGCAAGACGAACGGAACTGTGCTATTTATTACAGCGAGGTGGTACATTTATTACAGCTACCCGATATACCGATTACAGCTACCCGATATATTAATTACAGCCACCCGATATGTTTGTTACAGCCACCCGATATACCGATTACAGCTACCCGATATACTGATTACCCCTACCCGATATGCCAATTACAGCCACCCGATATATTGATTACAGGCACCCGATATACTAATTACACCTTGGGGGATGGTGGTTACAGCTACCCGATATATTCTTTACCCGTTGAAATTTTATTTTTTACACCCAAACTGTTATTTGTCAGGGGAAAAGCTGAGAATAGTAATGGTTAGTGCTGAGATTGATTTCATCCTATGGGATGAAAATGATCTGATGGTTTAGTGAAATTTTTGTGGCACAAAACAAAATTTTATGCCAGCTACAACAAAACCCATTTACGACTGCACTCAGAGAGAATTAATTTCTACCAGCAGAACGATCGTTCAGAGTCTGGAGGATAACCTTGCTGAATTTACTGCTTACAAAGCAAAGTATGATGCTGCATTTGTTGCGGCGCGACGAGCGCGGATAGATGCGGCTGAAGCAATGCCGGATGAAGAAATGCGGAGCGGCGCGGGTGAACTATTGCGTGTGCAACTGATTCCTTTGAACAGAACATGCCTAAATGATTTTCAGGATTTGAAGGGATACATTGATGATGTGTTTTTGAAAGATGAACGGAAGAGTCAGTATGAAATGGCGGGTGCGCGTTATTATGAACAGGGGTTGAACGAAAACTGGGAGAGCACGAAACAAATGACGGTGAACATGAATATTTACATAGCTGCTAACACCGTGTTTTTATCAAATGGCGGAGCAAATATGCCAGCGGGTTTTCCGGCGCGATGCATAGCGGATGCTATTGCATTTAATGATAAGTATGAATTGTTTAAGACAGCCACACAAACAGGTGTGGCAACTGAAGATAAAATTGTGGCGAACAATACTGTTTATACAGAAGTGCTCGACATCTGTAAGGACGGACAAAAAGTTTTCAGGAGTGATGCAGGTAAGGCGAATTTATTTGTTTGGAATACAGTGCTTGATGTGATTACTCCTCCGGGAAGTGCAGGACTGAAAGTTACCGTGTTGATAGATGAAACGGGATTGCCGGGAGTGGGTGCGGAAGTGCTGATACAAAAACAAGGCGACCCTGTATCGCAAACAAAAACGGTGGATGCTGATGGTGTTGCAGAATTTACTCCGCTTGACCCGGGGCGCTACAGATATGTGGTGACTCTTGCCGGAAGACAAACGGAGACCGGCGAAAAAGATGTGAATGCGGGAACCGGTGCGAGGTTGGAAGTACGAATGAAAATATAAGATTTAAGATTTTTGAATTGAGATTTTAGAATATTTAGGAATTAAGATTTAGTTCGTTTTTATTTTTTGTTTTTTATTGAACTCATGAATGCTAAAGCATTTTAGATTATTGAAGATTGAATGATTGATGGAGCCCCGATGGATTTTTTCTGTCGGGGTTTTTTGTTTTAATAATTTATTGCTGTGTGTTTCGATTTGGTTTTTTCTCCAAGGTGAAATGTGCTGAAACCAAAACGATAAACATATATGGCGAAGGAGAAAAAGAAACGAGTTGAGGACAAGGAAAGAAGGCTATGCCGAATTATGTTTCAGTGGAACAGGGCGATGCGGGTGAGGAAGATTATGAACACAAAGAAATATTCTGTTGCTGACCTGGCAGGCGCAACGGGAAAGAGTGCCCAGAGTATTGACAAATTTTTAACCGGAACTCAGGAAGCAGGGGAATATTATTTGAAAGAGATCGCGGTTGCGCTTGGGGTTACGATAGGTGTGATGACGGATTTTGAAAACAAGGTGCATCATGAATTTGTGGATGTGATTAAGGATGGGAGGAAGGAGAGGAAGGGGAAGAAAAAGAAATGATAAAACCGACTGCAAGTCGTAACATTTTTAACAACGCGGCTGCAAGCCGCGCTGAACGGAGTCGGTTACAAACCGGATGTTTTATTGGAGCACGGTTGCAAACCTTGCCCAGCGGGCATCTGCTTGTCGGCAGAAAAATTAGCTGGGAGAATAAAGAAAGCTGACTTATCTTTTATCGGGGCAACAATCGCTTTCTTTTTTGTAGAGATAAAAAAGTGAGTTGAGAAGAACTTGCGCTTCGTTCCAAGTTTTTTCACGGATGCAATAACAGGTTGTGTTTCATTCTATGTCGCCTTTAATAAGTCCTGCATCTTTTAAAACTTTCAGATGTTGTGATACGGTTGATTGTGTCAATGGAATTTCGTCAACTATGTCTCCGCAAATACATTGTTGTTTGTCAATCATAAATTCAAGTATGGCAATTCGCGCAGGGTGCGCCATTGCTTTTGTGAGTTCAGCCATGCGAAGTTGTTTCTTGGTGAACTCATCGGTTTTGGTTGTTCCCATTTTAATTTTCTGATTTAATTTTTTCTATGAACTCAAGAACGGCTTGTCTGATTTGGTCGCGGACTTTGCGTGTCTGCTCTAATTTTTCTTCGTGTGTTCCTGTGAACTTTGAAGGGTCGGGGAATGACCAATTTATTTTTTCATTCATTCCTGGAAATATGGGGCAACGGTCGGATGCTTCTTTATCGCATACGGTTACTACATACTGAAATATTTTTCCCTGTTTGAAATAATCGAATACTCCGTGTGTAGTGTTCATTGAAATGTTAATGCCTTCTTCTTTCATTACTTCAATGGCAAGCGGATTGAGTGTGCCGGGTTCAAGTCCTGCACTATCTGTAATGAAATCATCACCGCCAAATTTTTTAAGATACGCTTCTGCCATCTGGCTTCGTGCGCTGTTGTGAACGCAGAGGAATAAAACTTTTGTTATCATAATTTATGTTTTAATATTTAACTCGTTTTTTAATTCGTAAGTAAACTGCTATTGCATTCATGAGGAAAACAAAGCAAAGTAAAATAATAATTCCGGCAGAGGCATTAATTAAAAATGCTTTTTGCGGACGGGAAACCCAATTGAAAATTTGAATTGGCAAAACTGTGAAATCGGAAGTTGGTGAATTGGGAACGAAAGGCACATACGCTAATGCGCCTACCACAATTAACGGTGCTGCTTCGCCAATGGCGCGTGAAAGTGCGATGATGATGCCTGTAATGATGCCGCTTGATGCTGCGGGTAAAACTGTCATGCGGACGGTTTGCCATTTGCTTGCGCCTAAAGCGTAGGATGCTTCGGATAAAGATTTTGGAACTGCTTTGACGGCTTCGCGTGTGGCAACAATTATGATTGGCAAAATGAGTAGTCCTAATGTTAATGCTCCTGTGAGAATGCTTCCGCCTAATTTCATCTGGTAGCCGAAAATTTCTAATCCAAGTAATCCATAAATAATTGAAGGCACTCCTGCAAGGTTTGCAATGTTGAGTTCAACGATGCGCCCGAACCAAGATTTTTTTGCATACATTTCTAAATAGATTGCTGCACCGATACCGATAGGAATTGCGATGAGTGCTGTCATTACCATTATCCAAATAGTTCCCATGAGAGCGGAAATGATTCCTGCATTTTCGGCAACACGCGAAGGATAATTTTTAATGAAGTCCCAACTTAACCGTGCAAAACCATTGTGCAAAATGTTTCCGATAAAAATTGCAAGCATGAGCAACCCGAAAAAAGTGCAGAACAAACCGAAGTATTTGAATGCTTCGTCTTTGAATATTTTAAATTTGTTATAGTATCTACTCATACTTGCGGTGGAATTTTTTGTTGAACCAGTAACCGATGTTGTTGAGTAAAAAAGTAAATACAAAAAGCGTGATGCCTGCTGCGAATATTGTGCGATACTCTAAAGAGTTTTGCGGAACATCGCCTAAACTTATTTGCACGATGTAAGTAGTGATTGTTTCAATCGGCACTAACGGATTTGCAGTGAGTCGCGGTTGCTGCCCTGCTGCAACTGCAACAATCATGGTTTCGCCTACCGCGCGGGAAATGGCAAGTATGATGGAAACAATAATTCCTGAAGCTGCTGAAGGAATGATAACGCGAAATGCAGTTTGCAAACGACTTGCGCCTAATGCAAGAGAAGCGTGACGCAATGAAACGGGAACTGCTGCAATTGCATCATCGCTTAAAGAAGATATGTATGGAATAATCATGATGCCCATTACGAAACCTGCGGACAGGGAATTGAAACCTGACATTGTTGGAATGAGGGTTTGCAAGAAAGGTGTTACAACGGTGAGTGCGAAAAATCCATAGACAACTGTTGGAACTGCTGCAAGCAGTTCAAGAATTGGTTTGATTATGGTTTTGAAATTCCGGTGCGCGTATTCGTTAAGATAAATTGCAATGGTTAATCCGATGGGTAATGCCACTGCAATAGCAATGAATGATGTGAGCAAAGTTCCTGCAAGCAGTGGCATGATGCCAAAATGTTTGTCGGCAAAGAGTGGTGTCCATTGTGTGTCGGTAAGAAAATCTATTATTGATACCTGTGAGAAAAAAATAATTGATTCGGAAATTAAAACATAAAGTATTCCTGCAGTTGTGAGCACGGTAATGAGTGCGCACAATGCAAGAAAGAAAACAATTATTTTCTCTTTGATAACCTGATTCATCTTTGAAATTAAAGCAGCACCCCGAAAGGAGATGCTGCTTTTTTTAAACTAAAAATGAAAAATTACTGCTGATGTGTTTTGATGAATTCATTCCACCTGGCGCGTTGTGTTTCATACTCGGCATCGGTCATTGGAATAAAGCCAACTTCTTTTGAAAGCTGCCCTGCATGGTCAATGTAAAAGTGAATGAACTCCTGAACTTCTTTTCTTTCTACTGCTTTGCTATTTACATAAATGAAAAGCGGACGCGAAAGGGGAGTGTAAGTTTTGTTTTTAACTGTTTCAATGGAAGGAAGTATTGCACCCGTTCCGTTGTCGTCTTTCTGGTCGTCAACGGGAACAAGTTTTAGCTTGTCCTGATTTTCTTCGTAGTATGCGAAACCGAAAAAGCCCAGTGCGTTTTTGTCGGTTGAAACTCCCTGCACTAAAACATTATCATCTTCGCTTGCTGTGTAATCGCCCCGGCTGCTGTGGCTTTTTCCTACAATGACTTCGGTGAAGTAGTCGTAAGTTCCTGATTCAGTTCCTGCACCGTAAAGATGTATTTCTGTATTTGGCCATTCGGGACGGATTTGATTCCACTTTTTAATTTTTCCCTGTGCTTCGGGTTCCCAAATCTTTTTGAGTTCGGCAACGGTGATGTTATTGCACCAATCGTTTTGCGGATTGACAACTACTGAAAGCCCGTCAAATGCAATCTGCACATCTGTGTAGTGAATGTTGTTTTGATTACACAAATCAATTTCTTCCTGTTTGATTGGTCGTGAAGCATTGTTGATGTCGGTTTCGCCTCTGCCGAATTTTTTAAATCCGCCACCTGTGCCTGATAAGCCAACGGTGACTCTTACATCACCCTGAAATTTTTTAAATTCTTCGGCAACGGCTTCTGAAATGGGATAGACGGTGCTTGAGCCGTCTATTTTAATTTCGCCTGAAAGTTTGCCGTCAGCGTTATTGTTGTCATTCGGATTTGAACCGCACGCTGCCAGGAAAAGGGCAAAGCAACTGATAAGAAAATGGGATAATGTGTTTTTCATTTTGAATTTGTTTGAGTTTGTTGTTTTAAGTCATCGCAAAATTGCGATTAAGAATAAGAATATAAGAGATTTATTGTTAAATAAATGTTAAGAATATTAATAGTTAGCAGTAGACTTTTTCACTTAGTTGTAATAGAGTTACACTTGTTGTGATGCGAAACACCCGCAAATAAAAACTTACCTGATTTTTTTAAATTCAATTACTTCATCGGTGGTTACATATCCGAAAAAGCAGGGGTAATTTACGCCCTTTATTATTAAATCATTCCTGTTTAACCGGATGATTTCATATTGGTAAGTGTAGTTATACCAAACCTCGGTGCCATCTGCCATGTATAATTTCCAGGGTTCAATAATGGTGAGGTGCATATCGCCGCTATTATCATTGTAGTTAATTTCCCAATCAATATCTTTCGGATAATTGCGCGCATCAGCAGATGCGGAACTGAAGTAATTCGAAAAAGAAGTATCAGTGAATATACAATTTGTATAGGTTTTATAATAGTTGATTCCTGTTTTAAATACTGTAGTTGAATGCGATAAGGTTTTGCCTGAATAAAAACTTAAAGTATCGGTTTTCACTGTAGATTTTTCCTCGTAAGGAATGGTGTCGTTGCATTGGGTAATAACTGAACTTTCATTATAAATTCTTGCAACATTAAAAAAATCTTCACCACCCACTTTCCGGTTCACCATCTCCCAGTCGCCTTCAATTTTTTTTGATGCGTGTTGTATTGTTTTCTCCTTTGAACACGAAAGCAGACTCATCAGGATAAATGAAAGCAATACTGCTTTAAAGTTTTTGGTCATGATGTGTTGTTAATCTTTCACACATCGGATACTATACCCATAATTTTTTGAAGAGGAAGAACGGAACACAGTTGATTTTTTATAATCGATGTAACGATACCATGCTTCGGTGGTTGAATAGTCTGATGCGGTCCACCAGAATCCGGTGGCAAATAAACCGGGCTCTCCCCACTTGCCATCATTGAGGCGACAGCTTCCGGCTAATGCGGTGAAACCAACAGTGTTTGTGCCCCATACATTTTCAAA
>CAMDDP010000031.1 GCA_945892775.1 Chitinophaga pinensis
GAGAATGCATTTAACCAAGGCTCAGTATATTTTCCATATACATCTGTAAAAGAAACACCTTTTTCTGTTCCGTCTAACTGCACAACAAATTGAGTATTGCTATAATCATAAGTAAATTTTACACGACCGCGACGCAAGGCAAATCGCTTGTTTAGTCCTGAAGTAAAATCTCCTCCGGCAAATGAGCCAACACCCGATGAATCTGCAACCTGGTATTGAGGCTGCATGTATCCGGTTATTTTTAATCGCTTCATTACATCCACATCGCTGCTGATGATGTTTACACGATTGGTTAATGTGTCAATTGGAGTTTCTGTTTGTGCGGTTGCTGCTGTGAGCGAAAGCACCATTACTGATAAAAGACTGAGTAGTTTAATTCGCATAATTTAATTTGTTGTTTATGGTGATGCAAAAAGAATAATAAAATGTTATGGAATCATGATTTCAATGTTAACAGTGTGTTAACCTTAATTGAAAATGTTTTCCTTCGCTTTATTCAAATAGAAATTAAATATTCAGGCTGCCGATAATAAAATAGACTAAAATTTTATTTTCAACCGATTTGAAATTCAATTCTGATTTTATCTTTCCGCACAAATAAAAAAGGATGATTAAAAATTTTCTGCTTTCAATTTCTTTCATTGCATTGGGTACAATAAATACTTGAGCATAAACTATAAAAGTTTTATTTGATGCATCATCGGCACAAATGGCCGGCAATGCTGATTGGATTATTGATTCTGATTTATTTAATATCGGTACAGGTAGCGGCGGCGCAATGGTTGTTGGTTCAGGCAATGAATCGAACCCTCAGCGATATCCAACTCCATCTCAAAGTAATATCACTGCCACAACTTCTGAAACCTATTGGAAAGGAGCGCTTTCTTATTTCGCAATTGATTTAGTGAAACAAGGTTTTACAGTTGAAACACTTCCATACAATGGTTTGATTACTTATGGTGTAACAACCAACTCACAGGATTTATCGAACTACAAAGTGTTTGTGGTTGATGAACCAAACATTCGTTTTACCACAAGTGAAAAAACAGCCATCATGAATTTTGTAAAATGGTGGTGGCTTAATGATGATTGCCAATCACACAGTGAGTGATAGAAATAATGATGGATGGGATTCGCCTGCTATCTGGAATGATTTGATTACAAATAATACAGTTCAGAATAATGCGCTCGGTTTTGTTTTTGACCTGCAGAATTTTTCGCAAACAACTTCTAACATTCCAAATCTACAAACTGATCCGATACTGCATGGAAGTTTTGGCAATGTAACTTCAGTTCAATTTAATAATGGAACAAGCATGACTCTTAATCCATCAAACAACTCAACTGTAAAAGGATTGGTTTATAAAACCGGAGCATCAAACACGGGTAATACACAGGTTATATTTTGTGAAAGCAATTATTTAAGTGGAAAAGTTTGCGCACTTGGGGATAGTTCACCACCGGATGATGGCACAGGTGATACTAACGATAATTTATATTCATCGTATAGTTCAGCAGTCGGCGGTTCGCACAAAAAGTTATTGGTGAATGCAGTGAAGTGGTTAGCCATTCCCGGTACTGCACCGAAAATAGAAACATCATCCATTTCCGAAAACCTATCATCAATGAAAATATTTCCGAATCCTGTGCATGGAAATGAATTGATGATTTTAACAGCAACAAATGAAAATACAAATTGCACACTTTCCATTTACAGTTTATTAGGTCAGCAATTGCAAACTGTAAATTATGTTTCCGGAGATTCAATTCATCAGCAATCGTTTAATGTTTCATTGCTGAATGCAGGAATTTATATTGTGCGCTTGCAAAACGGAAACGATTGCATCATTGAAAAATTTGTGAAGCAATAACAGTTTCATTTCTGAAATATATTGAAATAAAAAAAATATTTCAGTTTAAATAATTTTATACGCCAATTAAAAATTACTTTGTCGATTACTATTTCGGCAAAGCAATTTTCGTTTATCAATATTTGTTGCCATGACAAAAAAATTATCACCGTATCATCTTTTCATATACATAGTGCTTGTGCTTATTTGGGGAAGCAGTTTTATATTAATGAAGAAAGGATTAATTGTGTTTACCTCCGGACAAGTTGCAGCAATCAGATTAACTACGGCCTGCCTGGTTTTGCTTCCTTTTTTATTGCTTCGATTGAAAGAAGTAGAAAAGAAAAAAGTAGTTTATATGATTTTAATGGGATTAATCGGAAGCGGAATTCCTGCCTTTCTTTTCACAGAAGCAGAAACAGAAGTTAGTAGTTCGCTTGCCGGAATTTTAAATGCATTAACTCCCTTATTTGTTTTAATGATTGGAATTATTTTTTTCAAAATGAAATCCAATGCACTGAAAATAATTGGAATATTAGTTGGCTTTGGAGGTTCAGTTATGTTGATTCTTTTTAGTAATGAGGGAGGAGCAAACTCAAATATTTATTATGCAACCCTAATAATTATTGCTACTTTTTTATATGGTCTAAGCAATAATATAATTATAAAATACCTGCAAGGTTGTAACCCTATTTTAATGACATCAATGGCCATGGCTTTCATGGGGCCTTTTGCATTTGGTTGGTTAATGACAACTGATTTTACTCAGCGATTATATATTGAAGGTGCAATGTATTCATTGAGCAGTTGTATGATTCTTGGTGCATTCGGAACATCAATTGCCTTAGTTATGTATAATTATTTAATACAAACAACAGGAGCATTATTCGGAAGTACTGTTACCTATTTAATGCCTTTGGTCGCGCTTGGCTGGGGTGTTGCTGATGGAGAACCTATCGGATTGAAAGATTTCTTTGCGCTAGCAATTATTTTATTAGGAGTATATCTAGTTCGACGCTCGAAATAAAATTTACTTAGAAGCAATAACTGAAATTTCAACATTCACATCTTTAGGTAATTTTGAAACCTGAACTGTTTCACGCGCAGGAAAATCGCCACTGAAATTTGAACCATAAACTTCATTCACTTTTGCAAAGTCATCCATATTTTTCAAGAAAATGCTTGTCTTTACAATATTCTCAAATCCCATTCCGGCCTTCGAAAGAATAGCGTAAATGTTTTCCATCACCTGCTTGGTTTCATCGATAATGTCTCCTTGTAAAACTTGTCCGTTTGCAGGAATAATGGCTATCTGTCCGGAAATAAATATCAGATCACCTACCATTACTGCTTGACTATAAGGACCAATGGGTGCTGGTGATTTTTCTGTTTGAATAATTATTTTTTGCATGACGGTAATTATATTTTTTCCGAAATATAAGCAGGCTTATTTTCTTAACAATAAAACCCCAAGATGATTAAAAGTATAAGTCATAATTATAAAAAGAAGTTTTTTACTTGAAACATTGGTAATGATTAATTTGCACTCATTAATCTTGAAAATGAAAATAGCAGTTGCTGGCGAAGAAAAAAGAATTCTGGAGTTTAGAACCATTATTTCTAAAGAACATGAATTTATTGAAAGTGAAAACTTTGAATCTGAATTTGACTTTTCTTCTTTCGATTTAATAGTTGATTTGAATGCTGACGACCGGAATAAGATTTCGGATTCAGTTTTTTCATCTGGAAAGTTTGTTTTGTTATGTGCTGTAAAAAAATCACTAACACAATTATTAATTGGAAAAAGCGAATTTTCTAAAGTTGCAGGAATTAATTCACTACCTACTTTCTTATCCAGACCGATTCGAGAAATTTCTTTACTGAATCAAAATGAAATTTCAATTTGGGAAAAACTTTTTAAAGCGTTGAATTGGAAAACTAAAATTGTAAAGGATTCGATTGGAATGGTAACACCACGAATACTATTTATGATAATTAACGAAGCGTGTTTTACTCTGGAAGAAGGAACAGCTATAAGGGACGACATTGATTCAGGAATGAAAATGGGAACAGCCTATCCGATTGGGCCATTTGAGTGGGCCGATAAAATTGGAATAAAGAATATTTATGAAACATTACGTGCTATTCAGGAGAGTTCAAGTGAAACCCGTTATAAAATTTGTCCCCTCATAGAAAGCATGTTTTTAAATAAACAAAAATTCTATTTTGTCTAATAGCTTTGTGATTCTGTTATGATTCTTATTTATACGTTTAAAGTAACACCTCGTTTGCAATACATCGCCGACTTATTGCTCCGCGAGTTACTTGAAATTGATTTTGAATTTACTACTAGTGTCGATCGATTTTATCAATATCAAGGGCCAAAGTTGAATTATAGTAAAGATAGATTAGGGTCTGAACTTTTTATTTCAGCCCACTCATTACTTTTTGAAAATGATATAAAAATTCAACGAACTGAGTATGGTGAACACAATGGCACAGTCACTTTGTTTGCAGTTAAAAAAGAAGCGGACTTGCCATACGACCCTTTTGCAGCTGCATTTTTTTTAGTAACTCGATATGAAGAGTATCTTACAATTAAGGAGGATAAACATGGTCGGTTTAGAATTGAAAAAGGAGTAGCATATTTCAAGGGATTTCATCAAAAGCCAGTTGTCAACCATTATGCTATTCATTTAAAAGAATTGTTTCAATCTCGATTTTCAGAATTAACATTCTCATCAAAAGAATATCAATTCATTCTTACTTATGATATAGATCAGGCATTTAAATATAAGGAACTCCCTTGGTATCGATCGATTGGAGGATTAATTAAAGCATACCTGCGCCGTGATTGGAATTATTTAGAAGAAAGAAAAAAAGTTTTAAGTGGCGAAGTCCGAGATCCGTACGACACATTTGACGAACAAAATCGCATCAGTTTGAATCATCGTATTTATCCTATTTATTTCTTTCTGATGGCTAATTATAGTATTATGGATAAAAATAATCCATGGAATATAAAAGGAATGCAAGCGACTATTAGAAATATTTCAGATAGATTTTTGATAGGAATACATCCAAGTTTTAATTCATTTAAAAAGCCGATGAAAATTGAAACTGAAATTGCTCGTTTAAATGCAGTCTCAGGAAAACAAATTGTTCGTAGTCGTCAACATTTTTTGCGATTAGAATTCCCTTATACTTATCGCAATTTGATTGAGCAGGGCATTCAGGAAGATTACACCATGGGAAATCCAAATATTATAGGATTCAGAGCCAGTATCGCTTCTCCATTTTATTTTTATGATCTAATAAGAGACGATACAACTGCACTTCGAGTTTTCCCTTTCGCAGCAATGGATAGTACGCTTCATTATTATTTAAAAGTGACTCCAGAGTCTGCTCTTGAAGAATTAAAACTAATTACCGACGAGATAAAAAAAGTGCAAGGCACATTTATTTATATTGCACACAACGATTTAATTAGTAAAAAGTCAATTTGGCGGGGATGGAATAATTGTTTCGAAGAGTTTATTGAGTATGCAAAAGAATGAAGCCTGAATATTTAAAACACACTGAAATTGATTTTGTAAAATGGGATAACTGCGTTCAGGCCAGTGAAAATCATTTGCCTTATTGTTACAGCTGGTACCTGAATATTGTCAGTCCTGGATGGGAGGCTTTGGTTCTTGGTGATTATGAAAAAATATTTCCTTTAACATTTAGAAAAAAAGCCGCAGTTAATTATTTATTTCAACCCTACTTTACACAGCAGTTAGGGATATTTGGAATTAAAGTGTGCGAACAGGATTTGAATGATTTTATTTCAGCAATTCCTCAAAAATTTAAATTTATTGAAATCAACTTAAATAACTTTTGTACTCTGAAGACGAAAGGTTTATTGGTGAAATCAAAAGTTACTCATCATCTCATTTTGAAGAATAATTATGACGAACTGAGTTCTCTTTTTAATGACAATACAAAACGGAATATTCGAAAGGCTGAAAAAACAAAGCTTAAACTTGTTGAGAGTGGAAGTGTTCAATCACTGATTAATTTATTCAAAAAAAATGCAGGAAGTAAGACTGAATTAATCAAGAAAGATTATTCTGTATTAGAATTACTAATGAATTCATCAATAAGCAAAAATATAGGACGAGTTTATGAAGTTCAGGACGAAAAAAATAATTTACAGGCAAGTTTATTTCTGCTTTCATCTAAAAACATCTTGATTAATTTATTTAATGCGTCCTCTGTTTTGGGTAGAAAAAATTCGGCGATGTTTTTTTTAATAAATGAAGTTTTAAAATTGAATGCAGGAAATAAAAAAATATTTGATTTTGAGGGTTCCGAAATTGCTGAAGTGGCTAGATTTTATAAGGGATTTGGAGGGATTCCGGTTGCCTATTCTCACATTCGGGTAAATCGGTTACCTTGGCCGCTCAAATGGATTAAAAAATGATTTATGATTGTTAATCTCTCAAATAACAACTCACTTGTCAATCAGTTTGTTTCTGAAATTAGGGATGTAAAAATTCAAAAAGACCGGCTTCGTTTTCGTCGCAACATAGAGCGTATTGGAGAAATTTCTGCTTATGAAATCAGTAAAACCTTAGAATATAAAAATCGTTCAATTCAAACATCTTTAGGTAAAATTGATGTTCCTGTATTAAAAGAACAACCTATTTTAGGCACTATACTCAGAGCCGGGTTACCTCTTCATAATGGATTGCTAAACTATTTTGATCAAGCTGATAATGCTTTTATTTCCGCTTACAGACATCACCATGAGGATGGAACTTTTGAGATAAGATTAGAATATTTGGCCAGTAGTTCTATCGAAAATAAAATTTTAATTATTGCCGATCCTATGTTAGCAACAGGCAATTCAATGGCTTTAACTTTACAAGAAGTATTCAAGTTAGGAAGGCCGAAGCATACACACATAGTATGTGTTATTGCAAGTGAAGCAGGTGTTGAGAAAGTAAGAAATTCGATTGATAATTTTACATTATGGACAGCCGCAATAGATAAAGAACTGAATTCAATGGCGTATATTGTGCCCGGATTAGGCGATGCCGGTGATTTAGCCTTTGGTGAAAAGATACAGAATTAGGAATAATTAGGATTTTTAATTTTTAGAAGAATAGTTTCGAAAATATTTTTAATGCATTAAATTTGATTTAACAAATAATTGTAAGACTATGAAAATTTTTACAAGCATTGTTTTAGTATTTTTCTTAACATTAAATGTCACTGCTCAAGATTGGCATTTTTCACAGTTTTATTATTCGCCTTTGACTCAAAATCCTGCTTTAACAGGAAACATTGGAGGAACTGCACGTGTAGGTGTTAATTATAGAAATCAATGGGGGTCAATTTCCGCACCATCTGTTTATGCCACGCCATCAATTTTTGCTGATTTTCAATTAATGAGAGGAAGGTTTCGTGGGAACTCATTAGGCCTCGGCGTACTTGTACTAAATGATGTTGCAGGAGATGGAAACCTTTCCACTATGCATGTTCAAGGCTCTATTGCCTATCATCAATCTTTGGATGGAACCAATAATTACCACATCTCTTTTGGATTACAAGGTGGATTTACTCAAAAAGGAATTGATCCGTCAAAGTTGTTTTTTGGAAATCAGTTTAATGGAAGTGGATTCAATAATAATATTTATAGCAATGAAAATTTAGTAAGTTCTACTCTCTATGGTGACATTGGAATGGGGGTTGGTTTCAGTGGGCAACTCAATAAATATTCTCAGATATCATTTGGATTTGGTGCATTTCACCTAAACAAACCCAATGAATCGTTGAAACAAAAACTTGAGTTAAATGAGATGTATACTCGTCAAGTAGCTCACGCCAGTGCAACTTTTGGTTTCAATAATAAAGTTTACATGTTTCCTGCAATTGAATATCAATTTCAAGGGCCATCAAAAGAGTTTGTTGGCGGATCAGCCTTTGGTTTAAATTTTACTGAAAATAAAAGAAAAGTAGGAACCGTCATTTATGTAGGTGCTTTTGCCCGATGGAATGAATCAGTAATACCAACTATTGGAATGATTACAAAAAGTTTGAAAGCAGGAGTTAGTTACGATATAACAACAAGTACTTTGGCAAATCCTACTAATGGCCAAGGCGGATTCGAGATTGCTATAATTTATAATAATCTTGTTCAATCTAAGAAAATGCGTAAAACTTATTGCCCAAAGTTTTAATTTTCACTTAATATTTTATTTATTTTTATAATTATATAAGGTGTTTTTTCATTTTTAAGTTTAAAATTATTTTTATCACCTGAATGGAAAAGGGCACTTTGTTTTTAATTCCTGCAACTCTTGGCGAAGAAGGATTGAGTATTATCTCACAAGAGGTGAAAGACATTGTTCAGCAGATAGATTTATTTATTGTTGAGAATGAAAAAAGTGCTCGTCGGTATCTCAGAAGTATTGGATATAAAAAAGAATTTTCTGAAGGCAGTTTGATTTTGATGGATAAAAATTATCCAGATAAAATAGATAAAAGTGTTTTTGATTATTTAGGGGAGGGGAAAGATGTGGGGTTGCTTTCAGAGGCTGGATTGCCTTGCATAGCTGACCCTGGAAACTATTGGGTTCAACATGCGCATAATTATAATGTAAAAGTAAAACCGCTCACTGGATCTAGCGCCATAATATTGGCGCTTATTGCTTCAGGGTTTAACGGGCAACAATTTCGATTCAATGGATATCTTCCTATAAAATCTTCTGAGAGAATTAGCACTTTAAAAAAGATGGAAGAAATTTCAGTTTCTAAAAATGAAACTCAAATTTTTATTGAAACGCCCTACCGAAACAATGTCCTGTTGGACGATATTTTAAGAAGCTGTTCTTCAAAAACACAATTGTGTATTGCCTCAGAATTAACTCTTCCAGCAGAATTTATTAAAACACTTTCTATTGCTGATTGGAAAAATAACAAACCAGAACTTCATCATAAGCCAACAGTGTTTTTAATTTATTCAAAATAATTTTTGGGTATTAATAGTGTATTTTGAATTCAATAAATCCTTTAACAGTACCTTCTTGAATATTTAATTCATTGACTAAAGCATTTTTTGGTCCTTGTTTACACCATTCAATCATTTTATTTAATTGTTCTTCGCTTCCCTCTGCTTCAATAAAAACTGAACCATCAGGCATGTTCATGACATATCCTTTTATTTCAATTTCATTGGCGATTTGACAAGTTGATGCTCTGTAGCAGACACCTTGTACTCCTCCCGTCACTTTCAGCACCTTGTTTTTCCTATTCAGCATGTTTTAGTTTAACCTAGTGGTTAAGGAAGATATTTTTATTTCATAATGTAAAAATAAAATTCAAACACAAATTAAATAAATCTACACCATGATAGTTCAACCAACTTTTTCAAATCAAACAATAACTACATTCTCAAGCCGTATTAACTCCTTTATAAATCTGGAAACTAATAATTCAAGTGGGGGCTTAACTGATTATATAGTTTTAAAATCATTTAAAGAAGGAGCACTTGTAATACCTTATACTAAAATTGTTCGTGTTGAGGCAGCTAAAAGTTATTCAATGTTCTACTTTGCTGATGGCACTCGTTTTTTTAGTTCACATAATCTAAGTTATCATGCGCGTCAACTAGACCCTCGTTTTTTTCAGCGCATACATAAATCACACATTGTTAATTTGAACATGATTAAAGAAGTGATTAATGACAAGGTGAAGAAAGTGGTTTTGACCGATGGTACTTTGATTGAAATTTCACGGAGAAAAGCTTCGAGATTTGTTCGCATTTTTAAATTGATGATGGCGGCAAGTTTCTAATATTTTTAATTGGTTTGAATGATTTAAGGGGATTGGATTTTCAATCTCCTTTTTTATTCTTGGAATCTTAAAATATTTTTCTCTGCATATTATTCTAGCAATAAAAATTATTCAAAAGATAACCTAGTCGGGTTATTAATCTTTCGCATCATCGGAACCCACGAAGCCAAAAGCCCTATCCCCATAACTGTAAAAAATACTAATACGAAATCCATCCATTGCATTTTTACTGGGTAGGCATTTATTACAAATGTTCCACCACCAATTTCAATGAGTCCAAATTTTTGTTGAGCCACGATAAGAGTAACAGAAAAAATAAATCCAAGAGTACATCCGATAAAGGAGAGTAAAATTCCTTCATATAAAAATATTTTTTTTATAGATGGCAAATCAGCCCCCATGACCCGTAAGATATTTATGTCTTTTCGTTTATCAATAATCAACATGGATAAAGAGCCAATAATATTGAACGCCGCTACAATTAATATGAAAGTAAGAATGGCATACACTACCCATTTTTCAATTTTCATAATTGCATACAACGATTTATTTTGCTCATAACGATCAAGCACTTCAAATTTTTTACCACATATTTTTTTAATTGCTGTCTTTATTCGATCAGCATTGGCCCCTGGATTTAGGGCAATTGCAATAGATGAAACCGATGCTGGTTCATTCAATAGTGTTCGCATAAATTCAATCGGAACAAAGACATATTCCATGTCAAATTCTTGTTGAATGCTGAAACTTCCAATAGGGTGAATCATTTCACGGTTAAATGCATCTTCAGGATTTAATGCGTAACTAATTCCTTTTTTGGGAATGTAAATAGATAGGTCATTAAAAGGATCATAGTAGTTTAAGCCTAAAGCCTGCTCAATTCCGGCACCTACCACAGCATATTTTGAACCGTTATTGTTTAATAAAAATTCTCCATGAAACATGGAATTATTCAATGCATTTACTTGTGTGAAATTGCTGTCGACTCCACGAACCGTTGCGATGTATTGTTTGTCGCCATAGCGGAGCAATGCTTTTTCTTCTAATTGTAGGGTGTATGCTTTTAGGCCATTCACTTTTATTAGTTCATCGTAGTGAATGGAATCTGCATTGAAGAATTTACCAGATGTTGGGGTTATCACTATCTCGGGATAAAATTTATCATAAAGAGAAACAACCAGGCTTTCAAAGCCATTAAAAACCGATAGCACCAATACTAACCCCATACTTCCTACTAACATTCCTAGAACAGAAATACCACTCAGCACATTTATTGCCTGGGTAGATTTTTTTGAAATAAGATAGCGACGCGCAAATAAGGATGGAAGATGCATGATGACTTTTTACTTCTTATTCTTTTTTAATAATTCTTCCAATCGAAATACATTATCCAATGTGTCATCTAATCTAAATTCTAATTCGGGAACGTGGCGAACCTGGTGGCGAATTTCATGACCTAATTGTCCCCTTAAATCATGCATTTTTTCAGTCAGCATTTCTAAAAATTTATCTGGTTCTTTGATGTTAAATAAACTTAGGTAAACTCTGGCAATCATCAAGTCTGGAGTTACATCTACTGATGTAATGGTGACCATGCCACCGTTATGGGTACTTGTTCCACTGCGCTGAAATAAAGTGCTTAGCTCTTTTCGAATCAGTTCGCCTATTTTTTTTTGTCGAATGTTGTTCATAATAATTGTGCGAATGTAAAGTTAATCTTAGTGCTAACTTTACACCCGAATGAAAAAATTAAATTCGCTACTTAAATATGCCAGGCCTTACTGGGTAAACATTTTGTTAAATATATTATTTAATGTTATCTCTAATGTTTTCTCAGTCTTCAGCATGGCTATGCTGTTCCCATTTTTGCAAGTGCTTTTTAAGCAAGTGAAACCTCCGGTTATTGATCCAGGATTTCATGTATCTGTTAATGGGCTGTTGAATTATTTTAATTATAAACTTGGAGTCATTATAGATGAAAATGGAGCTATTCAAGCACTTGTGTTTTTATGTTTATGTGTTTTGGTTTTATTCTTCTTTAAAAATTTGTCGCGATTTGCGGCGCTTTATTTTGTTGCGCCCATGAGGCACGGGGTTATCCGCAATATTAGGAATAATGTTTTTAATAAAATATTAGCTCTACCAGTTTCATTTTTCACAGAAGAAAGAAAAGGCGATATTATTTCCAGGTGTACAACAGATGTGCAGGAAATTGATTGGTCAATTATGAATTTTATTGAAAGTTTATTTAAAGAACCCGTGGCTATTTTGGTATCACTTGGAGCAATGATCTATATAAGTCCACAACTCACTTTGTTTGTATTAATCATTCTGCCAGTTACCGGATTAATCATTGGACGAATAGGGCGACTATTAAAACGACAATCAGTAAAAGGGCAACAATTATTGGGTGATTTACTTTCACTGTTAGATGAAACTATTTCGGGAAATAGAATCGTTAAAGCTTTTAGGGCAGAAAATTACCTTCAGAATAAATTTGGTGAAGACAATATGAAATACTATCGATTGTCGAAAAGTATGCAACGAAAAAAAGATTTGTCGTCTCCACTTTCTGAATTTTTAGGCATTTCGGTAGTAGTGATGGTTTTATATTATGGTGGAAAATTGGTTTTAGAAAACAATCAATCCTTACAAGCAGCTGCCTTTATTAATTTTGTTGTCATCTTCTCACAGATAATTAATCCTGCCAAATCTCTTTCTGCTGCATATTATAATATTCAAAAGGGAATGGCTTCGGCTGATCGCATTCAACATATTATGGATGCAGAAATAAAAATTATTGAAAAGGAAGATCCTAAAAGCATAAGCACTTTTAACCAAAGTATTGAGTTCCGAAATATTGGTTTCAGTCATACAAATGGAAAAGCAGTTTTACACAATGTTAATTTGACTATACAGAAAGGGAAGATGATTGCCTTGGTTGGCCCATCTGGGGCTGGTAAATCAACTATAGCTGATATGCTCCCACGATTTTATGATCCAGTTGAGGGGGCGGTTTTTTTAGATGGAAATGATTTACGCGATTTCAAACTTCAAGATTTAAGAAGTCTATTCGGTATGGTAACACAAGATGCTGTGCTATTTAATGATACATTATTTAACAACATCGCTTTTGGTTTAAGTGGCATTACAGAAGAAGAAGTTATTCGGGCTGCTAAAGTTGCTAATGCGCACAACTTCATAATAAAAAAGGACCAAGGCTATCAAACTATTATAGGTGACAGAGGGAACAGATTGAGTGGTGGCGAGCGACAAAGAATAACAATTGCTAGGGCCGTGCTTCGTAACCCACCAATATTAATTTTAGATGAAGCAACTTCATCGCTTGATACCGAATCAGAACAATTGGTGCAGGAAGCGTTAAATAATTTATTGAAAGACCACACGGCAGTAGTGATAGCCCATCGACTTTCAACCGTGCAGCATGCTGATGAAATTATTGTTTTAAATCAAGGAAGAATTGAAGAGCGTGGAACTCATGCCGAACTTATTAAACAGGATGGTTTATATAGAAAGTTAGTGGACTTGCAGGCTTTTGCCTAAAAAAAACTGAAATCTAATTTTTTGGAGAGGAATAAAAAAGACACTTAATTCTTTCTTAATTCTTCTTTGTTTTTCGGCCTAATATTTTCCAGCCATATAAATTTTTTAAGTTTTAATTCGTCTTTTGGGGCTTGATTAATTGGATACATGGTTCCATTAGGTTTCGATAAAAATTTTATCCGATTCACTTTACTTGAGTCGGTATAAATAACCATGTTATTACAAATAATTTTATTCACACCAATGAAGGCGGAACTGTCATCTTGCGCATAATAAACACTTTCTCCATTGCCTTCAATAAGCATATGATGCAACTTTCCTTTTTCAAAAAAACCAGTTATGTTTTTTCCTTTTGCTTGGTTAAATAGTCCGGAGTCGACCTGACTGACCATGAACGATGATTTTATCAATTCAAATTTGCTCACTTCATGATTTTTCAAACGAATGCGAACAGTATCCGCTTTCATTTGATTTCCGGCCATCCATAACACTGGATTTTGATACAGTCGAAATATGGAATCAACATCTGAATAATACAATGAATCACAAATTGCTTGCATATCACTTTTAAAAATTTTAACTTTATGGTAAGCTGAAAACTTTCTCTTTTCAGTTGCTAGATCTTTCGTTGAATGAAGTGTGTCAGCACTCATAAATAAAGAATCGTCACCAATTTTAGAAATAAAAAGCGTGTGACCTGTGGCCAAAATATCATTGGTAGAATTATTGAACCAAGCTCGATCTGCTAGAATGTTTAAATGTTGGGCGGTGTCTTTCCAGTTTATATTTCCTTTTGTTTTTCCAGTTTCCGTTTTATTATTAAACCAGATGGAATCTGCCATTAGAATTTGTGTTCGATTTATAAGAATTGTTTTGGTATTAAATTCAGCATTATCAGAAGCAGTATTATAAAATCCTCCTTCACAAAAAATAATTGAGCTATCTGTTTTTATTTTAGTTGGGCCTAAAAAAAAAGCAGTTCTTTTATTAGTGTTGAATCGTAATGTGTCGGCGGATAGACTGTATTGTGGTGAAATGATTACCACATCTTTTTTAAAATATACATCATTCGTACTGGAATAGTAATATCCAATTTCACTGGTGAGAACAGTAGTATCGCTGGTTAATATTCCACCTGTTGTATAAGTAGCAATTTTTGTATTCAAATTATAATCAAGTGCGGATGTTTTTAAAATAAATTTTGAATCAGTCATTTTTACATTGCCAGTTAATAGTGCTGTGCGATTTTTTCCATCATAAAATAAATGGTTGGCTTGAATCTCAACTGTATCTTGACGAATGACTACATTACCGGTTGCTTCTAAACTATTATCGTCTTCATTTAAAATGGCTTTGTTGCAGAATAAAAAAACTTCATCTTGTTGCAATTTTACATTGCCAGTTAATGTTTTCATTTTTACCTTTCCAAAGTCATTAAATTCAAACTCATCAGCACCCAAAATTTTTATTTGGGAGCCTTGTGAATAGGAAAAATGCGAGATACTGGAAAGGAAAATTAAAAGATAAAAATATGTTAGAAGCTTATACAATGTGGTTGCACTTATTTCTTTGATGCAGTTGAATCTGATTCTCTATTTTTATTATGCCTGCCAAATATTGAGAAATGAACATAGTTATCTGGATTTAATTTCATGTCTTTCATTAATAAATCGAGATCTAAGCTTGTTTTTTCTAGATTCATATAAAGTTTTTCATCATTTATTAAAAGTCCAAGGGATCCCTCTCCTTTATTAATTTTCTCAAGAATAACGGCAACATTTTCAAGCGCCAATTGTGCATTCGATATTACTTGTTTTAAATTCGATTTTGCTAGTGTGTCAGTAATGTTATTGAGGTTTGATAGTACTGCTGAAATGTTGTTTTCATTGTTCTTCAACATTAATGTAATGCTTTCAATGTTTCCAAAGATGCGATCAATTCGTGAAGTGTTTTGCACTAACAAGTCTTCTACATTTGCAGCAGATTTATTTATATGATTCAAAGTGGAGGTGATACTAGTAACACTTTTTTTAATATCATTTGTTGTTTGTTCATTAAATATTGTTCTGATAATAGTAAGTACTGAATCAATGGAGGAAAGAAGATTTTCCGCTTTTTGTTTTACAGGTAGTAATTCAGCTGTAACACTTTTTGTTAAACTTTCTTGCATGGCTGAAGCTAAAGTGTCGCCATTCTGATAAAAAATAGTTGTGTCGCTTAGTTCTAAATTTATGGCTTTTGTTCCGAGTAAATCGGAAGAAACAATTCTTGCCACAGTTCCTTTTGGGAGTTTGAAATCTTCGTCAACAGTAAATTCAACAATTATACCCCCTTGTTTTCCTTTTTCTAAAACAAGATTGGTTACGCGACCAACATTTAGTCCCTTTATTTTTATAAAGTTTGAAAGACCAAGGCCATCTACTTCATCATAACGAGCATAATATGTATCGGTACTGCTAAAGACATCGGTCCCTTTCAAAAAATTATATCCTATTATAAATAATAAAATGGCAACGGCTGTCAGCACTCCAATTTTTAATTCGTTAGATATTTTCAAATCCGTTGTATTATTTGTTTTGTCAAAAATAAACTTTCTATGGAGCTATTGGAGAACAAAATTATTTAACGCTTTCCAGCGAAACTCTTTTTCCATTTTTATAGGCTACAATAAAAGCATCTTTAAATCCTTTTGTTTTCATTGTTTTCATTCGCAATTCTGCATCTGTTCGTTTTATATAATTACCAACTACATAACGATTTAATCCATTAGCACTTTTATCATTTACCATATCTTTTATTGTTGAATATTTAGCTTCTGTTTTATTAATTGCTTGGGGGGAAGCGGCAATCTGAACTTTAAAAATAATGGAATTAGTTGTTTTAGTTTTTACCGGAGTCGGCACTATTTTTTTTATTTCAACCGTATCTGTTTGTAAAACAGGTTTTATAGTCAAACTCTCATCTTTTTTTTCAGTACTAGTAGTTGGGTCGGGTAATCCATCCATATTACTATCAATAGAAATGTTGCCTGTGTTACTTCCTTCTATCGTTTCTTTATAATCTTTTACAGCATCAAATATTGAATGCGCAATTTCATTCTGGCCTTCTTCTGAAGCCAAAACCTTTTCTTCGGCTCTGTTTGTTAAAAAACCGGTTTCAATTAATAGGGCAGGCATTGTCGTTTTCCATAACACTAAAAATCCTGATTGCTTAACCCCTCTACTTGTTCGCCCATCTTTCTCAAATTCACTTTCCACATTTGATGCAATAGCAATACTTTGGTCAATATAGGCACGTTGATTCATTGAGAAAATAATATACGATTCAGGCGCATTCGGATCAAATCCACTATAGTTATCAGTATAATTATCTTCTAAAAGTATAGATGAGTTTTCCCGTTTTGCCACCTCAAAATTTGCCTCATCTTTGTGTAATCCAATGACCCAACTTTCAGTACCAGAAGCACTGGTGTTTTTATTTGCATTGCAATGAATAGAAATAAAAAGATCAGCATTATTAAGGTTGGCTATGTTGGCACGATCATACAATTCAATAAATACATCAGTCTTGCGAGTATAAATGACTTTAACACCAGGCAGGTTTTTCTCAATCATTTCCCCAAGTTTTAATGCAATATCAAGGGTGATGTTTTTTTCGCGGTCTGTCGCTCCAAGGCAGCCAGTATCATGCCCTCCATGCCCTGCGTCAATAACAATTGTTTTTAACGAAAATGGATTCTTACTCTTGTGTGCAATTAATTGAGAATTAGATGCATCAAACAGAAGTGTAAAAATGAATAGTACTATTGAGCTTAACTTTTTCACAATTATCTATTTTTGTTGCCGTTTAAACAGTGATAAATTTTTCTAATGAACGCAAAAATATTGGGAATAGTCTCTTGATTATTCAAAAATTACATACAGTTTTCCTATTGGTCATGTTGATATTCATTGAAATTAATGAATCTCGAGCTGCTGATTTTGTTTTTGCTAATGGGGATTCTCCATTTGTGAAGATTGACTCACTTCCATATCAAATAGAACTTTCTAAAGATTCGCTCGACGCGCCCATTAGTTATAATGCTGATGATAGCATTGTGACAGACATTATGCAAAGAAAAATTTATTTATATAATAATTCTGTAGTGCAGTATAATGAAATAACAATGCATGCTTATTTTATTGTTTTAGATTGGAAAGAAAATACGGTTAGCGCATACGGCTTTTTTGATAGCACAGTTAATAAAACAATTGGACTACCGGTATTTACAGAAGGAGATAGGGAATACGAGGCAGATAAAATCACTTTCAATTTTAAAACTAAACGGGGTAAAGTTTTAAATGTATTTACCCATGAAGATGAGGGTTTTATTCATAGCGATGTAGTAAAACGAAATCCGGATAATAGCTATTTTGCAAAAGATAATAAATACACGACTTGCAACTATAAAGATCATCCCGATTTCTATATCAGCGCTTCTATGATGAAAGTGGTGCCCGATAAAGTAATTGTTTCTGGCCCTGCTCACCTAGTAATTGAAGATGTCCCAACACCTCTGTTTGTGCCATTTGCAATTTTTCCTTTGCATAAAAGTAAGGCATCTGGAATTTTATTGCCTGAGTTTGGTCAGCGTCAAGATTTAGGATTCGGATTAATTAATGGGGGCTACTATTTTGTTTTAGGGGATAATTATGATTTGCAATTGCGGGGGGATATTTATTCACGCGGAAGTTGGAAATTAACTGCACTCACCAATTATAGTAAGCGATATAAATACAACGGAAATTTTGGATTGAGTTACAGTCGAACTCGACAATACAATCTAGAAAATAACTTTGTAAGTAAACTGAATGATTTTAAAATTAACTGGACTTATAATCAAGATGCTAAGGCAAATCCTCGACGCAGATTTAATGCAACTGTTAATGCTGGAAGCAGTGGTTTCAATAAAAATTATTCGTACAACGCCAATGATTTTTTAAGTAACACCTTTAAATCTTCAATCTCTTATTATCGAACTATTAATAGTAAAATGAACTATTCGATCAACCTTTCCCATGATCAGAATACACAAACCCATCTAGTCTCTCTTTCATTACCAACTTTTACTTTCAATGTACAGCGAATTATGCCCTTTAAAAGAAAAATTAGTATTGGCCTACCTAAGTGGTATGAAAAAATTGGATTTTCATACAATATGAATGCTAAGAATGAAGTAAAGCAATACGATTCACTATTATTTGAACCATCTACATTTGAAAAATTTACCAATGGATTAAAGCATAGCATTCCAATTTCAACTTCGTTCAATTTTTTAAAATTTATAAATATTGCGCCTTCAGCAACCTTTAATCAGGTGATGTATCTGCAAAGTGTTCGTCAGCGATGGGATACAAGCAATGGGCAAATCGTAACTGATACAGTAAAAGGATTTGCCACTGGATATGATTATAATACTTCTATTAGTATGAGGACTCATATTTATGGAATAAAAAATTTCAAACACGGAAAACTGAAAGCTATTCGTCATGTGGTGAATCCTTCTATCGGATACAGTTACCATCCAGACTTTGGTCAAGTGCAGTATGGAACGTATAAATCAGTTCAGTATGATTCAATTGGTGATACACGACTCTACAGCATTTTTCAAAACGCTCCGTATGGCGGGCCATCGAATGGGAAATTTGGTGGAATTAATTTCGGAATCGATAATCAGTTAGAGATGAAAGTTTTTTCGAAGAAGGATACTGTAAATAATGTAAAGAAGGTGAAATTGATTGACAACTTATCTATTAACAGTAGTTATAATATTGCTGTTGATTCTTTTCAACTGGCAATTTTCAACTTGAATGCCCGCACTACTTTATTTGATAAAATCAATCTACAATTCAATTCCACTTTCGATCCTTATGATGTTAATGATAAGGGAGTTCGTGTTAATTCATACTTCTTGCATACCGATGGAAAATTGGCGCGATTAACTTCATCAGCTATCAGTGCTGGCGCATCGTTTCATAGCAAAACAAAAAGCGCGAATAAAAATTATCATCCCGAAGCTGATGGGCGGGCAGAATGGGAAATGATAAATAATACACCAATGGCTTATGAAGATTTTAATATTCCGTGGAATTTTTCGGTGAACTATATCCTTCGGGCGAACAAACTATTTATTAATGGAAAAGATACCACAGCTTTTACTCAAACACTTAATGGGAGTTTTGATTTTAACTTGACCGAGAAATGGAAAGTATCAGGTTTAACAGGTTATGATTTCAAACAAAAAGATTTTTCGTACACCACCATTGAAATATATCGTGATCTGCATTGTTGGCAAATGAGTATTCGTTGGGTTCCGTTCGGTACTCGACAAGGATATTTTTTAAATCTGAATGTGAAATCATCAGTGTTGCAGGATCTGAAATTGGTGAAGCGTAGCTCTGGTTGGGGTAACTATTAATTAAGTGGTTGTTTTAAAAAAGAATATTGTTTCCAGAACAATGCAAATTTTATATTTTCGCTCTCTAAGAATAATACGAATATTTTTTCACTATTGATTAATTCATTCATGAAAGGAATCATACTTGCCGGCGGAAGCGGCACCCGACTTTACCCAATTACTTATGCTATAAGTAAGCAGATGATGCCCATCTATGACAAGCCGATGATTTACTATCCGCTTTCGGTTTTGATGCTTGCCGGAATAAATGAAGTGCTGATAATTTCTACACCACACGACTTGCCGGGCTTCGAACATTTGTTTGGAGATGGAAGCCAATTTGGTTGTAAATTCACTTATGCTGTTCAAGAAAAGCCAAACGGACTCGCACAGGCATTTGTAATTGGAGAAAAATTTATTGGGAATGAAAGTGTAGCCTTAGTCCTTGGGGATAATATTTTTTATGGTTCAGCACTTGGATCTTTACTCCAAGATCATACACGGATAAATGGGGGAATAATTTTTGCTTATCATGTTTCAGATCCTGAACGATATGGTGTGGTGGAATTTGACAATGATATGCGTGTGCTTTCTATTGAAGAAAAACCAAAAGAACCGAAATCAAATTTTGCCGTACCCGGACTTTATTTTTATGACAACTCGGTAGTTGAAATTGCAAAAAACATTAAACCAGGCGTGCGCGGGGAGTATGAAATTACTGATATAAATAAAGAATATTTGAAGCGTGGAAAATTACAAGTAGCGGTTCTTGATAGAGGAACTGCATGGTTAGATACAGGTACATTTGATTCATTAATGCAGGCATCGCAATTTGTGCAGGTGATTGAGAACCGACAGGGATTAAAAGTTGGATGCATCGAAGAGATAGCTTGGCGCAAAAAATTCATTAATGATGATCAGCTCAGAAAATTAGCTGAACCATTATTGAAAAGTGGGTATGGAAAATATCTAATTGATGTTTTAGAGCAAAAAATTTAACTGATGAAAAAAATATTGATTACCGGCGGTGCTGGATTTATTCCAAGTTGTTTGGCTGAAAGATTGGTAAAAGATTCAAATAATTACGTTGTCATATTTGACAACCTTATTACTGGTTCGAAAGAAAAATTGCCATCAGATCAATTTAAGAATTGGCGCTTTATAAAAGGCGATGTGAATAATTACAACGACATTGCATCAGTGATGTTGTCGCACTCGTTTGATTATGTTTTTCATTATGCGGCATTGGTTGGTGTTCAACGAACGCTCTCAAACCCAGTGATGGTGCTAGATGATATTTCAGGTGTAAAAAATGTTTTAGACCTCTGTAAAAACACAGGTGTAGATCGAATTTTCTTTTCTTCTTCATCAGAAGTATATGGCGAACCGGTAGAATTTCCTCAGAACGAAGACACCACCCCACTTAATTCAAAATTGCCATACGCCATCGTGAAGAATGTTGGAGAAGCTTTTTTAAAATCATATAAAAAAGAATTTGGATTGGACTATACCATCTTTCGTTTCTTCAATACATATGGCCCCAAGCAGAGTACTGATTTTGTAATGTCTAAGTTTATTCGTGATGCTTTAAAGAATAAAGACATTACAGCCTATGGAGATGGAATGCAAACGCGCACTTTCTGTTATATCGACGATAATATTGAAACTACCTATAATGCATTAACAAAAAATATGTTTCTGAATGATGTTGTCAATGTGGGCAACGATATAGAAACTACCATTATTGATTTAGCAAAAATGATTATCAAACTCACCAATTCTAAATCAAAAATTGTTCATCTTCCTCCATTGAAAGAGGGGGATATGACAAGGCGCAAACCAGATATTGCTAAAATGAAAGAACTGCTTGGCCGCCCCTTGCTACCCATTGAAGAGGGGATTAAAAAAGTAATTGATTCGGGTAATTTTTAATTCTTAAAAAATAATTAAGAATGAAAAAAATTATAGTCACCGGCGGTTGTGGGTACATTGGAAGTCATACTATTGTTGACCTCATTCAAAAAGGATTTGAAGTAATTTCTATCGATAATTTTTCACGTTCCGATAAAAAAATGTTGGAGGGGATTTATAAAATTACAGGGAAAAGAATTGTGAATTATGAAATTGATTTGTGTGATTTTGATTCGACTAAAAAAGTTTTTGAAGAAAATAAAAACATATCCGGCATCATTCATTTTGCTGCATACAAAGCCGT
The DNA here is from genome assembly GCA_945892775.1 of Chitinophaga pinensis. Lineage (GTDB taxonomy): Bacteria > Bacteroidota > Bacteroidia > Chitinophagales > UBA10324 > UBA10324. The sequence continues at coordinate 21,908 of CAMDDP010000031.1, forward strand.
GGGAGAATCGGTTGAGCAACCACTTTTATATTTTCGAAACAATTTAATTTCTCTTATAAATATTTTGGAATGTGCCAATGAATTCAAAGTTCCAAATTTTATTTTTTCATCTTCCTGTTCAGTATATGGTGATGTAAAAACATTACCTGTGAATGAAGAAACTCCTTTGCCGGAAGCAGCATCCCCGTATGGAAGGACAAAACAAATAGGTGAACAAATAATTTTTGATACAGCTAAAGCTTGTAATACCCAATTCATATTATTAAGGTATTTTAATCCTGTGGGAGCGCACCCATCTGTTGAAATCGGTGAATTACCCATTGGAAAACCCTCCAATTTATTTCCTTCAGTTTTTTACAAAGCTTTGGGAAAGATTAATGAATTGGTTGTTCACGGAAGCGATTATGAAACGAAAGATGGTTCATGCATTCGTGATTACATACATGTTATGGATATAGCCGAAGCGCATTCTTTATCATTGCTTTATCTGATGAATGATAAAACTTCTGAAAAGGATGCAGCGAAGAATAATTGGAATGTTGAGATTTTAAATTTAGGCACAGGTAAAGGATATACTGTATTGGAAGTGATAAATACATTCGAAAGATTATCAGGTGAAAAGCTGAATTACAAAATCGGACCACGAAGACCAGGTGATGTGGCTGCAATTTATTCTGATAATAAAAAAGCAATTGAAAAATTAGGCTGGAAAAATCTGAAGGGTTTGGATGAAATGATTTCTACAGCGTGGAATTGGACTCAGAAAATAGCGAAAGGATGAAAAAGAGGTGGGCGATAAAAGGTTATAATCAAGATGTTGCCGAACATCTGCAAGATGTTTTGAAAGTACACCCTGTACTATGTCAACTGCTTTCGCAACGAAGTATTAATACTTTCGATGAAGCAAAAGATTTTTTTCGTCCGAAGTGGGAACACCTGCATGACCCATTTTTAATGAAGGACATGGACAAAGCAATTGATCGTATTCAGGAAGCTATGCGGCGTAAAGAAAAAATTTTAGTGTATGGTGATTATGATGTGGATGGAACAACTTCTGTCGCGTTGGTTTATTCTTTTCTTCGTCGCTATTATTTAAATATGGATTATTATTTGCCTGACAGATACAAGGAGGGGTATGGGATTTCTTTTCAGGGAATTGATTGGGCTAAAGAAAACGGATTCACTTTAATCATTGCATTAGATTGTGGAATAAAAGCAATTGATAAAATTGAATATGCAACTGAAAGGGAAATTGATTTTATTATATGCGACCATCACTTACCCGGCGATGAAATTCCAAATGCAGTTGCCGTTCTTGATCCGAAAAGAGTTGATTGCAATTATCCTTTTAAAGAATTAAGTGGTTGTGGAATTGGGTTCAAACTTATGCATGCCTATATTCTCAAGCATGGTATTAATGAAAATGAATTAACAAAGTATTTGGACTTAGCTGTCATCAGTATTGCGGCTGATATTGTTCCAGTTTCAGGCGAAAATCGGGTGCTTGCTTTTTTAGGATTGAATCAATTGAATCATCATCCGAGTGAAGGTGTAAAAGCATTGATTAAAGCTGCAGGTGTGAAACGCGAATTAAGTATTTCTGACATTGTGTTTTCACTCGGTCCACGAATTAATGCTGCTGGCCGAATGGATGATGCGCGTCACGCGGTGAAGTTACTGATCTCTGAACATTCAGAACAAGCAGAAAACAATGCAGATGCTTTGAATGTAAAAAACAAAGAACGCAAAGAAGTAGATGTAAATATTACTGCTGAAGCTTTGAGCCTTTTAGTCAATGATATTAATCAACAGAAAAAAAAATCGACAGTACTTTTTCAATCCCATTGGCACAAAGGCGTTGTTGGAATTGTGGCTTCTCGAATGTTGGATCATTATTATCGTCCAACTATTATTTTAACCGAGAGTAATGGCGTTGCCTCTGGATCTGCACGTTCGGTAGCAGGATTCGATATTCACGAAGCTATAAAAAGTTGCGGTGATTTATTAGAACAGTTCGGGGGACACATGTTTGCGGCAGGTTTAACTTTGAAAATTGAAAATGTTCCTGCTTTTATAGCTCGGTTTGAAGAAGTGGTTGCAAGTACAATTGAAGATGATATGCTTATTCCACAAATAATTATTGATGCCGAACTTTCACCAAAAGACATCACACCTAAATTTTATGAAGTGTTAAAACAGTTTTCTCCATTTGGTCCGCATAATATGAAACCTGTTTTCGTAACGCGTGGAATGATTGATACTGGTTATAGCAGAATTGTAGGTAATGGTCATTTAAAAATTTCTTTGATGATGGAAGGAACTCCTTTTCAGATAAAGGGTATTCTTTTTAATGGAGAAGAATTTTTAAGTTTGGTGAAAAGCAAACAACCTATTGATTTGTGTTATTCATTGGAGGAAAATGAATGGAATAATATCAAGTCGTTAGAGGTAAATGTGAGAGATATAAAAATTAATAGTAATTAATTCAATCATGTCATTACTCCGTACTGAAAACTTAGAGAAAGCATACCGCCGTCGCAAAGTAGTTGACAAGGCTTCTGTGGAAGTTAAACAGGGAGAAATTGTTGGATTACTTGGTCCTAATGGTGCCGGCAAAACCACTACTTTTTATATGACTGTTGGTTTAATTAAAGCTGATAAAGGACAAATTTTTTTAGATGATTTGGATATTACCAAGGAGCCGATGTATAAACGAGCACAACTTGGAATTGGCTATTTGCCACAGGAAGCAAGCATTTTTCGAAAATTGAGTGTGGAAGATAATATTATGGCGGTGCTTGAAATAATGGATTTGAAAAAAGACGAGCGAGAGAATAAACTTAATAGCTTGTTAGCTGAGTTTGGATTGAATCACATTCGAAAAAGTCGTGGCGATTTGTTAAGTGGTGGCGAAAGAAGGCGGACGGAAATTGCCCGTGCCCTTGCTACCGACCCTAAATTTATTTTGTTGGATGAACCATTTGCAGGAATAGATCCAATAGCAGTTGAAGATATTCAACGGATAGTTGCACGATTGAAATTTAAGAACATCGGCATTTTAATTACCGACCACAATGTGCAGGAAACTTTAAGTATTACTGATAGGGCCTATTTATTATTCGAAGGAAAAATTTTAATGAGTGGAACTGCAGAAGAGTTAGCGGAGAATGAACAGGTGCGCCGTGTTTACCTCGGACAAAATTTTGAATTGAAGAGAAAAGTTATTGAGTTTTAATAAAGTATTCTTCAATACATACTAGATATTGGTTTGATTTTCTATTTTGTCAAGCCAAACGTAGCCAACTTGTACTACATCAGTCCCATAGTCACCTGGTTTATTCGACAGCGATTCGATAATGTTCATTATTTTATGGAACATCCATTTGAATCACAAGAACTTGTTTTTCAAAATCTGATATTAGAAGCGTCAGCTACCGAGTGGGGAAAAAATTATAAATACGACAGCATAAAAAGTTTTGACGATTTCAGAAATCGCGTTCCTGTTCAGGATTATGATTCACTGAAACCATGGATTACGCGGATGATGAAGGGCGAGAAAAATATTTTATGGCCTTCTGAAATTCGTTGGTTCGCAAAATCATCTGGCACTACTTCCGATAAAAGTAAATTCATTCCTGTGAGTCAGGAAGCAATGGAAGAATGCCATTACAAAGGCGGACTCGATTTGCTCAGCGCATATTGCATGTTGAATGAAAACACAAAAATTTTTAGCGGAAAAGGTTTAATTATTGGTGGAAGTCATCAGATTAATAATCTGAATTCTTTTTCTAGTTATGGCGATTTGAGTGCAGTGTTGTTGCAAAACATGTCGTTCATTGCGCACTTGCATCGCACACCGCAATTGTCTATTGCGTTGATGAATGAATGGGAACAAAAAATTGAAGCTCTCGCACAATCAACTTTGAAAGAAGATGTAACCAACATTGCCGGTGTTCCAACATGGACAATGATTTTGATTAAACGATTGTTTGAACTCACCGGAAAAAATAATCTGCGCGATGTGTGGCCCAATCTGGAATTATACATTCATGGCGGTGTAAGTTTTACTCCGTATCGTGAGCAATTCAAATCGCTGATAAAAGGTGACGGTATGAATTTTTACGAATCGTATAATGCATCGGAAGGATTTTTTGCTTTTCAGTTTGGCAAACGCGATGAAGATTTAGTGTTGCATTTGAACAATGGAATATTTTATGAATTCATTCCGATGAGTGAATTGGGAAAAGAATTTCCGAAAACTATATTGATTGATGAAGTGAAGCCAGAGGAAAATTATGCGTTGGTAATTTCAACCAACTCAGGATTATGGCGATACATGGTTGGCGACACTATAAAGTTTACTTCTATAAAACCTTTCAGAATAAAGGTTACCGGTAGAGTAAAACAATTCATCAATGCATTTGGCGAAGAAGTGATTGCTGATAATACTGACAACGCCATTGCACATGCGTGCGCATATACTGGTGCAGTGGTGAGCGATTATACCGTTGCGCCTGTGTACCTTACTTATGATAATCGTGGTTGTCACGAATGGTTAATTGAATTCGAAAAAGAACCTGTTGATTTAAAAATATTTACGGAGCAGTTAGACAGTTACCTACGCTCGCTGAATTCTGATTACGATGCAAAGCGATATAAGGACATTGCGCTTAAAGAACCAACCGTTCACAGTTTGCCAAAAAATTCTTTTTACAATTGGCTGAAGAAAAAAGGAAAACTCGGCGGCCAACATAAAGTGCCACGACTGAGTAATGATAGAATGTATGTTGATGATATTTTGAGTATGATTAATATAGGCTCATTTACTGGGTAGAATATAGTGCCATCTTACCCGAAAAAGAAAATCACCGCAATTTTTTGCGGTGGTTTTCTCCCAAACCAAAACATAATCTAAAAGTCTATTTACTCAATTGGGATATCTGCAATTTAAGTTCATCAATTTCTTTTTGCTGGTCTTGTATTGCTCCGATTAACACGGGAATTAAACCGATATAGTTTACTCCTTTGTAATCAATCTGTGAAGTAGTAACAGCGCCTTCTCTTCCATCTTTAGAATCATCTTTTACTACATAAGAAAAAGTAGCGGGCTGCACGAGTGATGGAATAACTTTTTCTAAATCCTGTGCTATCAGGCCGACCTGTTCGCCTTGTGGCAAATTCATGTGGGCATAATCGCCATCGTGTTTGTACTCATAAGTTTTTGGTTGCAACTGCATAATCTGAGCTAATGCACCAGTGAAATTTTGTACATTTTGTTTCAACTTATTATCTGATGTGCTCAGTAACATTCCTGTGTATCCAACATTTCCACTGAAATAACCAGCCCAATCATTTGTACCAGCACCTTGTACTCCGTAAATTCCATAATCGGCTCCTGCACTTCCTGAACCATAACCATAAACTCCGTAGTAAGAATTGGCTCCACTTCCTGCTGCATTACCATAAACTCCATAACCTCCGTTACCAAATGCACTTCCGCGTAATCCTTCGCCATTGGTACCAGCATTCCCACCGAAGATAGCTGCTGAACTTGATAGTGTTCCAGTCTTTTGAATGTTTGCACCATAGCCAATACCCGATTTTGTTCCATTAACTAAAACTGAACTTGATAGCGTCCATATATCAAGCATGGTATTGTTGTTTGTTGAATTGTTGTTCTCTAATCGGGCCATACTCCCAGCATATGCTAAATCGCCATAAACATGTAAGCGATAAGTTGGTGTGCCTGTTCCAATCCCTACATTTCCATCTCCTGTAGCAGTAATGATATCGGGGGTTGAATTATGACTTAACGAAAATTTTGAAGTTGCTAGTGTGGCACCTATTAATCCTGCTGTACTGAAAAAACTGCTTCCACCACTGTAGTAATTGATGCGTGCCCAATCACCAACAGTTTGTTCGTAAATAGCTAAGTGTGGATTGCTAGATGTAGTTGAATTGTAATCAATTTTTGTTTTTCCTTCAAAATATCCTGCGAAACCGGAACCTGAAACCAGACCTTTTACGCCATTACCAACTGCACCGCCATCAAATAATCCTGCATATTGTAATCCTGTTGTTTTTGAATGCAAACCACCTAATGAATTTGTTCCGCCATTGAATTCGCCAGCATAACCAGATCCCGTGGCAAATGATTCAAATGAATTTCCAATACCATTATTGGTAACCACCATTGCTGATGTTCCAGAGCCTAAATTATTTTTATCAATGTAAACTGCTTCGCCTTGGCCTGTTTTATTTACATATAAATTATAACCATTTCCGTTGTTTAGCACATTAACTGTATTGCTTGTATTAGCAGCATTGCTGTTTTGAAATTGTCCAATCACATTGGTTGCAGTTGAGCTTTCTACATTAAATAATGAAGTAGGAGTAGTTGTGCCTATTCCAACATTGCCACCATTAAAATTGTAAATATTACTTCCGTTTTGAACCCACAGATTGGCACTTCCTCCTGTAGTTGCATCGGGTGCCGGAGCCCATGCAGTTCCGTTCCATTTTAAAACATAACCACTTGTTGGAGCCAGAGCTGAAACAGAATAATTCTGGATCTTTGAAACTGTATTTGCAACTAATGTTCCTGTAACATCGCCCCCCATTGGTTGCGCACTAACCACCGTACCCGTAATGTCAATTCCTGTTCCAGCGGTATAAGTTCCACCCCCGCCACTATTATTATCAGTTCCGGGCGCCCAAGATGTTCCGTTGTATTTTAAAACTTGTCCGGTTGTTGGAATCGTTGTTGTAACGCCCACTGTTTGAATTTTTGATACAACAGTTGCATTCGGATTTCCAGTTACATCACCCGAAAGTGCATTAACAGAAATTGCGTTTGAACCATTGATTGTTATTCCTGTTCCTGCTGTATAAGTTGTGCTACTACCCATGTTATCTGCTGATGGAACCCACTGTGTTCCGTTGTATTTCAATACCTGACCTGATGAAGGTGAAGCTGCAACAACAGGTTTTCCTTGTAAATTACTAATTGAATTGGAAGTTGAAATGCCTGTTACATCGCCAACTAAATTTGATGAGCTAATAACATTTGAACCACTAATGGTAATTCCTGTTCCAGCTGAATAGGTTGCGCCGCCAGCCGATTGAATATCAGTTCCAGGAGCCCATTGTGTTCCATCAAATTTTAAAATCTGACCGGTTGTTGGTGCCGTTGAAGAAATTGATTTGCCTTGAATTGCATCTACAACAGGATTAGGATATGTTCCTGATAAGTCTCCGTTAGCAGTTGTTGTGTTTGTTATATCATCCGATGCATTTGTATCACCTGTGTTATTAATAACATTGGTTCCTGATATAGAAATTCCTGTTCCTTGGTAATAGGATGAACCACCTGTTCCTCCATTATCATTACCAGGAATCCAAGAAGTTCCATTAAATTTTAAAACTTGACCTGAAGCAGCAGTAGAAACATCTACATCTCCCAAATCATCTAAATTCATATTGCCACCCACTTGACCAGCAACCATTGCAAAAGGAACGCTTAATAATTGTGTGCTTCCCATGTCTATATAATTGCTTCCGCCATTAGCGTCCATTTCAATTTTTAACCATTGATTTCCTGATGTCCATGCCACGCCAGAAAAAGTTCCCGAAAGAATGGTTCCTCCACCAATTTCAAGGGTGAATAAACCAAACTGATTGGTTACTGCGCTGTGTGACTCTTGATAAACTGAGGCTCCAGTTGCTCCACCACTTAAAACGGAAATGCGCAATGAAATATTTTGTGATGCCATAATATTACCAGAAGCGTCTCTGGCAACTCCTTGGTAGTTGAATAGCTGGGGCACTTGTGCAAAAGCAAATTGTGAACTCAATAAAAGAGTTATTGTCAATAATCTGATTTTGCGAAGTTCAATAAATTTGTAAATGGTAGTTGGCGTTTTCATTTTTATTTTATTTGGTTATTTAACTTTGGTTAGTTTGTGTGTAAATGAATTGCGACCATTTTCTTCAATCACAATAAAGTAATTGCCTGCAGCAAGTAGCTGAAGGTCAATAAGAGTTTGTTTGCTGTTAAGAGGTTGCTCAATCAATTTTTTCCCCAATAAATCAATCAAAAATAGTTGAGTATTATTTGAAAATGAATTGCCATTGTTTAAAATCGTAATGGTATTAGTTGCTGGATTTGGATAAATGCTTAAATCATATGCTGGAAGTTCAACTTCAGTAACGTTTGTAGTTGTGTACGATGGCTGTTGAAATCCTTGAGTTATCTTGTAGTTTGAATTAGTAAGTGTGGTGGTAATGCTTTCTCCAATGGTAAATGATAACGAGGATCCTCCTGCGGTAAAATAATTTCCTGCTGCGCCAATTACCTGTGGCGAAATACTTTGGCCATTAGTGAGGTGGCTAATTATTAGAAGAAGCGTAAATATTGTGTAGATGAATCTCATTTCTCTCTTTTTTTAATGTTTTCTTGAGAATTTGACTCCTATTACATTTTCAAACTAAATAAGTTGCGCTTATTTTTATAAGATTATTAGAGCATTTATTATAAATTAAAATTGGGAATCATTTTATGGGTATTAATAAAATCTTAACTTCCTAGCTTTAAAAATATTTTGTTTTAATTTTTAGAATTAAGTTCTTCACTTTTCATTTATGTTTAATCTACTTTCGTCAAAAATTATAAAATATAATTTATGGTCCTGACCTACCTACTTGAAATTTTAAAATATACGCTGCCATCGTTAATTACTTTTTTAACGGCCTATTTTATTCTTAAAGTTTTTTTGGAAGCTGAACACGAGAAGAAACAATTAGAAGTTCGAATTGAAAATTTTAAAACAGCTTTGCCTATTCGTTTACAGGCCTATGAAAGATTAGCATTATTTCTTGAGCGCATTTCTCCAAATAGTTTAATTCATCGGGTAAATAGATCGGGGATGAGTGCACTTGATATGCAACTTGAACTCATTAGCAATATTCGTTTGGAATTTGAGCATAATCTTGCACAACAAATTTATGTAAGTGGCCCTGCTTGGGTGCAAATAATACAAGTGAAGGAAGAAATAGTAAGTATTATTAATCGCTGCGCTCTTGATTTGCCTGAAGGATCATCAGGAAAAGATTTAAGTCGCAGAATTTTAGAATACTTCATCCATAACGAACAGGCAATACCTACCCAAAGTGCATTGGATACTTTAAAGAATGAAGTAAAAAAGATATATTGATTCGGTAATGAAACTGCTTTATGCCTTTGTGCCTTTTCAGTTAATTCTTTAATAAAATAAGGATGTCAAAAGAAAAAACTAAAGAAAAGAAAATAGAAACGGATAGTGGTATTGAAATACAACCTATTTATCAAAATTCAGTTGAACTGAATTTCGAACTACCAGGAGAATTCCCATTCACCCGTGGAGTTCACCCAACAATGTATCTAGATAAGTTGTGGACCATGCGACAGTATGCAGGATTCTCAACTGCAGAAGAATCGAACAAGCGATACCATTATTTATTAAGTCAGGGCACAAGCGGATTATCTGTTGCATTTGATTTGCCCACTCAGATAGGATACGACAGTGATCATGCAATGTCAGAAGGGGAAGTTGGAAAAGTTGGAGTCGCCATTGATTCACTTGAAGACATGGAAATTCTTTTCAAAGGAATACCACTCGATAAAATTTCTACTTCAATGACCATTAATGCCACTGCATTTATTCTGCTAGCATTATATATAGCATTGGCAAAAAAGCAGGGAGCTGATGTAAAAAAATTATCGGGCACTGTGCAAAATGATATTTTGAAAGAATATGCGGCGCGTGGTACTTACATCTATCCACCAAAACCTTCCATGCGGTTGATTACTGATATTTTTGATTACTGTAGTCGTGAAGTTCCGGCGTGGAATACTATTTCGGTAAGTGGTTATCACATTCGCGAAGCCGGTAGTGATGCAGTGCAGGAATTAGCATTCACGCTCGCTAATGGTAAAGCATATTTAAAAGCGGCAATTGACAAAGGCCTCGATATAAATGTTTTTGCAAAACGGATTTCATTTTTCTTCAACGCACATAATAATTTATTTGAAGAAGTGGCGAAGTTTCGCGCAGCAAGAAGAATGTGGGCGCAGATGACAAAGGAGATGGGTGCAACAGATGAACGCGCAATGATGTGTCGCTTTCACACACAAACAGGTGGAAGCACATTGACTGCGCAACAGCCAATGAATAATATCACTCGTGTAACACTGCAAGCACTCGCTGCTGTTCTCGGTGGAACACAATCGTTACACACGAATGGTTTTGATGAAGCGCTTTCACTACCAACCGAACAAGCGGCAGGCATTGCATTGAAAACCCAACAGATTATTGCACACGAAAGCGGGGTGAGCGAAACAGTTGACCCGCTTGGTGGCTCTTATTTTATTGAAGCGCTCACTGATGAAGTAGAAAAAAAAGCGTGGGAATACATTCATCGAATTGATGCAATGGGTGGTTCAGTTGCTGCCATTGAGCAGGGATACATGCAGGAAGAAATTGCGCGCTCATCATATCAATACCAACGCAAAATTGAAAGCGGAGAAAAAATTATTGTTGGTTTGAATAAATTTTTAGCCAATGAAAAGCCACCTGAAAATATCTTTCGTGTGGACGAATCTATTCGTACCCATCAATCAGAAAAATTAAAATCATTGCGCGCACGAAGAGATAATGCAAAAGTAAATTCTATTCTTGCATCACTCGAAGCAAAAGCAAAAGGAGAGGAGAATTTAATGCCGATAGTGATTGAAGCTGTTGAAAATTATGCAACACTCGGCGAAATTGCTGATGCGCTTCGTAATGTATTTGGAGAATACAAAGGATAGCATCCATGAAAATTATTCAATCTTCTTTTTTATTTTTTACTTTTTGTTTTTTTATTTCTTCTTGTAAGCCCTATCAAGTTGTTGATTCCTCTAGCACTAAATTTAGTTTGAAGGCAGATTATCCGATTGACTCAACGATGTGGAAATTTTTGATTCCTTTTCGAGATAGCTTGAATAAGACAATGCAAGTTGTAATTGGAAATTCAGACACGATATTAGTAAAAGCGCAACCTGAAGGCACACTTGGAAATTTTGTTGCCGATGCTTTATTGTTGCAATCGAGGAAAGAATTAAATACACAAATAGATTTTAGTATCGTAAATAGTGGCGGAATTAGAATTTCGTCGTTACCAGCAGGAAAAATTACAATGGGAAATATTTTTGAACTCATGCCTTTTGATAATGGAATTGCAGTAATCGAATGTTCTGGAAAAGTGGTGAAGCAATTCATTAACAAAGCAGCAGCAAAGGGCGGCTGGCCAGTTTCGGGAATGCAGTACATGATTTATAAAGGTTCAGCGGAGCAGATTTACATCAATGAAAAAAAATTGGATACAACGGCTACTTACCATTTTGTTTGTAGTGATTACATAGCTAACGGGGGAGATGATTGTTTTTTTCTATTAACTCAAAAAAAAATAGTTAGCGATTTATTATTTCGAAATGTGTTGATACATTACATCCAGTCACTCACAGCAGATGGAAAAACTATTTCTTCAAAAATTGAACACAGAATAATTAATGAATAAGCGAAGAAAGTTTTTGCAACAATTGGGTGCAGGAGCATTATTGCTTGGGACAAATTCTTTTCCTCTCGAAGCATTTGCAGGTGAAGACACACAAAAGCTCACCATACTTCACACCAACGATTGGCATTCGCGCATTGACCCGTTCCCAATGGATGGAGGAAAATTTCAGGGTTTGGGTGGTGCAGCAGCTAGAGCATCGTTAATTCAAAAATTGCGCAATGCAGCCGACCATGTTTTATTATTAGATGCAGGAGATATTTTTCAGGGCACACCTTACTTCAATTATTTTCATGGTGAACTGGAAATGAAGTTGATGAGCCAGATGCAATACGATGCAAGTGCAATTGGTAATCACGATTTTGATAATGGAGTGGAAGGTCTCGCGAGTCAATTACCTAATGCAACTTTCCCATTAATAGTTGCGAATTATGATTTTGCTAATACAGCGATGCAAGGGAAAACAATTCCATATAAAATTTTTAAAAGAGGGAAATTAAAAATTGGTGTTTTCGGAATAGGTATTGAGTTGAATGGATTAGTACCAAGAAATTTATATGGGGAAACAAAATATATTGAACCAATTTCTATTGCAAATAATATTGCTGCACGATTAAAAAATGACTACCATTGTAACATGGTTATTTGTCTATCACATTTAGGTGCGAAGTATGAAAATAAAAAAATCAGTGATGAAATTTTTGCGCAGAGTACAACCAATATTGATTTAATTATAGGAGGTCATACACATACATTTTTTGATTCGCCTATAAGTTATAAAAATGCTGATAGCAAACAAGTGTTGGTTAACCAGGTTGGGTGGGCAGGATTGGTTTTAGGAAAAATAGATTTCTATTTTAAAAGAAATAACATTGATAAACAAGGAATTTCCGAACAAGTAATAATTTCCAATTATGCAAGTTGAAAATAAAATAAAATAAAA
>CAMDDP010000032.1 GCA_945892775.1 Chitinophaga pinensis
CTCCGATGTAACACTCCAACACAAACCCTGCACCTCACCACACTCAGCAAGGGTGTTTATTTCATCCGCCTCAAAACCGCCGGCGGCTTGGTAATGAAGAAGGTGGTAATTGAGTAGCTCGTAAAACTCCCTTGTATTTACCCCTATAGCTCATAATTAAATGTATTCTCCGCGAAACTCTGAGAAGTATTAAACTCAGTGCTCCTCTGTGGTTAAAATGTATTTGTATTTAATCTTCAATTCAACTCCTATTTTCGTCGCATGAATTTTCCATCTCGATTGATTGAGGATGCTGTAAGTGAATTTGAAAAACTACCGGGCATCGGACGGCGAAGCGCATTGCGTTTGGTGCTTCACTTGCTACGCCAGAGTCCTGAATCGGTAAATCAGTTTTCCAGTCGTATTGCCAAAATGCGCAACGAAATAAAATTTTGTAAAACCTGTCATAATATTTCGGATGGTGAGCAGTGCAACATATGCAATAGTCATGCGCGCAATCGTTCGCTCGTGTGCGTGGTCGAAAATTTCCGCGATGTCATTGCCATTGAATCAGTCAATCAATTCAATGGTTTATACCATGTACTCGGCGGGGTGATTTCTCCGCTTGAAGGAATTGGTCCCGACCAGTTGAATATTGAATCTCTCATTCACCGAGCAGCAAGCAATGAAATAGAAGAGGTGATTATGGCGTTGAATGCAACTATGGAAGGCGACACCACTATTTTTTATATCTCAAGAAAACTGCATCAGTTCCCGAATGTAAAAATCACCACACTTGCACGCGGAGTGGCCTTCGGTGGCGAGTTGGAATTTGTAGATGACTTAACTTTGGCCCGTTCCATTGCTACTCGCTTACCTTATGAAAATTATCTTGTGAACCGCGAATGATAAAGCTATCAGTCATTATTGTTAACTACAATGTCAAGTTCTTTTTAGAGCAGGCATTGTTATCGGTACGCAAAGCATCGCGTAATCTGGAGGTAGAAATTTTTGTAGTTGATAATCATTCCGTGGATGGCTCGGTGCAGATGGTGAAAGAAAAATTTAATGATGTTATTCTCATTGAAAATAAAGAGAACACTGGCTTTTCAAAAGCAAATAATCAAGCAATACGATTAGCGAAAGGCGAATATGTTTTGCTTCTGAATCCTGATACAGTTGTTGAAGAAGATACTTTTGAAAAATGTGTTTTATTTATGGAAACGCATGTAGATGCGGGGGCTCTCGGGGTGAAAATGTATGATGGTGCAGGAAATTTTTTACCTGAATCGAAACGCGGTTTTCCAACTCCAACTGTGGCATTTTTTAAAGCATTTGGTTTCACTAAAATTTTTCCGAAGTCAAAAACTTTTGCTCGATATTATCTTGGTCATCTTTCTTCCAACATAAATCAGGAGGTGGAAGTACTGGCAGGAGCGTTTATGTTGCTCCGAAAAAGAGTATTGGATGCAATTGGGTTGCTCGACGAAACTTTTTTCATGTACGGCGAGGACATTGATCTTTCTTATCGAGTGATAAAAGCCGGATACAAAAATTATTATCTCGCCGATACGCGCATCATTCACTACAAAGGAGAGAGCACCAAGAAGGGTTCGCTCAATTATGTGCGCATGTTTTACATGGCGATGATCATTTTTGCACGCAAACATTTTTCGCAGGGCAGCGCAAGTGGATTAATACTGATGCTTAATGTTGCCATTTATTTTCGGGCCACACTTTCGTTATTAAAAAGATTTCTTAATAAAATTGTAGCGCCAATGATTGATATAGGAGGTTTATATACCGCCATGTTGTTTTTTAAAAATTTGTGGGAAACAAAAGTGAAGGCAATAGAAGGGGCAAGTTATCCGCCTGAATATATTTTTATCATCGTGCCTAGTTACATCGCAGTGTGGTTGTTGAGTGTTTTTTTTAGTGGTGGTTACGATCGCAATTCAAAACCGGTAAAAATTATTCGTGGTTTAGTGATTGGTACATTAATCATTGCTGCCGTTTATGGTTTCTTGGATGAGAGTCTTCGTTTCTCTCGTGGAATGATTTTGCTTGGATTTGTTTTCGGAGTTTTCTTTCTTACGACTTGGAGGTTCATTCGACATTATTTTAGGTTTGGAGATTTTGGTTGGGGCAAAGAGGTCAAGCGCAAGATTGTGATTGCTGGAAGTTATGTTGAAGGAAAACGAGTTTATCAAATGTTAAGTAATGCGCGACTAAATTTTCAGCACCTTGGTTTTGTGTTACCTGATTCTGATTCGTATCCTAATGAATTACGTGAAGAAGAGCGCCTTGGTCATTTGAATCAGTTGATAGATTTAGTTGAACTTTATCGCCCAGATGAAATTATTTTTTGTTCAAAAGATGTTTCGTCCCAACAAATCATCAGTCAGATGGTGGCAATTGGCAGTAGTGTGGATTACAAAATTGTTCCCGAAGAAAGTTTAAGTGTCATTGGTTCTGATTTCCAAAACACTAATAGTGAACTTTATACCGTTGACATCAGCATGGAAATAGATTTGCCAAATAACCGAAGGAATAAAAGATTATTGGATGTTATGGTTAGTGCTTTTTTGCTTATCTCACTCCCATTTCAAATTATTTTTGTAAAAAATATTTTTGGACTGTTTGGAAATTCATTCGCTGTTTTATTTGGAAAAAAAACCTGGGTTGGCTATTCGGGCAATCTATTTTCTTCTCTTCCAAAAATCAAAAAAGGGGTTTTAAATTCATCAGATGTGCTTTCTAAAATTCCATCATCAGATGCACTCAATCGTTTGAATCTTTTATATGCGAGAAACTATACTTCTGCGAATGATTTAGAAATTATTCTGAAAGCTTATCGGCAACTTGGCAGGGTATAAAAAGCTCCATTTGGATGATAAAGACAAATTTAATGTGGATAGCCTGTGACTAAATAAATTGAAGCGCACATTCCTATTCTAAAATTCTCAACCTTACATTTGCAAACTAAAATAAAATAATATGGCATTGGAGCTAATTGGAAAAGTTATTCAAGTAAACCAAGAGGTTGCTGGAAAAAGTGCGCGTGGCGAATGGAAGAAACGCGATATGATTATTGAAACAATTGAACAATACCCTAAAAAGGTATGTATCGGATGTTTCGGGGATAAAGCAGATCAGGTAGCTAATTATAAAGCGGGCACCGAGTTAAGAATTGCTTTCAATCTTGAATCAAGAGAGTTTAACAGCAAGTGGTACTCTGATATTCGCGCTTGGAAAATTGATATTAGTAATGGCGCAACTCCGGGAGGAAATTCAAATAATAATAGCAACAATTATAACCAACCTTCTCCAGCTTATAGCAATCAATCTTCAGGTGAACCGCCTTCTGCATCAAGTGGAACCGACGATTTACCATTTTAATTAATAAGATTTTTAATTTTTATTGAAGTTCCATCCGCCATTGGCGTGATGGAACTTTTATTTTATAGTGTCATCATTTTTTATTTCAATCCCTCTGCATATTCCAATAAATATGGATTAGTTCTTTTCTCTTTTCCAATAGTAGTGGGCGCACCATGACCAGAATAAACCTTTGTCTCATCCGCCAACACCAAAAATTTATTAAAAATACTTTGCATTAAATGTTCATAATTACATAATGGAAAATCATAGCGTCCGATGCTTCCGTTGAAAAGCACATCGCCAGCAATTAGTGTTTTTGATTCAGTATGATAAAAAGAAACTTCTCCAGGTGCATGACCTGGAGTATATAAAGTTTGCAATTCTGTTTTTCCAAAATGAATAATTTCTCCATCTTCAATAAAACGATCTGGTTCTGGTGATGGAGTTATTACCACACCATACTTACAACCGGTTTCAACTGCTGAATGCAAAATCGGCAATTCGTTTTTATGCAGTAAAAAAGGAATGTTGTAAGTCTGCTTTATAAAACTGTTTCCCAACATGTGATCTAAATGTGAATGGGTATTGATCAGTAGAACAGGTTTCAGTTTGTTGGTTGAAATAAATTGCGTGAGTTCGTTTCGTTCAGCATCCGTACTGCATCCCGGATCAATAATGACACATTCATTTGTTTCATCAAATAAAACATAGGTGTTTTCTTGAAAAGGATTGAAGGTGAAAAAATGAATGTGAAGCATGAAGCAAAAATGAAAAGAAAATGATTGGGTTAATATGATTCTAAAATTTGTTGGGTGTGATTTTTTGTATCTACCTTATCAAATATTTTTTCAATTTCCCCCTTCTCATCAATCACAAATGTTTTGCGAATAATTCCCATGTATTTTCGACCATACATACTTTTCTCTCCCCATACGCCATATTTTTCAATTATTTTTTTGTTAGTATCAGCAATCAATGAGAAGGGCAGATTAAATTTATCTGAAAATTTTTTATGTGATTTCTCATCGTCAGCACTCACGCCAATAACGACAAATCCTTTTTTCATTAAAGCACTCCGATTATCTCTTAAGTTGCAAGCCTCTACCGTGCAACCACTTGTGTCGTCTTTTGGATAAAAAAACAAGATCACCTTTTTCCCTTTAAAGTCTTTTAATGAAATTTTATTTCCATTCTGGTCTATTCCTGAAAATATGGGAGCCTTGTCGCCTATTAAAAATGCCATGAGGTATTAAGTTTTGAATTTTATAGTAGTTGTGGTGGTGTTTCCAACCTCATCTGAAACAATTAATTTTAAAGTGTGTTCACCTGATAATAAATTTTTACTCTTTGTGTATGTGAGCACACTGCTTTTATAATCATATTCCATCAAAACCCACTCGCCATCAATAGAGCCGCTGTACCTAGTGATGCCGCTTAGATTATCTGAAATTTTTACTTGTATGTTTTCGCTTGTTATGGTTTGATTGTTTTGAAGATTTAATGCGGTAGCAATGGGTCTAGTAGTGTCAAGGGCTATGTAATAATCGCCGAATTCACGAATTTTTGCTTCCAAATAATTCCCATTCCAAGTGGAAGTTTTTCCACTAACATTTCCTTTATAATTTCTAAAACAAATCACAGCCTTTGACTTCAGTTTTTCTGGAATATTGGATGGGAGAATGGAAATAATAAGGGAATTGTGTATAGGAGTATAGGGGTCGCCTACGGCATAAGTTGGCGATTTTATTTTGCCAGCGGCATAATTTTTCTTCTTACAGAAGAAATATAAATCCTCGTATAAACTACCTGAGGGAACTGTAACTTTTATACTGTCGCTGTTATAAAAATTTTCCTCATTCCATTTAAATAATTTTAAAAATCCTTTAGATGGAATTTCCGCAGATTTATTAGCAACAGGTGCTTTTTTAATATTGAATTCTAGTATTGATGCATTGTTCGAATAGTCTTTTACTATAATTTTAATTTTGTGGAGTAGAGTATCAGTGAGCTCAATAATTCCTCTATTTAATATATGGCCATAGATTTCCGCCTTGTTTCCCAATAAAAGAAAATTGCGATAAATCTCAATATTTTTTATTTTCTTTTCTGCATAATCAATGTGTGCGTTTGCAAATCTCCCCTCTGAAAAAGCTAATTTGTCTAAACTGAAATTATAAAATTCTTTTTCGTCAATGCTTGAGTGAATAGAATAAATTCCGAAGTCTCCATCGGTATCACTTGCATCCATAAAATCTTTTGCACGAATCCCGATTTCTGTTTTTGATTTATTGACGAGGATAGTTCTTGCAACCGAATAATTGTTTTCAGATTTAATTACTGAATATAATTTTTCTTCAGCCAAGCATTCAATTGTGTTGAATTGATAAATCATCAGTCCATTTATAATTGGCGCCTTGTGATCTTCAATGTGTATCCAATTCAAGGGATTGAGTGGAAATGATTCGCCGCTTGCATCACGAATTTCAAAGTGCAAGTGAGGAGATGTTGATGTACCAGTGTTTCCGGAAAGGGCCACTACTTCGCCTTGTTTGACCGCAAACAATTTTTTTTCAGGATACAAATCAACTTCAAAAGATTTTTTATCTATCTGTTGTTGAAGTACATACTGATCAATTGCGGCAGTATATTTTGAAAGATGGCCATACACGCTCATAAGCCCATTCGGATGCATAATATATAAAGCGTGACCATAGCCACCAGCTTGCACTTTTATTCGCGACACATACCCATCACCAATTGCTTTTATTGGTATCCCGGTTTCGCCTCGGGTAGAGAAGTCTAATCCTGTATGAAAATGATCGCCACGAGGTTCGCCAAATACACCTGACACGTAAAGATTAATATCTAATGGGGCACGAAAAATGGTTGAATCAACTAATGGCAGTGTTTTATTGAACGAAAGAAGAACGCTAAGAATTATTACAGATAAAATTATTTTAAACAGCCTCATTTTTTTTTGAAATTAAAAACAGTCCAATAAAAGTTAATAAACCATTTACCAATAACAATTCAAATCCGAATTTATAACCACACAATATTTTTTCGGAATTCATTGCGAGAAAATAAATAGCACATGGTGAGGCGATACAAACAATGGGGATTAAAATTCCAGTAATTTTTCGTTTGGTAAAAATTCCAAATGCAAACAATCCTAACAGTGGACCATAAGTATATCCCGCAACTCTTAGAATTGTAGAAATGACAGAGGCTTCAATTACTTTTTGATAAATTAAAATCAGAATCACAAAAAGCAATGTGATGCTGATGTGTACCGCCCGACGCACCATTAGTTTTTTTTGTTCGTTCCAATCAGTTCTATCATTCAATCCCAAAACATCAATACAAAAACTTGATGTGAGGGCAGTAAGCGCGCCATCTGCGCTGGGAAAAAGAGCGGACACCAACCCAATAATAAAAATTAAACCTGCAATGGGGGGGAGATAATTTAGGGTAACTGTCGAAAATACTTCATCAGTTTTTGTAGGGAAAGAAATCCCTTTTTGTTGCATGTATACATACAATGCTCCACCAAGAATGAGGAAAAGTAAATTTACGAAAACTAAAATCACACTGAATACGATCATATTTTTTTGTGATTCTCCCAATGTACGAACCGAAATATTTTTCTGCATCATCTCCTGATCTAATCCAGTCATTGCAATTGTAACAAATGCGCCGCCAAGAATTTGTTTTATAAAAAAATTATCGGCTTTCCAATCACTGATTTGAAAGGTTTGTGTAAACCCTGCCGCATGAATTGAGGTGAATAGTTGGGAGATTGAAAAATTCATTTCACTTGAAATTAAAAAAATAGTGAGCAGTAAGGCGAGTATCATTCCTGTTGTTTGTAGCATATCAGTCCATACAATTGTTTTAACGCCGCCATTGAGAGTGTAAAGCAAAATCAGCAATAAAATAATGGAAACAGAAACTACAAATGGAATTCCAACATCATCCATGATAAAATGCTGTAAAACCATCATCACTAAAAATATCCGAATGGAGGCGCCAAGCGTTCTTGATAAAAGAAAAAACGATGCACCGGTTTTGTATGCTGAATTTCCAAATCGACTTTGCAAATAAGAATAAATGCTGGTGAGATTCATTCGGTAATACAATGGCAGCAATACAAATGCAACAACAAAGTAGCCTATGAAATAGCCCCCAACAATCTGCATGTATCCAAAGTGGTTACTAAATACTTCGCCGGGAACACTCATGAATGTTACACCGCTGAGCGAAGTCCCAATCATCCCATAGGCAACAATGTACCACGGAGATTGCTTGTTGCCTCTGTAAAATGATTCGCTGTTTGCGTTGCGTGATGTAACCCAGGCGATAAAAAGTAACACTAAAAAATAAATAGAAATACAAACGAGAATAATGCTAGAGCTCAATTTATTTTATTTAAGAGTTGGACAATTATTTGGGTTCAATTTATTTTCCTGTTTGTTAACATTCAATTTATAGGTAATTGTAATTCCGGGAAAAAAATACCAGTCTTTATTTTTTAAATCTCCTCTTATTTGTCCCTTCGAAAAATGTAACTTGGTTGAATCTGTTGCCACTTCATAACTTCTATCACTTAAGTTG
The DNA here is from genome assembly GCA_945892775.1 of Chitinophaga pinensis. Lineage (GTDB taxonomy): Bacteria > Bacteroidota > Bacteroidia > Chitinophagales > UBA10324 > UBA10324. The sequence goes on from CAMDDP010000032.1 coordinate 7,975, forward strand.
AGCGCTGTTTGACCCTTTACAGCAAGCATTTCAGCTCTGTTTGGAAAAAATGTGCTGACATCATCCAGATAATCAGTAAATGTTTTTCTCATAGCGCAGTCAGCAGAAACACACCAATGTTCACCCATTCTGAATTTAATACCAACGCCTAATGGAATTGAAATTTGTGTTAAACGGTAAGTTGTAATTCCTTTTTGTGATGGAAGACCCTGACCTTCTGTACCCAGCGGTTGAAGGTCTATCCATTGCCCGTTGTAAAACGCCTGCGGACTAAAATGAAAAATGGCAAATCCAGCTTCTAGGTAGGGCGATAATTTGCGGGTATAACTTTCTCCCTGCCATCCTAAAATATTCCATTCCCCCATTAAACTTGCTTCGGTTATGTAGCTTCGAAAGGATAAGTTTCTGCGAATTCGAAATTCCTGGCCGGCATTATTTCTTTCATCACTACCAGTAATTAAACCATAGGTAGCGGCAGCTCTTATTGAAAAATGCCAACGAGGATTGTATTTATAAACCAATCCTGTAGCCCATTGCGTTTCAGAAGGGGCAAAGGCAACTGGCGATAAGTCTCCTAAGTAATTTGTAATCCCACCAAACGCACCTATCTCCGCTTTTTGTGAAAAAGCATTTGTAGTAAAAAATAAAAACAAAAGGAACACATTTCTCATTATTGATGAATTTTAAATTTTTACAATTGCAAAAATAATTGGTCCGTAAATAATTTCAACTAGAACTTTCTAACAATTCAATTCAAAAAGTAACGAAAGAATTAGTAGTGTTTTACAAAATGAAGTTCTCAACTTAAATTATTATTCAACTTTTCTAACCCATATAAAAGTTAGGGCTAATGTTTTATAGTATTTCTATAATTCAGGTCTTTATTTTTATTTGTAATTCATTTGCATTCAAAACTTGAAAATTGAATTGTTGGGTTACATTTGCACCCCTCTTAAATAAAAACCTAAAGAGCTGTAAATCATAGTTGAATGAGAAAATCTGAATTAATAGTTAAGATTGCGGAAAAGACCGGACTACCAAAGAATGATGTATTGATTTCGATGGAGGCATTTTTTAAAGAAGTAAAGGAATCATTAAAGCTAGGGGATAATGTTTACCTCAGAGGCTTTGGGAGTTTTGTAGTGAAAAAACGAGCTTCAAAAATTGGCCGTATTATTACCCGAAATGAAAGTATTGTGATACCTGAACATTACATTCCTGCCTTTAAACCTGCGAAGGTTTTTATTGATCGTGTTAAAAGTGCTAATGGCAAGAAAGCTGCTGCTGAGAAAAAATAATTTCCGTTGAGTAAAACAAGAATCCAACAAAGCCTTTTAATACTCGCGGGAGTAGGATTGGTTCTTTTTTTGTATTTTTTCGGGGATAAAAAAAACAGACCTGTGACCGCAGAAAAGGGTCCGATGCAGGGCAGTGAAATGCCTAACAGAACTAGCACAATGTCATTTGACAAATTACTAGAATTGGCAGCTGGTACATTAACTAAGGAGCAAAAAGATTCTGTTGCTTTTTTACAAAAGTTGATCGATAATTCATCGGAAACTAAAAAAGCAAAAATGATAGAAAACTTGGCAAATCTTTGGGCCCGCACCCAAAATTTAATTGTAAGCGCACATTATTTTGAAGAGGTTGCAAAACGAGACTCTACAAAAGATAAATGGAAAACGGCGGGCGATTATTATTTTGTGGGCCTACAAAACACAGGAGATACAGCTGCTAAGCTGTTCGCTGGTCAAAGATCTTTTGAATGTTATGCTGTGGCATCTCGGTTTGATACTTCGGACACTAAAATCAAAGTGTTGGAAGCGGTGAGTTTGATTGATGGGGTTGGAAATGTGATGGGTGGAGTTTTACTTTTAAAGGAAGTAGAAAAAACAGACCCCGACAACGAACTGATGAATGTGACTTTGGGGCGTCTCGCCATTGTTTCTGGTCAGTATACAAAAGCAATACCCCGATTGGAGCGATTGGTTAAGTTGTATCCAACAAATACGGAAGCTTATTTTCACCTCGGAGGTGCATATAGGGCGACAGGAAAAAAAAATGAAGCAATAAAAATGTTTGAGAAGTGCAAGGAACTAGAAAAATCACCTTCGTTTCAAAAACAGATGGACGAATACATTAATCAAATAAAAAATTAAAATCTATGCCAAGCGGTAAGAAAAGAAAGCGTCATAAAATGGCGACCCACAAGCGCAAAAAAAGATTACGCAAGAACAGACATAAAAAGAAAAACAAGTAGTATTGTTTTTTTGAAAAGTATCTCTGCTATTTTTTCATTTAGCTTTCTATATGATAAGTGTAAGTGGAAAACAAAAACTCATTGATAGAGTTGCTTTTTTAATCGAACATAAAATTTGAAAATCTTTACCCTCGACTGCCATCTATTGTGGTCGGGTCTGTTTTATTTTAAGGTATAAGTAACAAAAAAGTGTAATGGCAGACGAGAATATCAATAACCAGCCACCCGAATTAATTGATAAGACTGTAAAAAAACAGCCTGCTCAGTTAACAAGGGAGTTGTATGTGAACACTACTGCGAGTGGTGGAATTGAAATTGCATTGCTCGAAGATAAAAAGTTGGTTGAAATACAGCAGGACCAGCTCAATTCTTCTTTTTCCATTGGCGATATTGTAGTGGCTCGACTGCAAAAAGTATTGCCAGGGTTAAATGCCGCTTTTGTTGACATTGGATTTCAAAAAAACGGATTTCTGCATTACTCCGACCTCGGCTCACAAATTCGTTCGGTTCAGAAGTACACCAATATGGCAATTGCTGGGCAGGTTACAGGTGATCTTTCAAACTTTAAAATAGAACCCGAAACTTATAAAACAGGTCGTATAGGAAATGTATTCAGTAAGCGCGATCCCGTTTTGGTTCAAATTACAAAAGAACCAATAAGTACAAAAGGCCATCGCCTCAGTTGTGATATTTCATTGGCTGGAAGATATGTGGTATTGATTCCTTTTAAGAATGAAATTAATATCTCGAAAAAGATTACCTCGGGCGACGAACGCAAACGATTGTTGCGATTGGTAGAAAGTATTCGGCCGAAAAACTTTGGTGTTATTGTAAGAACAGTGGCTGAAGGAAAAACTGTTGCCGATTTGCATGAAGACATTGAAACCATGAGCAAGAAGTGGAACGAAATGTCAATTGCGTTAAAAGATGCAGTTGCTCCGCGGAAAGTACTAAGCGAGATGGATAAGACTTCAACAATGCTTCGGGATATGTTGAATCCTTCATTCAACAAAATTGTTGTTACCAGCAAGGAGATGTTCGATGATATTCGCACTTACATAAGCCGGATTGCTCCTGATAAAGAAAACATTGTACAGTTATATTCTGGCAAAACACCATTGTTCGACCAGTTTGATATCACGCGTCAGATAAAATCAACTTTCGGAAAAACTGTAAATCTTGATAGTGGTGCTTATTTAATTATTGAACATACCGAAGCGTTGCATGTGGTGGATGTGAACAGCGGCCACAAAATGGGCAACGACGATAACATGGAAGGCAATGCCATGAAGGTGAACATGGAAGCTGCTGAAGAAATTGCCCGCCAGCTTCGTCTTCGTGATATCGGCGGAATTATAGTGATTGATTTTATTGATGTTCGCAATCCTGAAAACAAACGGATACTTAATAATGCAATGATGAATTTTATGAAGGCCGATAAAGCCCGTCATACAATTTTACCATTAAGTAAATTCGGCATCATGCAAATAACACGGCAGCGTGTGAAGCCGCAAATAAATATTGTTACATCAGAAAACTGCCCGGCCTGCAATGGCACCGGATTAATTGGTCCTTCTATTTTGTTATCTGATGATATTGAAAAGAAACTCGAGCATCTGATAACTAAACAGAATCAGAAAAAAATTACCCTCTTCGTTCATCCGTATCTCGAATCGTATTTCAAGCAGGGAATTATGTTTTCATCCATTCAATGGAAGTGGCGCCGCAAGTATGGTCAGTGGGTTACCATTGATAGCAGCGAATCGAACCCCATTAACGAATATCATTTTTATGATAAGAACGGGGAAGAGATTGAGGTGGAGGCGAAGTAAATTTCTCTCTCAATAAAAACTCATTAAACTCTGTATACACTGGGGTTAAAGTATTACGGAAACAACCTTCCATACATCCGCGGAAACGGAATGGTCTCGCGCACATGCGGCAACTTGCAAACCCACGCCACCAATCTTTCCAATCCCAATCCGAAGCCTGAGTGTTTTACTGAACCGTAACGGCGCAAATCTAGGTACCATTCGAATGCTTCCATTGGTAATTTGTGTTCAATGATTTTTTCTTTCAGTAAATTAATATCAGTTTCTCTTTCGCCACCGCCTATAATTTCTCCATAACCTTCAGGGGCTAAAACATCAACTCCCTTTGCTAAGTGTGGTGCATTCTTATCGCGCTTCAGATAAAATGCTTTCACTTCGTGCGGCCAGTTGTAAACCATAATCGGAATATCAAACAAGCGGGTGAGCACGGTTTCATCAGAACCACCGAAATCATCGCCGCGCTGAAAATTCTTTGCAGAGTTCAACCAGTTTGGAATGTTGCGCTCGTCTTCTTCCAGATCTTTCAATTCATTTTTCAGTGAATCAATTTTATTCTGGTTGAAAGCAATTTCACCTTTCTTCATTCCTGCATCTTTCAGTTTTGCCTCGCGCTCTTCGGTTTCCTTTTTCACTTCAGCAATTCTGTCCTGCACTTTTTTCAAATCTCCTTCCAGAAGTTTGATGCTGTTTTTTCCATCCACATCTTTCTTTCCTAGAATCATATCCACCGCATCATCATAAGCAATGCGAGGAAACGGACGATTAATATTTTTCAGAATGGAAATATCGCGACCAATAATTTTAAATTCCTCTTCGCACACCTCCACCAATTCATTTACTACAAATTTCATCATCGCTTCAATCACATCCATGTTCATGTCTAAATCATAAAAGGCCATTTCAGGTTCTATCATCCAGAACTCCGATAAGTGTCGGCGTGTTTTTGATTTTTCTGCTCTGAAAGTAGGACCGAAAGTGTAAATTTTATTGAAAGCCATTGCCATTGCTTCGCCATATAATTGGCCACTTTGGCTTAGGTAAGCGGGTGTTCCATAAAAATCAGTTTCAAATAAATTGCTGGTGCCTTCGCAAGCGTTGCCAGTAAAAATTGGGGCATCCATTTGTACAAAATCATTTGATTGAAAAAATTTGTGGATTGAAAAAATCATCTTGTTGCGGATGCGCATAATTGCCCACTGCCGCTGCGTGCGCAACCACAAGTGTCTTTCATCCATCAGAAAATCTACTCCATGTTCTTTTTTCGATATCGGAAATTCCTCAGCAATTGAAATAACTTCAACACTTGTTGCATGAATTTCATAGCCACCCATTTGCCTTTCGTCTTTCACTACCTTTCCGATGATGGTGCAAGAACTTTCCTGTGTTAAATTTTTTGAACTTTCAAAGGATTCTGTGCTCACACTTTTTTCATCTACTACACACTGGCAGTATCCGAAGCCATCGCGCAGCACTATAAAAAATAATCCCTTGCCGGATCGTTTGTTGTAAACCCATCCGTGCAATTGCACTTCCTGATCTTCATACTTAGCGAGGTCTTTAATGAAAACAGATGTCATCCTGAATTATAAAATTAAGGCGCTAAAGTAAATGTTTGCAAGTGAATTAGGTCGTACCGATGGAAGGTGAAATAAAAAATATTTAGAGGGTATATATTAATGGTGGCTTTCCATTTAAGAAACAGTTAGTACTTCAGGTAAGCATTATATAAAGATTGCAGATATGCCCGTGCTGTATCAAGTGAAGAGTGCAACGAGTCATTGGAATAATATGGCCACGACAAACATCTAAATGTGTTGCTATATGCAATGGTATCATTTTTACTTACCCATCCAAAGCCATCATCGAAAGAGTAGTATGCGAAATTTTTTCTAGATGGATTTAATAAATCATTACTCCAAATAAAATCATTAGCATTAATTTTTAATTGGTGTAGTAGTGTGGAGGCAATATCGGTTTGTGAACCAATGGATGAAATTCTTTTTCCTCTTAATTTGTCATTCAGCGCACCTCCAGTAATTATCAAAGGAATATGATGAACAGCGGGCATATAAGTTTCTCTATTATAAGGAAAGCGATGGCCATGGTCGGCACACAGAATAAATACAGTGTTAGCATACCACGATTGTTTTTTTGCTTCATTAAAAAAATCGCCTAGTGTTTTATCAGTGTAATAACAAGCACTTTTGAATTGTTCATTTACATCCTGTCCTGGAAATTTTGGTTGGGTTGGAATTTCATACGGTTCGTGGCTGGTGAGTGTAATGAGGTAGGTGAAAAAAGGGAGGGGTATTTCGTTGATTTCTTTAATCGCGCGTTGAAACATGACGCCATCATATACCCCCCATTTTGAGGCGCGGTCTGAAATGGCAAAATCATTTTCTGTAATTATCTTTTCAAATCCGTTGTGAATAGCATATGCTTTCATATTACTAAATAGAATGTCGCCGGCATAAATCAGTTGCGTGTTGTAACCTGCTTGTTTTATTTTTTGTGTGATGGAAGGTAGCTTCTCATGTTTCTCTGTATTCCAGATGATGGATACATTTGGTTGTGCGGGAAAGCCTGAAAGTATTGAAACCAATCCTTGGTCGGTTCGGAAACCGCTTGCATAAATATTTTCAAATAATAAACCCTCACCAATAATTTTTGAAAGGTTGGGCGTGAGCCCCTCCAATCCGCCTAATTCTTTTATTACATCAGCACCATAACTTTCAATTTGAATAAAAACAATATTAGGTTTTTCAGTATTAAAAACATTGATCAAAGAATCATTTTTTGATTTATATAAATCAGCAACTAATCGAATTGCTTGCTCTTCTTTCATAAAATTATAGGGGTTTGCCGACACATATAATTTAATATTAATCATGGATTGCATGGCATACCATGTTGTATTAATTGCCGCATGATTGGCAAATCGGTTTTGTGAAAAGTAGGCACTGCTTTCGTTAATTGGAGTTACGCCAATAGCTCCTCTAATTCCAAGAAATGAAAGCCCGCTCATTAGTAAGAAGTATGGAATATTAAGCCATCTGATTCCCCCAATTGCGATTGCAAATTTTCTTCTTCCTAAAAATTGAGCCGCATACCAGCCATAAAATACATGAGCAATAATTAGTAGAATGTATAGCCACAATGGTGATGAACCTGCTGATGCGAACATTTCTTTTGGATTTAAAATGTTTTGAATCGCACGCATATTGAGTTTGGTATTCCAGTTTTCATAAATACCTAAATCACCAACAAATAATAATCCCATGATAAAAAAGACAATGGGCAAATAAAATTTGAAGAATACAGGTATCATTTTTTTTTCTGCTAACAACTGAATTAAAAAGATTAGGAGTGGGAGTGTTATCAGGTAGCTGGCTAAAGAAATATCCAGCCACAATCCATGAATAAAAACGCCAATAAAATCGCTGAAAGAAAGTTGTAGTGTCTTGTGAAAAAAGTAAAGCAGAAAAATTCCTTTTTCTAAAAGGAAAAAAAGAATAAAAACTGCGAACCAATAAATTGTAAGAGAAAACCATCTTTTCATGTGGTACAAAAGAAAGTGTTCAAAAATGAAATTCAATTCTTTCTGCTAACATTATTACGAAAGCATAAACTCTTGGCTTCTACTTTATATTTTTGTCGGGTTATTAATTGTTGGTATGCTTAAACAAGGAATGCATCAGAGGATGCTTTTAAAAATGTCGCCACAACAGATTCAGTTAATGAAACTGTTGCAAATTCCTGCGGCCAATCTTGAAGAAAGAATAAAGGAAGAGTTGGAGGCAAATCCAGCTTTAGAAGAAGGCGCGCAAGAAGATGGGGAAGAAAAAGAATCGGTCAACAGTGAAGATGATGTGCCTGAAGAACCCACCGATGAAGTTCATGAAATTGAAAAAGAAGAATCAATAGATAAGAATGATACCATTGATGATGATTCTACTGAGGACATAACTGATACTTCTATAGAAGAAAATGAAGTTGATATTACCGATTACCTAGATGAAGATGAGGTGGCAGATTATAGTACTCGTGGTGATGCTTATTCAGAAGATGAAGAAAAACAGGGAGTTCCCATTCCTGTTCAACGAAGTTTTCATGAGTATTTAGAGGAGCAAGCCGGTATGCTTGAAATGGAGGATGGAGATTTAGAATTAGTACATTATATTATTGGAAGTATTGATGAAGATGGGTACTTGCGTCGACCAATAGATGCGATGGTTGATGATTTAAGTTTTACACAAAACATTTCAACTACATACGAAAAACTGGAAGAACTTTTAAAAGTTCTTCAGCTGTTAGATCCGCCAGGAGTAGGCGCTCGCGATTTGAAAGAGTGTTTGTTGCTACAGTTAAAAAGAAAACAGTCTGAAACACATACTGAAATTGATAAGTTGGCCATTTATGTTATCACTGAATATTTTGAAGAGTTTGTTAAAAAACATTACGATAAACTTCAGAAGAGCTTAGGGATCGATGATGCAAAATTTAAATTAACGATGAATGAAATTATTCATCTGAATCCCAAGCCGGGAAGTGCTTTTGCCGGAAGCACAAAAGTTGAATCGTTTATTATTCCTGATTTTTTTATTGTCAATAACGAGGGCAAATTGGAGATTACTCTTCACAATATGAACATTCCTGAACTTCGAATCAGTAATGGGTTTAAAGCAATGATGAAAGATTATAAAAAGAGCAACGATAAAAAATCGAAAGAGGCGCTCATCTTCATCAAGCAGAAAATGGATTCGGCTAAGTGGTTTATTGATGCGATTACCCAACGATACAATACACTCTACTCGGTCATGCACACCATTATGGAATATCAATATGAATTTTTTCTTACTGGTGATGAAACACAAATGCGCCCAATGATATTGAAAGATATTGCAGAACGAATTGGTATGGATATTTCCACCATTAGCCGAGTGGCGAATAGTAAATACGTGCAAACTGAATTTGCTACCTACAAACTTAAATTCTTTTTTAGTGAATCACTCAGTACTGATAGTGGTGAAGAAGTAAGTACTCGAGAGGTAAAAAAAATTCTTAACGATCTGATTGATTTAGAAGATAAAAAGAAACCAATTCCTGATGAGAGACTGACTGAGTTGCTAAGAGAAAAGGGATATAATATTGCCCGTAGAACAGTTGCAAAATATCGTGAGCAGTTAAATATTCCTGTTGCCAGATTACGAAGAGAACTCTGATGAAAATCGCAGCAAATTTTTTTACTTATTTATTTCATCCGTTATTGCTTCCAACTTATTCATTTGCATTCGTTATTTATACGAATCCATTTTTGTTTGGCAACTATGGTCCTTATTCGTGGGTGTTAGTGCTCAAGGTTTTTATGAATACCTTTTTGTTTCCGGTTTTTAGTTTATTAATAATGTACCAACTTGGGTTCATTAAATCCTTTGTAATGGATGATGCCAAGGAGCGAATTATTCCTTACATCAGTACAATGGTCTTTTATATATGGACATTTTCTGTTTTCCGTAACAGTGGCGACCCATTATTGTTGAGTGTAATAATGCTCGGCTCCTGCTTATCAGCAAGTGCCGCATTCGTAATAAATCTTTTTCGGAAAATAAGTTTGCATGCAACAGGCATGGGAGCATTACTTGGACTGGCATTTGGCAACGCATTTTTTTCGACGCACAATCTTATTCCATTATTAATGTTGGTGGCAATTATTGCAGGTGTGGTGGGAACCAGTCGCTTAATCCTCAATGCACACAAAGAAACTGATGTGTATCTTGGATACTTTGTTGGGTTTATATTGCAGGTAGTTGCGTTCCGATTGTCTTTTTAAAAGATTTTTTAGACAAAAAAATTAAAAACAGAAATCAGTTTATTTTCGACCACATAAAATAATTACAATGGCACACAACACAATACTACTTGACATTAAAGATGGGGTGGGCGCCATCATGCTCAATCGCCCTGATGTATATAATGCATTCAATGACGAAATGAGTTTTGAATTGCAAGATACTTTAAGGGAGGTGGAAAAAAATAAAGAGGTGCGAGTAGTAGTGCTCACCGGTGCTGGCAAGGCTTTTTGTTCAGGACAAGATTTGAAAGCTGTTGCAGCAGCTGGCAAAAGAAGTTTTAAGGATTCACTTGAGAAGAGATACAATCCTATTATTCGTGCGATGCGTAATATGCCGAAGCCAATTATTTGTAGTTTGAATGGAGTGGCTGCAGGAGCGGGTTGTTCAATTGCATTGGCATGCGATTTAATTGTGGCTGCTGATAACGCAACACTCATTGAAGTATTTATCAATGTTGGTTTAGTTCCTGATTCTGGTTCTTCTTTCTTTTTACCTCGTGTGGTTGGTCAAGCCAGAGCATTTGAATTCTGCACAATGGGAACCAAAATATCAGCAACTGATGCATTACAAATGGGAATGGTTAATCGCGTAGTGAAGGCAGAAGAATTAGATAATGAAGTAAAAAAATTGACCGACTATTATGCAAGCGCTCCAACAAAAGCAATTGGGCTCATTAAAAAAATGTTAAACAGGTCATTTAACTCTGATCTTGAATCAATGTTAGAATATGAAAGTTACTGTCAGGAAATTGCCGGTAACAGTTTCGATAACAAAGAAGGGGTAACAGCTTTTATTGAAAAGCGCAAGCCAATGTTTAAGGGGGAATAAATCTTTAAGAAATAAATGATGAACAAAAATTTTATTTCTCTGTTTGTTATCGCAATTTTTATTTCAGCTTGCTCGTGCAACTCAAAAAAAAATTATGAAGTTGATGTCAGCAATATAAAAGTTGATTTTAAAACCGAGCGGTTTGATAAAGAATTTATTTCGCTCGCCCATTTAACAAATGAAGATGTGCCAATGGCAATTCGGAATTTGCACGATAAGTACGACGATTTTTTTCAGTTCTATGTGCAAGATATTTTGTCGATGAATTATGGGGTTGATACTTCGAATCAACTAACCGATTCAATTTTAGCATTTTTAAAAAACCCATACTATCAAAGTGTATTTGATACAACTATTTCAGTTTATAAAAATTTGGATGATATCAATTCAAAACTTAATGAAGCATTCAAGCACTATCGTTTTTATTTTCCACAGGTGCACATTCCCACTATTGTTTACTACCTCAATGGCCCACGCGCTTTTACTTATGGAGATAGTTTGTTGGCAATTGGGTTGGATAATTATATGGGGGCTGATTTTTGGTTTTACCATACTGTACAACCGCCAATTCCCCAGTTTCTTATTCGCCGATTGCGAAAAGAATACATTGTGCCGAATGCAATGGAAGTAATGGGGACCAATCTTTTTCCGTATCGTGATGATGGGAAAAAACTGATTGACGAAATGATTTATAAAGGTAAATTAAACTACCTTCTTCAACATATTTTACCACAAACAGAAGATTCGTTAATTACTGGATTTTCGCAAAATGAATTAAATTGGTTGGATGAAAATGAAACTGAGGTATGGAAATTTTATTTAAAAAATAATTTACTATATGAAACTGATCCTATGATTTTTAAAAAATATATTGGAGATGCACCTAATACAAGCGGCATGCCTCCTGAGGCGCCTGGAAATACAGGTAGTTGGTTGGGGTGGAAGATTGTTCAAAAATTTATGAAGGAGAATCCAAAATATAATCTCGAAAATTTGATGCTGGAAACAGATGCACAAAAAATTTTAACGCTATCGAAATACAAGCCTTAGAGCCTATTGGGGTGTTCAGTTGTCAGATTTGTTTTTTCTCTACTTCTTGCGATATGTCTTTTTCAGAGGAAAGAAAATAAACCAATGCAACAGTAACGGTGAAGGTAATTAGGCCACCTGCCTGATGCAGCATTCCCCACAAAACTGGAACGCTTCCAACAGATAACATTACGGTAACGATTCCAAGTGTTGCCTGAACAAATATCATGGCAAATAAAAAATTCATCATTACAACCGCACTTTTATTTGCTGAATAATTTTTTCGTTTCATCCACAACCAACTTATCAAAATCAATAGCAGATAAGCGGTACTGCGGTGTAGTAGTTGTACAAATGCCGGATTTTCTAATAGCGTATGCCATAATGGATTTGAAAACATAAAGACATTTTCCGGAATCCAGTCGCTGCCGATTTTAGGCCATGTAGGATACCAGATTGCTGCAGGGGCAACTCCACCTGCCATAAATGCTCCAAGTCCGAGCTGTATGAAAACGATAGCGAGAATACTTTTTGAAAATATAGAAGCAGATTTATCTGTAATAGCATTTTGCGATTCAGTTTTCGGAAAAAATTGTTCAAGAGCCAACCATAGAAGATATGCAAACAAAATTGTGGCAAGCAATAAGTGAGCACACAAACTATAAGGGCTTACCCATGGCACATCTTTCAGTCCGGTCGAAACCATAAACCATCCTAATGCTCCCTGCAATCCGCCTAGTATGAAAACAAAAATCAACTTCCACATCAGTTTTCGTTCAATCATTTTTCTAAAAAGAAAGTATAAAAACGGAATAAGAAAAACCGGAGCAAACAACCGCGCCCATAAACGATGAATCCACTCCCACCAGAATATATTTTTAAATCCGGCCAGGGTTATATCGCTGTTCATGATTTTTCCTTGTGGGGATTGCATGTATTCAGCATATACACGATTCCATTCAGTTGAATTCATTGGGGGCAGCGAACCCATTACTACATTCCATTCAGTAATAGAAAGCCCGCTTTCAGTAAGGCGGGTAATTCCACCTATAAGTACCTGAAAAAAAATCATCACTACTCCAATTAATAACCAGAAACCAATTTGTTTTCGCGAAGAAGAAGTTGTCATGATTAGAACATCAACTTATAGAAATGTTGAATGCGGACGCGAAAGTAAATGCAGAAATGTCAGAGACGAAAATTATAGGGGGATTATTCCTTTATAATTTTGAATATCTGCCTGGCTCCACCTAAATCAATAAATGACACAAAATAAATTCCGAGGGATAAGTTTGAAATATCTATCGTTCGATTGGTATCTGGATTTTTTTGATATACTAACTGACCAATTAAATTATTGATTTCTATTTTATTCAAATCAAAATTTCATGTTCAAAATGGCATTTAAAAGATTGTATTTGAGATAATTATTACAATTATCATAACAAGACTTTTAAAAATATAAACTCATGAAAAACAGATAAAAAAAGGATGACACTTTTTTTAAGATAAAAGTGGTGAGACCCAGATTTGAACTGGGGACGCAAGGATTTTCAGTCCTTCGCTCTACCAACTGAGCTATCCCACCATTGATTAAGAGGGCGGCAAATATAGGTGCGAAAACGAATTATAGAAATCAATCAAATAGTATTGTTTTTTATTGTCATTTAGGGAGTATCCCACACCTTTAAATTGGTCGAAATATCTTTCACAAAATCATTTTATAATTAATGGTACAGAAATGAATTTGGCAATTCGTTCGCCTAGTAATTTTGTTTCTATCAATGAGATTCCTCTTTCATTACTTAATACAATGAGTTGATTGGTGTCTAATCGTAAGGCGAGAGTTGGGGTTCTATTCAAAATAATTTCAACGTTTTCAATAGAGCGCAAGGGCGTGGTATGTAACTTCTGTAAATAACCAAGGTGTTTATAAAACCGAAAAAGTTTTCCTTCGTTTTTTTCAAAATAAATTTTCCCCGTACCACTCAGATTCCATACTCCTATCATTAAAATTATAGTTGAAAATAAAAGAGGAAGAGCGGCAATTTTTTCTGCGTGCATTGATTTGAAAAACATGGAGGAAATAAAAGCAACGCATCCAATTGTAAACCAAGTATTAAAAACTTTTCGTCGTCGATTATGCAAAATCAAAAGGTTTTGATCCTCACGTAGAAATAATGAACAATCAACAAAATGTAATTTATTCATGGTGCAAATGTAATAGTCGTGACTATTTCTATAAATAAGCAAATCTTTTTACTCTGCGATTATATTTGACGAACATGTTGACAGAACGACAATTGTTTTTAAATCTCATCGCACAGACATCAACAGCCCCGATGCTTTTGGAGCCTGAATATGCTGAAGGAGTATATGTATATGACAAAAAAGGAATTCGTTACTTGGATTTGATTGCAGGAATTTCTGTTGGAAATCTAGGACATCGTCATCCGAAAGTTGTTGATGCAATAAAAAAACAAGTCGACAAATACTTACATCTGATGGTTTATGGTGAGTATGTACAATCTCCGCAAGTTCAATTAGCTCAACTGCTAAGTCATCATTTACCACCACATCTTAATTCTATTTACTTCACAAATAGTGGTGCCGAGGCAACTGAGGGAGCAATGAAATTAGCAAAACGGTATACAGGAAAATTTGAAATTGTATGTTTTAATAAAAGTTATCATGGAAGTACTCAGGGCGCACTTAGTTTGATGGGTGACGAATATTTTCGAAACAGTTTTAGGCCTTTATTACCAGGAATTATTCATTTGGATTATAATGATATTCATTCCCTTGATGTAATTTCTGATAAAACTGCCTGTGTAATTCTTGAACCTATTCAGGCAGAGTCTGGAGTAGTTGTACCTGATCTTTCTTTTTTAATACAATTACAAAGGCAATGCGAAACTCATAAAGCACTATTAATTTTTGATGAAGCACAAACCGGAATGGGAAGATCAGGAGAGTTGTTCGCTTTTCAAAAATTGGGAGTGACTCCTGATATTCTTTTAACAGCAAAAGCATTGGGTGGAGGATTACCACTTGGGGCATTTATTTCATCAAATGAAATAATGAGTTCACTCACTCACGAGCCAGTACTTGGCCATCTCACCACCTTCGGAGGCAATCCTTTGAGTTGTGCTGCCGGATTGGCGGCTTTACAAGCGTTGTTGGAAGAAGGTTGGATAAAGCAGGTTGAAAAAAAAGAAAAATTATTTCATAAATTATTAAAGCATCCACGGGTGAAAATGGTACGCAGTTGTGGGTTGTTAATGGCGCTTGAGTTTGAAAGTGAAGCATTTAATAAAAGGGTGATTGAAGAATGCTGGAAGCTTGAATTGATTACTGATTGGTTTTTATTTGCGCCAAATTATTTGCGCATAGCTCCACCACTAATAATTACTGAAGATGAAATTGAAATTGCATGTAGCATAATTATACAAGCAATTGAAAAGGCCACATTAGAAATAAAATCAATTTGAAACAGTCATTTTACAATTTTCAGTTCTGCACGCTATCAATTGCATTCTGCATTCTAATTTCTTCTTGTCAGAAGAAAAAAGAATGGCAATGGAGTGAGCTGAAACAAATTTCTGATTATGAAATAGCGGATTTAAAGCGGGTTAATGATTCAACAATTATTGGTGTGGGGGGGGAAAGATATCTGCATGGAGAATTTTATATCAGTTTAGACAATGGGAAAAACTGGAGCAAAAAAGAAATTATTGATAAACAATTGTATGGTATTTCATTCTTGACTGAGGATACATTTATTGTATGTGGCTATGATGGAAAAATATTGCAATCAACAAATTCAGGGGACAATTGGAGTGTCACTCAAAATTTTATGTGGAGATTAATGAGAACAGTTGCTTGGTTGAATGATAGCATAATTATTTCATGTGGAGGGTCAGGATTTACGGGAGGAATAATTTCCAGAAGTACTGATAAGGGATTAAGTTGGAAAACTGATTCGCTCACGTCAGAAATGAGAGCTCTTTGCCAAACAAATGAACCCGCTATTTATTGTTGTGGGTATGGAAAAATTATTAAGAGCAAAGATGAAGGAGCTACATGGACGCAACAAAGAGCAACAGGAGATTTTTTTGTTTCCATTTCATTTTCATCATCAGACCATGGAGTGGCAATTGGTTTAGCGGGAACTATTTTGATAACTGATGATGGAGGAGAAAACTGGAAAAAAATTAGAGACGGAAATTCTATAACCAATCAATCGTGGACATTTAGAAAAATCATTTTCAGAGATATTAATAAAGGCTATATCATTGGAGACAAAGGTCTTTTGCTTTATACAACTGATGGAGGAAATCAATGGATAAAAATTAAAAATATTCCAACTAAAAATTTTACTTCAATTGTTTTAACTGATAACGGCGGAATAGTTGGTAGCGAAGAAGGAATATTACTTCAGTTTCTAGAAGAATAATTTTCAAGAAATAAAAATTATAGTTCTTAGCTTTTTATGCTTTAGTGTTTCCTGATTTTTTTCGCCGAGAAAATTACTCCTATTTCTTTTCCGATAGTAATGAAGGTGAGTTGATTCAACGGGAATTCCAATAACACATGCGTGAAGCTTAGAAAGAAAAGCCATTGCAAGCCAATAGCATAGTCAAAAGAATATAAACCTATTGACATCAACCAAATAACAATGATGCACATGAATCGTGCTCTTGGTATGTTATGCCATTGAATAACTGATGTTTTTGAAAACCAATTTAAGTAATGATACAAGTAGGCGAATCCAATGAACGCCATGATGGAAAGCGACAATGGATTCTGAAATAAAAAATTATTAAATCCATCAACAAATTGCTGAAAGTCAACTGTTGGTTTTCCGAAATCATGTAAATTAAAAACCGACATTATGTGATAATTCAAATTAATAAACCCATCGGTGAATGAGCCATCATTGCTCAAATGTCCATAACTGTCTTTAATATAATTTGTTGGAGTGTATTGTCCGTTACTTATTGGTAAATAGAAAAAGCTTATTGCTAAAATAATAAATACCACCAGTGATAGTATTCCTGAAAGACTTCTGCCTTTTAAAGCACCAACCAAAATAAAAAGTCCGGTGAAAATGAATACATGAATAAGAGTGGGCATGAATACACCGAATATTGATTGGAACCCACCAAAATCCACTAAAAACTTACTTGCAATTGCTGATGCAACAATGAGTACAATTCTTAATACTGTATTACTTACCGTGACAAAGACCAATGCTGCAATGAATGCAACAAATATGATTACTGTGGAGGCTCCTTCTGGTAAATTAGGAACCATATGAAAATTTGAAAGAGTGATTATTACACCAGCAAGCAACAACCAAATCCAATCAAACTTTCCCTTTGTAAAATAATTGCGGTCGTGCAACCAACTGATTTCGGTGAGGTAATGCGCGGGGCCGAAAAATGCATATGCAAAAAGAAAAGTTTCGAACGGACGATAGAATGCGCAGACTGCTGCAACTAGCATTAATCCGATATTGAGGTAGTTGACCTGGTCAACTGTTGGTTTAAATTTCATCGGGTGCTAAATTAAAGAAAGTGTTGAGAGCAAAATCAAATCTGCAAACTCAATAATGAAGAAACATAATCGGCATTGGCCCAATGAGTAGTCAGAAAAACACCAAAACTTATTTTGTTGTGCTTGTTTTCACCGAAAGAAAAAATTGTATGATTAACACCAAGTTTTTGATACAGCGTTGTGCCTGATAGCTGTGTTTTTTTTACCTGGTAGGCTATTAACATGGTGAAAGAAACAGGCCCCCAGTCCATTTCATCTTGTAGGAAAGAAGCAATGGTAATTGATTGTTGTTTGTAGTTGTCTCCTATTTTTTGTTCTTGAAGAAAATGGTAATTGGCTGTGCTATAAGAAGTTTCCATTCCGATTGAAAACTTATTCCATCCGCCAACATATTTACCTACGCCAATCTCATTAATAATAATTGGATAAATAGGGCCATCAGGAATAAAAATTTCATAGAAGCCAATCCCTTCACGAATAGTTAATACAAGTGATTTTATTTTTTGCATTTGTAATGAATCGTATTTCAATGGCTCTTTTTTTAAAGAGGAAAAAGAATATTTAATTCCTATATCGGTTGTTGGCACATTGATTCCAAGATTCGGCATTCGCACGTCGCCACTTGAGGAGTGGGTAACTGATGTGCCAATAACAAAATTTATTTTTGATGTCGCTTTTATTTTTAAGCGCAACCCAATAGTTGAGGCGTTATTAATTGATGAGGCAATTACATTATTTGTAGGATTTTCTAATACATCATAATGTTTGGTCATCCAGGTCAGGCCAACACCTGCTTTTAACCATAGTTGTAATTTTTTATTTCCGACCAAACGAAACTGAATATTAGGGACTATATAATACGCTTCCCCTAAAATGTTTTTATTTCCGAAGTAGGTATATCCCGTTGCTACCCCCCAAGCTGGATAATGTAACATTTGTGACCAGGCTTTCCCCTCCTTGCTTTGCCATTGCAAATTTAATTCCGTAGAAAAAGATTTTTGTTCAATTAAAGGAGTAAAATTTATTGTATGTTTTAATATTTCGCCGTGCTTAAATAACGGCTCTAATTCAAATTGGTAAGAATGATTTTTTTCTGGCTGGGCCAATAACAATGAACTATTTACTAAAAAAATTATCGATAAAAACTCCGGTTTTAAAAATTTCATTAGTTACGAAAGTAATGGAATAAATAGTGGCATCAACAGTTTGCGTTTATTTTTGAGGGGTGACTTTCAAGCCCCAAATAATTTCTCTCACTATTTTCTTGTGTGTAGCACCATTAAATTTTTTGATGGCACAGAATTTTGAATTTACTCTTCCTGAAAAATTAAATTACGGAAGCAATCGCCATGAAATTCTTGGGACTAACAGTGGTGGGATAGTGGTAATGAATGCAGGAAAGAATTTACATTTCATTTCCTTGTATTCAACGGACATGAAGTTGAATTGGAAGAAATCAATTTCACTGAAAGAATTTGGATCGGTAAATATTGGGAAAGTAATTCTGATGGCCGACTCTGCTCTTGTTTTTTATACCACTCAAACAAAGGGCATGACCTTGCTGAAAGCTGCAAAAGTGAATAGTCAATTACTATTAATCAGACCTTCAATTATTATTGATACGCTCACATCTTCTACATTACAATCTGTTCCTAAAATAAATTATTCAGTATCCAATAATAAGAAGCGATTTTTAATTTATTATGAAGACTTGAATACAATAGAGAAAAGAAAATTACATGCTTATTGTCTTGATGATTTATTAAACAATAAATGGAAATCAGAATTTATTGCTACCGAATTTAAGGACCCGGAAATTATTTCAGCACAAATTGACGATTCTATTTATTGTTCTTTTTTGTTGGGTGAGAACCATATAAAAAATTTCCGCAATGATTTTCCATACAACAAATTAATGTTGGTTTCTTATAATGATTCACAACAAACTTTTTCAACTACAGTGACAGAAGAAAGTGGAATGATCTTAACTGAAGCATTGTTAAAGCAAGATATTAGCAATCATCAGATTCTTGTTGCTGTATTATATGCTTTAGCGCCCGGAATAAAATCAGAGGGGATTATTATTTATAGATATTCTTTTAATGGCGACTTGATTAATAAAAAATTAATTCCATTTTCAATAGACATGCTTAGTAGTCTAACAGGAAATATTACAACCAAACGGAATGATGGATTTTTTTCATTTCAACCCTCAGAAATGATTATTAAAAAAGATGGGGGACTAATTTTTTTTGCTGAATCACATTCTGTTTCGACAGAATCTTTTAACTCTTCTGGCCTTGGTAATTTTGGGGGAAGTTCGTCTCTAACTGTAAATTATTATCATTATGATGAGATCCTTGCGTACAGTATTTCAGATACGGGTAAAATAGAGTGGAGTCAAGTACTTCATAAAAAACAGCAAACAGAAGGGGACGGTGGGCTCTTCTCTTCATTTTCTATTTTAATTGCTCCTGCTGCATTGATAATTGTATTTAATGATTTTATTACTGGGATGGATATGCTATCAGCGTTTAAATTAGAGGCGGATGGAAAAACGAGTAGGTTGGAGCTGTTTAATGCCACTAAAAAGGGATTGCTTCCTGTTTCAAAGGCCGCTAAGCAAATTTCTATCAATGAAATAGTAATACCTAGCTTGAAAAAAGGATATTTGCAATACTTAAAAATTTCATTTTAAATACTCTTGCTACGATTCTACAAATCCAATCACCCCCTTGTTGTTGTGCTGGTATTTTTGGCGCTCATATTACTGCACGCATATACTTTTTATAGGCCGTCTTTTTATACCGATGAATTTATAAATCCATTGAGTCGGGTTTTGATTTTAAGTTTAAATATTATTCCGCTCAAACAATTGTTTGTTCAAAATATTCTTTCAATATTAATTGTATTTACTCAGGCATTATATTTTAATAAAATTCTCGATAAATATAAAATAGTAGAGCGGGGGAATTATTTGGGAGCCTATGTTTTTATTTTGCTTTCGTGCATGTTTCGCAATTTTCTATTTCTATCTCCCGCACTAATTGTAAATGTTTTATTGTTGGTAGAAATTGATCTGCTCTTTTCTATAAATAAAAAAGAAAAAGTAAGCAGTCAGCTTTTCGATTTAGGATTTGTTATTGCAATGGCATCACTTTTATATTTTCCATCACTTGCATTTTTATTATTTCTCTTTTTTGGAGTGTTGATTCTTCGCCCATTCAGAATTGGCGAATGGTTGGTTTTATTAATTGGCGCCATTGTTCCATACTTTCTTTCTGCTGTTTATTTTTTCTGGTTTGATAGATTACCTGAATTCTTTAATAACATCACTTTTCGTAAGGTAATGAATGAAGAATTTGGTTTTATTACTAATGTTCAGATCATATTAATTTCTTCTTTAGTGTTCATCGCACTTATTTGGAGTTTATTAAAAATACAACAGAATTACTTTAAAGCTTTGGTGCAAATCAGAAATTATTTTGCAGTGTTGTTATTGTTTTCTTTACTTGGATTTACTACAGTTTTTTTGCAATCGAATGTCAGGGTCGAAAACTTCATTTGGCTGGTAATTCCGGTTGCAACAGCTTTAAGTTATTCATTACCGAGGATAAAAAAATGGTGGATGGCAGAAGTTTTTCATTTAATCCTATTTTTGCTCATTATCTATTTTCAATTTGAAAACCAATTGAATTTATTTGAATAAAAAATTTTTAAATAAAGGATATGAAAAAAACTTTCTTTTTATTAATATTTTTCAGTTTTGCAGTTGCAAAAATTACCACCGCACAATTAGTTAGCCCCACCCATTGGAGTTACAGTGTTGCGGACTTAGGAGATGGTGAATTTGACATTTCAATTTCAGTTTCATTGGATGAAGGATGGCACATTTTTTCAAAAGACTATGTTGGAATTTCAGTTCCTGCATCATTAACTTTAGAAAAGAATGATGATTTTGTGAAAGTCGGTGAACTAAAGGAATTGGGGGAAATGATAAAAGAAGAAATTGATCTGGGTAGTGAAAAAGAAATAGCTATGTTCTATACAAGTAGGGTGGTATTTGTTCAAACTGTAAAAATATTATCTAAAGATGCAGTTGTTAAGGGTAGTATGGAATATATGACTTGTAAAAAAGTGTGTGTGCCTCCAGCGACTTTCGATTTCGAAGTTAAATTGCATAAAGATTAATAGGTGCAAACCCTGAGATATTATTTGTAAAATTTTAACCATTGATAATTTTAAACTAAAAACAAAAAAATTATTTAATAAATGAAATTTGGAGTAGTGATTTTTCCGGGATCAAATTGCGATCATGATGTGATTCATGTTTTGGAAACGGTTTTACAACAGGAGGTAAAAATTTTGTGGCACAAAGACAAAGAACTCAAGGGGTTTGAACCGCAGGATTGTATTATTCTTCCAGGCGGATTTTCATATGGCGATTATTTGCGGTCAGGAGCAATTGCCCGATTTTCTCCTATTATGGATGCAGTGATTTCATTTGCTAACAGTGGGGGGTTTGTATTGGGAATTTGCAATGGCTTTCAAATTTTATGTGAGGCAGGATTGTTGCCTGGAGTGTTGATGCGTAATGGTAATCGCAATTTTGTTTGTAAGAATGTTTTTATAAAACCATCCCACAATGATTCGGCAATAACAGCAGATTTGGATTTAAACAAAGCCTATAAAATTCCAATTGCTCATGCTGAAGGAAATTATTATGTTGATGCAAAACAACTGTCACGCATGAACGAAAACGGGCAAATACTTTTTCGTTATTGCGATGAAAATTCGAATGTGAATGATGTAGCCAACCCTAATGGGACATTGGAAAATATTGCAGGAATTACCAATGCGAGAAAAAATGTTTTTGGAATGATGCCGCATCCTGAGCGGGCCACTGAATCTGTTTTAGGAAATGTAGATGGAATTGAATTTTTCCGTTCATTGATTTCCTATGCTGGAAAAATAGAAATAGATGTGATGGATGATTTGTTAAGATAATTTTTCAACCTTAATTTATTTGATGAAAGTTTTTAAATTTTTATTCCTATTACTATTCTCTGTGCAATTTGTCAATGCACAAATGCTTACTCCTGCGCATTGGTCGCATACGGTAAAAGATTTAGGTAAAGGAGAATTTGATATTATAGTAACTGTAAAGCTTGATGAGGGATGGCATGTTTTTTCCAAAGACTATGTAGGAGTTTCTATTGCTTCTTTATTAACGCTTGAAAAGAATAAAGATTTTATTGAAGTAGGTAAATTTAAAGAAGCCGGAAATCTTATTAAAGAAGAGGTGGATCTTGGTGGAGAAAAAGAACTGCTTCAGTATTATAAAGTGAAAGCAGTATTCACGCAACGAATAAAATTATTGAAATTAGATGCGGTTGTAAGAGGAAGTTTGGAATACATGACTTGTAAGGAGGTTTGTTTGCCGCCTACTACTTATGATTTTGAATTGAAATTACATTCAGATGATGCGGCAGTAAAAACAGAATCACCCATTGTTGATTCATCCAAATCAAAAATTGATACAACTAACAAACAAATAAATAACTCATTTGAAGATTCAACTTCTATTGCTGATTTTAACAAGCGATTTCTGCAACCCAGCGATGGCGTTTGTGGTTGGGAAATTTTCTTCGGAGGATTTCTTGGAGGTCTTTTAGCATTACTCACGCCTTGTGTTTTCCCAATGATACCTTTGACCGTATCTTTCTTTACCAAGAGAACAAAAGATAAAAAGAAAGGAATTGTCAATGCATTAATTTATGCTCTTTCAATAATTATCATTTATGTTTTTCTTGGTTTCACTATTACAAAATTGCTTGGTTCTGATGCGTTGAATGATATGGCAAGTAATGTTTATTTCAACATGAGTTTCTTTGTCATCTTCGTGATATTCGCAATTTCTTTTTTCGGTGCTTTTGAAATCACATTGCCAAGTTCGTGGGTAAACAAATCAGAAAGCATGAGTGATCGGGGTGGATTGATTGGAATATTCTTCATGGCATTCACACTCGCATTGGTTTCATTTTCATGTACAGGGCCAATCATTGGTTCTTTATTAGTTCAGGCGGCAGTTGGTGGAAATGATACTTGTCCTCTTATTGGAATGTTTGGTTTTTCATTGGCGCTTGCGCTACCCTTCGGATTGTTTTCTCTTTTTCCGGGCTGGTTAAATTCATTACCAAAATCCGGCGGCTGGTTGAACTCAGTAAAAGTTGTTTTAGGATTTATTGAGTTGGCATTGGCACTTAAATTTTTCTCCAATGTTGATCTCGCTTATCACTGGCACATTTTAGATCGCGAAGTATTTTTGGTTTTATGGATAGTTATTTTCTCGTTGCTTGGATTTTATCTTCTCGGTAAATTAAAATTTTCGCATGACAGCGATATTAAATATGTTAGTATTCCACGATTATTTTTTGCCATTGCTTCACTATCATTTGCATTATACATGGTACCTGGGTTATGGGGCGCACCATTGAAAGCCATCAGTGCTTTCTCACCACCTCAAGCCACGCAGGATTTTGATTTATCAAGATTGTTAATTGAAGGAAGGTCAAATTCTTCGTCACATTCTTCCAAGCCCAAAAAATATGATGATGTATTTCATATGCCCCATGGAATCGATGGTTATTTTGATTACGAAGAAGGGATTCAAGCGGCAAAGGAATTAGGCAAACCTGTAATGCTCGACTTCACAGGATGGGCGTGTGTGAATTGCCGAAAGATGGAGGCTGCAGTTTGGAGTGATGCCAATGTTTTAAAAAGAATGAAAGAAAATTATGTGGTCATCAGCATGTTTGTGGATGACAAAACAAAATTGCCCGAAACTCAACAATATATTTCTTCATACAGTGGCAATAAAATTAAAACATTGGGTAATTGGTACAGTGATATTCAGGCTTCTAATTATCAGACAAATACTCAACCATTTTATGTGTTGCTTGATAACAATAAAAAATTGTTAAATGAACCACGCAGTTATAATGAAGACATTGATGCATATGTTAAATGGCTTGATAAAGGGTTAGAAGAATATAAAAAGCGATAGTCCTTTTTTTAAGTAAATTTATTTCTCTCAATATCAATTGATTCTCTAACGAATGTTAGGTTGATACAACTTTTAAATCAGAATTTATATCTGATTCGTAAATTCAATTCTTAATAATTTTTTTTTTAAAAATGCAACACTTTAAAAAATTCAATTACATTCGGCTCAACATTTTTTCTAAACCAAACACACCTTTTATGAAAAAAGTCATTTTACACATTTTCCTAGTCCTGCTCATGGTCATAGGTAGCATGGATCTTTTTGCACAAACCCGCATTCTTACTGGTACCGCGAAAGACTCAAATGGCGATGCAATTATTGGAGCATCTATTTTGGTTAAAGGAACCACAATAGGTACTTATAGTGATCTTAACGGAGGCTATTCGTTTGCAATAACATCGAATGCAAAAACAATTGTTGTTCGTTATTTAGGAATGAAAACAATGGAGATTGCATTGGGAGCATCCAATACTCTTGATATCAAGATGGAAGATGATGTGCTCGGATTAGATGAAGTGGTTGTAACTGCCATAGGTGTAAGCAAAGAGAAAAAATCTCTTGGCTATTCAGTTCAGGATGTTGGTGGCGATGCACTAACACAAGCAGGGCAGTCAAATGCACTTACCGCTCTTAGCGGAAAAGTTGCAGGACTTTCAGTTATTCAATCAAGCGGATCGCCTGGTGGTTCTGTTGCTGTTAAATTAAGGGGTGCAACTTCTCTTTCCGGAAATAATTCACCACTAATTGTTGTTGATGGGATTCCATTAGACAACTCTGAATTTGGATTTGGTGATTTGGAAAGCGTAAACAATTCTAATCGTGCTATTGATTTGAATCCTGATGATATCCAATCAGTAACAGTATTGAAAGGTCCTGCCGCTTCTGCACTTTATGGTATTAGCGCAGCAAGTGGTGCTTTAATTATCACTACTAAAAAAGGGGGCAAAAAAATTGGTGGTGGTGTAAACATCACTTACTCAACTAATTTGACTTTTGATAAAGTAAATAAATTACCTGAGTTACAAGATATGTATACAAAAGGTTCAGGTGGAGCCATCAAAAGTTATGAAAGCTCCTCTTCTGGTTCTTGGGGGGCACATGGTGATACTATTT
>CAMDDP010000033.1 GCA_945892775.1 Chitinophaga pinensis
CATATTGCTGATTTTATAAAAGGTCCTCTTCAATCATCACTCCACAATTCCGATTATACTTTTTGTAATATATTTAGGAATAAAATAATTACAGCAGAACAATGATTGTATATTCTTAATAGAAATATTATAAATGCTGTTTCAAAAAACTAATGATTCAATCACCAGAATTTCTTTCATCCCAACATTCATTTTAGAATTTTTTTATTCAAAAAAGGGAGAACTTCAACCAGTCAAGCTCAAAGAGCAACATCAACCACAAGCAGCAAAAATTATTTCAGATAGTTTTATGAATCTCCGGCAATGTTACCCACAGCATACCCACAGTGGTTTTTTACTTATTTAATATGCTGGTAATCAATGAGTTATAAATAAAAGCAGTGGTCCTGGTAGGAATCGAACCTACATTTAAAGTTTAGGAAACTTCCGTTCTATCCATTGAACTACGGGACCAAAATTTCACCCTCAAATATCAAAAACAATTTCAGAAAGTTGAACTGGATTTATTTTAAAGCTTGAACCGAATGTCAAACAAGATTCACTTCAAGTTGAATATTAATTCCGAATTTATCGCGAACTGATTTTTGAATATCAAGTGCGAGTTGATACACTTCGTTTCCTGTTGCCCCTCCATAATTAACTAGTACTAAAGCCTGTGAGTTATGCGAACCGGAGTGGCCTACAATTTTACCTCTCCAACCGCATTGTTCTATTAACCAACCGGCAGGAATTTTAACTGTTCCATCTTTTTGCAAAAAGTTGGGGGCGATCGAATTTTTAGAAATAAAAAAATCAAACTCAGATTTTGTAATCACAGGGTTTTTAAAAAAACTTCCGGCATTTCCTAAAACTTTGGGGTCTGGTAATTTTGAAGAGCGGATTTTTATTACTGCATCACTCACAGCTTTGATTGTAAGTTCATCTACCTTCATTTCATCCAATGTCATTTTTATATCGCCGTAGTTGACATTGAATTTCGGTTGCTTATTCAATCGAAATGTGACAGCAGAAATCATGAACTGATTTTTGAATTTATTTTTGAAAACACTTTCGCGATACCCGAATTCACATTCGGCATTTTTAAAAATCACTTTTTCTCCGGTTGCTATTTCAATAGCTTCTAGCTCTTCAAACACATCCTTTATTTCTACTCCATAGGCTCCAATGTTTTGCATTGGGGCTGCTCCTACCTGCCCTGGAATTAGAGAAAGGTTTTCTAATCCTGCAAAATTTTCTTCAATGCACCATAGAACAAACTTGTGCCATTCTTCTCCAGCAGCAACTTTCACCCATACATAATTTTCGTCTTCATTAACCAATGAAATTCCTGTAAAGGAATTTTTTATAATCAACCCATCGTAGTTTTTTGTAAATAGAATATTACTTCCACCTCCAAGAATTAATTTTTGCTGTAAACGAAATTTTTCTTCATTCGCCAGTTCCCTAAAATCATCTTCAGTTTTTATTTCAGCAAAATACTTTGCATTGACATCAATATGAAAAGTGTTGTAAGTAAGTAGCGAACTATTTTCTATTACCTCCATTAATAGTTATGAGATTTTACTTCCTGCTTTCATTGCTTCGCTTGGCATTATAAATTTCAACTTTCCATTTTCATCTTCCGCCATTAAAATCATCCCCTTTGATTCAATTCCTTTTATTTTTCGTGGAGCAAGATTGGCAACAATACAAACCTGCTGACCAATAATATCTTCTGGTGTATAATGTTCAGCTATTCCTGAAACGATGGTTCTTATTTCAGTTCCAATATCAACTTGCAACTGTAAAAGTTTATCCGCCTTCTTTACTTTCTCAGCGGCTGTAATAATTCCAACACTCAATTCGAGTTTTGAAAAATCATCGTAATTAATTATTGCCTTTGCAATTACGGTTTTGGGGGGGGAGGACTCAGGTTCTATCACAACTTCTTTTTGATTAGCATTCAATTTTTCTATTTGCGCAGCTATTTCTTCGTCTTCAATTTTACGAAAAATCAATGCCGCTTCATTTAATTGATGTCCTGATTCAATCAACTGACCTTTCAATTCTGTATTCCAATTTTTCTTTGGAAGATTCAGCATAGCCAATGTCTTTTCAGCAGCATTAGGAAGAAAGGGCTGCATGAGCTGAGCAAGATAGGTAGTAATTTCTATTGATAAATACATGACTGTTGCACATCGCTCTTCATTCGATTTAAATATTTTCCAAGGTTCGTTATCAGTTAAATATTTATTTCCGGTGCGTGCCAAATTCATTAACAATTGCAATGCTTCACGGAAACGAAATTTTTCTAACGATTCAGAAATAGTTTGTTGTACAATTTTTATTGCGTCAAGTAATGCATGGTCATTCTGATTCAAGTTTCCACAAACAGGAATTTTCCCGTCGTAAAACTTATGTGTGAGCACCATTGTTCGATTCACAAAATTTCCGAGTATAGCAACTAATTCATTGTTGTGTCTATCTTGAAAATCTTTCCAGGTAAAATCACTGTCTTTTGTTTCAGGCGCAATGGAAGTAAGTACATAACGCAGTGTGTCCTGCATTCCAGGAAAATCTTTTAAATAATCATGAAGCCAAACAGCCCAATTACGTGAGGTAGAAAGCTTTTCTCCTTCTAAGTTCAGAAATTCATTGGCAGGAACATTATCAGGAATAATATAATCGCCATGCGCTTGAAGTATAGTTGGAAAAATGATACAATGAAAAACAATATTGTCTTTACCAATAAAATGAATGAGCTGAGAGTCTTTGTCCTTCCAATATTTCTCCCAGTCATTGGGCCTCAACTCCTTTGTTGCGCTGATATATCCAATTGGTGCATCAAACCATACATACAAAACTTTGTGTTCTGAATCAGGCAATGGAACTCTCACTCCCCAATCTAAATCACGAGTCATAGCTCGCGGATGCAAGCCACCATTCAACCAGCTTTTGCACTGACCATACACATTGGTTTTCCAATCATCTTTATGATTTTCTAAAATCCATTCGCGTAACCACGGTTCATAATTTTGCAATGGCAGGTACCAGTGCTTTGTTTCCTTCATCACAGGAACATTGCCACTTAAAACCGAAACTGGATTCTTTAACTCTTTTGGAGACAAGCTGCTTCCACATTTCTCGCATTGATCTCCGTAGGCCTTTTCATTAGCACAAACCGGACAAATACCCATAATATATCTATCGGCCAAAAACATTTTCTCTTGTTCATCATACAACTGCTGTGAAGTTTCTTCAGTAAAAACTCCTTTCTTATATAGATCAAGAAAAAATTGCTGTGCTGTTTCGTGGTGAATTTTATTGGAAGTGCGCGAGTAGATGTCAAATGAAATTCCAAACTCCTCAAAAGAGTTTTTCATCAAAGAATGATACTTGTCAACGAATTGCTGAGGAGTAATTCCTTCTTTGCGTGCACCCAGAGTAATAGGAACTCCATGCTCATCACTGCCACAGATATACAATATGTCATCACCCTTTAATCGCCTGTAACGGGAATAGGTATCCGCTGGCAAATACGCCCCTGCTAAATGTCCAAGATGAATTCCACCATTAGCGTAAGGCAGTGCAGCAGTAATTGTATATCTCTTCCACTTTTTCTCCATTCAAAAAAAACTCTGTTGTTTCGCCGATAAATATAATCGTGGATTAACGATTGCAGATTGTAAAATACAAACTACAGTTATTCAATTATGTGGAAATTATTTTTTTCGATCCGTATTGAGGATTTTAAAAAAATAAATCCCCATGATACGGCTGTAACTTCAATCATAAAACATCCAATACCGAGCAAAAGCTGGAATTACTCTTGTTTAATTTCTGATTTTGCAAGCTGAACACTTAACAAAAAACACTCGGTAATAAAGGATGCATTCGCTAAATTCCAGGAAATATTTTGCCAGTAACCATACATCGAAAGCATTCCGCCAAGGAAGCCAAAAAACAACATCTGAAAGAAGCAAATAATATTGGTATAGAGTGTATGACTATGCTACGATTGCGGCTGAGGCTCAACAGAACTCATATAATAGTTTTACTACCCCAATTAATACCTTATAACTTTTTCAAAATGGGATTCGCCGTTTTTGTTTTTGAATTCCATTATTGAAATCCCACTCCAATTGTTATTCAATTTTATTGAATTCGAGGCTTCATCACTCAAAATAAATTGTTCTAATATTCTTCCTGATAAATCATAAAATATCACTTCACTTTCTGAAAATGAATTAGTGCAATAAATATTTAACTCATTTGAAAATGGAACTGGTGTAATGGAGAAGTTTTTTGTCAATTTCAAATTATTAGAATTAGTTCCACTACACGGAGCCCCTCCTATTAATGAATAATCAAAGATTAAAGAACTGCATAAAGAATCGTAATTAAACAATCCTCCTGTATCAATTAAAGTTGCTCCCTGTTCCCAAACCAGCGAATACAGAAAAGGATATGCAGCATTTGAACTTGCATTATAATGAACTATTGAGCCGCTTTTTGCATAAAAACTATATATTCCATATGGCGTTGCTCCCATTGAATCGCTGAATATCACAGCAGCTCCGCTTTCTAAGTAAAATTTATTAGTCCCGGTAGAGTTTCCATAAACAGTTAAAGTTGAACCCGGGCAGATTAAAAATTGATGCCCCGGCAGCAAAGAATTATTGATGCTTGAATCCATGGATATAACATGTACATCAGCAGGAATTACATAAGAACACTGAGCTTTAGAAAAAAAGAAAGAGCAAAGTGACACTGTGAAAAGCAAAAGTGTTTTGTTAAAAATGTTCATTGTCTGATTTTTTGTGAATTAAAAATAACAAGTATAAAGACATGTGAACTATATATTTCGTGCATGATTGAAAATATTATTACGCCTCTAAAATTAAAAGCGGGAGATAAAATCGGAATTGTAGCAACAGCAAGAAAAATATCATTGCAGGAAATTCAATTTGCAATTGATACTATAAATGGCTGGGGACTGGAAGTAGTTTGGGGCAGCACAATCGGAAAAGAAGATTTTCAATTTGCAGGAACAGATGAAGAAAGACTGGCTGATTTTCAAAACTTACTTGATGATGATTCGGTTAAAGGAATAATATGTGCCAGAGGCGGTTATGGTACAGTAAGGTTTGTTGATGAAATTGATTTTCGTAAATTTTCAAAAAAACCAAAATGGATTTGCGGTTATAGTGACATCACAGTATTGCATTCGCACTTACTTAATGTTTATAATATTGCGTCTGTTCATTCAACTATGCCATTAAGCTTTAGTGAAAACACGGAAGACTCATTAGAAAGTTTGCGTGAAATTCTATTTGGAGAGAATGTTTCTTACTCGTTTGCCGCTAATAAATTGAATAGAATAGGATCAGAAGAAGGAATTTTATGTGGTGGAAATCTCTCACTACTTCAGAATTTATCAGGAACCGATTCGGATTTAGATACTGATGAAAAAATACTTTTTATTGAAGATGTAGATGAGTATTTATACCATTTTGACCGAATGATTCAATGGTTAAAAAGAAGCGGTAAATTGAATAACCTTTCAGGACTGATGGTAGGTCATTTAAGTAAAATGAAAAACTTAAACGAAAAAAACCCGTTTGGCAAAACTGCTGAAGAAATAGTTGCTGAAGCAGTTAGAGAATTTGACTATCCCATATGTTTTGGATTTCCTGCGGGTCACGAAAATGATAATAGAGCTTTGATAATTGGAGGGAGATACGGACTAACTGTAGGAAATGAAAAGGTAGACCTAAAAATGTTTTGAAATGATTATTTCAAAACCACATAAGCGAGCAATAGCCACAAAAGTCCTTTGGCTAAGAAAAATAAAAACCCAATAAAACCAACACGCTTAAACCAATACATTATTGATTGTTTATTGTTAGCGTACCACTTATTCATTTGGCAATATTAAAGCGTGTAATCGAATAAATAATAAATATCTCCAAACTATTTTCCTTTCCCTTGCCATACAGTTTTGATGGTATAAAGCATGATTTTAAAATCGAGCGTTAAAGACATATTTTCTATATACAACAAATCAAATTTCATTCGCAGCACCATTTCATCTACTTCGGAAGCATAACCAAATTTCACCATGCCATAAGATGTAATTCCAGGTTTTGCACGCTGAATATTTACATAGTCAGGAGCTAGTTGAACCAACTGATTAATAAAAAATTGTCGCTCGGGTCGTGGCCCCACCAAGGTCATCTCACCTTTCAATACATTAAAAAACTGGGGCAGTTCATCTAAGTGCCATTTTCGCATAACCTTGCCAAAAGATGTTATTCTTTCATCGTTATAATTGGAAAGTGCAGGACCATTTTTCTCAGCATCTTCTCGCATCGATCTGAATTTATAAATAGTAAAAGGTTTGCCATACAGTCCAATTCGCTCCTGCTGGTAAAATATTTTTCCAACTGAGGAAAATTTAATCCTCAAAACACAAAAAAGGTAAACAGGGGAAAGAAGAATGATTACAACAATAGAGACTAATAAATCTGTAAGTCGCTTAAAATTATATTGCCATTGCGACATTAACTCAGGATAAATTTCAATAAATGCGGCACCTAATAGATGATTCATTCGGGCAGAACCACTAAGAATATCAAAAGTGTCAGGAATAAGTTTAATTATAACATTTCGGTTTACTAACAAATTAATAATATTATTTAATCGAGGATGCTCGGAAGTTTCAATAGCAATAATCACTTCCTCTACATCCAATTGCTGAATCAAATTTGGCAATTGATTTAATTTCCCTAAACAATGCAAATAAGTTTCAAGCCCATTAGTAGAATTTCCATTAGTATCAAGAAAGCCAATCAAATTGTATCCTTGATAATTATTTTTTGTTATCTCTTTATAAATTTCAATTGCCCTTGTATTTCCTCCTATTATTAAAGTATTAAATCCAACTTTTTTATTAAGGAGTCTTCGTTTTGCATTATTTAAAATGATTAAACGAGAAGCCCCTGTAAAAAAAAATTGTGCGAACAAAAGAACCCCAACTGAAATATAGTAATCGCGGTAGTTAACAATTCGATCATCCAACATAACTGTGAAAAACAAAATGATAACACCTAACGCAATCACTAAAAAAGTCTTTGCTATTTCATTGATGCGCGACTTACGATAAATGTTGGTGTAAAATCCAAGCATCCAGAAGAGCATTATCCAACAAAATGGAATAAATATAATTCCAACAAAAAATCGACAATCAGCAATTAACAAATTAAAATCAGTGATAGAAAAAGCTTCATTATAAACTTTACGAAAAATAAAAAAAAACATCCATCCAATAACCGCACTAAAAAAATCAGCTATCACATATTTTAGAGTACCAGAGCGGATATACGGCTTCATTGAAGAGTAATCAATTTAATATTATCAATAAAAATTTCGCTGGTGGCCACACTAGTATCTCTCTGAACACGAATGAGAATATTATAGTCGTCAGGAATAATTGAAGCAAGCACCTCAGTAAGATTGAGATAAATTTTACTCCATTCCTCTTTAGGAGTTATGTTCCAATTGTAAAATTTAATTGAACTGCCAGAGGTATTAGCAAGAACTCCCAGTTCAAATTTTTGATTGCATTTATAATTCATTTCAATATAAATAGGCGACCCATTATTAGTAAATGTATAATTAGTAGCGGATTTGCATTCGCCAAAAACAAACGCACTATCTAATTTTAAAAAACCAGAAAACCCCCCTTCAAATACATCTGCACTGTTTGTGCGAATTAGAGTTGTATCGCCAGATAGTTTTATAAAATTATTTCCAAATTCAAAATCTTCATTCAACAAAAATAAAGTTCCTGGCTTGTAAGAATAAATCGGTTTTAAATGATAGGTATCTTTCGGTTGAAGGTTTACAACAAAAGTATCAGGATAAAAAAAAGGGTAAGCAATTCTTGTTCCCGCCACGCCGTTTTGCAGTACGCCGCCTACCACCACAATATTCTGCGTTCCATCTTTCAATAGAGGAAATATTATTGGCATCTCATATACCCCTTGAAGACTATTACCAATGTATATCCACGCGTCGGAAACTCTTTGAGATGCCGTCCCCTGCACAGTGGAAACAATATTTATTGAAGGTGAATCAATTTGAATATAAGCAGGTATCTGCTCAACAGGATTTATTAAATTGCAAGATGGCAATACGAAATTAACACACAAATAAATTATAATAATTAGTGGTAGAGTAAATGGTGTTTTCAAACGAGGGACTAATTGCACTTTAACTTATGATCTTAAATATTATTGTGTAACCTAATTTTTTTTAAGGGCGCGCAAATTAATAATTGAAATCTAATTGAACGATAAAAACAGATTAACGCTCTTCGATTACTTTTACAGCGTGACCAACACCGGAAAAACAATCGCTTATCACACATTGGGATGCAAACTCAACTTTGCAGAAACTTCCACCATTGCGCGTGGTCTTGAAAAAGAGGGCTACAACAAAGTGAAGTTTGATGAAGCCGCCGATATTTATTTAATAAACACCTGTTCGGTTACTGAAAATGCTGACAAGGAAACACGAACTATTGTTAAGCGTGCCCTCCGTAATTCTCCCGCTGCAAAAATTGTAGTAGTAGGATGTTACGCTCAATTAAAACCTGAAGAAATTGCCTCTATTGAAGGAGTTGACCTAGTAGTTGGTACTAACGACAAATTCAATCTCTCAAAATATTTGGAACAATTGCCTGAAGAAAAGGTACATGGCGAAAAAGCCGTTTTCTTCAGTTGCGATATAAGCGAAGTAAATTTTTTTAAAAGCAGTTACTCGTTTGGCGAAAGAACCCGTGCCTTTCTGAAAGTGCAGGATGGTTGCGATTATTCCTGTACCTATTGCACCATTCCAATGGCCCGCGGAAAAAGCCGCAGCGATTCAGTGGCCAATGTTGTTATACAGACGAAAGAATTGAAAAAAGCCGGGGTAAAAGAAATTGTGCTGACCGGTGTAAACATTGGCGACTTTGGAATTGACGGAAATGATGGTTCACGAAATGAAAATTTCTTAGAGCTCATTCAGGCATTAGATGCTGAAACAGACATTGACCGATACAGGATTTCGTCCATTGAACCCAATTTATTAAAAGATGAAATGATTGATTTTGTTTCGAAGTCAAAAAATTTTATGCCTCATTTTCATATACCATTACAATCAGGTTCCGATGAGGTTTTAAAAAACATGAAGCGCCGTTATTTGCGTGATACATACATAAGTCGTGTCGGAAAAATAAAATCGGTTATGCCGCATGCTTGCATTGGTGTGGATGTGATTGTTGGTTTCCCCGGTGAAACAGACGAACTATTTAAAGAAACTGTCAATTTTATTTTATCGCTTGATGTATCGTACCTGCATGTATTTACCTATTCAGAGCGGGCGAATACTGAATCAGCTGTTATGACCGATAAAGTTCCGGTGCGCGTTCGTCAGGACCGGAATAAAATTCTGCGCCAGCTTTCAGAAAAAAAGAGAAGTCATTTTTATGCCGAACACATTGGTGAAACACGAAATGTATTGTTTGAATCAGATGAACACGATGGCATGCTCGAAGGATTCAGCGATAATTACATAAAGGTCAAGGTTCCTTATCATTCTTCCTTAATAAATAATATTTTTTCCGTTAAACTTATTTCACTTGAAGATGATTTTGTGAAAGGAAAAGTAATCTCTTGCGATAAAATGAGCACAACCAATACTTAACTGTCAAACCATTTTTAATTTTTCATCTTTAATTTTTAATTTAATAAAATGTATCCAACCCTTGGCGATTTAGTTAAAAGTTTAACCGGCATTGATTTATCGTTTCTCTATGTTTTTCAGATGTTCGGGTTAATGATGGCGATTGCATTTTTATCAGCAGCTTATATATTGTTTAAAGAGTTAGCGAGAAAAGAAAGAGAAGGATTACTGCAACCCATTATTCGAAGTATAATCGTCGGAAATTCTGCTACACCCGTTGAATTAATAACTAATGCGATAATGGGTTTTATTATTGGTTTTAAAGTTATTGGAATATTTTTCAACCTCTCCATTTTCACTGCTAACCCTCAGTCATTTGTTTTCTCCATTCAAGGAAGTTGGATTGGAGGAATTATTATTGCCGCATTTTTTTCTTATTCAAAATATTACG
This sequence comes from Chitinophaga pinensis, assembly GCA_945892775.1. Lineage (GTDB taxonomy): Bacteria > Bacteroidota > Bacteroidia > Chitinophagales > UBA10324 > UBA10324. Next base: position 10,160 of record CAMDDP010000033.1, read on the forward strand.
AAAAGAAAAAACAACAATTGCCCGAACCTAAAACTGAGAGCATACAATTATATCCAAGTCAATTGGTGAGCGAGATTGTTGTTTATGCTGCCATCTTCGGATTATTAGGTGCAAAAATTTTCGATAACTTAGAAAATCCATCTTTCTTTTTAGAACATCCGATAGATGCAATGATTTCATTTAGTGGGCTTACCTGGTATGGTGGTTTAATATTGGCTGCCGGAGCTATTATTTACTATTGTATAAAAAATAAAATTCCGGTTATTCATATGGCCGATGCCATGGGGCCAACTCTTATACTTGGCTATGCAGTGGGGCGCATTGGTTGCCAGCTTGCCGGCGATGGCGATTGGGGAATTAATAACACCGCACCAAAACCTACTGTACTTTCTTTTCTTCCCGATTGGATGTGGGCTTACAAGTTTCCTCACAATGTAATTAACGAAGGAGTTGAAATTCCAAATTGCATTGGCCGCCATTGTTATGAGTTACCGGTGGCTGTTTATCCAACTCCTTTTTACGAAGTGCTTATGTGTTTATTTATTTTCGGAGTGCTTTGGTTTTTACGCAAACAAATTACTACCGCAGGTTTACTGTTCAGCATCTACTTAATATTAAATGGCATCGAACGATTCTCGATTGAGCAGATTCGTGTAAACTCACAGTATCATTTCTTCGGCATTTCTCCTACTCAAGCCGAAATTATTGCTTTACTCATGATTGGCATTGGAATAATTGGAGTTTATTGGTCTAAAAAAAGAGTGAGGAATCATCAACCATAAATTCCCCCGTACTTCTTATTAGCATAATCCATAAAATATTTGAAGTTGAGTGGTTCACCAGTTACACGCTCGCACAATTCACGTGCTGAAAATCTTCTGCCATGAACATGAATTTTTTCGCGTAGCCATTCACGCAATGGAAGCAATTCTCCTCTTTCAATCTGTTCGTTTAATCCCACAATTTCTTTTGTTGCCTGATTAAAAAACTGAACGGCATAAAAACTTCCCAATGAATAGGTGGGAAAATATCCAATGCTGCCGTGGCTCCAATGAATATCCTGCAATACGCCCTTGTTATCAGTTGGCACGTCCACATTCAAATATTCTTTGTATCGCGCCTTCCATACATCGGCCAAATCTTTTACCTGAATACTTTTATCCATCAATCCTTTTTCAATTTCATAACGAATCATAATGTGAAAGTGATAGGTGAGCTCATCGGCTTCCACCCGAATAAAACTTGGCTGCACTTTATTTATTCCTTTATACAAATCAATGTCACTAACATCATTTAATTGTTCAGAGAAAATATTTTTAAGTTTCGGAAAATTTCCTTTCCAGTAACCGAAACCGCGGCCAACCAGGTTTTCCCACAAGCGCGATTGCGATTCGTGAATGCCGAGCGATACAGCTTCACCCAATGGCAACCCATAATTCTCCACTAGTAATCCCTGTTCGTACAATGCGTGTCCACCTTCGTGAATGCAACTCCACAACATGGTATTAAAATCATTTTCATTCACACGAGTGGTCACACGCACATCCTGCATACTAAAATTGGTAGTGAACGGATGCGGCGATACATCCTGCCGGCCGGCATCAAAATCATACCCCATTTGTTTCAACATTTCAATTCCAAAATTCCATTGCTGCTGATGTGGAAAATTTCGTTTTAAAAAATCTGTTCGCACTTGCTTCTTGGTTGAAATTTCCTTTACAAAGTCAACTAGGTTCGCCCTCACTTCCTTGAACAAAACATCAAGTTCATCTGTCTTTGCGCCGGGTTCATACAAATCGAGCAGTGCATTGTATGGATGGTTTTCGTAACCAAGAATTTCGGCTTCTTCCCGCTTCATATCAATCATAGTTTCCAGCATCGGGCTGTAAACTTTAAAATCATTCTGCTCACGCGCCTTCAACCATGCCTGATAAGTTTGCGAAGTGACCTGAGCAATCTTCTCAACAAACGAAGTCGGATATTTTTTTTCGCGTGTATAGTCTTTAAAAGTTTCTTCCACATTCCGTTTCTGTGTTTCACTCAAATCGTTACTCGATTTAAGTTGAGATAATATTTCGCCCAACCTATTCCCTATAAATAAATCGTGAGCAATGCCACTCAGTGTTCCTATCTGTTGAGCACGAAACTCCGCACCTTTCTTTGGTTGATAACATTCCTGGTCCCATCCAAGCAATGCGATTGAATATTTTATGTCGGCAATCTTTCTCATTGCAGATACATATTTCAGGTATAGCTCTTTTGTATTCACCATATTTCTATTTTATATTCTCATTTGAAAGCGAAAGAAATAAAAAACGGAGAATATTTTGTGAAAATTTCTTCACGCAATATTCTCCGTTATAAAAATTGAAACTGCTTATGGGTGCATTACAATTATTTTACGAGTGAAAGTTCCATTTTCATTTTCTCCCTTTATAAAGTAAACTCCAGCGACCATGTTTTTTAAATCGATGTAAATGTTGTTATTCCTTTCGTTAAATGACGATAAAATTCTTCTTCCTGTTAAATCAAACAGAATTATGCTGGTTAGCTTTATTCCACCCAAATCAATTTCCAATTCGTTATTCGCAGGGTTCGGAAAAATTTTAATCCCAGCAAAATAAAGTTCTGATAATCCGTTAAAGAAGGGCACTACTACGCAAGTTGTTTTAGTACAACTATTAGCGTCAGTTACTGTAACACAGTAAGTTCCAGCGATAATGCTACTCAAATCTTGAGTGGTTGCATTGTTACTCCAATGATAAGTGTAAGGTGACATTCCGCCTGACACACTTAAATTGATACTTGCATCAGCTGCAGTAGAAGAACTCGCTTGAGTGTTAGAATAATTAAGAGTTTGTACAGGCAAAACAGTAATTGTTTGATCAGTAGTATCATAAGAGCCCCCATTATTAGCAATTAAAGTCAACACATATACTCCAACTGCGGAAGGTGTATAACTGAATGTAGTATTTGAACTTGTTTGTGTTGAAGGTCCTATTAAAGTCCAACTATAAGTGTAGGCATTAATGGAAGTGTTGCTTGTGCCAATTGATTTCCCCTGACATATCGTATTGTCTACGACAGTGAATCCAGCAGTAACTGGTACATCTAGGCAAAATTGTTTTACATAGGTTGAGGTAAAAGTTCCTCCATCAACAATCACATTTCCAATTTCATCTTCAGCATGGAAATGCCCGTTTCCATTAGTGCAACAAATACCATTGCCACCTGCATCATTAATTGTAAATGTGTAACATCCCGAATCTAAACAGGCATTTAAATTATAAGTGGTGTTATTTGAAAACGTAGTCCAGGAGTTAACAATTGTACCTGCTGAGTTTTTAATGTTAATTGAAGTTTGATCACCATTGTTATCGGTGGTAAGAGTAATAGCCAGGTGCATTCCTGAAATTACAGTGAATGAAGTTTCGAGAGTGTCATCAGCAGGTTGTTCATCGGAACCCATTGCATTAACACTTGAAACATGAACCCAGTAATTATGACTTCCGATTGTTGGAACAAATGAAGGGAGGGTAATTGTTGCAGTTGCATTATGTGGCAATGAACCATTCCAGATATAATTCTGATTGGTCGCACCATCTAAATGATATTCAATATTGAATGTAGTTATAGTATCGACGCCTAAATTCTTCACTGTAAATGCTGGAACAACAGTATCGTCTAAACATACGCTGGCCCCGGTGCTATTAAAATTTTGAAGTGAAAGATTTATTGTATCCGTTGGAGCCCAAGGATCATAACCATCTTCTGTTGAATTTCCAGTATTGTTTGGATCAAGCCAGTGTTTTAATTGTGTGGCATTTGTTGTTCCTAAATCCCAGCTAAGTGAAAATTTTCCATATTCATCAGATAAGTCAGGGCTTCCGCAATAAGATGCACCTCCATGCAATTGACCAACAATTCTATGATTTTGGTCGAACAAAGGAGATCCACTGGAGCCTCCTTCTGTAACCGCTAAATCCCAGATGACATGCCAGTGCGAATTTGCCGGAGTGCCTGCCCAGCTGCTATTGGTAGCAGTGCCATAATCAAAAGTAATTTTTTTGATATCAGCGCTGGGATGATGAATGCAAGTACTGGAAGTTGGTGCTGCAGTACCTCTGTTCCATCCCGCATAATACACACCATATGATTGAGGAGGGATGCTGCTTAATTGAAGCAAAGTAAAATCTGAAGAAGCTTTATTTGCTTTTAATGTTGCTCCGTTAACCGACTGGTTTGTTGGTCCGTTTACATTAGTGCAACCCGGGCTTTCATAATTAAATCTGAAAACCCAGGTGCTTGTTCCTGTAGTTCCGCAGTGATTAGCTGATAAAAAGTAAGGAGTACCTGAATGGGGCACATCTGCAATCATTGCACCTGTGCATGCCCCGCTTCCGCCAACAATAATTAAAGCAACAGCCTTTTTTTCTGTTTGCCAGTTAGCCCCTTGTGTGCAATTCACATTAACATTACAGCTACCCGCATCTCCAAAGGCTTTTGCATACTTAAACATGTCTCGGTAACCATGTGTTATTCTGAAAATATTCAGTTGGCCATGAAATGCAGGAAAGGCTGGTTCGTTGTACTCCAATATCACCTCTGAGCCAGAAATTAAATCAGTACCAAATTGAAAATCTTCCTGAATATTTTCGTTTGTATAAGAACCAACAACATAATTTTTGTCTGATGTATATAAGAACAGTTTTGCACCCGGCGGAATATTAAATTGATCGAATGCCAGATTTATGCTCAATGCATCAGGGCAAACAATTTTCATTCTCCATACTTTATCTCCATTTGGCAAATTTTCCCATAAACCTTGCTGGTCGGCATTAATATTTACATAATGATTATAACCAAAACGGTAAGGAATATCTTTCCGTGTATTAAGTGCATCTTCCGCCATTAATGCATCAACATCAACTGGAGCCATTGATTTGGCGGGAAAATTATTTGAAAGAAAATTATTTGAAAAACTTTGTGGAACTCCCCCGAAAGTTTGCGCTTTCGATTGAAGAATTGAAAAAGTTAAAATGGCTAATAGCACAGAGAGTATTTTATACATATTCTGATTTTGTTTTTGAGTGTCGAAAATAGGAAACCAAACGAGATCAACAATAGTAATAATCCAATTTTTATTACCGGCAAAAAATTGGGTAGACAGTTGAACGTTTTTTGAGGCTTAAAGCATTATTCCAATAAATCTTATCTCAATTCCCTTCCGCTAAAAATGCTCGCATGCCCCCTTTGAGATTATATAAATTACTGAAACCATATTTATCTTGTAATTGCCGAATAACCCATTCACTGCGCTCCCCTACTTTACAGTACATCACCACCGGTTTTTGTTTGTTGATTTTATGAGAGTGAAAGAATATGTCATTCATTGGCATTAGTTCACCACCAATGTTTATGAGTTCGTGCTCCGCTGGTTCGCGTACATCTATCAATTGAAAATCTTCCTTTGCTTTAATTCTTCGTTTTAATTCTTTCGAAGAAATTTCAGCAATATCATAATTCACCAGTTCTTTACTTGAACAGAAATTTACATAATCTTCAGAAGAACTGAGCGGTTCATTTTTAATTTTTGTTGCAGCTTTTTCATCCCGATGAAATGAAAGATTACGATATGAATTTTCTTTAAGGTCAATCAGCAATAATTCATTTACCAATAATTTTCCTATTCCTGTAATCAACTTCACTACTTCAGCTGCCTGTATCATTCCGATTAAACCAGGTACCACTCCCATTACTCCAGTGGTTGCACAATCAGGTGAATCGTCAGCAGAAGGAGCCAAGGGAAACAAGCAACGATAGGTGCCGCTTCTTTTTCCATCATTCATCAGATGATTAAAAACTCCAACCTGTCCTTCAAATTTAAAAATTGCACCTGATATCAATGTCTTATCCATTTTCACGCACAGATCATTCAATAAATATCGAGTCGGAAAATTATCGCTACCATCAACAATAATGTCGTAATCATTTACAATTTCAAATGCATTATCAGATTTAATTTTTTCAATAAATGATTGGTATTGAATATTCGGATTAAGAAGAAATAAATTTTTTGCTGCAACATCAGCTTTCTTTTTTCCAATATGTGCGGTGCTGTATAAAACCTGTCGTTGTAAATTACTTTCTTCCACAACATCATCATCCACTATTCCAATTTTCCCAACACCAGCAGCAACCAAGTACTGTAATACCGGAACACCTAACCCGCCGGCGCCAACAACTAAAACAGAAGCTTGTTTCAGTTTGAGTTGACCTTTCTCCCCCATTTCATCTAACAGTATATGGCGACTGTATCTGTTCCGCTCGTCTTGTGTAAGGTAATTTGAATCGAACATCTTTTTTGGGGAGTGTAATTAGAAGATTTAATTATTTATTGATTTAATCATTTTTTATTCTTGAAATACTTTTTCACTGCATCACAACATCCCAATCTTTCCACACAACTTCAAAACCCCTTGAACGAATTACTTCAGCAACTTCAGCAGAAGTTCGATCATCACTGATATGAAATTGTTCAAGTGCGTGAATATTACTAGCATATCCTCCGGGGTCGGTTTTAGAACCAGCACTCATGCTTGTGATTCCAAGTTCAAAAATTTTATCTCTAAATGTTTGAGACTCTCTTGTTGAAAGTGATAGCTCAACATTTTCGTCAAAAATCCGAAACGCACAAATCAACTGCAACAATTCGTTTTCACTCATTGGGTACTTGGGTTCAAAATCTCCTTCGGCAGGTCGTAACCGTGGAAATGAAATCGAATACTTTGTTCGCCAATAGGTTTTATTAAGGTAATGAAGATGGAGAGCTGTGAAAAAAGAATCTGCCCGCCAGTCTTCCAATCCAAGCAAAACACCTAACCCTATTTTATGAATTCCTGCTTCACCTAATCGATCAGCAGTTTCTAATCGGAAATTAAAATTAGATTTTCTTCCTTTCGGATGGTAGATTTTATAGTTTTTTTCATGGTAGGTTTCTTGATAAACTAAAACTGTGTTCAACCCAAATGAAATTAATTTTTCGTACTCCTCTTTTTCCATTGGCTGTACTTCCAAAGAAATATGTGCAAAATGTAAATGAATAATCTCAATGGCATGAGCAATGTATTCGATTCCCACTTTTTGGTTGTCCTCGCCAGTTACCAATAAAATATGGTCATAACCCATTGCTTTTATAACCGCCACTTCATTTAGTATTTCTTCATCAGTAAGAGTGGTGCGAGGCAGTTTATTTCCCAAACTAAACCCACAATAAGTACACACATTATTACACTCATTGCTCAAATACATTGGTATATACATTTGTATTGTATTGCCAAATCGCTTACGCGTAATCGAATAACTTTTATTAATCAATTCTTCCAAATGATTTTTTGCAGCAGGAGAAATAAGAGCCATAAAATCTTCCGGAATTAATCTTCCACTTTTATTTAATGCTCGCTTGACATCTTCTTCAGTAGAATTATTTATGCGACTACATACTTCTTCCCAATTAAACTGATTAAATATTTGAGTGAAAGAATGATTTAACATTTTAGTTAATATCAAGTAACGATAAATCAAATGGACTACTAGCCATGGCGACTCTAATTGGGGAAGCCAAATTATTTTTATAAGCCATTCTTCCTGCAAAAACAGCAAGTTTAAATGCTTCAGCCATAACAATTGGATTTCCAGCAATAGCAATTGCTGTATTGACCAATACAGCATCGGCCCCTAATTCCATTGCAAATGCTGCGTGAGATGGAGCTCCAATTCCAGCATCAACTATTACAGGCACATTACTTTGTTCAATTATTATTTCAAGCATTGCACGAGTTTGCAAACCATTGTTTGAACCAATGGGCGAACCAAGTGGCATTACAGCGGCTGTTCCAACATCTTCCAATTTTTTACACAACACAGGATCCGCGTTGATATATGGAAGAACAATAAATCCAAGTTTTACTAATTCTTCTGTCGCTTTTAAAGTTTCAATCGGATCGGGTAATAAGTAGCGCGGGTCTGGATGAATTTCTAATTTCAACCAATTTGTATGCAAAGCTTCACGAGCCATTTGAGCAGCGAGTACCGCTTCTTTTGCGTTTCGAACACCACTTGTATTTGGCAATAAATTAATCTGTGGCAAGTGAAGATGTTGCAACAACTCATCTTCTTCCTTCCATACATCTACACGCTTCAATGCAACAGTTACCATTTCAGTTCCGCTGGCAATAACAGAATTTTTCATTATTTCATTGGAGCCAAATTTTCCGGTTCCAAGAAATAATCTTGATGAAAATTCCCTTCCCGCGATTATTAATTTATCCATTTTCAATAATTTTTTCTGTTTTAAATTTTTCCTGTAAACTTTTTACAGCTTCGCACCAATCATCATTTTGAGTAATGGCAGAAGATACCGCAACTCCATAAATTCCAATTGACGAAAAAAATTCCACATCATCAGCTTTCACTCCACCAATTGCGTAAACAGGAATAGTTAGATTTTCATCTGAATATTCCTTCATTATTTTTTTAAATCCAGTTTTGCCTAAAAAATCATTCAGATTAGTTTTTGTCTGGGTAAAACGAAACGGACCAAGACCAACATAATTTGCGCCAGCTTGTTGCGCTTTAATTATATCATCAACGCTATGACAACTTGCGCCAATTAAAAAATCTTTTTTCAAAAAATTCCTTGCTGCCTGTACCGAACCATCTTCTTTTCCTAAATGAACTCCATCCGCTTGAACTTCATTGGCGAGACTTGGGTTATCATTAATTATGAGTGTAACCTTGTATTCTTTGCATATTTTTTTCAATTTAATAGCTTCATCCAAAACAGTTTTTGAGTATGGATTTTTATTTCTGTATTGAATCCATTTTACCCCAGCTTCGCAAGCTTTACGAGCAGCATCAAAATGATTTTGCTTGGCAGTTGCAGATGTAATAAACTGAATGCGCTCAAGCATCATAACCGTAGTCGTTTATTTTAAAAGCGTGATGCCAACCAAGCAACCCATTGTCGCTTAAAATAAATTGTGCGACATATTCCTTTGCGAGTTTACAAGATTCAATTAATTTTTTTTCCAAAGCAATATTCGCAGCAATAGCCGATGAAAGCACACAGCCCGTTCCGTGCTTGGTATGCCTCATTCTTTCACCAGGAATTGCAATTGCATTTTCATTTGTAAAAAGTAAATCATCGCTTCGGCCAGATAATGAATGACCGCCCTTTAACAACACGTTACAATATTTTGAAAGATAAAGCGCAGCCCTTCCTTCATCAGCAATTCCTGTTAACATTTTTGCTTCTGATATGTTCGGCGTTATAAGAAAAATATTATTTATAGACGAAAGCCAATCGATTTTTGCAGAATGAAAATCATACCCACTGCTACTTTTAATTATTGGATCCCAAATAATTGAAATTTTTTTATTCTTGAAAAGAAGAAACTCAACTATATCATTTAACATCTCAGCATTGCGCACAATTCCAATTTTTGCAACGGTGGGACGATAGGCATCAAATAAAACTTTTAATTGATGAATAATCTGGTCGGTTGTGAGCCAGTCAATTTTTTCAATTTTATTTTCGTTCTGATAGGTAATAGCCGTACAAACACCTAAGCCATGTACACGAAACTGCTCCATGGTTTTAATATCGGCCAACAAGCCGGCGCCCCCACTTGAGTCGAGCCCAGCTATGCTGAAACAGTATTTTCTAGTAGTTTCCACTTATCAAAAATTTTTATGAATTCTGCAACTGGACTTTGTGTGTGCCAGATACTTCCAACTAACGCACACCCCTTGAATCCAAATTCCTTCACCTTTTCCAACTTAGAATAATCAACTCCACCGAGTGCTATTACATTAAAAGTTGTTTTCTTTAAAGCAACTTGTAAAGTTTCATCATTAAAAGTGTTTTTATATCCAATTTTAGAAATACTATCAAAAATTGGACTGAGAAAAATATAAGTATACCCAGGGTTGTGTTTGAGTAAGCTATTGGGGGAATGATAAGAGGCGGTGATAGCAATATCAGGTCTTTTAAATTTTATCCATTGCATCATGAACCATGAACGAAAAAAATTCTTCTTCCGATGTCGTTCTGTTAAATGAATTCCTTTTAATTTTAAAGGAACACATAACTCGTGATGGGAATGAATAACAATTCTATCCCTATAATTTTTATTAATTTTTTCAATATAAGTACGTAGCTCCTGCGTTGAATATTTTGGCTTTCGAATGTGCAATATTTCTAATCCGTTCTCAAATAGTTGATTTATAACTTCATGTTCATCCACAACATCTTTTGTATCACTCAGGACTATAATTGTTGAATTCATACTTATTTTTTAAAATTCTAAGAATATATTTTTTAAAAATTCTAATCAATTATTTGTTTCAATTAATTCTTGAGCAACATAAAGTTGGCTTCCAGCTTGACTAAATTTCTTTGCCATTTCATCCATCCCATCCATTAAAACATTTTCTTCTATCATGTTATGCTGTGCAGCATATTCACGAACTTCCTGTGTAATTTTCATTGAACAGAATTTAGGCCCACACATACTACAGAAATGTGCGATCTTGGCACCTTCTGCGGGTAAAGTTTCGTCATGAAATTCTTTTGCAGTATCGGGATCAAGTGAAAGATTAAATTGATCGTGCCAACGAAAATCAAATCGAGCTTTACTCAGTGCATTATCGCGCACTTGTGCACCCGGATGCCCTTTAGCTAAGTCAGCAGCGTGCGCAGCAATTTTATAGGTTATAACACCATCTTTTACATCTTTTTTGTTGGGTAGTCCAAGGTGTTCTTTAGGAGTTACATAGCATAACATAGCACAGCCATACCACCCAATCATTGCTGCACCAATGGCCGATGTAATGTGATCATACCCTGGAGCAATATCAGTTGTTAAAGGTCCGAGTGTGTAAAAAGGAGCCTCACCACATTCCTGTAATTGCAATTCCATATTTTCTTTAATCATATGCATTGGCACATGACCAGGACCTTCAATCATTGTTTGTATCTCATGTTTCCAAGCGATTTTTGTTAACTCGCCCAAAGTTTTTAATTCAGCAAATTGAGCTTCATCATTTGCATCAGCAATAGATCCTGGTCTTAATCCATCGCCCAAACTAAATGCAACATCATATTGCTTCATGATTTCACAAATGTGTTCAAAGTGTGTGTATAGAAAATTTTCTTTGTGATGAGAAAGACACCATTTTGCCAAAATACTTCCTCCTCGAGAAACTATTCCCGTAACTCTTTTTGCAGTCATTGGAATATACCGAAGCAATACTCCTGCATGAATAGTAAAATAATCAACCCCCTGTTCAGCCTGTTCAATTAAAGTATCACGATAAATTTCCCAAGTCAAATCTTCAGCTACACCATTTACTTTTTCAAGTGCCTGATAAATCGGAACGGTTCCAATTGGTACCGGTGAATTTCTAATTATCCACTCCCGTGTTTCATGAATATTTTTACCAGTAGATAAATCCATTATCGTATCGGCGCCCCATCTGCAAGCCCAAACTGCTTTTTCAACTTCTTCTTCAATGGTTGATGCGACAGCAGAATTGCCAATGTTTGCATTAATCTTAACTAAAAAATTTCTGCCAATAATCATTGGCTCTGATTCCGGATGATTAATATTATTGGGAATAATTGCTCGCCCCATTGCAACTTCACTACGAACAAATTCAGGCGTAATTATTTTAGGAATAGCTGCGCCAAAAGGATCCCCTTTATGTTGAAACGAGAATTCCTTGTTCCTTTCTAATGACTCTTGAAAAAATTGATTTTCACGAATGGATACATACTCCATTTCAGGAGTTATAATTCCTTTTTTAGCATAGTGCATTTGCGAAACATTGCAACCATTTTTTGCTCGCAACGAATTTCGTGTGCGATTAAAACGAATGGCATCAATCTCCGATTTTTGTTCTTGTGTTCGAGTGTATTCTGAAGTAGAAGTTTTTAATTCTTCCACATCGTTTCTATCAACAATCCAATTGGAACGAATAGGGTCAATACCACTTAATACTTCAATCTTTTTAGATGTGTCAGTATATGGCCCACTAGTATCGTATACTGTGATTTTCACCTTTTCCTTTTCACCAATCTTATTTTCAATTGCTGAAATTTCATCTGTTTCAATTTCCCGCATCGCAACATTTATGGCATGCAACTTCCCTTTTGCAAATACTTTTCGGGAGCGCGGAAATGATCCCGTTGAAATCTTTTCCTCCTTAACTACTTGTTGTTCCTTCATTTCATTTATCACTTTCATTATAAAATTGAATTCGTTATCAAATTATAAAATTGACATCATCCACCTTGAGCTGCACGTATGATAATAATTTTATCATTTTCAGTTAATTGCTTATTACCCCAATCTTCTCCGGCAATTACTTCAGCATTTACCGCCACAGCAATTCCTCGTTTAGTCCCCAAGGATAGATGTTGCAACAAATCGCGGAGAGAGCTTCCGTTTTGCAATTCCATGGGCTTATCATTAACAGTCAAATTCATTTTTCCTATTTTATTTAATAAATAATACCAGCTTTTGGAAAAAAATAAAAGAAATATTTTCTTTTATCAACTTTTCCCTACGCCGGCATTATCCGTATCAGGTTTTAGGGTATGTTCTCAGTTTCGATTTTTTCGAAACACCCCTAAAGTTTATACAAAAGTAATTTAAAGGAATCAACCTCAACATAAATTTACTGAAAAAGTTATTCACGAATTACTCACAAAAAAACCTTTAATAAGAATGTTCGGTATAATTCATATTCAAAAATATACTTTTAACGGGTGAACATTAATGCTGTGAAAATACTCGTGTTAATTATAGGTTCAATTTTACTTGTCGCCTTTTCAAATACCAATTCAATTTATAAAATAACTGAGGGTGAAGTTGCTTTTTCTTCCGACGCTATCTTTGAAATCATTTCAGCCACATCTGTAAAACTAACGGGCGCACTAGACACCTCCACAAATAAATTTGCATTTTTTGTTCCCAACAATTCTTTTGAGGGATTCAATAGTTTATTACAAAAAGACCATTTTAATGAGAGTTATTTAGAAAGCGAAAAAAATCCGCGTTCAATTTTTACAGGAAAAATCATTGAAAAAATACACTATAATCTTCCAGGTGTTTATACCATTAGAGCAAAAGGCATATTAAATATTCATGGAATAGAACAGGAGCGAATAATAAAATGTGAACTGACAATTGAAAAAGAAAAAATAAAAGTAGTAAGCAACTTCTCTATTTTTTTAGTTGATTATGATATTACTATTCCACGCATTGTATTTGATAAAATATCGCCTAAAATAAAAATAACCGTAACTGCAACGATGAAAACAAAAATAGAATGAAAAAATATTGTCGCTATTGTTTCATCTTACTACCAATCTTATTGCTTCAGCAAATTACTGTTGCTCAAATTCCGTTTGTTCGCACAATTGAAATTGATAAAACAATTCAGGATATTAAAGTTCAGACAATAATTCAGGATAAAGAAAAGTTGATGTGGCTTGGGACCAACAAAGGGGTATATCAATACGATGGATCTTCCTTCAAACATCTTTCTATTAAAAATAAAAACGAAGACCTTTCTGTCACCTCCCTGTTCTGTGATAGCAAAGGAATTATTTGGATAGGTTTCAAAGAGGGGGCAATATTTTTTTATCAGAACGACTCCATGCAGTCATTTGATATAGAAGAAGGTCAACCAAAAGAAGCAATAACAGAAATAGTTGAAGATACATTAGGAAACATTTGGTTTTCCACTTATGGAGAAGGGCTTTACCTATGGAACAAAGAACATTTTTATAATTTTAATAAAGACGATGGACTAAATGATGAATCGGTATACTGTTTAGCAAGTGATAACAAAGGAAGGGTTTGGTGTGGCACTGATGGTGGCATTGCAGTTTGTTCATTCATAAATAATAAGAAAAAAGTTGTAAATTATACTACCCAAAATGGTCTAAGCGACAATATTATTAAGAAATTAATTTGGGACAAAAAAGGGTTCCTGTGGTTTGGCACCGACAATTCCGGAATTGGCAAGCTATATCCTGATAGTGACAAAATAGAGATACCAGAAATATTTAAATCGTGGAAAAATGGATCCATTGAATCAATGCTTTTAATGGAAAATGAAATATGGATTGGAACAAATGAAAATGGATTAATTGATTATGAATTTTCAGGAAATAAGAGAATAAGAAAATTTTTTGGCAATAATGGATTTAATTACCCCTATGTGCAATGTCTTTTTAGAGATGATGAAGGAAATATTTGGATAGCAAGCAAGGAGCATTTTAATCAGTCTCCCGGAGAAAGAATTGAATTTTTAAAAAAAATAAACGGCATCCCCTTTAAAAATATTAATGCTGTTCTAGTTGACCAAAAAAAAGACCTTTGGTATTCTGACGAAAATGGATTGCATAAAATCACTTTTTTAGCTGATGGAACAACAATCACTAAATTGTATGTCATTCCAGAATTAAAATCAACATTTAAGATACTTTCAATTTATCAGGATGTATTTGGATTTATTTGGATTGGCACATTTGATAAGGGAATATTCAGAATTGATAATAAGACCGGAAACTCAATTCATATTGACGACAAAAAAGGATTAACAACGCAAAGTATTTTATCCATTACAGGTCGACAAAGCACACTATGGCTAGCCTCTTTAGGAGGGGCTATAAAAATAAAATTAGGTGATGATGCACTTAACCTTAACTGTAAAACCCAAGTTGAATATATTAACTCAACAAACGGGTTAAATAACAATTTCATTTATCAGATTTTGCAAGATCGAAAAGGTCGTGTTTGGTTTGCCCAAGACGGAAAAGGAATAAACATGCTTGATAAAAATGGCTTCCATCAATTTAATGAAGATGATGACATTAAGGCGAAAACTTTTTTTTCAATTACTGAAGATATTAATGGTGGAATTTGGTTTGCATCAGCCGATAAAGGGCTGTATCGATATAAGAATGAACAAGATTTTAACTACAATTTTTTAACTGGACAACAACGAGTTAAGAATTATAAGTTTTATCACTATGATTTGTCCAATGGTTTGCATAGCACACACATTACAAGTGTTTGTGCTGATAATGTAGGAAATATTGCCATTGTTTATGATAAAGGAGTTGGACTCTTTAATCTTGATTTAGAAACATTTACTTGGTTAGAAGAGACAGATGGAATTGATAATGTTGATGCAGAATTAAATACTAGCTGCCTAGCCCCCAATGGAGTTATCTGGATAGCTGCCAGAAATCATTTCATTGCAATAAATACTTCATTAGGAAAATTTAGAAAAGCCCCCTTCCTTTCTTTTAGCAAGATTACTGCTATGCTCGATCCCATTGATTTTAGTAGCTATCAAAAAATTCAAGCAAACAAAAACCACCTCACGTTTTCCTTTCAAGGCATTTGGTTCAGCAATCCAGCTGATGTAAATTATCAATATAAAATGGAGGGGCTTAATCGTGACTGGATAAATACCCGTGATAAGTCTATAGTATTCCCTAGCCTTAATCCTGACAGATACACATTACGATTGCGCTGTTCTCGCACATCTGACTTTACAAATAGCCCAGAAATAAATTATTCGTTTGTCATTCTTAATCCGATGTACTTACAATGGTGGTTTATAATTTTAATTATCTTTTTATTAATATCTGCAACATGGCTATTTTTAAAAATAAGAGACAATCGAATAAATATTGTTCAACGGCTCGAAAAAGAAAAGCTCGCATCACAATTTGAAACTTTAAAAAACCAGGTGAATCCACATTTCCTTTTTAATAGCTTTAATACGCTTGCTAATATTATTGATGAAGACAAAACAAAAGCGGTTGAGTACATAGAAAAACTCACTGATTTTTTTCGACAGATATTAATCTATCGCGAAAAAGATTTAATCAATTTGGGAGAGGAATTACAAATTATTAACGACTATGTGTATTTACAACAACAAAGATTTGAAAGCGCTTTTAAAATCAACATTAATATTTCCGAATTTCAATCGCAACATTTTTTAATTCCTCCATTAGCGCTCCAATTGCTAGTTGAAAATGTAATAAAACACAATTCACTAACAACAATTAGTCCGTTGATAATTGATTTGTATTTTGAAAAGGACCTCCTCATAATAAAAAACAACCTTCAACCCAAGTTAAACAAAGAACCATCAACTGGTACCGGCTTAAAAAACATTACCCAAAGAATGGAAATGCTTGGATTGCCACCTCTTCAGATTGAAAAAACTAAAAATTATTTCATAGTTAAATTAAAACTTGCTGAAAAGAATGACAAAAATCGTAATCATTGAAGACGAAAAACCCGCCGCGAAGCGCCTATTCAAATTAGTAAAACAAATTGCCCCTCAGGCTGAATTAATTAAACATTTAGAATCGGTTAAAGATTCAGTAAAATGGTTGAATGAAAACAATCCCCCTGATTTAATTTTTATGGATATTGAATTAGCTGACGGAAGCAGCTTTAATATTTTTAAGGAAATTAAAATCAATTCCCTAATAATATTTACCACTGCCTTTAACCAATTTGCTATTAATGCCTTTAAAGTCAATAGTATTGACTACCTTTTAAAGCCTATAAAAATTAATGACCTCGAAAAAAGTTTGCAAAAATTTTATTCCATTCAAAAAAACAATAATAGCGTTGACTATTCAATGCTATTAAAAAAATTAGTGCAAAAAGAGTATCAAAAAAGAATTGTTATCAGATATGCAGATGTGATTAAAACTGTTGACATTGAAAATATTGCCTTCTTTTATACTGAGGAAAAATACACCTACCTATTTACTTTCGACAGCCAACGGTATCCGATAGATTTTACATTAGATCAACTTGATCATATAGTTAATCCTAAAAATTATTTTAGAATAAACAGGCAGGTCATTATCAATTTTAAAGCCCTTGAAAAAATGATTGCCTATTCAAAAGCGAGAGTTAAAATTATTCTAAAACCACAACCTTCGTTTGAAACTATTGTTAGCACAGAACGCTCACCTTATTTTAAAGATTGGCTGATTGGAATGTCTGACTCATTTAAAATTGATGTTTAATTCTCATTGACCCTATTTTATTTCCCATTCAACTACTTTAAATCATATAATTAACCCATACCAACTTACTTTTGAGCAAGATAAAATGATGAAGAAAATAATTATTCCAATACTATTTTTTTGTTCGCTATTAATAGCATTAATTTCTTGCAAACACTACTCTTCTATTAACACAATAGATAAGCCCATAGTCGTTAATACATGCGACAAAGATTCTGTATACTTTGATTTGCAAATTTTACCAATATTCGCTGCTAATTGTGCTCAATCAGGATGTCACAACGCAACCTCCCATAAAGACGGCTATGTTTTAGATAACTATGGAAACATTATGTCAAAAGGTATAACTCCATTTCAACCTTCAGATGGAGATATTATTAATAGTATTTTAGATGGAGAAATGCCTAAAGGAAGCCCTAATCTTGAGCCCGAGCAAATTGCTTTAATTCAATTATGGATTCAACAAGGCTGTCAAAACAATCATTGTGATGGCTTGTGTGATACCGCAAATGTTACTTATAGCGGAACCATAGCTCCTATAATTCAAACCTTTTGCAATGGCTGTCATGATGCAAGTACTCATAATGGTGGCGTCCGTTTAGACTCTTACTCCTATTTAAGTACACTAGCATTAAGTGATAGCCTATATAATTCTATAACAGCTAATGGAGTTAATTTAATGCCTAAAGGAGGTCAGGCACTACTAAATTGTCAAATTGATGTAATAAGAATTTGGATAAATGCTGGGGCGCCAAACAATTAATTCAACACTATTGAACTAATTTTAATTTTGAATCTTAATACTTTTTATTATTCTTACAACAACCCCCACCACCAATAAGAAATAAAATCACCCCATAGGATTAATAGTATGAATCGATTACAGAAAAGATTTTTTATCTCACTTTTTATATTCGTTTTTATCTCAATAACAATCCCCTCTTGTTATTATGACGATGAACAAACTCTTTATCCAAAAGCATGCGATACCACAACAGCAACATTTCTATCTAAAATTCAACCCATTATTAATAAAAATTGCCTTCCATGTCACAGTACCACCAATAGTTCTGGAGGCATCAGCCTAGAAGGATATGACAATATTAATAGTTCCGTACAAAACCAATCATTAATGAACGCTATTAATCACAGTCCAGGATTTCAAGCAATGCCTAAAGGAGGAGCAAAACTTTCAGATTGCGACATTTCAAATTTAAATTCCTGGATAACCTCCGGTGCACTAAACAATTAATTACTCATCCCATGAAAAAGAAATTTGTAATTATTATTCTATTCTTAATTGTTTGCGCGGGGTGGTATGGTCTACATGAATACTACAGAACAAATGCACAAACTTCCGATTTAAAGCCTGACATTAAAATATCAGCCATTGATTTATATAATTCTTTTACTACTGATGAGACTCACGCCGATTCAGTTTATCTAAACAAGCTAATTCAAATAACCGGAAAAGTTACTGAAATAAAAAAAGACTCAGCGAAAGTTTCCCTATTAATAGATGGCGGAAATGGAATGTTTGGAGTGAATTGCCTTTTACAGAATAGGAGTGATGGTGAAGAAATGGGGAAAATCAAAAAAGACACTAAAATAACCATTAAAGGAATCTGTAATGGCATGAATATGGATGTTTCATTAACGAGATGTGTAATTGTACCTACCGATAAAAAATAAAAAAACAATCCAAATGAAAATAATACTTGCATTCATAATAAGCATGGGGCTTTATGCTTTTACACCAAAAACAGAGACCCCTAAGTACTTCACTCGCGAAGCAAATGTCACACTACTTTCAAATACTCCATTAGAGAAAATTGAAGGTATAAACAACCAAGTGGTAAGCATACTTGATATAAGTACTGGTGCACTAGAGTTTTCTGTTTTAATGAAGGCATTTGAATTTAAGAAAGCATTGTTACAAGAACACTTTAATGAGAATTATGTCGAGTCTGATAAATTTCCAAAATCTACTTTTAAAGGTACCATTACTAATTTCAAAGAAGTGAAATGGACTATTGACGGAGAATATCCTGTTGATGTAATTGGAAAATTTATCCTACACGGTGTTACAAAAGATATCGCCATCAAAGGAAAAATAACCCTTACTAAAGGTGTCATCAGTTCATCGTCTACTTTCAATATTCTTCTTTCAGATTATAACATTTCAATTCCTCCTGTTGTAAAAGATAAGATTAACAAAACAGTAAAAATTGATGTGTTCTCAATTTACAAACCCTATCAAGGTTAAAAAATAAAATATGCGCCGCAAAACATCCCTAATAATTGCACTGGTATTATCCTCTTTTTTCACAAAGGCTCAGGATGATTTGTTATCTCTTCTTGATACAGAAACGAAGCCCCAAATTGAACGGGCAACCAATGCCTATAAATCCACCCGTGTTATAATGAGCCAATCATTAGATCATGTTGGTGCCGGCGTTTTAGATTTTAGAATAATGCACCGTTTTGGTATGTTTAGTGAGGGTCGATACGATGCGTGGGGATTTGATCATGCATCAATGAGAATTGGATTTGATTATGGACTTACCAATCGATTAATGATTGGAATAGGTAGAAGCACTTATAAAAAAGAAGCGGATGCATTTGCAAAGTACCGTTTATTATGGCAAACAAAAGGCGCAAAAAAAATACCTGTAACGGTAGAATATTTGGCTGGCATGTCTATAGTTGGAACCAAGTTTCCCGATCCAGCACGCGAAAATTATTTCAGCTCTCGAATTGGCTATTATCATCAATTGATTATTGGACACAAATTCAATGACCGATTTACTTTACAAGCTGGCCCTATTATCATACATCAAAATTTGGTAGATAGCGTTAACGATAAGAATGATTTAATTGCTGCCGAAATTGGTGGTCGATTTAAGTTTACAAAACGCCTTGCTTTAAATTTCGATTATTATTATTTCATGAACGGCGATTTAGGCTCAACAGCCACTAGACCACTATCAATTGGACTAGATATTGAAACCGGAGGTCATGTGTTCCAACTTCACATTACAAATACCAGTGGAATGACTGAGCGATCGATAGTAACTGAAACTACTGGTCAGTGGAAAAAAGGGAATATTGAATTTGGATTTAATTTATCTAGAGTTTTTACACTTGATTCAAAAGTAAAAAAAGTCAAGACTTAAATTTGATTGATATTATAAAAGATAAATTTATTTCAATTTTGAAGTGATTTCATTTCTCAATCCAGAATAACTAACCAACTCACACATTATTTCTCCTATTAAAATTGGAGATGAAATTCGAACTGGAATTTTATTCGCATCATCGGTTACATACACCTTCATTTCTTCGCCCCCTTTAAATATAGTTCCTGAAATCAGCAGTGGTTTTATAACAATACACTTAAATTTTCCTGCTTTAGTATTTAATTCTTCCTTACCAATGTAACGAACATACAAGGGATAATTTTTATCATCAAGAAAAATCTTGATTGGTATAGTATCATTCACTTTATATTTATTTATATCAATACATCGCATGTAATAAACTGCCGATAAAACATCCTGACTACCCTCAGGTATATCAAAGGTGCCATTGGTTGATGTTGCCTTTCCAGCCTTATGGTTAAAGGTTACATTGTTGTAAAGGCTATACCCACCTTCATTCACATCACGAACAAACTTATAGGGCGTCATGGCTTCAGAATCAAAATAGGATTCGTACTTATCTCTCACCTTAAAAAACCAATCATAAGAACGATAGGTGGCTCCATAACCTATGGCATGTAAACAAGGCTTATTATTATAAGTTGAATTCTCTAAATTGAAAGTTGCTTCGCCGGCACTTAACCAAATGGCACCCCATTTGAATGCAATTTTATACGTAAGCTTTTCACCTGGCTGAAATGAGTTGTTAGCTATATAACAATCACTTGGCGTCTTTTGATTTTGTACAAAAGAACTCAGTATAAAAACGACCGTACTTAAAATGATTATTCTTTTCATTTTCGACTTATTCCTTTATTGATTAAAATCAGAATCATTCCTATTACTGCAGGTATCACCAGGTTGATTAACCACAAACCCCACGCCGCACTTACTATCCCTAACTGGTTGCTGCTATAAGGTGTTAGAAAAAACAGTGCCACATTTCCTCTGATTCCTACTTCTGCAATGGCAATGGATGGAATTATAGTTTGCACCAGAAAAATTGTTGCAATCAAAGCGCTTTCTTCAATCAATGGAATTTGAATGTTAAATATTTTCAACAACAATATATATTGAATAGTAAAAACAAAATATCTCAACATAGAAAGCGATAGCACAAAAAACAATTCACGCGAAGAATAATGAAGCAATACTTTTAAATAAATTTTTGCTTTACTCAGAAATGAAGACCGTTCTAATAAATTTTCGATAAGACTAATATTGAAATAAAGTATAAATAATAATAAGGCAGAAATAATCAATAGAATAATTACTGTCCACTCAATATAAAAAGTAGAGTGCCGAACTCCGCTCAACAGCATCACATAAGCCAATCCAATTGTGCCAAATAAAATGGTGCTGAGCAGTTGCGCATAAATGCCTATGGTGGTTACAATTAATATTCTCCATCGGTAAATAGTATTGATGAATAACACTCTACCAGCATACTCTCCTACTCTGTTTGGAGTAAAAAGAGCAAAAGTGATTCCGCTGAAAGTCGCCTTCAAAGCGTCGATGAAAGATACATATTCCACTTTGCGAAGTAGCGTACTCCACCTGAATGCCTCCACACTCCAATTGATAAGCATTAAAATAAAGACAAGGACAGTAAGAACAACCGCATCAGAAGAAACATTTTTCTTATACTCGCTCCAAGCACTCCACAAATTTTGGTTTTGAAACAGTTGATAATAGAGTCCGAATGCAGCAAGTACAAATACTAACCATTTCCACCAATAAAGCGAGTACAGTTTTTCTTTTGGTATGTCAGTATTATTTTCCATTCCGTCTCGTGCAAAAATATACATTTAGCACGCTCAATTTTGATGAATAAAATGTTTAATGAAAATAACAATACATTCTATTTTAAAATAGATAGATTTTCTTAAAACAAAACTTTCTATAGTGAAAAAAACAATCTCGTCATTACCACACACACTTATTCTTGGTGTTGATCCGGGAACAAATATTCTTGGCTTCAGCCTATTAGATGTGCAAGGCGATAATTATAAACTGATTGTAATGGATGTGTTAAATTTAAAAGGCATTAGCGACCCGTACCGTAAACTACAAACCATTTACAAACGACTACAGCAAACCATTCGCGAGTACCAACCTGATGAATTAGCCATTGAAGCCCCTTTCTTTGGAAAGAATGTACAGAGTATGCTAAAGTTAGGCAGAGCCCAAGGTGTTGCAATTACCGTTGCCATCATGAATGAAATTCCAGTGTTTGAATATTCCCCTAAGAAAATAAAACAGAGTATCACAGGAAACGGCAATGCAAGCAAGGAACAAGTAGCGGCAATGATTGGAAGAATTTTAGCAGTAAAAGAACAGCCTGAATTTTTAGACGCAACTGATGCAATGGCTGTGGCGCTGTGCCATCATTTTCAGAAAGGCAAACCCGTAAGCAAGGGGAAAAACTATACTGGGTGGAAAGATTTTATAACCGATAACCCAGATAGAGTTAAAAAGTAAAAGTTTATTTGAACAAATGGGTCTCCCTAATTCCTAAAAATATTTATAAAATATTCCCTCTTATTTTTAACACCATAGCAGAGAGTTCCTCCTGAGTAAATCTAAGCTTAGGTCGAGTGAAATTTATATCATCCATCGTATTCAAAGGAATGAGGTGAATATGAGCATGCGGCACTTCCAACCCAATTACTGCAACACCGATTCGCAAGCATGGCACTGCCTTCTCAATAGCGGGAGCAATTTTCTTGGCGAACAATATCAATCCCGAAAGAGTTTCATCATCAATAGAAAAAATATAATCTATTTCCTTTTTTGGAATCACTAAAGTGTGTCCTATAGCCAAAGGCATAATATCTAAGAAAGCAAGGAACTCTTCACTCTCCGCAATTTTATGACAAAAAATTTCGCCTGATATAATTTTAGAAAAAATGGTCGACATAAAATTCAGCTTATATTTTATTATTCAGATTATCGATTGCTAAATCGCTCTACTCAATATTTTTTATATAAAACTCAAAATGTT
>CAMDDP010000034.1 GCA_945892775.1 Chitinophaga pinensis
AATAAAACTTATCCTATTGTTCGTCCATTGTTTTTCTACTACAATGTAACTAAAGAAAAAACCGTGAAACCATTTTTGGATTATATACTTTCAGCAGAAGGTCAAGCAATTGTTAAAAATGTTGGATATATCCCTCTGGCAACGAAATAAATTTTAAGAATAAGGTTAGAATTAATGTTAAAGAGAAGGCTGGCACAAATGTGCTAGCCTTCTCTTTTTAATATTTAACTGAAATCAAAATCCGAAATTTTCCAGTATCCGAAAATTTATTCCTTTACAAAGCTTTTTCTGAAAACCTTTCCTTCAGTTGTACCTTCCAAAAAATATATTCCCTCAGGAATATCAGAAATACGAATGAAATTATTCCGTTCACTATCGTTTGAAAAAACCTTAATAGTTCGTCCATTCAAATCAAAAATTTTTATTGATGAAAATGTACTAAAGCTTTCAATATAAATTCTATCAGATGAAGGATTCGGATATATTATACCTGATATCGATTGAGGTGCCGAAGCCGAGGAAGGTTCTTCAAGTGATAATAAATCAACCCAAAACTTATTCCCCTGATGATTGCAGGCTGTAATATTTATTGTTGCTGAATTGACTATAGAAGTTGTGTTTGAAATTGTAATAGCAATGGTTGTCCAGTTTGAAATTGAAGTATTAATTAAATATTCACCGCTATCTACTGCAAGAGAATTATTGAACAAAGTGATTTTTACTAGTGCCGAATCAGGTGTTTGAAAATCGCTTTTAAAATATCCTTTCAACTGAAAGGGGTGATTAGGAATTGGGAAATTACTTCCAATACTTCCCTGTATTCCAATAATATTTGTAATCAATGTTGAATAATTTCCGGAATATACATTTATCGAATCTTTAAAAACATTTGATGGCACCAGATCACCATTTGATGTATACCAGTCATCCGGGTTTTCGCCACCTAACCCCATATTACTCCAAAGTTCATAATCATTGTTTGGAATTTGCGCGAGTACAAAAGTGCCGGGCATAAATGAAATAAAAATCAGGAGAGTGATGTTGAGTAAGTTTTTCTTCATACATGTATGACTTTAAAATTGAATTAAATGCTGCATGGTATTTATGAATTCAGGTTGATTTTAATAATTTCAGTCCCTAAAGTATTCAAAATAAATGCTTCAATAGAATGAAAATCAATTTGACTTTCTTATATATATTTTATTTCTCTTTTAATTGTTTATCAAACCAAGCTACTGCCCAAACGCTTGACTCTTCCAACCTTCCTATAATTATTTTGGATACATACGGACAAACCATTTCTGATGATCCACGAATTACAATATTCATGGGAATAATTGACAATGGTCCTGGAAATATTAATCATGTAACAGATCCATATACAGATTATAATGGTGAAGTGACAATTGAAATCAGAGGTTCAACATCACAACAATATCCGAAAAAATCATATGCATTTACACCTGTGGATTCGATAGGAAATAAAATAAATGCTGAAATTCTTGGAATGCCTTCAGAAAATGATTGGATATTGTACGCACCCTATCCGGATAAGTCACTAATACGAAATACACTTACTTATTATTTTGCTAATAAGATGGGGTACTATAGTTCGAGAACAAAACATGTTGAAATTGTACGAAATGGATTGTATCGTGGAATATATGAACTACAGGAAAAAGTAAAGAATGATAATGACAGAGTGGATATTTCTAAAATAACACCTAGTGATACCTCCGGTGATAATTTAACAGGGGGCTACATTATTAAGATTGACAAAACAACTGGCTCTGGTGCTGATACTTTTGTTTCGTCATACGACTCTGAAGTTTTTTTTCAGTTTCATGATCCGGAAGATTATGAACTTCTTCCTATCCAAAAAGACTATATCACCAACTATGTAGATTCATTTGAAACTGCATTGCTGTCCCCATTGTTTGCTGATCCTGATTCAGGATTCAGAAAATTTGCTGACGAAAATTCTTTTATCAATTTCTTCTTGTTGCAAGAGTTTGGACATACTATAGACGGCTATCGCTCATCATGTTTTATGTATAAGGACAAAGACAGCAAGGGCGGAAAATTAACGATGGGACCAATGTGGGATTTTAATCTTTCTTATGGAAATGCAGATTATTGTCAGGCATTTGATACAATAGGCTGGCAATATGAATTCAATACGGTTTGTCAGGGATATTTTCCACATGTACCCTTCTGGTGGAGTAAACTATTGGAAGACACTACTTATCAGAATTCAGTACAATGCAGATGGAAACAGCTTCGTGAATCTTATCTGCATAGTGATTCCATAAATAATTGGATTGATTCTATTGCTAATTATTTAGATGAGTCGCAACAACGCAATTTTATTAAGTGGCCAATTCTTGGAATTTATGTAAATTGGAATTATTACATAGGGCTAACCTATCAGGATGAAGTAGACTACCTTAAAATGTGGCTTGAAAAAAGATCGAAATGGTTAGATAATAATCTTCCAGGAAATTGTATTCCTGTGATAAGCAATACTGAAAATTTAATGCCTTTATCATTTTATGTTTCACCAAATCCAACCAACGGAAATTTTTATATCGGTTTCAATTCGTTAATAAGAAATGGAGTGGTTGAAGTAACTAATAGCCTGGGTCAAAAACTATATTCAGATAAAATCAATAATCAGAGAAGTATTGAATTAAACATTGTAGGAATTGCTTCTGGAATTTATTTTGTGAAAGTGTTTGATGGAGAAAACCAATTTTCTAAGAAAATTATTATCCAGAATAAATAATTTATTTATTTCGTCTAAACTCAAAGTAATAGTGGTTTAGCAATTAACCTTTTGACGAAAATTATAGTCTTGCAATCAGTTTTGCTTTTTTACTCGATTATTTACTCTTTCTTAACACTTTTAACAATTATTTAACATTGAATTCCTGTTAGAATACTTGTATAAATTTATGTAAGGATAAATTTGCATTAGTGAAAAAAAATATTTCATACATCTTTAACAGAATTATAACTGCCCTGCTTTACATCAGTGGATCTATCACAAGTATTGTAGTAATTCTTATTGTTATTTTTCTTTTTAGTGAGGGGGTTGGAATGTTTGGTAAAAACCCAACAGAAGAAGGATTCATAATGGCTGTAAACAAAACCAATAAAGTCAGTCATCTTGATGCAGAACAAGTTAAACTGCTATTCGATGGCGAAATAACTAACTGGCAAAAAGTAGGTGGAATAAATGACAGCGTCATTCTTTTCAGAATGGATAACATCACCGATTATTTTACAGAAGAACAAATCGGAGAAAACTTTGAAAACCTACCTACTTGCTTGAGTAAAGTGGTTGATAGTATTCCAGGAATAATTGCTTTCGTTGGAAAAAAATACATTGATAAAAATTTTGTCGGAAAAGAATTAAAAATTGAAAACATAAATATTGGTGGTTTTCTAATGGGAAAACTATGGTTCCCTACCGCACAACCTGTTGCAGTTATGGGAGCACTGCCTTTACTACTCGGAACATTATGGGTAAGTTTCTTTGCAATTTTATTTGCACTTCCACTCGGTTTAGCCACAGCCATTTATATGGCCGAAGTGGCCCACCCTACTGTCAGAAATATTTTAAAACCAGTTATTGAATTACTAGCTGGAATTCCATCCGTTGTTTATGGGTTTTTTGGGTTGGTCGTTATTGTTCCATTTATACAAAACACTTTTAATCTACCAGTAGGCGAAACAGCTTTTGCAGGTAGTATTATTCTGGGCATTATGGCGCTACCAACTATTATCACCATTTCAGAAGATGCTATTCGCACCACCCCCCGAAGTATGAAGGAGGCAAGTTTAGCTCTCGGTGCTAATCATTGGCAAACAATATTCAGAGTCATTATTCCATATTCTTCATCAGGAATTACTGCTGGAGCAATTCTCGGAATTGGTCGCGCTATTGGTGAAACCATGGCAGTGCTAATGGTTACAGGAAATGCAGCGGTTATTCCGAATACTTTATTAGAGCCCGTGAGAACCATTCCGGCAACCATTGCAGCAGAATTAGGCGAAGCATCACAGGGCGGTTTACATTACCAATCATTGTTTATTCTGGGGTGTGTACTTTTTATTATAACTATGATTGTTAACCTCGCCGTTGAATTTATTTCCCGTCGTAATAAAAGAGTCGCATCGTAAAATGAATAAAAAAATTAAACAACAAACGGCATTCTGGATTTTTAGAATCATGAGTGCGATCGTTGTATTATTTCTGGTATTGATTCTTGGTTTCATTATCTCAAAAGGAATCGGAGTCATCAGTTGGAAATTTTTAACCATGATGCCTGAAGATGGAATGACGAAAGGGGGTATTTATCCTGCAATTATTGGAACATTTTATTTGGTGGGTGGAAGCATGTTGTT
The DNA here is from genome assembly GCA_945892775.1 of Chitinophaga pinensis. Lineage (GTDB taxonomy): Bacteria > Bacteroidota > Bacteroidia > Chitinophagales > UBA10324 > UBA10324. The sequence continues at coordinate 4,411 of CAMDDP010000034.1, forward strand.
TGCATTTCCGATTGGTGTAATGAGCGGAATTTTCATTCACGAATATGCACCTCATGGCCATTTCAAAAATTTTGTACAACTTATGACCAACAACCTGGCTGGTGTTCCATCCATTATTTTCGGGTTATTCGGCATGTCACTTTTCGTAAACAAATTACACTTTGGAGATTCCATTATTGCAGGTTCACTTACTCTTGGGTTACTAGTGCTGCCAATTGTAATACGAACAACTGAAGAAGCATTAAGATCAGTAAACGATTCATTCAGATTGGCTAGTTATGGTTTAGGTGCAAGCAAATTGCAGACCATATGGAGAGTTGTTCTTCCAATTGCGACACCTAATATTATAACCGGATTAATTCTTTCTATTGGTCGAGTAAGTGGCGAAACCGCACCAATACTTTTTACAGTTGCGGCCTACTACTTACCCAATTTACCTACCTCTATGTACGACCAAGTGATGGCGCTTCCATACCATTTATATGTATTAACCACCAGCGGAACCAACATAAAAGAATCGCGTGACATGGCTTATGGAACAGCTTTTGTTTTAATCATGATTGTTTTAATTGCCAATCTAATTGCAAACGCTTTAAGAAAATTTCTTAGTAAAAAAGTGAAAATGAATTAAAATGTATAAAATAGAAACAAAAGATATAAATCTTTATTACGGCGACCATCATGCATTGAAAAATATCAATTTGCAAATGAAAGCAAATACAGTAACTGCTTTGATTGGTCCAAGTGGATGCGGTAAATCAACCTATTTACGATTATTAAATCGAATGAACGATTTGATTGAAAATGTTCGAATAGAAGGAACAGTTTTAATTGACAATAAAAATATCTATGAAAGAGGAATTAAAATAGATGAGCTGAGAAAAAAAGTAGGAATGGTTTTTCAAAAACCAAATCCATTTCCTAAAACAATTTTCGAAAATGTTGCCTATGGCTTGCGGGTAAATGGCATTTCAAACAAAGATTATATTGAAGAAAGAGTTGTTCGCTCATTACAGAATGCAGTATTATGGGATGAAGTAAAAGATAAATTAAAAAAAAGTGCATTCGAACTCTCAGGAGGCCAACAACAAAGATTATGTATTGCTCGTGCACTGGCTATTGAACCCTCTATTATCTTAATGGATGAGCCGGCATCAGCACTCGATCCAATCAGCACAGCTAAAATCGAAGAACTTATTTATGAATTAAAAGATAAATACACCATCGTAATCGTTACACACAACATGCAACAGGCTGCAAGGGTGAGTGATCGTACAGCATTTTTTTACATTGGTGAATTGATTGAATACAACGACACTAAAGAGATTTTTACCAATCCTCAAAATCAACGAACTCAGAATTACATCACGGGTAGGTTTGGATAATTTAATATTTCAAGAAGAGGCAGATTTTAAAATTTTCACTTTTTAATCTTTAATTTTTATGACACACTTAGATATAGAAATACGACAACTTCGGGAAGACATTAAGGAAATGATGACTCTAACACTTGGTCAGATAAATAAAGTGAAAAAAGCATTTTTAACCTTAGATAGAGACCTTGCCCGTGAAATTGTTTTTTACGAACGGCGAATCAATTCACTCGAATTGAAAATTGATCGCGATTGTGAAAACATACTAGCATTATTAAGTCCGGTTGCAATTGATTTACGATTTGTACTTGCTTCATTGAAAATAAATTCCTCGCTCGAACGAATTGCCGATAATGCTGAAGGATTAGCAAATTATGTAAATGAAGTTAAGAATCCTTTTTCTGAAGAACTGATAAAAAACATTGGCTTAATTGAAATGTTTAATGTAGCCGAACAAATGCTTAGCGATGTTTGTGTAGCGTTTGATACGGAAGATACAACAGTAGCGCACAGCGTATTTCATAAAGATGAAAAGCTCAATCAATTAAATATGAAAGCTGCTTTAGCCTTAGAAAAATTCATTAAATCACATCTTGACCAAACTTATGAATCGTTATTTGTTTTATCCGCTGCAAGAAAACTTGAACGAGTTGGTGACATTGCTAAAAATATTGCTGAAGAAATTATATTTTATATAGAGGCAAAAGTTTTAAAACACAAAAAGGATTAAATGCCAAATTGAAATCAGGAATTTTTTATTCTTAATTTCTTTTCGATAAAACTTTAGCACTTTATATTTTCTGAAAAAAAAATTAATTATTTAATGTATTCCAAATCATTTCTTTCATTTTATCAATGCCTTCTTTTTTATAGGCAGAAATAAACAGATGTGGAATTTTCTTTGGCAATTCCTTTTTAATAAGTTTCATAATTTCATCGTCTGCTAAATCGCACTTATTAATAACGAGCAATCGTTGTTTGTGCAATAATTCAGGATTGTATTGTTCCAATTCATTTAATAAAATCTCATACTCCGCTTTTATATCGTTGCTGTCAATAGGTATCACAAAAAGCAACATTGAATTTCGTTCAATGTGACGAAGAAAACGATGTCCCAATCCTTTCCCCTCATGTGCCCCTTCAATAATTCCAGGAAGGTCGGCCATCACAAATGATTTATTGTCTTTATACTGCACCATTCCCAAATTGGGAACGAGTGTGGTGAATGCATAGTTTGCAATCTCTGGTTTTGCGGCACTCACGACAGAAAGTAACGTTGATTTTCCTGCATTTGGAAATCCTACCAATCCTACATCAGCCAATAATTTTAACTCCAATATTTTCCATCCTTCTTCCAATGGTTCACCAGGTTGTGCGTGTCGAGGGGTTTGCTTGGTTGGCGTTTTAAAATTATAATTTCCCAATCCTCCTCGTCCGCCTTTTACTAAAATTCTTTTTTCTCCTTCCCTTGTAATTTCAAAAAGAATTTTTCCTGTTACGAAATCTTTGGCAACGGTTCCAAGTGGAACATCAAGAATAATATCCTTCCCAGAAGCGCCCGTACTTAAATTAGAACTGCCCGGTGCGCCATCAACAGCATGAATATGTTTACGATATTTTAAATGTAATAATGTCCATATTTGTTGATTGCCCCGAAGAATTATGTGAGCCCCACGCCCCCCATCCCCCCCATCAGGGCCGCCCATAGCCGTATTTTTATCGCGACGCAAATGAGAAGCACCAGGCCCCCCCGCTCCACTTCTACAAAATATTTTAACATAATCTACAAAATTGCTTCCTTCCAAAACTTAATCGAGTTTATACATTTCGTCGCAAAGGTGCGCGAATATTTCGTCAATAGTTCCAACTCCACGAATAGAAACAAATTTTTTTTGAGAAAGATAGAAATCTGCGAGCGGAGCAGTCTGGTTATAATATACTTTCAAACGATTGCGTACCACTTCTTCGTTGGAGTCATCGCTTCTTCCACTTGTTAATCCCCTATTTATTAATCTCTTTACCAATTCTTCATCATTCACTTCCAATGAAAGCACTACATTAACAGAAGATCTTTTTTCTTCTAAAAAAGAATCTAATGCTTTAGCCTGTGGGACTGTTCGAGGAAAGCCATCATAAATAACTCCTTGTAGTTCAGGGGCACTATTTGCATCCACATAACCACCAAGCATTCGAATGGTTAGTTCATCAGGCACTAATTTACCAGCATCCAAAAATTGCTTCACTTCCTTTCCAACATTTGTTGCATTCTTTATTTCATTTCTAAAAATATCTCCAGTACTTACATGCAAAAGTTTAAAATGTTCCTTTAGCAGTATTGCCTGAGTACCTTTTCCACTTCCTGGGGGACCGAATAAAATAATGTTCAGCATGCAATTAAAATTAAAGTCCAAAAGTCATCAGACAAAATCAATATTCAAAGGTCAAAAGGCAGATTTTCAATAAATATTTTAGAATTTGAGTTTGCCATAGCCATAAGGCTAATACTTGCGGTTTCTATATTGCCTCGCTTTAAATTTATTTATTTTGAAATTGATATCCTTTATATAAATAATTTCTCAATCCTACACTTTCACTAAAGTGTATAACACTAACTTCGAATTGGTGATACGGAGTGGGAATTAAGGCAAACGGCATTGAAATCAGATATAGTATATTCGCCCCATAATCGTTCTTCTTTTAAATTTAAAATAATGGAATTCACAGCAGAGAATAAAGCGTCAACCCCCAACATTAAATTTGCTCAGTCTTCGAACGAATTTTATGCTGAAGTAAAAAATAGGGTTCATCAATACTTTCAAAATAAAAATATTTCCACTCATGCTGACTACCGCATGATTGTAAAAACAATTATACTGCTCGGAACTTTTGTTGGAACCTATCTTTTGTTTTATACCGGATGGATGAATAATTGGCAATCGTGGATTGCTTGTTTTGTATTGGGGATTAGTTCTGCTGGGATTGGCTTTTCTATTGCGCACGATGCTATTCATGGCGCATATTCTTCTAGTTCAAAATTAAATTATGCCATTGGCCTAACAATGAATTTGATTGGGGGAAACAAATATGTATGGAGTATCACTCACAATATTATTCATCATACTTACACCAACATTCATGGGTATGATGAAGATTTAGAAGTTTTTCCAGCAGCTATAAGAATGTCATCCAACCAGGAACGCAAACCTATCCATCGGATTCAGCATTTTACTGCTTTCATACTTTATGGATTCGCAGTTATTTTTTGGGTGTTATTTAAAGATTTCAAAAAAATTTCACAGGCTAGTATTGGTCCTTATAAAATCAAAAAACATCCACGCACCGAATTAGTGGTATTATTTTTAACCAAAGCAATTTATTACACCTATATTTTTGTTCTGCCTTTAGTGTTTTTACATTTTACTTGGTGGCAATTTCTCATTGGATACTTAAGTATTTATTTAACCTCAGGTATGATTCTCGGAATTGTTTTTCAAATGGCGCATGTGGTAGAAGACATTGATTACCCAATGCCTGAAAAAAATGGGGTAATTGATAATAACTGGGCGATTCATCAAATGCACACCACTGCAAATTTTGCAATGAATAGTTTTATTGTTAGCTGGTTTGTTGGCGGATTAAATTTTCAAGTTGAACACCACCTGTTTCCGAAAGTTTGTCATGTACATTATCCAGTCATCAGTAAAATTGTACAACAAACTGCTAAAGAATACAATGTACCCTATCACTTTAATCCCACTTTTGCGGATGCCATTCGTTCGCATTATCGTATGCTGAAAGAATTGGGGAGACCTGTTCCGAAAACTGTTACAGTTTAATTCCAATTTATAAGTTTATGACTCTCACAATCGGATATCGGTTATAAGAATTCTCAAAATATGGCGAGTGCTTGTAAATAAAATCTAATTGCATATTAGGATTCTGGATGAAGTCAGAGTTATTTTTCTTTTCTTGTTCAAATGAATTTTTCAATTGTGCATCGGACTGTAATAGTTGGAATGCTTTATCCTCCCACACGTAATCGCTGAAATATTCTTTTTGTGCCAACACTCCATCAAAATAATTCCAGGCAAAAAACCCATCGCTGCTTTGCGGTTCGAGTGTTTCAACAATAAATTTATTAGCGGCTTGATTCACTTTCACTATCACATCACCTGCATACAGCGGAATCATTTGTGTGTCCTTCTTCACTTTTACATCGTAGTGCATGTAATGCGATTCGTACGGATGGTCGGTTGATTTGTAATCGGTGATGTAGTAAACTTCCACTTTCATCACAGTGTCTTTCGAAATTTCCTGCATCAGCACTCCGTTGTTTTGAAAAATAGAAATTAATTTTTTACTGTACTGTGGAATGATGTATGCAATTGGTTTTTGAATTTTCACTGAAGGAATAAATGAATTGAAAAAAGAAATTTGTTTAGTGAAAGGCTTATCGCGATTGTAAAATAATCGTGGTGCTCCTGTTACATCACTTGGTTTGTGTTCAGCTTCGTAACCTTTAAATGGAATGGTGGTGACTGAAGTGAAATCAGATTTAAAATTCATCGTGAATAATTGTTGCTGCTTCACTGCATCATCCGCTTTCGAATGCAGCTGGTGAATGGTTTTGTAATCGTCATTTGCTTTCTGCATCCAGCAATTCAGAAAAGCGTAAGTTGAATGTACGCGATGTGCAAATGGTTTGAGCATGTGTGTTTCAGTGACAAATCCAATGCAGTTAAACAGTGAAGCGTACCCGGTAGAAAATTTAGGTGACTCTAAAAATTCCACAATGCCTGAATCAGGAATTTCTTTTATTTCATTTACATATGGACTCATTTCAAAATCTTTCTTAATCATCTCTGCATTCATATATGGCACTAAAATTTTTTGTTCGTAGTCAGCAAGTAATGGTTGCAGTTTATTATGCTGAGTCGCGATGTAGGTCATGGTGTATTGATAGTCGGCACCATCGCTTACATGTGTATCAACAAACCAATCGGGTTTCCATTCGGTGAAAATATTTTCGAAAGAAAAAGTTTCAGCTGCATCGTTCTTAATAAAATCTCGATTGAGGTCGAGATTTTGAATGGTGCCGCGAAATCCTGATTCTTCGGGTCCATCCTGATTGGCGCGTGAGCAACAACTTCTGTTTAATGCGCCACTGATATTGTAAACCGGAATGATTAACAGCACCACATGTTCAAGCAATAGTTGCATTTCTTTCTTCATCACTAAATCACGAGCGAGCATCATGCACGCATCCACCCCATCTGGTTCGCCAGGGTGTATTGCATTGTTGATGAGCAGCACTGCTTTGTTTTCTCTATTTACTTCCGATGATTTTGAAATTCCCTCTTTTGAAACAACAACTAGATTAAGTGGCTTACCAATACTGGTGGTTCCATACTGCAACACTTTCACTTCCCCGGAAAATGAACTGAGTTGTTTGTAGTAAGCAATGCACTCCTGATAAGTTGCAGATTGTTTGCCTCCGCTTTTTTCGAAGGGAGTTTTTAAAGTGTCAGAAGGATTGGAGAGCAAAAAAGACGAAAGGAGTAGGAGAAAAATCATTTGATTTATATAAGAAATTAAAAATACTTAAAGAAAAGAATGCGATTGAGAAAAATTATTTCAACTTATCATTTTGCTTATGCCTTTGAATATCTCGTTTATTTTTTTTCTCAAAATTTTTTTTCAGTGCATCTTCTAAATTAATTCCAGTTTGGTTGGCAATACAAATTAATACAAACAACACATCCGCTAATTCATCAGCGAGTTCTTTGTCTTTATCAGATTCTTTGAATGATTGCTCACCATATTTTCTTGCAATAATTCTTGCCACCTCTCCTACTTCCTCAGTAAGCATTGCCATATTGGTGAGTTCATTGAAGTAACGGACTCCAGTAGTTTTTATCCATTCATCAACAGATTGTTGTGCCTCGTTAATTGTCATTTGATTGTTTTAAAGTTCAAAGTAATCAAAATAAAAAAGGGCGACTAAATTTCTTTACCCGCCCGATTATCAAAAAAATATTTATTCAGTATCAATGTAACCTGTATTTACTTTTTTCTATTTTGGTTCTCCGCGCATTTTGGCTTTAATATTTATACCTATCATGTACATGGCAGGAACTAAAATGAGTGAAACGAAGGTTGCGAAACTTAATCCAAAAATGATAGTCCATGATAATGGCCCCCAGAATGCAACACTATCACCACCAAACCAAATGTGTGGATTGAGATGGGTGAACAGTGTTACAAAATCTATATTCATACCGACGGCAAGAGGGAACAAACCGAGCATTGTAGCAGTCGCTGTAAGAATTACTGGAGTCATACGGGTTTTTCCTGCTTCAATAATTGCTTCTCTTGCGGGCATACCCTGTGAGCGAAGCAGATCAGTGAATTCAATTATCAGTATTCCATTTCTGACCACAATACCAGCAAGTGCTACAATTCCAACACCAGTCATTACAACTGAGAAACTCATTCCAGTAATTGCAATTCCAAGTAATACGCCAATTATACTGAATAGAATTTCACTCAGTATGATAAGTGTTTTTCCAAAAGAATTAAATTGAATAACTAAAATCAAAACCATTAATAAGATTGACAACAACATTGCATTACCAAGAAATGCGCCTGTTTCTTTTTGTTGTTCCAATTCACCCGTGAGATTAATAGAAACATTTTTTGGCAATTTATAAGTAGCAGCAGCAGCCGTTACATTTCTAACAACCTCTTGAGAATTAAACCCTGTTAAAATATTTGAATAAACTGTTACCACTCGCTTTTGATTTTTACGTGTTATACCTCCATAGGTATTTATATAACGAATACTTGCAACAGAACTTAATGGCACACTTCGAATGGCCCCACCCATATTCATATCGCGATAAGTGATTTTTAAATTCAAGAGTTCACTAATATTATTTCGTTGCTCATCCTTCAATCGTAGCATAATTGGGTATTCGTCATTTTCTTCCTTAAATTTTGAAACTTCTTTTCCATACAATGATGTACGCAATGTCATTCCAATTTGTGCCGTACTAATGCCCTCCCGATTTGCCCGTTCGCGATCAATATCAATTACCACTTCAGGTTTACTCACCACTAAATCAGATTTCAATTCTTCTACCCCTGGAATTTGTAATGAATCAAGGTAATTAATAATTCCTTGTGAAGAGGCAATGAGTAAATCAAAGTCATCGCAGCTAATCTCAATATTGATTGGCTTACCAACTGGCGGACCATTTGCTTCTTTATCAACAGTTATTTGCACACTAGGAATTCCTTTTACAACCTTGCGAATACTATCGAGAACATTTCTTGTTGAACCACCATTTCGTTTGGCCATATCTACAAATGCAACAGTCACTTTTCCTTTATTGGAAGAAACACTTTTATCGCCCCCACTTGGGTCAGTAGCTCCTACGGCCACATTGGAAATAACAGATTCGACCATTGGATTGTGTTCGCCAATAACTGCATACACTTTCTTTTCAACCAATTCAGTAATAGAGTCTGTTACCGATTGATGTGTACCAACGGGAGTATTTATGTATACATAAGCAAAGTGTGGTTCTCCAGCAGGAAAAGTTTCTATATTAGGATTGCGAATAATAACAGCAAGAATAGAAATGAATAATAGGATGATGGTGGAAACTAAAAGTAGTGCGGGTCTGATTCCGATGAGTGCCCATGTTAAGATTTTTTTGTAGATATTTTGAACTCGGGGCCATGTTTTACTCATAAAATTGAAAGTTGCTTTTTGCAACACAAATCGATTGAGTAAAACTGTTAACCATAAAAACACACCAAAATTTCCAAGACCAATATTGCCCCAGATATAAATCAACAAAGAGATTGAAAGCAAAATTATTGTAGTGGCTTTAAGGCTTTTATTTTTTTTCTTTATAACAAGTGGATCATTATTATCCTCATGTGGTTTCATAAAACTGACCGCAAAAACCGGATTGATTATATAAGCAATGACCAATGATGCAAGCAATGTTATGATGAGTGTAATAGGAAGAAAGAACATAAATTTCCCAATAATACCCGGCCAAAATGCCAATGGTAAAAATGGAGAAAGTGTAGTAAGTGTTCCTGTTAATACAGGAAGAAAAACTTCACCAGTGGCAATTTTTGCGGCCTTCTGAATTGGAATTTTTCCGTTGGCAAAAATGCGGTGTGTGTTTTCAATTACCACAATTGCATCGTCAACCACAATTCCTAATGCAAGAAGGAAGCTGAACAACACAATCATGTTTAACGAAAATCCAATTCCGGGTAATATTAAAAATGCAAGGAAAACAGAAAGCGGAACTGAGAGAGCCACGAAGAATGCATTAGTTACTCCCATGAAAAACATTAAGACAATCAGCACTAATAGAAAACCAATAATGATGGTGTTTATCAAATCATGTAAAGTTGTTCTGGTCAATTCACTTTGATCACCTGTCACAGTAATTTTTAAACCTAATGGAAACGATGTGGCCTTCAAATCTTCAACTATTGACCTGACTTTATCCGATGCATCAATTAAATTTTCGCCACTTCTTTTTAACACATTCAGAGTAATTACATTCTTATGCTCCAGCCGAGCATAACTTTCTTTCTCAGCAAAACCATCTTTTACTTCTGCAATATCTTTAAGGTGTAATGTTGCCCCCGACATACTTCGCAGAATAATATTTTTCATTTGTTCCGCATTTTTAAATTCACCAGAAACACTTAGCGATCTTTTCATTCCATCCATTGAAATATTTCCTCCGGAGATAGTCATGTTTTCATATGCCAAAGCGCGGTCAATATCATCAAGCGTAAGATTTGCCGACTGCATTTTGAACATATCTACATTCACCTGAATTTCCCGATTCAAAGCGCCAACAATATCTACCCGTGTAATTTCCTTCATGCCTTCCACACGATCTTTAATTTCGTCGGCATATTTTTTTAATTTATTCAAATCATAATTTCCTGAAATATTGAGGTACATAATTGGCATTTCAGAAAAATCAATTTCTTGAACAGTAGGAGGATTTTTTAAATCGGAAGGCAAATCTCTTTTTGATTTATCTACTTCATCTTTTACCTTTTGCTTAGCTTCAGCTACATCCACATTGGTATTGAATTCAATAATGATATTGCTGAAATCCTGAATGGAGTTGCTGGTCATTTTCTTTACGCCATTAATACTCTTAATGCGTTTCTCCATTTGTTTGGTGACCAAATTTTCCATGTCGGCTGGTGAGGCTCCTGGATAAATAGTGCTTACAAAAATTGTTGGTATAACAATGTCAGGAAATCGTTCCTTTGGAATGTTGATGTAAGAAAATATTCCTGCGAGTGTAACTATTACAGTCAAAACATAAATACTCGTTCGGTTATCGATTGCCCACGAACTAGCAAAAAATTCTTTATTAGTGTCTTTCATATTTTTATCAGAAAACTCTTAAGGGTTAGCAGAGTCCATTTTATAATTTTTAAAAAACTTATTTCTTAATTAATTCCGAATGCCTATTCTTGATTTATAGCCTCAAAAATCCACCCTCCTCAACATCCTGATATCCTTTAGTTATAAGGGAATCGCCTTCCCTTAGACCTTCTAATATTTCAATTTGACCCAAGTAATCTCTTCCTGTTTGGATCAATTGTTTATGTGCCACTAATTTTCCGCTTTCATTTTTTACTGCAATGAAAACATATTTTTCAACATCAGAATTCTGCACCACATTTAATGGTATAACAATTGAACTTGAAGATTGATAATCGACAATTTTTAAATGTGCAATCATATTCGGATGCAATTCAGGATCAGATGGAACATTAACCTGAACACCAAAAGTTCGATTCATGCTATTAATAACCCGACTAACAAATGACACTTTTGAATCAATTTGTTTTCCCATATCAGGAAATTCGATGGTCACCAAATTTCCTTCATGAATTTTTGCTGCGTAACTCTCTGCCACATCAGCTTTTATTTTTAATGAATTCATATTCACTACTCGAACTGCGGGCAAACCTGGTGCCGCAACCTGTCCTAATTTTAAACTCACATCATCAACAATTCCATTTATAGGTGATTTAATTTTATACATGGCAAGTTGTTCGTTCATAGTTTGCATTTTATTAACCATTGACTCTTTATTATTCTTTGCTGATAGAAATTGTATTTCGCTTCCAATTTTCTGATCCCATAAATTTTTTTGTTTATTGAATAAATCAGTTGCAAAAGCCAATTGACTTTTTAATTCTTCAATTCCCTGTCGCATAACTGCATCATCTAATTCTGCCAAAATTTGTCCGGCTTTAACATTGTCGCCTTCCTTAACATAAATAGATTTAACAGTTCCAGCCATTTGTGCACTCACATTTATATTTTCATCTGCATCTAATTTTCCCTGTACTTGCACATAACTTCTAAAAGGCACTGCAATCACAGATGTTACTTCCACATCCAAAAATTTTATTTTATTAGTTGTATCAGCCCTTGAAATTTGATCTTCTAATTTTTTAATTTTAGCAGAAATAGTTTCTTGCTCCTTCTTTAAATTTTCTAATTCCCTTTTTTTATCATTAGTACTATTTCCGCAAGCAAAAAACAGAATTGAAAAAAATATTAGCATTAAAATGTTCTTCATAATAAATGATTGTTTATCGAGGTTTAATTTTTTATTTGTTTGAATTATTTTATTTGTCCGGTTGCATTTAAATAATCTGTTTGTGCAATCATGGCATCATATAAAGCACTTAGATAATTTGTTTGAGATTCTTTTAATGTTGTTTGAGCATTGAGTAAATCAGTATTTGATCCTACTCCTTGTTCGTATTTTAATTTAGTTGTGCTGTAAACACGCTCAGCCAATTTCATATTGTCATCTTGTGATTGTAATGAGCTAGTAGCATTTTGCAATTGAGTTTTCGCATTCAGATATTGCAAAGTCAATCCATTGTTTAAATTCAACTGGTCATTGGTATTTTTTTGAAGGTTCAAATTTATCTGCTGAATCTTTCTTGTTTTTTGCAATCCATCAAAAATCGGAACGGATACTTTTAACCCTATCATTTTTGTCGGATACCATTTTTGACTGGAGTTGAATAATTCAAAATTATTTGATTGAGCTTGATAACTATAGGAACCAAACGCATAAACACTCGGAAAATAGGCTGCCTTATATCTTTTTATATCCAATTTATAAAGTGAGGCCGCTGTATTTAACAATTGCATTTCAATTCTGTCCTTCGGATTAAAACTTCCAGATAAAACAGATTCGAAATTCATCACCATTAAAGTATCAGTTAAGTTAAGAATGGAATTCACATCCATTCCCATTTGATACATTAACAAATACTTACTGAGATTAACCAGTTTAGAGATTTTTTCCTGTTCAGTTTTCAAATTGGTAAATGTGATATTGATTCTATCCAAATCAAGCTGTTCAATAAATCCATTGTCAAACATTATTTTACTATCGCTCGCCAATCTTGAAATCTTCAAAACATTAGAATTCAGTAATTCAATCCTTTTATAAGCAATCAATGAATTGTAATAGGCTTTAGTTACCGTTGTAATGGTTTCTATCTTTGATCGGAGGGTATTTTTAATTGCTAATTCCTTAAGTGCTTTTGTGGCTTGAATCGCTATAATGTATTGCCCATCTACTACCAATTGTCCAATCTCCAAGCCTCCATTTGAACTATGTTGTGTTCCAAATTTTACAGGAATAAAAGTTCCTGCATCAGCGCCAAAAAATTCTCCGGGCAAAAGACTTGTTGGAATTTCTAAAAAGTTATTATATCCACCATTTGCACTCATCTGTGGCAATGAAAACCCAAATATTTCTTGTACTTTTCTTTTAGAAATTTCCTCATCAATTTTTGAATTCAAGTAAGACGCTTGATGTGTAAGAGCGTACTCAATACTTTGCTGCAAACTAAAATTAAATTCTTCATTCAAAATTTGAGCTTTCACAGTAAAAGACACACCGATAAAAACAAGAAACACTAAAATGATTTTAAATTTTTTCATGTCTTTTTCTTGTTTAATTTTAATAAACATTCATTTATAAGTTGATGACCCTTTATAGAGGTAATTCCGTACATATAAAATTTCATAGAGTGAACATGCACTTCCGACAAATTAAAATCTGGTGTTGGAAATATGTCATCATTAAAAACTGCTTCAACTTGTTCCATACGAAGTCGCGATATAATCCTAATATCTATATCCTTCCGATAGAGCCCCTCTTTTAATCCCCACTTCAAATTATCTTCGATACTCTTGCGTAAAAAATTATTCTTGTGATTCAAAAAATGCTTCCATGCATTGGGATGATACTTTTGCAAATCATGAAAAGCCGTGGGATTTCGTTTGCTGAAAAACTGATTGATGAATTCTAAAATCAGAATCATTTCATCTACTGCATTAATAGCTTGCTCTTGAAAAATTTTGAGATTTTGTTGCGTCATGGCAATCTGAAGCTTAACCACTGTTTCTACCAAATCATCTTTATCACCAAAATACTGGTATAATGTTTTTTTACTAATTGATAGCTGTTTCGCTACATCATCCATTGTTACTCCACGAATACCCTTTCGGGTAAAAAGTTCTGTTGCTTTTTCGAGAATTCTATTTTTCATATTAGAGTGCAAAACAAAGAAAACTTTTTTCATTTCTAAAGTTTCCAAAAGAAAAAACAATATATTTTACAAATTGTTTAATAATATCTTAAAACAATTCAGAATTGACTAAACAACCGCATGGCACTGAAATGACTTTTTAGTTTCTCGAGATATTGCTTCAGTTTATCGTAAGCATTCTCATCAATATGGAAAACAATTCCACAAATGACCTTTCTGATTCAATTAGTTTATGGCTATTTATAATAATTCCTGTTATTTTTTTAATTTCATTAACAGTATATGTGATTCTAAAATCGAAAGAATTGAACTGGATGAAGTTGCTTGGGTTCTCCTTGATTCTTGCCGGGGGAATCGGAAATATCATTGACCGTATCTTATTTGATCGTCGAGTAACCGATTTTATGATTGTTGGTATTCAGAATATCAGATCAGGCATATTCAATTTTGCTGATTTATATGTAACCATTGGAGTAATAGCTCTGATGAACCTTACTCAGGTTGGTGACTATACAATTCAAATTACCGACATGACAGGTAGATTAATCAATTCCGAAACTGTTTCAATGCAACAAGGTGAAAACTTAGTTAAACTTTCGGTGCAGAATTATGCGGCTGGTTTATACATGGTTCGTGTTTCAGATTCAATCAGTAACTTTAATATGAAACTCACTGTAGTAAAATAAATTCTTGGTTTGTATTTATTCAGAAAGGGCATCTTGTAAAAAAGATGCCCTTTCTGATTCTGGATATTTGAATTAAAAAAAGAGCGACTCAAAATTGAGTCGCTCTTTTTTTATTTATGTTTTTTTAATAAATATTATCTCGCAAAATTCACTGCTCTCTTCTCCCGAATAACTGTTACTTTTACTTGACCAGGATAAGTCATTTCCTTTTCAATTTTCTGCGCCATGGTAAATGATAGTTCTTCAGCTTGCTTATCTTGAATTTTATCGGCCTCAACAATCACACGCAATTCTCTTCCGGCTTGAATGGCATAAGCTTTCTCAACCCCCTCATAACTCATTGCTAATGCTTCCAAATCTTTCAACCGCTTCAAGTAGCTCTCCATCATTTCACGGCGGGCACCTGGTCTTGCACCTGATATAGAATCGCATGCTTGTATAATTGGAGAAATTACATACTGCATTTCCATTTCATCATGATGAGCACCAATTGCATTTACAATTGCAGGAGATTCACCAAACTCTTCGGCAATCTTTGCTCCAAGCAACGCATGACTCAATTCAGTTTCTTTATCCGGAACTTTTCCAATGTCGTGAAGCAATCCAGCCCGCTTTGCCATCTTCGGATTAATTCCTAATTCAGAAGCCATGACTGCGCAAAGGTTCGCAACTTCTTTAGAGTGCTGCAATAAATTTTGTCCGTATGAAGAACGGAATCGCATGCGACCAACCATGCGAACCAACTCGCGCTGCATACCATGAATTCCTAATTCAATAATTGTACGCTCCCCGATTTCCATTATCTGGTCTTCGAGTTGTTTCTTGGTTTTTTCAACTATTTCTTCAATACGCGCCGGGTGAATTCTTCCATCAGCCACTAATCGTTGTAACGAGAGTCGTGCAATTTCACGGCGCACGGGATCAAAACCTGAAATCACAATTGCTTCAGGAGTATCATCAACTATAATTTCAACTCCTGTTGCTGCTTCAAGAGCTTTGATATTTCTTCCTTCGCGTCCTATAATTTGTCCTTTAATATCATCACTTTCAATGTGAAAAACAGAAACTGTATTTTCAATTGCATGTTCAGCTGCAGTTCGCTGAATAGTATTGATAATTACTTTTTTAGCTTCTTTATTGGCACGCACTTTCGCTTCGTCTAAATATTCCTTTTCATATTTAAGCGCCTCAGCTTTGGCCGCATCTTTTAATGACTCAATCAGTTGTTGCTTGGCTTCAACTGCGGTGAGTTTTGCAATGCCTTCCAATTTGCGCACATGTTCTTCATTTGATTTATCTAATTCTGCTTTCTTTATTTGAACCAACTCCAACTGACGATTCATATTCTCACGAATCGTATCATTCTCAGTTTCTTTACGGGTCGCATTTTCAATCTTCTGATTCAAAGATTGCTCCTTCTGTTTGTAAGAAGATTCCTTCTGCTCCATACCACGAGTGCGTTGAGAAATATCTTTCTCGTGTTCGGCCTTTTGCTGAATCATTAGCTCTTTCGCTTCAAGCAGTTTATCACGCTTTAAAGAGTCAGCCTCTTTTTTCGCGCTTTCAATAATTTTTACTGCTTCTTTTTCTGCGATTTCTTTTTCCTGTTCTGTTTTTTTGCCGGCGCTTTGTTTACCAATCAAAAAGCCGGTGGCAATTGCCACAACAGCGGTTATAGCTATAGCTATATAAAGCATTGAAGATTCGATCATTGTTGTTGTTTTCTTTTAAAAACATTTTAAAAAATTTGATTCAAACGGCACAGACAAGAACTAAGCTTGCCAAACCAATGTTGCCAAAAATAATAAATATGTAGGCGAATCAAATTGACATTTTAACAATGGTTTGCCAAAATGTAGAATTTAGTGCTCCAAAGCGCTAAAAAATTCAATAAATGAAGAATAAAAGTCATTAAAAAAATATAATTCAGACCTTGAATACTATTGGATAGGAATAATTATGTTATCAATACAATAAGTCTTATGCTTTCATCACTTTCATCAGTTCAATATTAACTGAATCAAGTTTAAGAGAAAGCTGTTCCAACAATAACTCGTCGGGAGATATTCTTTTAAATTGATCGGTCATATTCATAATCGCACTCATGGCTAAATGATCTTGTGAATCACTGCTTTGAAAAAGTATTTTCATTTCTTGAAATTTTTTATTCAGTAATCCAGCGGAAGCAATTACATGCTCCTCATCTTCTTTATTTACTTTAAGAGAATAGCTTCTTCCAGCAATAATTACTTTGATACTAACCTGGGTCTTCATTTCAAATTGCTTTTATAAATGTGATACAATGGTCAACTTCACGAATGTATTCGTTCAGTTTCTTTTTCAGTTCCTGTGTGTCTTCTGAATTTTGCAAAGCAGCATTCCCGATATTTATCACCTTCATGTTTTGCTCTAATTCTTCGAGCTGCTTTTGCTTTGCTTTCAATTCGCTCCGAAGCGATTCAACTTCCAATTTCAGTTTTGTGTTTTGCTCAATCAATATTGCGTGTCGCTCGGCAACCCGTCTGGAGCGAGCGAAAATATCATCCGCTTGTTTGAGCAAATCTTTTTTCATTTTCTGATTATTGCATTCACTTGTGTTTCTAAAGCTTTAATCAATTTGTTCATGAGCACTTCGGTTTCTTCGTCGGTCATCGTTTTATTTTCATCGCGAAGTGTGAGACTGATGGCATACGATTTTTTATCGGTACCGATTTTCTCTCCTCTGAACACATCAAACAACTGCACCTCTTCCAATTGTTTGCCGGCTGTTTTTCTGCAAATGGTTTCCACTTCGGCAAACGAAATTTTTTCGTCCATCACCAATGCAAGGTCGCGATTCACTGCCTGAAACTTAGGCAACTCTTTGAACTGCATTTTCTTCTTTCCCGAAAGTAAGAGCATTACATCTAAATCCAAATCTGCGTAATACACATTCCGGCGCAAATCATATTGTTTCAGCAATTTTTCATTCACGAAACCAACTGTTCCGATTAATTTTTTGTTGACAACCACTTCCAATCTAATAGAGAATTGATTATTGTCGGCGAGTTGTTGCCACGCAATATTTTTTGCACCACACAAATTCAAAACAGATTCAACAAAAGATTTCAATTCATACAAATCCGCTTCAACCGGTTTTGATTTCCAGTGTTCCGCTTTTGATTTTCCGGAAGTGAGAATGGCAAGCCGGAATTCTTCCACATACTTTCCATCTCGTTTCGAAAATATTTTTCCGGTTTCAAACAATCTTAAATTTTCTTCCTTGCGATTCTGATTGTAACGAATGACTTCGAGTGCAGATAACAACAATGAATTTCGCAAACCATCTAAACCGGCATTCACATAATTCTTAAAGCGCACCAATTGCTCTTCCTGCTCCGGAAAAAGAGTGGAAATATTTTTTGTGTTGACAATGCTGTTATTCATCATCTCTGAAAATCCATTTGCCGAAAGATGATTGCTGATACTTTCCAGTTGCGCCCGTTGCACATCTTCAGTACGGCGATTGCTGATGCTGGAATGAATGTATCCGGGAAAAGGAATTTGTTCGAAGCCTGTGATACGCAAAATTTCTTCCGCCACATCTTCAAATAATTCCACATCAATTTTATGCGAAGGAACCGACCAGGTTGATTGCGTAGTATTTTTTTCTGATCGAATAAATCCCAATGAAGAAAGAGATTTGTCAACTTGTTCTTCATTCAGATTGTATCCTGCTAATTCATTCAATCGCGAATAATTCAGATCCACTTTTTTAACTGTTACAGGAGTTGTATAAACATCCACAATCTGATATTCAATTTTTGCTCCGGCGAACTCCTGCATCAATAAAGCGGCACGACGAATCGCATATTCAGTAAGTGAAATATCAATTCCTTTTTCGAAATGAATAACTGCATCGGTTCTTAGATTATTTCGGACTGCCGTTTTGCGAATAGTGCCCGAATGAAAATTAGCGCTCTCTAAAAATATATTTTTTGTTGCGTCAGTCACGCCACTTTTCTTTCCACCAAAAACTCCAGCAATGCACATTCCTTCTGTTGCATTGCAAATCATCAAATCATCTTTCGAAAGTTTTATTTCCTTCTCATCGAGCGTGATGAACGGAGTTGCTTCGGAAAGTTTTTTTACAATCACTTTATTTCCGACAATACAATCTGCATCAAAAGCATGCAAGGGTTGACCACATTCGTGCAAAACAAAATTGGTTATATCCACTACATTATTAATGGAACGCAAACCAATACTTTCTATCCGTTGCTTCAACCATTCAGGTGATTCGTGTACTGTTACACCTGTGAGCAACAGTCCCATGTATCGCGGACATGCAATCGAATCTTCAACAATAATTTCAATCGGTGAAGTCTTCAGATTTTTTTCATCTGAAAAAATTGTTGAAGGAATATTCAGTGGTTGCGAATAATTTTTATGAGTCGCCAACCACGCACGCAAATCGCGCGCAACACCAATGTGAGAAAAAGCATCGGAGCGATTCGGTGTTAATCCAATCTCCAATGTGTAATCATCTTTCAGGTTGAATAAATCTTTCACATCGCTTCCAACAATTGCATCTTCTTTTAAAATCAGAATGCCTTCGTGATTTCCGCTTAACCCGATTTCATCTTCAGCGCAAATCATACCTTCACTAATTTCTCCTCTGATTTTTGATTTTTTTATTTTGAAAGGTTCACCTGTGACAGGATGAACGGTAGTGCCGTCAACCGCAACAATCACTTTTTGTCCGGCTGCAACATTCGGAGCGCCGCAAACAATTTGCAAATCTGTTACACCACCAACATCCACTTTTGTGATTCGCAGTTTATCGGCATTCGGATGAGTGGCAACTTCTTTTACAAAGCCAACTTTCAATCCCGAAAGTCCGCCACGAATGGATTCATGCTTAATAACATCTTCAACTTCCAACCCGATGCGCGTGAGAATATCGGCGGCTTCGCTTATGGCAATATCAGTCGGTAGATATTCTTTGAGCCAGTTCCAGCTAATTTTCATTTTTGTTTTTTACTTCAGACTTTTTTCAATCACCTGCAATACATTCAAACTATCAGTATCAGTTACAAAAGTAACGATGTGTACACTGTCGGCATTCCACGAAGCCGGAATGGTATAATCAGGAAGAACATATTTTGTAGCATGACCAGGAGTTTTAGTTCCGATTACAGACATTCCAATTGAAGGAGTTATCATATCGCGCAACACATGCTGATGCACATAAAAAGTATCAATACCTGTTACGCCGCCATTGGGCCCGCCAAGTTGCGGTTCAATTATTCCGCTTTCAGTAAGCATCACACTCATGTTTAAATTATTGGAAATTGGAGTTGCAAATTGAAGTGTTACGCCCAATGTTAAAATCCGATTGGCATTATCGTATTGCGATTCCATTTTCATTTGCACTTTCGGAACTGAATCCAACATTTCCTGTGCTACATAGCCTACCCATTTGGCACTACCAACGGGAATTGTTGTTTCTCCTGTAAATAATTTCCGGTCAATATCACCAATTGGTTTTGATGAAATTCCACCCAATAATTCAATTATATCCTTTGCTTCTTTTGTTCTCAAATCGTGGTGGCCGAAGAGATAAGGACCAGTCAGAAGTCCCAAAGTATCATGCTCAGCAATTACCACAACTCTACCAGATGAATAGGAATTAATAATGGACTCAGCAATCACATGTCCATCTGGACAGTTGATACAGCGTACTCCCGTGAAGTCTTCGACCATTACATTTCTTTTTTGTGCTGATAAACTTGGGTCAAGCGGAACTGAAATTGTATCGCCTGTAACAGGCGGGTTGGTTAAATTAACATTAGGGCATTTTTCTTCACAGCTTTGAAAACTAATGGCCGCAGAAAATAAAATTGAAAGCGCCAGACTATTTTTTATCAATGATTTCATAATTGTGTTCGTTTAAAAAGTTGAATTAATTCCCAGTTTCACTCCGCTGAAAGCCGGCTCGTAACGACATACACCGCCGGTGCAATTATATCCTTCCACCTGTTTTACATAACTGATGCTGAAGCGCGATGCGTTTTGTGTAAACCCGAAAAAGAAATTGTAGTAATGTTTCTTATCCGGATTTTTTTCGGGGTTTGGTTTCACATTGTACATATCAGAAACAGAGAAAGAAAACTTCGGTGCGATGTTGAATTCCAATAAACCAAAAGCCCAGCTTCCATAATCCTGCTCTGATGAAAGATATTGCAACTCGGCACGCAATGATTTTTTCTTGTTGATCTTATAAGTGGTTTCAATAAATGGAGTTAAGGTTTTTACAATGGGTACTCCTGGTTCGTTCTGATATACTTCCTGATTGTAGGTAACAGTTTGAAAACCGATTTGGGGTTTAAATTTTTTTGAAACTGAAAATTCCACATCAGCATAAATTTCCTGAAACAAATTAGTGTTCTCTAAATCATCAACTTTTGAATAGTTGAGAGTAAAAGTTATTCCTTTTTTAGGAGTGAAAATCACATCGCCCTGGTAAGCTTGCTCGCCTAAATATTGAGAAGGTGCATTGTAGCGCGAGAGCAAACGCATAGTATTTTGTTTAGTTAAAGATGGCAGATAATCCATCACACCATTCAATAACGATTCGTTTGGAGAAGTGCGTAACACAAAATTTTCGGTGCGCTTGTACTGACCTGTTATTCCAAAACCTTTTTTCGAATATGATAAAGTTGTGTATGCAACATTGCCACTTTTATCTTCGAGCTGTGAACCAGCAGTATAGATTGCTTCATGAGTTTTGTAAGCATACTCAGCATACCACGACAGATTTTTATAATTCAAAGTATTGTAAGCCGACATCACATACACATTATACATTGGACAAAATCGCTGTTCGAGCGGATATGTATTTATATTACTTACAATGCTATTCATGTTTTCCTGATCAATGGTTCTGTTCAGATATGCAACTCCCGGAATCAACCGAAGGGTTTTTCCAATTGGAACATCTCCTTCAAGATTCAATCCTTTCATGATTGGCTTATAAGTTAGGAATTGATTTTTCTGGCGACCGGTGAATCCTTTCACCTTCCAGTTATCGTTAATTTTATAATCGAGTTTTAAACCCATCACCGCATAATCAACACCGAGTCCGCGATCTTCATAGCTACGAAATACTATTCCGCTACCAAACTGATCATAAAAATTCCCAACTGTTATTTTTAAATTTTCAACATCCTTACTGATAAACCAATTTCCTAAACCCTGGTCAGAATATGAAGAAAGCGGATTGAATAAATTGGAGTTGTGAAAAAAATCGGCTCTTAAACCTGCAGTAAATCCCATAAGGCTGTAGTTGATATTGAACCACGATTCTGCTGAAGAAAGAAAATTCTCATATAGTGGAGTTCCATTCGCTCCAATAGTTGAATCTTTCATGAAAAAATAAGAATTCAATTGAAGATTGCCATTCAATTGACCGGTTTTTTGAGCAAAATTGTGAAAGGAAATAAATGAAAGGAAAATAATCAGAAGAATTCTTTGCATGCTAAAAAAATTTGAGACGATAAAGATATAAGAATCAACAAGATTTATTGGAAGAAGCAAAGCACATCTCTTTGTTAAATAAAATATGCTTGTATATATTTGATTTGATTTTTGATGGCATTATAATTGAAACCAATAAGTCCCCTACTAAAACTCAACCGATGAAATCAAGTTTTTACAATTTCCAATTTAGATTGCTTACTATACTATTTTTTATTTCGTTTTCGATAAACAAATCGTCTGCTCAAGAAGGGAAAAAACTTCCCTCAATAAATGTCACCAACGTAAAAGGTGAAAAAATTGACATAAGTACATTAGTAGGAAAAGGAAATATTGTAGTAATTGATTTTTGGGCTACCTGGTGTGTGCCTTGTAAAAAAGAACTCAATAACATTTCAGAAATGTATGACGAATGGAAAGAAAAATATAAAGTTGAATTAATTGCAGTGAGCATTGATGATTCAAAAAATTCGGCTAAAGTAAAAACAACAGTTGATGGATCAGGTTGGGAATTCACTATAATGCTTGATCCAAATCAAGATTTGATGCATGCATTGAATTTTCAGGCACCACCTTACACTTTAGTAATTGATCAATCCGGAAACATTGTTGAAACCCATTCAGGATATGTTGATGGAGATGAATTTCTATTAGAAGAAAAGATTAAAGAATTAGCCGGAAAATAATTCTTCAATACCCCTTTTTTAAAAAGCCATTCAATTTGAGTGGCTTTTTTATTTTATAAATGAGTAGACTGATCTTTTATTTTCATCAAAAATTATTTCAATGTAATATTTTCCATCTGTTAAATTTCTAATATCAATTGATTGAAATTCGGATTTAAAACTAAATAATAGTTGCGCTGATGAATTAAAAACATTTATTCTCTTTGGTTTATGAATAGAAATATTTTTAACTACAATAAAATCAAATGAAGGGTTGGGGTAGAAATTAATGAAGTCATTAAAAAGTAAATTGTTTGCAGCTGTATTATCAGCAACATGAATTTTAAAAACTGCCAAAGCATTTATATTAATAGCATTACCAGGATCATAAATTAATACCTTAATAATACCACTTCCAAAATCCATATTCGGATCAATCATTAATTCTATATACCCGGAGTCAAAAGGAGGTATAATAAAGTCTGCACTATCAACTTCACTTCCATGACAAGTATTGATATCACAGATGCTATAGACCCAAGCAGGCAGAACCGATTCTGATATTCTATGCCATCTAAGATTTAAAGTATCAGACGAATTGTTATAAACAGTTGCTAATCCTACTTCGAAAACATTAGTATATGTTTCAATATATGTTGTGTCAGGGTTTATTGAGATAGCCTGCGCTAAAACTTTATTTTCAAAGAGAAGCGATAAGGAAGCAATTAATAAAAATCTTTCCAATTTATTATCAATCCTTTGTAAACTGACGGGTAACTATTGATCCATTTTTCAATTTCATTCTTAAAAAATAAAATCCACCTTTTAAGTTTACCACATCAACTGAAAAAATATTATCTCCATCTTTATTAATAGTAGCGTTAATCTTTTTTCCCAAAACATCAAACACTTCAATAGATACAGGGAGCATACTGGTAGTAGTTGCAATAATCAACTTATCCTTTGCTGGGTTTGGGAACAATTTAATATCCTGCAATTTCTCAACTGATGAAACTCCACTTCCCGGATCTACTCTTCCAATAAAAGTACCTTCTACATTATCAAAATTATTTCCTTGTTTTCTGAAAGTAACCTTTACAACTCCATATCCTGAAAGTTGATTTGGCTTAAAATCTACAATTACAGGAGAAGTGGCATTAGGTAAAAAATTAAAATTTTCTGTATTAGTTGCATCACCCCAACATGCTTCAGGATCACATAAGCTGGTAGTCCATCCTGATGTTAAATATTGCACATTCCTTATCCAATTAGAAGCAACAGTATCAGGTGTAGTATTAGTTAATTCGGCATCAACTCCTAACACATAAAACTGATCGGTCTGCACATCAGTGAAAGGAACAGTAACAGAAAATGTATCTGCACTTAGTGTATAGGTCTGCGCAAAAGAAAAGCTTGAGATTAAAAGTAAAAGTGCTGAAGTAATTCTTTTCATGAAATTAATTTTTTATTAATATTCAAATATAAACGAAGTTTTTCGAATCAATTCAAATAGTCAAAAAAAAGACCAGCTCAAATGAGCTGGTCTTTTTTAAAATTATTTTTTTCTGATAAATTTTATTTTATAACAGAAAGTTTTTGAGTTTGGCTTTGTGATCCAGTTTGTAAAGTAACCTTATACACCCCTGAAGCAAGATTCTCCAAACCTAAAGTTGTTTGAAGATTTCCTGCAGACAATTGACCTAAACCTTTAACCATAACAATTTCTCCTAAAGTATTAGTTACTAAAATGTTTACATCAGAAACCTCAGTTAATGAGAAATTAACTGTAGCTACATCAGAAGAAGGATTTGGATAAATATTAAATGAATTATTATCTTCGGTTAAATCATTTATTCCTGAAATTGCGTTAACTTTCATTGGTTTAAGTTCGTTATCGCCGAATTGTCCGCCGGAACCATACATAATATTATTACCATCTTTTACCTCATACATACCATTACCATAATCACAACAGATTCCATCTCCATAATCATCAGATATTTCAAAATAATAGCAACCAAATGAAGGCACCAATATTGTTTGAAACCCTTGATCATAAGCTCCATCTGCACTCATGTTTGTATAAGGTCCTCCTGAACCCAATACCTGATTGGCGTCGTTTCTTACTTCCCAGGTTGTTTCAGCACCCCATCTGTCTGTAACAATATGTACCTGAATCTGACTATTACCTACCGGGGCAAAATTTACTGTTTTAGATGCAGTACCATTCGATGAATTTGCATCTGCTGTAGTAGTTACTGTAAAATCTATTGTTGAATTTGATGTAATTGTAGTTGTACCAATTGTTACTTCCTGAATATCGTATGTATTCAAATTGCCTGTCCAAGCTAAAGAACCTACAGTATTTGAACCAATTTTAGCAGTAATGTCAGCAGCGGTTAATGGGTCAGTTCCCATATTTTGAATTTTAAGTTTCATTGAAACATCACCACATGTAGCTACTGTTCCTGTGTAATTTAAATAAGAAACATCTTTAGGCGCAGTTGCAACCGGACATTGTTGAGCCAAAGCATACATCTGTGCAGTTGTTGGCGTTTGACCGGTTTCTGTTATAATCCTATTCGGGCATATTTTATAAATTGTTGGGAAATAACTGATTTGATAATTATTTGCAATTGTTGCATTGTCAATGATTGGATAAACCGTTGTTCCAGCCCAGTCTCCCTGAGTTCCGCCGGTTAAACCTTGTAAATCTGCAAGGGTTGTAGCATTGTCTCCTTCAATAAAAAAGACCATCACCTCATCAGTTCCGCCAGGACCATAAGAAGTGTATAAATCTTCCAATTTGCCTGTATTGTGATAAGTCCAACATGGCCCACACCAGGTTGCAGAAATATCAATGTAAACGGTTTTTCCTTGATCTAATAAATCGTACAGATTCCATGAAACTCCATTTATATCTGTAGATGTGAAATCAGGTGCCACACTTCCATTAGGAAGTTGACCATAAGAACTGATGGTAAAACTCAAGCTCACCAACAGTAAAGAAATTGAACGGAAAATTTTTTTCATTTTTGTTTTTGTTTAGGGTGCTAATATAATAGAATTTAGATATAAAAGTTCTACTAAACTTTAAAATCTTATCAATTCAATTTATTAAAATTTATAAAAAAGGAATTAGAGAACTTATTTTAAATAGACTCGT
>CAMDDP010000035.1 GCA_945892775.1 Chitinophaga pinensis
CGCTCCCAGGTGATGTCTTTGTTTCCGAGTGAAGCGAATTTGATATCGTAGTCGGTGTAAGTAGTGACCTTGCGTGTTTGTTGTGATGTTAAATCGTAGCAGAATAAATTCATAATGCGGTCGCGGTCGCTGAGAAAATAAATTTTATTGCCTGCCCACATCGGTTCAATATCCTGCGCAACATGGTTGGTGATGTTGGTGGTTTGCTTCGTATCGAAATCATAAATCCATACATCATCCGCCATTCCGCCTTTATAATATTTCCAGGTGCGGAACTCGCGAAAGATTCTGTTGAATGCCATCTTCTTTCCATCGGGAGAATAACTACAGAAGCCACCGCGTGGAACAGGTAACTCATCGCTCAAGCCACCATTCACATTCGCAATAAACAAGTGCCCCTGAAAATCGTTGAACGATTCTTTGCGCGAGCGGTAAATAATATTTGAGTTGTCCTTCCATGTCATCACAATATTATTCGGACCCATGCGGTCGCTCACATCATCGCGACCAAGAGTTGCGGTGTAAGTCAATCGCTTTGGTTCTCCTCCTTCACTTGGAATGGTGAACACCTCGGTGTTGCCATCATACTGCCCGGTGAATGCAATGGTTTTTCCATCGGGAGAAAACTTTGAAAACATTTCGAAACCAACATCGCTTGTTAAGCGGCGCGCTGTTCCTCCGCTTTTACTAACCGTGTATAAATCACCGGCATAACTGAACACTACCTGATTGTCATACACAGTCGGGAAGCGCATGAGGCGGGCTTCTGTTTGTGCAGAAACATTTTGAGTGTAGAGGGAAAAGTGAAAAGTGAAGAATGTGAGGAGAGTGAAAATAAATTTTCTGTTCATGTTGGTTTTGATTTGGAGGGATGAATGTAATTACGGAATATAAATGAAGAATTGTTTCTTTAGAATTCTTGAAGATAAAATTTTCAAATTATATTTGCAGCCTTATCAAGAAAGACTGAGGGAATAGGCCCGATGAAGTCTTGGCAACCCATCGCGGTGGGTGCCAACTCCTAACCAAGTAGCAGCAGCGAAAGGTGAAGATAAGGATGGATCTAAGTTTCACTCCTCACTTTCAAGATAAGAAGATTAAAAACCAGGACGAAACAACTCGTTCGCTAAAACTTTTTTTGTCATGGAAAACAAAACCGAACTACTCCGAAAAATTCTTGACCGGCGCATCATGATTATTGATGGGGCAATGGGCACCATGATTCAGCAATACAAACTGAGTGAAGAAGATTACAGAGGTGAAAGATTTAAATCACACGAAAGTTCACTGAGAGGTTGCAACGATTTGCTGTCGCTCACGCAGCCACACATCATTGAAGCTATTCATAGAAAATATTTAGAAGCAGGTGCCGATATAATTGAAACCAACACTTTCAACAGCACTTCCATTTCAATGGCGGATTATCATCTCGAACATCTTGCTTATGAATTGAATGTTGCCTCTGCGAAAATTGCGCGCAAAGCTGCTGATGATTTTACAGCGAAGAATCCGGACAAGCCACGATTCGTTGCTGGGGCATTAGGACCAACTTCAAAAACTGCGAGCATCAGTCCTGATGTGAATGACCCGGGTTATCGTGCAATTTCATTTGATGAATTAGTGAAAGCATACAGTGAAGAAGTTCGCGGACTTATTGATGGCGGCGCTGACATCATTATTGTTGAAACCATTTTCGACACACTGAATTCGAAAGCTGCGCTCTATGCAATCATGGAATATTTTGATGATAACAATATTGAATTGCCTTTGATGATCAGCGGAACAATCACTGATGCAAGCGGAAGAACTTTGAGCGGACAAACCACCGAAGCATTTTACAATTCAGTTGTTCATTCAAATCCAGTCAGCATTGGATTGAACTGCGCGCTCGGTGCGGATTTAATGCGACCATACATTGAAGAGATGAGCAATGTTGCTGTATGTTATGTGAGCGCCTATCCGAATGCAGGATTACCAAATGAAATGGGTGAGTATGATGAAAGCCCTGAACACATGGCATCCATAATAAAATCATTTGCTGAAGCAGGTTTCCTCAACATTGTGGGTGGTTGTTGCGGAACAACTCCTGCACACATCAAAGCAATTGCTGAAACAGTAAAAAACATTACTCCGAGAAAATTGCCGGTAATGGCTGAATAAAAATTTTCAAACTAAATAATCACAAAGAAATATTTCGAGAGGAAACAGATGTCTGATATAAAAACAATTAAACCCTACTTACGACTCAGCGGATTAGAGCCGCTCATACTTACGCCGCAAACCAATTTCGTAAACATTGGTGAGCGCACCAATATCACCGGCTCTAAAGAATTTTCGCGATTAATTCTTGCTGAAAATTATGAAGCGGGAGTTGCAGTAGCACGACAGCAAGTAGAGAACGGTGCTCAGGTAATTGATGTGAACATGGATGAAGGAATGCTGGATGGTGAAGCGGCGATGAAAAAATTCATCAATCTCATTTCTGCTGAACCTGATATTGCAAAAGTTCCGGTGATGATTGACTCATCAAAGTGGAGTGTGATTGAAGCGGGCTTGAAATGTTTACAGGGAAAAGGAATTGTGAATTCGATTTCGCTGAAGGAAGGTGAAGAAAAATTTATTGCCGTTGCAAAAAAAGTTCGCCGCTACGGCGCTGCAGTAGTAGTGATGGCTTTTGATGAAAAAGGACAAGCCGATACTTTCGAACGCAAGATTGAAGTGTGTAAGCGCAGCTATGATATTCTCACCAGGGTTGTAAAGTTCCCTGCGCACGATATCATTTTCGACCCGAATATTCTCACCGTTGCAACCGGAATGGAAGAGCATAATAATTATGCGAACGATTTTATCCGCGCCACAAAATGGATTAAAGAAAATCTGCCGCATGCGAAAGTGAGCGGAGGTATCAGCAACATTTCATTTTCATTCAGAGGGAATAACGGTGTGCGCGAAGCCATGCACTCCGCATTTTTATATCACGCCATTAAGGCGGGACTCGACATGGGAATTGTGAATGCCGGAATGATTGAAGTGTATGATGAAATTAATAAAGAACTTTTAGTATTAGTTGAAGATGTGTTGTTGAATCGTCGCAGTGATTCAACAGAAAGATTGATTCAGTATGCTGACCGAATAAAATCGAAAGGCAAAGTAATTGAGCGCGATGAAGCGTGGAGAGATGCTCCCGTGGAAGAGCGCCTGCGTCATGCACTCGTGAAAGGAATTGTCGAATACATTGATGTTGACATTGAAGAAGCACGCGTGAAATTAGGCAGACCGCTTCTAGTGATTGAAGGTCCGCTCATGGACGGAATGAATGTGGTGGGTGATTTATTCGGCGCGGGAAAAATGTTTTTGCCACAGGTGGTGAAGAGTGCGCGCGTGATGAAGAAAGCAGTTGCATATCTCAATCCGTTTATGGAAGCAGAAAAAAATTCTGTTACAGAAGCAAAGGCAGTCGGTAAAGTTTTAATGGCAACCGTGAAAGGCGATGTGCACGACATCGGAAAAAATATTGTCGGTGTGGTGCTTGCGTGTAACAGTTATAAAATTGTTGACCTTGGCGTGATGGTCAGTTGCGAAAAAATTCTTGAAGCAGCGGTGCGCGAAAAAGCTGACATCATCGGGCTTAGTGGACTCATCACTCCTTCGCTCGACGAGATGGTGCATGTGGCGAAAGAAATGGAGCGGCAGGGTTTTAAAATTCCGTTGCTCATTGGCGGCGCCACCACTTCGCGCATTCACACTGCCGTGAAAGTGGCACCCGAATACAGCGGCGCGGTGGTGCATGTGCTCGATGCTTCGCGCGGTGTGCCGGTGGTCGGCGATTTATTGCGCGACGAAACCAAGGAAGCATACACACAGAAAATAAAAAAAGAATACAACGAACTGCGCGAAACGCATCTCGGAAAACGCAGAGATAAAAATTTTGTGTCGCTGCAATTTGCACGCGAACACAAACTCAAAGTTGATTTTAAAAATCACGAAACCACAAAGCCATCATTCATCGGCAACAAAGTGTTCAACGATTTTCCGTTGCAGGAAATGCGCCCTTTCATTGACTGGACTCCCTTCTTCCAGGCATGGGAACTTGCCGGAAAATATCCTGCAATACTTACTGATAATGTGGTAGGAAAAGAAGCAACCAAATTGTTCAACGATGCAAATCAGTTGCTCGATAAAATCATTGAAGAAAAAATGCTGAGTGCAAATGCAGTGGTTGGATTTTATCCTGCCGAAACTGTTAACGATGATGATGTAATTGTTTATGAAGATGAAGCACGAACACAAGTGAAAGAAAAATTCTGTTTCGTTCGTCAGCAGAATCAGAAGGCGGCAACAGAATCCTACTACTCACTCGCCGATTTTATTGCGCCCAAAGAAACCGGTGCCGGCGGTTACCTCGGCTTCTTCGCCTGCACTGCCGGAATCGGAATTGAAAAATGGATCGCGTATTTTGAAAAAGACCACGACGATTACAATTCTATTATGATTAAAGCGCTTGCCGACCGGCTCGCCGAAGCATTCACCGAGTACATGCACAAATATGTGCGCACCGAGTTATGGGGCTATGCAAAAAACGAATCGCTCACTTCGGAAGAGTTAATAAAAGAAAAATACCAGGGCATTCGTCCGGCTCCGGGTTATCCTGCGTGCCCCGACCACACCGAGAAGAAAAAATTATTTGCCTTGCTCGATGCCGAAAAAGCCGCCGGCATCCAACTCACCGAAAATTTCGCCATGTATCCTGCCTCATCCGTGAGCGGATTTTATTTCTCGCATCCCGAATCAAAATATTTTGGCGTCGGAAAAATTGAGAAAGACCAGGTCGAAGATTATGCAAAGCGTAAGAACATGAGCATTGAAGCAATAGAAAAATGGCTCTCCCAAAATCTGGCTTATAATAGTTTGTGAGAAATAATTTTTTTTTATATAATTATTGTTTTGAAAAAAAAATTCATCTCTTGAGCGTACAGCTAAACTCCGAAGCAAAGAAATATCTCTTGACATCTGTGGGGCTCCGTTAGCGGAGCGAAAAGCTATCTATTATTTTTTTGATGGAGAAAAAATTGTTTGTAAGAAGTTGGTGAAGGAATAAATATTCGGCTTTGGAAAGCAATTGAATAAACCTTTTTCGTTTCTTGCAGTCGTAGTAAAAACTTTTTCATGAAAAAATATTTTACGGTTTTCTTTTTGCTCGTTTCGTTTATTTCGAAAGCGCAACTTTCTCCAACCATTACAGCATGGATAATAAATAACAATAACTCAATTGGTTTTGCCGGAATAGAAACCAATGTGCAGCAGGTACAGTACTCAACTAATAATGTGTATGTAAGCTGCAGTGATATTGCCTCGTGGATTCCGGTTGGATATGACTGGCCCAACAATCCATGGTTTCCTCAGGATATGGCATTCACTTTTAAAATCACGCTGAATCCGCAGCACAATACCGGTGCTCCTGTGGTTCCGTGGTTCGGGCATATTGGCATCTGGAAAAACGGAGTATCTATTTACAATCCAATGGATGCAAAAACTTATCTGGATTCCGGAGTGTGGTACCAGAATGCCGTGTTCTTCGAACATCTCGACATGGAAACCATGGATTCGTGCCTCGGTCATCCGAATGGTTTACACGAGTATCACCTGCATGTACATCCAAAATGTTTATGGGATGAAGAGGATAGCAGTTCGCATGCTCCGCTCCTTGGTTTTGCATTCGATGGATTTCCCGTTTACGGCTCGTACACTTATGCAAATACAAACGGAACAGGTGCTATAACAAAGATGACTTCGAGTTATCGTTTACGAAATATTTCGGACCGCACTACATTACTTGACGGAACAATTCTGCAGCCACAGTACTATGGACCGTCACTCGCCACCTATCCGCTTGGGGCTTATGTTCAGGATTATGAATATGTTCCGGGACTTGGTACTCTCGATTCATTGAACGGACGATTTGGAGTAACACCTGAATATCCTTCAGGCACTTATGCATATTTCGTTACACTTGATTCTAATAACGACCCAGCTTATCCATATGTATTGGGACCAGCCTATTATGGAATAATGCAACCGGGTAACACAGGACCCAATTCAGGTTATAACACTATCAGTGAAAGCACCACGGTTTATAATTCAGTGAAAGATGCAGAGGCAGAAATAAAATTTTCACTCTATCCGAATCCGGTTAATGATAATTTGAATTTTAAATTGTCTTCTTCAAAAGTTTTTATGACCGGAAGCATTTACAATTCGTTTGGCGAGTTGCTTAAAACAGGAACAATTTATTCTGGTGTTGATTATCGGTTTGATGTAAGCACACTTCCATCTGGAATTTATTTCTTCAAACTTTTTGATTCAACACAATCTGTTATTGAAAAGTTTGTGAAAGAATAATCGGAAGAATTAACCTGAGTTATTTCTCTGAAAACTGAAATAACTATTCTTTAAGGTGCCTTTTATTTGTTTTTCAATTCGTTGATTTACTTTGCACCTGTGAACACGAGATTTCTTTCAGCACTTTTTATTTTAATCAGCATCACTCTTTTTTATTCCTGCAAAACAGGCTTGAAAGGAACTGAGAAAGACAATCTCGCTCCTGATACTCACACCATAATTGATACGATCATCCGCATAGGCGCCGACCGTATGAATGCACAGGTGGAACTGCAATGGTGGGGCGATGATGCCGATGGGTTTATAAAAGGATATGAATTCACTTTCGATAGTGTGATTACTACTTCAACAATCTGGTCTTTTACATCAAAACAAGACAGCACATTTATTCTATCTATTCCTGCCGGAAAAGATACCGTTGATTTTATTTTTTATGTGCGCGCCGTCGACAATCTCAATATACCCGACCCGACTCCCGCACGATTAGGATTGCCTGTGAAAAATTCTGCTCCTTCAGTTGTGTTTCTTTCAGGTCCGAATAATCCGACTGTTACATTTCCAGTTGTGAAATTTTACTGGAAGGGCACCGACCCCGACGGTGATGAAAATTTATTGCGTTACGAACTCTGCTGGAATGACACGACACAAACTTCTTATTCACTGGATATTTCTGCAAGCAGCGGAACATTCGTTGCTACAACATTTGCTACAAACAATCCATCAAGCAATGTTTTTGCCAACAACGATTTGACTGCACAGGCAACTTTAATGTATGGAATGATGCTGAACGATTCTAATCATTTATTTATCCGCGCAGTTGATAAATCAGGGGCAAAGTCAGCTTTCGTTTCTTCATATAAAATTTTTATTAAGAAACCATCTTCATCCACTTTGTTGTGCGAAGGATATACTTCACCTGCACAAAGTGCAACTGCTTTAACATTCTATTCACAAAACCTGACTGCAGCAGGAGTTGCTTCATTCGATACACTCAACATTTTTCAGCAGCAAACAGGAGTTTACACTCAACTTGCTCCTGATAATTTAACGCAGTCGCGGATTTTTTCATTGTTCAATGCCATTATCTGGTTCAGTAATGATGCTTCGAAATCTTTATCTCTCGGTCAACGCACACTCGATAATTTTTTTAACGCTGGTGGAAAGTTGTTTGAAGCAGTTTATGTTTCTTCATCGTTTGATGAACAATCAACTTTTTTAGATTTCACACCTGTTCAATCGCTCATTGCTTATTCCGATACAGCCTTAATTCTTCAGGATACTTCCAGTGTATTTGCGCAACAGGCAGGATATCCAGATCTCAAAAGCAACAGTATCATCAGTAATGTAAAGCCATTTAATCTGGTTCCAGGAGCAGTTCCGATTTACAATGCTAACCTTACTGGAAAAAAAATAAGCACAAACTTTTTATTTCCGTGGACAGGGGCTTCAACTGTAATAGCTTCTAAATCAAATCAAAGCGGACAAGTGAATTTTATTTTTTCTTCGCTTGAATTGCAAAAACTCGATGGGTTAAGCAATGCAACTCAATTATTTCAACAATTATTTGTACAGGAATTCGGGTTATAACCATGGAACACATCGCCATTTTTGCTTCGGGAAAAGGAAGTAACGCTCAAAAAATTCAGGAGCACTTCCGATATCATTCCGAAATAAAACTTTCATTAATTATTTGCAATAATCCTAAAGCAGGAATTATTGATTTGGCAGCAGAATGGAAAATTCCGGTGTTAATGATTACTAAAGATGACCAGAAAAATCCTGAGAGGTTATTATCTGAACTGCATAAACACTGTATTGATTGGATTGTGCTAGCAGGATATTTATGGTTGATACCAGAATCGTTGATAAATAATTTTCCAAATCGAATCATCAATATTCATCCCGCCTTGCTTCCTAAATATGGGGGCAAAGGAATGTATGGAATGAAAGTTCACGAAGCAGTAAAGCAATCCAATGAAACTGAAACAGGTATTACCATTCATTTTATTGATAAAGAGTTTGATAGAGGCGAAATAGTTTTTCAGGCAAAAGTTTTATTGAATGAAAACGATACACCTGATTCCATTGCTCAAAAAGTTCATCAACTGGAGCATCAGTATTTTGCCAATGTGATTGAACAAATTATTATCAAAAAATAATTTTTTTGTGTGAATTATTTTCGGCTTTTATTCGAATTATCTCTTATTACCTTCGCCGTCACTTATGATTAAAGATACCCCATTCACACACTTTCATTTGGCTCTTGGAGCAAAAATGGCTGCATTCGCAGGATACAATATGCCAATTTCTTATACGGGTATAAATGATGAGCATTTAGCGGTTCGTAATCGCACCGGAGTTTTTGATGTTTCGCACATGGGTGAATTTGTTTTAAAAGGAGAAAAGGCGATTGATCTTATTCAGCGTGTTACATCAAATGATGCGTCGAAACTTTCTCCTGGTAAAATTCAATATTCATGTTTGCCCAACGATAAAGGTGGAATTGTAGATGATTTATTGGTGTATCGATTGGGAGAAAAAGAATGGATGCTGGTAGTTAATGCTAGTAATATTGAAAAAGACTGGAGCTGGATCTCTAAGTTCAATACTGATAATGTTGAAATGCATAACATCAGTGATAAAACTGCCTTACTGGCAGTGCAAGGGCCTGATTCAATAAAGGCGCTTCAAAAATTAACCGATGTAAATCTTTCTGAAATTTCTTACTACACTTTCAAGAAAGGAGTTTTTGCCGGAATAGAAAATGTATTAATATCCAATACGGGATATACTGGCGCGGGTGGTTTTGAAATTTATTTTGAAGATTTAAATGCTGGTTTAATTTGGAATAAAATTTTTGAGGCAGGAAAAGAATTTAATATGCAAGCAATTGGTTTGGCTGCACGCGATACTCTTCGTTTGGAAATGGGATTTTGTTTGTATGGTAACGACATTGACGATACCACTTCACCAATTGAAGCCGGACTCGGATGGATAACTAAATTTACAAAGGAGTTTACGAATCGCGATCAGATTGAAGGGCAAAAGAAAAATGGAGTGCTCAGAAAATTAGTTGGTTTTGAAATGATTGATCGTGGAATTCCCCGTCACGATTACATAATTGTAAACGAAGCCGGTGAAGCAATTGGTAAAGTAACTAGCGGAACACAATCACCATCACTCAACAAAGCAATAGGAATGGGGTATGTAAAATCTGAATACGCAGCAGAGGGAAATAAAATTTTTATCTCTATCCGCGATAATAAAATTGCTGCTCAAGTAGTGAAGTTGCCTTTTTATAAAAATTAGTTTTGTCAAAAATTTAAATTCATTTAAAAATATTTTAAAGTGCCAGACAAATGTTCTCTTGATGTAATCCTAACACCCAATTTGCTCCCTCTTTATCCGTTGCAGGGAAAAGTGGTTGTGGTGATTGATGTGTTGCGAGCAACCACAACAATGACCGTTGCTCTTGATCAGGGGGCAATAAAAGTTATTCCCGTAGAAAGTATTGAAGAATGTCTATCCTATAAAGACAAGCCCGATCACATTCTTGCGGGTGAACGAGGCGGACAAAAAGTGGAGGGCTTTGCTTATGGAAACTCTCCTTTCGAATACATGGATGGAGTGGTGAATGGAAAAACCTTAGTACTCACAACTACGAATGGAACACGAGCAATTAAAATGTCGAGCGAAGCAAAAGAAATTTTAATAGGCGGATTTTTAAACTTTTCAGCTTTAACTCGATGGCTACTGAATGAAAGCACCGACACTGTTTTATTATGTAGCGGTTGGCGCGATAAGTTTAATCTCGAAGACACCATTTTTGCTGGGGCAATTATCAATCACTTGAAAGATTATTTTTTAGTAGATAGCGATTCTGCATTTGCTGCTGAAAAATTATATCTCAATTCGCGTCGCAACATGTTGCACTATATGAAACAGTCATCACATTATAAACGACTCGCAAAATTTGGAGTGGTAAATGATATTAAATATTGTTTACGGCCCGATTTAACTAATGTGGTGCCAATTTTAAAAGATGGGGCATTAGTAAAAGCGGATATTTCAAAAGACATGGCATAATTAAATTTCACTGCTCAAAATATTTTTGGATGAACATTTTATTACTTGGTGGAGGAGGTCGTGAACATGCTTTTGCAAGAAGTATAGTCCAAAGCAAATTGTGTTCTCAATTATTTATTGCTCCAGGAAATCCAGGCACCGCACAACACGGAAAAAATGTTCCGCTTGGCGTAACAGATTTTGAGGCAATAAAAAAATGTTGTTTAGAAAATAAAATTGAATTGGTAGTTGTGGGCCCTGAAGACCCATTAGTACAAGGTATTTATGATTTTTTTGTTGCGGATAAAGAGTTAAAAAATATTTTTGTTATTGGCCCATCAAGAGACGCTGCGCAATTAGAGGGGAGCAAAGCATTTGCAAAAGAGTTCATGCAAAGGCATAAAATTCCTACAGCGGCTTATCAATCCTTTGATGCAAATAGTTTTGAGAAAGGAGTTGAATTTATTAGGACATTAAATGCTCCTATTGTTTTAAAAGCTGATGGCTTGGCAGCAGGGAAAGGTGTTTTGATTTGTAATTCGATGGATGAAGCTGAAAAAGAATTTAAAGAAATGATTCATGGAAAATTTGGGGTGGCGAGCGAGAAAGTAGTAGTTGAAGAATTTTTACATGGCATTGAAATGAGTGTTTTTATTCTCACTGATGGAGTAAATTATTTATTGCTTCCAGCAGCAAAAGATTATAAAAGAATTGGTGAGGGCGATACCGGATTAAATACTGGCGGAATGGGTGCCATTTCACCCGTTCCATTTGCTGATGATGTATTGATGAAAAAAGTTGTGGAACAAATGATTATTCCAACCATTGATGGATTGCAACAAGATAAACTTGTCTATAAAGGGTTTATTTATTTTGGATTAATGATTGTGAATGGAGAACCGTTTATGATTGAATACAATTGTAGAATGGGCGACCCAGAAACAGAAGCAGTATTGCCAAGAATTGAAAGTGATTTGGTCGACTTGTTTATGGGAGTTGCGCATGAAAAATTAAATGAAAAAAAGATTGTTATTACTGATGATTATGCCGCAACAATCGTTTTAACTTCTGGAGGCTATCCTGAATTTTTTGAAAAAGGAAAAATCATTAAAGAAATAAATTCGATAAAGAACTCAATTGTTTTTCATGCTGGAACGATTCAACAAAATAACGAATTGCTAACATCAGGTGGAAGGGTATTGGCAGTGACCTCTCTTGGGAAAACACTTCAAGAAGCTTTAAAGAGTTCAAAAGCAAGTGCTACAAAAATTCAATTCGATAATAAATATTTTCGTAGCGATATTGGATTTGATGTTTTACAATCTTAAAAAATATTTATGGAAATACTTCACACACTTTTTGATTTCATTGTGCACATTGATAGGCATCTTGCGGAGATTATTTCACAATATGGCACGCTTACTTATCTAATTTTATTTCTAATCATTTTTGGCGAAACCGGATTTGTAGTCACACCATTTCTTCCTGGCGATTCATTGTTGTTTGCAGCAGGAGCACTTTGCGCAAATCAAAATACAGGAATGAATATATGGCTACTCGCCGTAATTTTAATTGTTGCAGCAGTTTTCGGAAACATGATCAATTACCAGATAGGGAGATGGATTGGCCCTAAAGTGTTTGAAACTGACAAATGGTTTTTAAAAAAGAGAAATCTAGATCGTACGCAAGAATTTTTTGTGAAGTATGGAATGCAGGCAATTGTGTTCAGTCGTTTTATGCCAATTATCAGGACCTTTGCTCCTTTTGTTGCCGGCGTTGGAAAAATGGAGTATAAAAAATTTACTCTTTTTAATTTATTAGGAGGATTGATGTGGATAGTCCTTTTTCTTTTTGCTGGGTATCTATTTGGGAATGTTCCTGCGGTAAAAAATAATTTTACCATAGTAATTCTTGCTATCATTTTTGTTTCTCTTATTCCTGTTGTTATTGCTTTGTTGAAAGGTAGAAAGGGGAGCGCTTAAATTTGATGTTAAATTATATTCAAAAATGAAAAACATAAAATTCAATTTTCTGATTGTATTCGCTCTGATTTCTATTACGGCAAATTCTTCTTGTCAGAATACCATTGAAAAAATAACCGATACAAATCAAGGCCTAACCGATTCAATTAAGCCACCATTAAAAATTCCTGCTGATACCGCAGTTCAAAAACCAGTAGAGTGGGTAAATGACTTTGAGCATATTATTGATAACAATACAATTGACACACTTATATTTTTAGTTAATGACTTTGAAGAAAAAACTGCTGTACAGATTGCTGTAGTCACAACTGCATCTTTTTCGCCACATACTACAATAAATGATTATGCAACCTGGCTTGGAGACAAATGGGGAATCGGATTGAAAGAAATTAATAATGGCATTTTAGTGGTTGTTTCTTCAACTCAGCGACAAGTTAGAATCAGCACCGGACTAGGTATGGAACAGTTGCTTCCTGATCAACAATGTCAGGAAATAGTAAACACACAAATGCTTCCTTCTTTTAAACAAGGAAACTATGCTTTGGGAATTTCGAGTGGCGTGAAGGAGATTATGCGCGTTTTATTATTGCAGGCTGTTAAATAGATTATACTTTTTTTGATTCAGCAAAATAAAATGGCTTTATATAATTGGGTTCAAAATATGCAACATCAACAAAATCCTTTTCACGGAATTTTTTTATTGCACTCGGCAACAAATACTTTGCTGATGATTTAAATTGAGAATGATATTGGTGTTTTACATTCGATAAAAATATTTTCACTTTCTCTGCTCCGTTTCCAACAAATGAAATCGGTGCTTCAATTGAATTAATGATTGAAAGAAATTCATCATTTAAAATGGCGGAGCGACTGTTAATTAAAGCGTCTGTTTTTTTATTCCATATTCCAAAATAAACTTCATCTCTTCTTGCGTCAATTACACTACAGATATTCCCTGTATATTTTTTCTCATCAGAGAAGCCACCTGCGATTGATTGCAATGAGTCAATTGCAATGAGCGGGATTTGTAACCCAAAACAAATTCCTTTTGCGGCACTCACGCCAATTCGCAATCCTGTATATGAGCCAGGTCCAGCACTTACAACTACTGCACTCAACCCTTCATGTTCATTCTTAGTTTGTCGGAAATTTAATTTTGATTCCTTCAACGCCTCATCAATAAACACGGTTATAAGTGTGGCGTGTTGTTGTCCCTCCCCATTTTCACGTATAGAAATAATACCATTTTCATTAGCAATAGCTACTGAACAAACAGCAGCGGCAGTCTCTATTAAAAGAAAGTTTGGCATCAGAAAGTTGCATTCATTTTTATTTCTTCCTCACCTCGCTTCACTACTATTATTACAATATCTCCTTTAGTAATTGATGCAAGTGCTTTCATATAAATATAAATATCAGAAATGGAAAAGTCACCCATTTTAATAATGACATCACCCTTACGAATTCCAGCTTTTGATGCCACCAGTCCGTCATTTACTCCATCAACACGCAGACCTGCTCCCTCGTACATATAGTCAGGAATAATTCCAAGCTTCACTTTATAGGATGGCAAACTAGTGTTCTCTGATTCTTTTGTTCTGGTAAAAGTTAGTTTACCCTTTTTATTGAGCGAATCAATAATTCTTAATTCCAGCTCAAGAATTGCAGCTTCTTTTTTATAATTTAATTTGTTTGCATCGTCAGTTGGTTTGTGATAATCTTCATGTGTGCCTGTAAAAAAATTCAATACAGGAACATTAATATGATAGAAAGATGTGAAGTCAGTTGGTCCCGTTCCGCTCTCACCCAATTTCCATTTTAAGTTATCATCTTTCATCGTGCGGATGAAATCAAATTGGGGTGAAGTTCCCATGCCGCCAATTTCCATGCCTTTTTCAGAATTGTATCTTCCAATCATATCCATGTTTATCATGTAATTAAAAGTACTGGTGTCAACGGTTGAATGTTCTGCGAAATATTTTGACCCGATTAATCCTAATTCTTCACCTGAAAAATTAATAAACAAATAATTGTTGCTTGCATTTTTCTGGTTTGAAAGTGCAGTTGCCAAGGCAATAACTCCTGCGGTTCCGCTTGCATTATCATCGGCACCGTTATGAATTCCATTCTCTTCCCCTTTGTGCAATGATCCTCCGTATTCGTTGTGACCAAGATGGTCGTAATGAGCACCAATCACAACAGTAGTTTTAGCGCCGTTGTCTTTGTACGCAATAACATTATGACCGGTGATTGAAATTTTTTCTAAACCAACACTTAACTGAATTAAAATTTTCTTGCCAGTAAAGTATTTTTCATACGCAGATTTGGTAACGAATACAACAGGAATGGAAACCGAAGTTAAATACTTGGAAAAATTCTTGGCAGGATCTTCTGCATCGGCATGCGTGTTAATGAGTATTACTGCGGTTGCTCCGTTTTTAATAGCCGACTGAATTTTGGATTGCAAATCGAGAAACGGATAATATTTGGAATGCGGACTTTCCCCATCAGGAGACGATGATTCGATTAAGAAAATGGTTCCATTTTCTTTATTAATTTTTTCATAATCATTCGTTTCAATCTGTGGAGCATAAATTCCATATTGGGCTAATTGTAATTCGCCGGTTACATTACCGCAAGCAGAAAAGTTTATGGCATAATAATCTGAGTCAGATTTAAGTATTGCTCGATTGACACTCAAATAATTTTCGCCTGAATATTTTATTCCAATATTCGTTTCAAATGATTGAAGAAAACTACCGGTGTCACCCATAGGCTTCAGGCCTATTGATTTATATTTGCTTATAATATAATCAGCTGCCAAGTGTTCACCTGCGCTTCCGGTTTGTCTTCCATTTAAACTATCAGACGCGAGATAATAAACATCTTTTTTTAATACATCCGGTGAAATTCTTTGAGCTGAAACTAAATTGCAAGAAATAATTATTTCAAAAGCAATACAGATGACAAAAAGAAAAATTCTGATTTTGTTTTTCATGAATAAAATTGAGTGTGTGAATTTAATGGGAATACGATGATGTAGATCTTAAACTAAAATAAAGAAATTGAACAATAATCTCAGAAAAGTGCTTTATAAAATAAACAAAGACAGTATTTAAACAATGCTAAAACCAATTTTGCAATTTGAACGATAAAGAAAAAGAGAAGAATTAAAAACTTGTTATTTATTCTTCAAATAATCGTTTAAATAATTTTCGTCTTTAAAATTGATAACGACCTGACGAATTGCATCTAAAAATTCATAGCTCAGTGTTTCATAAATTGATTCGGGTTTCAAATCGTTTAACATCGAAAAATTAAAATTCTTTTTCGAAAACACAATTCCTAAACCGTAGTCGCAATTCAAAACAAAAATATCAAGGGCATTATATTTAGTATTCCATTCAATCAAATGATAAATTGCTTTCCACGAATCGCCGCACCATCCACCTGTAAAACCCGGAATGTTCAGTGTTTCAGCATGCTCTTTTGAATTTGCCGGCCAACCATGCGCCTTTGATGGCGGACTGCAATCATGCATCACTATTCCACCATTCGGATTCAGAAATTTTAACACATTTTTACATCAATCAAAGTTTGTGTATAAGTATGCAACCCATCAATAAAGGCAACATCAATTTTGTGTTTTTCTGTGATTGAAAATAAGCATCACTTGTAAGATTGAAATACTTATTCATCAAATTTCTTGGGTCATTAAGAATTGCATGAAGTTTATATCGGTTAGTAATTTTAAGAACAGGATCAACTGCATGTTTGCTTTTTGTATGAACCTCTAAAAAATTACTTCCATTAAAAACACTTATCTCCAAATATTTTTTGCTTTCGTGTGATTAATCAGCAATTGAATTACTTCTAGTCGGTTCATTTAAATGAGTGTTTCTTGTTCTGATAAATGTAATTTTAAAATCAAGATTTGCAGCAGAATAAAAAAAGGGCAATCAAGAATAATTCAGGTTTGCCCTTTAAAAAAATTTGGTCTCTTAATTATTTTCCTTGTAAGGTTGAATTATATAATGGAATATTACTTAATACATCCATTGCTTTTAGTATTTCAGAATCATTGTTTAATGCATTAATCATTCTACCATTCTGATAAT
Source organism: Chitinophaga pinensis (assembly GCA_945892775.1). GTDB lineage: Bacteria > Bacteroidota > Bacteroidia > Chitinophagales > UBA10324 > UBA10324. Next base: position 16,565 of record CAMDDP010000035.1, read on the forward strand.
AGTAGCGTCCGACAATTTCCTGTTGTATCAATTTATAAATTTCGTCTTTATTTTTTTGTAGGTCTTGGTCTTTATCGTGGCCAATTTTATTTTTTATTAAATCATAATCAGATTTTATTGCATCAAAATATTTTTCACTCTCTGCATTTTTCTGTAATGACTTTAATGCATCTTCAGTTTTTGTAGTATAGTCGTAATCCTTGTCCTTAATAAAATTCTGAAAAGCATTCCAGTCGGCATCGCTCAGTTTAAAATCTTTTGCCTCGGCAATAATTTCGTGTTGCTGACGATATTGTGTAGCGAAATCAAAGATTAAATTTTTCTCAATCAGGCTTTTCGAAATCGGACTAAATTTTGGCGCATCAAATAAAATATCAGGATCAACTCCGCCACCATCATAAACAAGCCTTCCTCCTTTTGTTTTGAAAGTTGTTTTTAATGAATCATCAATTTTACCCACGCTACCATCTTCGTTTCGATGTGCATAGTCAAGTGCTTGAATACATCTTCCCGAAGGGGTAAAATAATGTGCTGTTGTAACTTTCAACTGCGTTCCAAAGCTTAATTGTCGAGTTGATTGTACTAGTCCTTTGCCATAAGTTTTTTGTCCAACAACTACGCCTCTATCCAAATCTTGGAAAGCACCACTAACAATTTCTGAGGCTGAGGCTGAACCGCTATTCACTAAAACCACAACTGGAATTTTTGTATCAACTGCTTCGTTTAGTGCTTTGTATTCTTTATCCCACTCTGCAACTTTTCCTTTTGTGCTCACCACCATTTGTCCTTTGTCAACAAATACATTTACAATGTTCACTGCTTCGTTTAATAAGCCACCGGGGTTGCCACGCAAATCGAAAACAATTCCCTTCAAATCATTTTTAGCCTTTAAATCTTTCACTGCATCCGCTACATCTTTGCCACACTGTTCGGTAAATTGTGAAAGCCGTATGTATCCTATTTCGCTATTTAGCATGCCATGATATGGCACCGAATTTATTTTTATTTCCTCTCTTTTAAATTCTTTCACAAGGGTGTTTTTATCACCAGGACGCTGAATTAATAGTTTTATAGTGGTCCCAGGTGAGCCTTTTAAAATTTTACTTGCTTCGTCTGTAGTTTTTCCTTTGGTACTTTTTCCATCAATTTCTAAAATAATATCACCAGCCATTAATCCAGCTTTGAAAGCAGGAAATCCTTCATATGGTTCTGCAATAGCAAGGTAATCTCCAAACTTTCTAATAGTTGATCCTATGCCCCCGTACTTTCCAGTTGTTTGAAATCTAAACCCTTCAATTTCCGCCTCTGAAATATAATTGGTGTAAGGGTCAAGTGAATTGAGCATGGCATCAATGCCAGTGCGCATAAACTTTGACGGTTCAATATCATCAACATAATAAGTATTCACTTCTTTATATAGCGTCGCGAAAATGTCGAGGTTTTTTGAAACCTCGAATAGATTGTCGGTAACAAATGCAAGAGGAATTAAAATTGAGAGGGAAAGAGTAAGTACAAGAATCCATCTTTTAAATTTCGACATTTGAGTTTTGATTTAGGTTTTATGAGTAACGAAAATATGCGGTGATTTATTTTGTACAATAATAGTTGTTCAGCTTATCTTTCGGGTACAATAGAAATTTATATCTCGATTCACGGAACGGGGTTGTGCCCATGTCCGCCCCATGGATTGCATCTTAAAATTCTTTTTACCGTCAACCATCCTCCCTTGAATGCACCATATTTTTTTATGGCTTCGATTCCATATTGTGAACAGGTTGGAGAGTAGCGGCAGGCGGGCATGAGCCACGGAGAAATTACCTGCTTGTAGAATTTGATGAGGAGAATAAAAAACCAACTGAAAATTTTTGAAATCATTTTACTGCAAGTTGATTTAAAACTGAAATCATTTTTTCTTCCACCAATTTATACTCTGGCACTTTTCTATCAGTGAATAAAAATGCGATTGAAATATTTTTATCAATTCCAATCATTGAATTAATATGCTGCAATTTATTTTTTCTGTACGCTTCGCGCATCAGTCGCTTGATTCTGTTGCGGTCAACAGCTAAAGGAAAATTTTTCTTGGGAACGGAAATCAGCACTTGAATTTTTGAAGGAACTATTTGCTCGTGCTTCATCCAATAAATTCTGAATGGATATAAAACAAAGGACGAACCCTTATTAAAGAGTTCGTCCATCAATTTTTTAGAATTTAGTCGCTCTGCTTTGCCGAACGATTGTGTTGAGGCAGAGCCGATGTTACTGTGGCCTGCCATCGGAATTTTTTTATCCTTTCAGTTTCTTTTCGCTCGAAACAGTTAGTTTCTTGCGGCCACGACGACGACGGGCTTTTATTACTGACTGGCCTTCATTGCTTTTCATGCGCTTGCGGAAGCCGTGTTTGTTTTTGCGTTTACGATTCGATGGTTGATAAGTCCTTTTCATGTCTATTATTTTATGCCTTCAAAAAAATGGAGCGCAAATATGTGTGAAGTTTCCCACATTTCCACATCAAATTTATCTATTCATGGTAATTAAGAATTCTTCGTTGCTTTTTGTCCCCTTCATTTGGTCTAAAAGAAATTTCATTGCCTCCTCAGGATTCATGTCAGCCAGGTGATTGCGTAGAATCCACATGCGTTGTAAAGCTTCTTTATCAAGCAATAAATCTTCTCGGCGGGTGCTGGATGCAATTACATCAATGGCTGGGAAAATTCGTTTATTCGAAAGTTTGCGTTCAAGTTGAAGTTCCATGTTTCCAGTTCCTTTGAACTCTTCAAAAATCACTTCATCCATTTTAGAACCAGTGTCAGTTAATGCGGTAGCGAGAATGGTGAGCGAGCCTCCGCCTTCAATATTTCGGGCCGCACCAAAAAATTGTTTTGGTTTATGAAGAGCATTTGCTTCCACACCACCCGATAAGACTTTTCCAGAAGAAGGAGCAGTAGTATTATGGGCACGGGCCAAACGGGTAATGGAATCTAAAAGAATAACTACATCATTTCCACACTCAACCATGCGCTTTGCTTTTTCTAATGCAATAGCCGCCACTTTCACATGTTTATCGGCAGGTTCATCAAATGTTGAAGCTATTACTTCAGCACGAACACTGCGTTCCATGTCGGTTACTTCTTCAGGTCTTTCATCCACCAGTAAAATGATGAGATAAACTTCAGGATGATTTTTGGCAATGGCATTTGCTACCTCCTTCAGCAACATGGTTTTACCGGTTTTCGGTTGGGCAACTATCAATCCACGCTGGCCTTTTCCAATCGGTGTAAACAAGTCCATGATGCGTGACGAATAATTATTGGGCTCGTTGCAAAGATTTAATTTTTCATCAGGGAATAATGGCTTCAAATAGTCGAAAGGAACTCGATCGCGAATATCCGCCGGTGATTTTCCATTCACCCAATCTACACGAATTAATTTGAAGTATTTTTCTCCTTCTTTCGGTGGAGCAATTGTGCCAACTATGGTATCTCCAGTTCTTATTCCGAATAGTTTTATTTGTGCAGGAGAAACGTATACATCATCAGGAGATGATAAATAGTTGTAATCAGATGAACGAAGGAATCCATATCCATCAATCAGAATTTCCAAAACTCCTTCTGAGCTAACCACTCCATCTAAATCAACATTAAAGGCGGGCTCTTTTTTTATAAAAGATTTTTGTTGGTTTTGAAATTGTGTTTGAGTAGTTGATTGTACTGGCTGATTTTGGGGCTGAATAGTTGGTGTTTGTTGAATAGGTTGTGCAACCTGAGTTTGTGGAACTGGAGTGGCAGTTGGCTCAACAGAAGCCACAGGCTTTTCATGCATACGCGTAGACTCTTCTCTGCGCGAATCAGGATTATAATTAAACGAAGTTCCCCCGGATAAATCCACACTAATAATTTCTTCAGAATGAGATGGATTCGAATGGGCTTCTTTTTTCTCTTTATTAGATGAATCAGGTGCCACAGATTCGGCATCAGGCTTTTCCTGTTTTTTTTCTTTTTGGCTTTTTTCAGCCGAAGCAGTTTTTTTCTCCTTTTCCTTGCCCGGCTTTTCAGCAGCTGGGTTGTCTTCCTTTTTAGTGCGTGGTCGCTTCTTCTTATCATCAGAAACATCAGCGGATTTTCCGCGAACTAGTTCTGGGGACACCGCTTGTTTGTCAAGGATTTTATAAATCAAATCTTGCTTTGATAATTTCTTATGGTCAGCAATTTGAATTTTTTCTGCAATATCATGCAGATCGGGAACGAGCATGTCGTTCAATTGTAAAATGTCGTACATAATGTCAACAGCAAAAAATGTTGTTTATGTTAATTTAGGTTTGTGATTATTATTTAGAAAGATGCTTGATCAGGAAACTTCGAGTAGTAAATATGGGTTTGAAAATTTCGACTCAGCAACCTGAACAGAGCGGTTGATGGGGTAAAGATAACCAGCGTATTTAAATGAGCAAATATTTTTTTTGGATTGAAGTTTTTGCTTTTATTACAATTATGAAAAAAAAGCATATTTTTATTATCATTATGATAGGCATACATAAAAATTTTAATGAAGCTTTAAGCATCCCAATAATTCAGCAAGCCATTTAAGAAATAATGTATTTGCTCAAATTATATTCGCAAAAATTTTTATAGCCATAATGTTACAGTTAAATCATATTCAGAATAATAAAGAAGATGTGCTCTCACGTCTTGCCGTGAAATATTTCGACGGAACAAAAATTATTAACGACATTATTGCAAATGACATTGACCGCAAGAAAATACAGTCGGAACTCGACAACACACTTGCTAAACTCAATGTTGTTTCGAAAGAGATTGGTCAGTTAATGGCGCAAAAAAAATCGGATGAAGCTGAAGCGAAGAAAAAAGAAACCGCTTCGCTGAAAGAAGAGGCCAAACTGCTAGAAGAAAAAAAATCGCACATCGAAAAAGTGTTACACGACTTACTCGTACGTGTTCCGAACCTGCCGCATACAAGTGTTCCGAAGGGAAGAACATCCGAAGAAAATGTGGTGGTGCGTGAAGGAGGCGAAGAACCAAAACTCACTGCCGATGCAAAACCGCATTGGGAATTAACCACACAGTATAATCTCATCAGTTTCGAATTAGGAAATAAAATTACGGGTGCCGGCTTTCCTGTTTACATGGGTAAAGGTGCAAAACTGCAGCGCGCGCTCATCAGTTTCTTTTTAGATAAAGCGATTGCTGAGGGATTCTTGGAAATTCAACCGCCGTTGATGGTCAATGCTGATTCGGGTTATGCAACAGGTCAGTTGCCTGACAAGGACGGACAAATGTATTTTGTTAATGAAGATGGATACTATCTCATTCCTACTGCTGAAGTTCCGGTCACTAATATTTATCGTGATGTGTTATTGAAGGAAGAAGAATTACCTGTGAAGATGTGCGCTTACTCGCAATGCTTTCGTCGCGAAGCAGGTAGTTACGGAAAAGATGTGCGCGGATTAAATCGTTTGCATCAGTTCGACAAAGTGGAAATTGTTCAGCTCGAACATCCCGATAAATCTTATGCAACATTAGATACAATGGTGAGTCATGTTGAAGGTTTATTGAATGCACTCGGATTGAAATACCGCATACTTCGTTTGTGTGGTGGTGATATGAGTTTTGCATCGGCACTTACTTTTGATTTTGAAGTTTATTCTGCTGCGCAAAAAAAATGGCTTGAAGTAAGTTCTGTTTCCAACTTCGAAACTTTTCAATCGAACAGAATGAAGCTCCGCTACAAAGACAAGAACGGGAAAATAAATTTCGCTCATACGCTCAACGGAAGTGCTCTTGCTCTTCCACGCATTGTTGCTGCACTTTTAGAAAATTATCAAACCAGTGAAGAAGGTATTCGCATTCCTGATGTGTTGCGACCTTTTACCGGTTTTGACTGGATTAAATAGAAAAATAATTTTAGAAGGATAAAAAATTTCATTCATCCAATATTATTTTCTTTTCATCGAAAATGTTTTTTGATTTTGATTTATTCGTTTACATTTCATTCGAAATAAAAAAATTCGCTTATGAGCCGTCATTTACAATCGCGCTCTGAATTGCTTCGCACATTAAAAAAAGCATTTCAAATAGCACTACTTTCGAAAAACAAATCAGCACCACCGATAGACGAGTTGGCTGATATGATTTCGCAACCGCGAAGTGCATCGCGCCGGAATTTTCTGTCAACCACGGCAAAAGCCGGATTGGTTTTGGGTGCCGCCGGTTTAATGGCCTCGTGTAAAAAAGGAAATGAATTACTGTCCGCAACAGGTTCAGGCCAAAAGAAAAGTTGTAATGCAAACATTGTAATTGTTGGAGGTGGAATGGCCGGATTAAATTGTTGCTATCAATTAAAGAAAGCAGGTGTTATGTCTAAAGTATATGAATCGAGCACCAGGGTTGGAGGAAGAATTTACACTGCAAATAATATTATGGCACCTGGTCTTACTACTGAATTAGGAGGAGAATTTATCGACAGTATTCATACAGATATGTTACACTTGGCTAATGAATTTAATCTCCCTTTGATTGATACTTTCGCTGCAAGTGAAACCGCATTAAACATGCAGGATTATTATTTCAATGGTCAGCATTATTCGCTTACCGAAGTTATAAACGCTTTTCTTCCTTATGCATCACAAATACAATCAGATATAGATGCGCTACCGAATGTTATGGTTTACAATAATTATGGCAATGCTGATTTTTATGACAATCAATCCATCTCCGAATACTTTGATTCCATTGGAATGAACGGATGGATTCGCGAAGCATTGGAAGTTGCCTACCTCACAGAATACGGAAGAGAGGTAGATGACCAATCTTCTATCAACTTCCTGTATCTGTTTTCAGCTGATGTTTCAAATGGAACTTTTGATATTTTTGGGGAGAGTGATGAGCGATATAAAATTCAGGGCGGAAATCAGTTGGTGATTAATAAAATTTATGAGCAGGTGCAAAGCCGTGTAGCGCTCGAGCGAAAATTGGTGAAGCTGCAACAAATGGCAAATGGTACTTATAAACTCTGGTTCGAAAAGTCGAATGGAACCACTGAACAAGTGAGTGCTGATGCTGTGGTGCTTGCCATTCCGTTTACCATTTTGCGCACGGTTGATTTATCAGGTGTAACACTTCCTATATGGAAAACAAACGCGATTCAGAATTTAGGATACGGCAGCAACTCGAAACTAATGATGGGCTTTAACAACAGAATATGGAGAACTCAGGGCTATGCAGGATACTCATTTTCAGATAACGGAATGCAAACCGGTTGGGACAACAGTCAGTTGCAAGGCGGAACAAATGGCGGCTATACAGTTTACCTTGGCGGAAATCTAAGTGATAGTTTAGGTGCTGGTACACCAGCATCTCAAAAAGATATTTATCTGCCTAAACTGGAGCAAATATTTCCGGGTGTAACTGCACAATACAATGGAAATGTTCAGCGAATACACTGGCCAACTCACCCTTACACACTTGCAAGTTATGCTTGTTATCGGCCAGGGCAGTTTACTACCATTGCCGGAGCCGAAAGAAAAAGTATAGACAATCTGCATTTTGCTGGAGAGCATTGTTCGCTTTGGTACCAGGGATTTATGAATGGCGCGGCTGAAACCGGGAAAAAAGCAGCAGACAAAATCATGGAAACACTTTGTGGAGGAAGCAGGATGGAAGAAGAAAGTGATGCTCGCCGGATTTTTATGCATTAAAAATTTGTTCACATTTTATCAGTATAAACCTATGCAGCGTTAAAATCCGTGTGTGGTTAAGTGCTGGACAACTTTGCAATTGGATTGCAAAGTTGTCCAATTGCTTTATACAAATGATTTTCTTTATTCTTGTCTGAATAAAAAAGCAATAAAAAATGTCTTCACAAATTTCTCTTATCACATACAATGTCAATGGCATTCGTGCCGCCATGAAAAAAGGATTGGTGGATTGGCTGAAAGAAAACAAGTATGATGTGGTGATGTTTCAGGAAACAAAAGCACAACCCGAACAAATTGATGTGAAAGAATTTGAGAATCTGGGTTACCACCATTTCTGGTTTTCGGCTGAGAAAAAAGGATACAGCGGAGTTGGTATTCTCACCAAATTAAAACCCGACCAGATTAAATTAGGAATAGGGTTGAATCAATATGACAGCGAAGGAAGAGTATTGCGAATGGATATTGGTGACACTACCTTTATCAACACTTATTTTCCAAGTGGAACAACAGGAGAGGTTCGTCAGAATTTTAAGTATGATTTTTTAAATGATTATCTTGAATATTTAGTGAAGTTGAAGAAGGCCAGAAATAAAATTATTCTCTCCGGCGATTACAATATCTGTCATCAGCCCATTGACATTCACGATCCGAAAGGAAATAAAAATTCATCGGGCTTTCTTCCGGAAGAAAGAGAATGGATGACAAAACTTTTTGAAACAGGCTGGGTAGATACTTTCCGTCATTTCAATCAATCACCACAACAATACACCTGGTGGAGTAATTTTTTTAATGCCCGCACAAACAACAAAGGATGGCGCATTGATTACCACAACGCAACTAAAGAATTGGAAAAAGATTTAGTGTCGTCCGAAATTTTACCTGATGTAAGACACAGCGACCACTGCCCGGTGCTTCTGAAAATTAAACCGTAACAGTTTTCCGGTAAAACTTTCGGGTCTTAATTTCTTCATACACAATTTCAGGAACAAGATAGCGCACCGATTTTTTTTCACTGATTAATTTTCTGATTTCAGACGAAGAAATATCCATCACCGGCACTTCAAATATTTTTACCCGTTCGTGATTTGCCAATGAAGTTTTTAAATTTTCTGTTCGACAATAAATATAAAGTTCATAATCACGCAAAATAATTTCATAATTTTTCCACTTCTTCAATGACACCAGATTATCAGATCCCATGATTAAAACGAATTTGTGTTGCGGAAATTTTTCTTTCAGATAAGTAAGTGTGTGAATGGTGTAAGATGGTTGCGGTAATTTGAATTCAATGGCACTCACTTTAAATTTTGTGTTGTCTTCGGTTGCCAATTGAGCCAGATGCAATCGGTCAGTGTCTTTCAATAAACCTTTTTTTTCCTTCAATGGATTGTGCGGACTTACTACGAACCATACTTTTTGCAAATCGGTATTCTCTGCCATAAAATTGGCAATTACCAGATGACCGATGTGGATAGGATTAAACGATCCGAAGAAAAGTCCGACTTTCATTTTTTTATTGACCGCTAATTTCGATAGTAAATCTGATACTTCTGTTTATCTCCAATTTTATTTGATTTTTAATAATATTTAATAAATAGCATAATACCTCTTACATTTGTCACTTCTCCAATTAAATATGGAATACAATACACAGCGTCCGAAGATGGAAATTCCGGAGTATGGACGCATCACACAAAAATTAGCTGAGCATCTTTTAACAATTAAGGATCGCGATCAGCGCAATGCTGCTGCCAATGCACTCATTAATATTATGAGCATGAGCAGTCCGCAGTTTCGTCACATCGAAGAATATAAAAACAAGTTGTGGGATCACCTCCACATCATGACACAGTATAAATTGGACATTGACTCTCCTTATCCAATGCCTGATCCGCCCACCGAAAAAGACTTGCACGTTGCCCCTTTGGCTTATCCGAAAAATAAAATTAAGTATCGTAATTACGGAAAAAATTTAGAGCGCCTGCTCGAAAAAATAAAGGACGATGTTGACGATCCCGAAAAGAAAAAAAGCGCTGCCGAAACTGTTGCTTACTACATGAAACTAGTTCACCTGCAATGGAACGACAACCAGCATGTGAGCGACGATGTTATAAAAAACGACCTCGATATTATCAGTGGGGGGCAGTTGCAAATCGGCGACGATTTCAATCTCGACAATATCAAGGGTGCGCCGCTCAAAGAAAAAACCGGTCGCGAAAAATCATTCCGCAAAAAAGGATTTTCAAAACCTTCCCGTGGAGGCGGAGGTGGTGGCAATCCGAAACACCAGCAATTCAGAAGGAAGAGATAATTTATTGTATAACATCGTTACTCAAGAAGGGGTCATCTCTTGCCCTTTCTTCAATCGTATCAACAGATTGTAATTGCTCCGTTTTTATTTGATTAGTTTCATTAAGAATTTATTCTGTTCACTATATCATCTATCCGTGAATAAATTTTCTATGAATAAAATATTTCCACCAAAATATCCGTTCATCTTCGAACCTTAATTGATTGCAAGAAAATTATTTTTTAAAAATAAGTACTCACAATTAAAGACTAAAAATATGCCCGACGCATTTGAAGTAACAGGTGGTTACAAACTAAAAGGAGAAATAATCCCACAAGGAGCAAAGAATGAGGCATTACAGATTTTATGCGCCACACTGCTCACCAGCGAAACGGTTACCATCAGCAACATCCCTAACATTGTGGATGTGAACATGCTGATTGATTTGCTCCGCGATTTTGGAGTAGAAATTCACAAGTTGAATGAAGACACTTATTCATTCCGGGCACTCAATATTAATATTGATTATATGAACACCGAAGATTATGCGAAGAAAGCTTCGCGGCTTCGAGGTTCGGTTATGTTGGTTGGCCCGCTACTCGCCCGATTTAAAAAAGCATTTATACCAAAACCAGGAGGAGATAAAATTGGAAGAAGAAGATTAGACACACACTTCAATGGTTTCGAAAAACTCGGTGCAAAATTTAATTTCGACAACAAGGAAAACAACTTCACCATTGATGCTTCACAGTTAACAGGCGCTTACATGTTGCTCGATGAAGCATCTGTTACAGGTACTGCCAATATTATTATGGCGGCTTCATTGGCGAAAGGAACTACAACTATTTTTAATGCTGCATGCGAACCTTATTTGCAGCAACTCTGTAAAATGATTGTGCGCATGGGCGGAAAGATTGAGGGTATTGGTTCTAATCTTGTTACTATTCATGGGGTGGAAGCACTCGGCGGAACAGCGCATCGCATGTTGAGTGACATGATTGAAGTGGGAAGTTTTATTGGCATGGCAGCGATGACTCAAAGTGAACTGACCATTAAAAATGCACAACCTGAACAACTTGGAATTATTCCAGATGCTTTTAGAAAGTTAGGAATAGAATTAGAAATTCGTGGCGACGATATTTTCGTTCCTGAGCAGGCAACTTATAAAATTCAAACTTTTATTGATGGAAGTGTTATGACTATTGCTGATGCAATATGGCCCGGCCTGACTCCCGATTTACTTTCAGTACTTCTTGTTACGGCCACTCAGGCAAAAGGCACTATACTCATTCATCAAAAAATGTTTGAAAGCCGGTTGTTTTTCGTTGATAAATTAATTGAGATGGGTGCGCAAATAATTTTATGTGATCCTCACCGCGCGGCAGTTATCGGACTAAACCGCCAGTTTCCATTGCGTGGAATTAACATGACAAGTCCTGATATTCGAGCAGGTGTTGCGTTGTTAATTGCAGCCATGAGTGCCGAAGGCAAAAGCACAATTAATAATATTAGTCAAATTGATCGCGGGTATCAAAATATTGATGAGCGATTAAATAAATTAGGGGCGCATATTAGAAGGATATAATTTTAAAATTCAAAAGTTAATTATGAAAAATATTGTGGTTCTCGGTGCCGGCATGGTGGGGCGCACTATTGCAAAAGACCTTGCAACAGATTATAATGTTCTTTCTACTGATATCAGCGACGAAAATTTATCGCTGATTAAAAACAGTTCTAATATTCAAATACAGAGAGCGAATATTTCTGATAAAAATGAAATTAAAAACTTAATTGCCGATGCCGATTGTGTAGTAGGGGCAGTTCCGGGTTTCATGGGTTTCGAAACTTTAAAAACCATTCTGAACAACAAAAAGAATGTAGTTGATATTTCTTTTTTTCCTGAAGATGCATTTGAGCTCGATGCTCTTGCAAAAGAAAATAATGTTACTGCCATTGTTGATTGTGGAGTTGCCCCTGGTATGGATAATGTCATTCTTGGTTACCATAATCAACGCATGAAAATTCAAAGGTTTGAATGCTTGGTTGGTGGATTGCCATTTGAACGCAAATTACCCTTTCAATACAAGGCACCTTTTTCACCTATTGATGTAATTGAAGAATATACCCGACCAGCACGATTGGTAGAGAATGGAAAAGAAATAATAAGGCCAGCACTGACCGAACCCGAGTTTATTCACTTTGAAAACATTGGAACACTCGAATCATTTAACACAGATGGATTGCGAAGCATTATAAAAACAATGAACATTCCTGATATGAAAGAAAAAACCTTGCGGTATCCTGGTCATCGCAAGTCAATGGAAATGTTACGGGACATGGGATTTTTCAGCGAAGAAGAAGTCTTTGTAAAAGGAAAAATGATTCGCCCCATTGATTTGGCCGCTGCTGTAATGTTGCCACAATGGAAATATAAATCAGGCGAAGAAGAATTTACTGTGATGCGAGTGATTGTTCAGGGCAATGAGTCGGGAAAAAACATCCGATACACTTATGACTTATTTGATCAGTACGATAAAGCAACACAAACCTCCTCAATGGCGCGCACTACGGGATTCACTTGTACTGCAGCAGTGCGATTGTTATTGAAAAAGAAATATTCACGAACGGGAATTAATCCTCCTGAATATTTAGGTGAAGAAGAAAATAATTTTCAATTCATACTTTCTGAATTGAAAAAAAGAAATGTGATTTATAAAATGAAGAAAGAAGAAATTTAAATTTTGTAAAAGAAAGATTACTTCTGAATAATCAACCGCTGAGTAAGAGTTTGTTGAACGTTGCTCACCACTACTTCATACAAACCATCTGCAATATTCTCCAATAATATTTTTTGTGTTGTTGAATTTTCATTTGGAGATAAAGGAGAACGATAAATCAA
>CAMDDP010000036.1 GCA_945892775.1 Chitinophaga pinensis
AAGTATTCTATATTATTGTTTTTTTCTCTTTTATTTCTACTAATTGTTTCGGCAAGCGCTCAGGAAACACAACTTGATAGTTTGATTCGGGCAATGGAAAAAATGAAGAATGACACTTCAAAAGTGAATGCTTTTAATGCAATCAGTAAAAAATATTTTACAATTAATTCTGAATTGTCTGTTTTTTATGGGCTTCAATCTTCAGCCCTTGCTAAAAAACTGAACTTTAAAAAAGGTATCGCACTTGCTTACAAAAATATCGGAATAGGATATTACTATCTCGGAAATTATATTGAAGCAATTAAGTCTTATGAATTAGCGCTTCAGACTTTCGATTCAATTGGTGATAAAAAAGGAATGGCAAACATTTATTCCAACATGGGAAATATTTATTACAACCAGGGAGATGATGAAAAAGCGCTTGAGATTTATTTGAAGTCGTTAAAATATTCCGAAGAAATTAATGATACGCTGCGAATGCTAACTGCACTGGGAAACATCGGTGCTATCTATGGAAAAAAGAAGCAGACATACGAAAAAGCAATTGAGTTTTATCACAAGGGGTTTGCACTTTGTCAATATTTAGAAGATAAAAGTTCTTATGGTATAACAGCGGTGAATCTCGGTGAGGTTTACATGAACATGGGTAAATATGATTCGGCAGAATATTATTTCGACATTTCATTAAAAGCGGTTGATGGAACTGAAGATGCGCCATATACTCTAAATGATATTGGTGCGCTTTACATGTTAGAACATGAATATGATAAAGCAATTGAAATTCAGGAACGAGCATCAAAACTTGCCAAAGATTTAGATATGAAATCAGATTGCGCTATTGCATTAATCGGTCTTGGAAAATCATATGTTGCGAAAAAAGATTTGAACAGAGGCGCTGAAAAACTTCTTGAAGCAGAACTTGTGGCAAATGAAGTAGATGCAAAATATTCATTGCTGGAAATCTATAAAGGACTCTCTGAAATTTATTCTATAAAAAATGATTTTAAGAATAAAGCAAAGTATCAGTCACTTTTGCTCGCTATAAAGGATTCTATTTATAATTTAGAATCAGATAAGAAACTCGGAACATTGCAATTTGCTTTCGATTTAGACAAACAGAAAAATCAAATCAATCTTTTAACTAAAGATCAGGAAATACAACAACAGGAAATTGCACGACAAAAATTGGTGCGCAATGGATTCATTGGTGGGTTCGCTGTGGTTTTGATTTTTGCAGGAATATTTTTTCTTCAACGGAATAAAATTAAGGAAGAAAAAAAGAGAAGCGATGAATTATTGTTGAATATTTTACCGGAAGAAACTGCTGAAGAATTAAAACAAACAGGAACTGCAAAAGCGAAAAGATTTGATATGGTATCAGTGATGTTTACTGATTTTAAAAACTTTACACAGGCAAGCGAATTATTAAGCCCTGAAGAATTAGTAAAAGAAATTGATACATGCTTCAGTGCCTTTGATGCCATCATCACTAAGCACGGAATTGAGAAAATAAAAACAATTGGCGATGCCTATATGTGTGTAGCTGGATTACCGGTGGAGAAAGCAACTCATGCTGAAGATGTTATTAAAGCAGGATTGGAAATGCAGGCCTACATTGAAGAAAATAAAAAAGAAAAACAGGCAAAGAATGAGATATTTTTTGAACTGCGATTAGGAGTTCATTCAGGGCCGGTGGTAGCAGGAGTGGTGGGCACAAAAAAATTCGCTTACGATATTTGGGGAGATGCAGTAAATACAGCTTCAAGAATGGAAAGCAGCGGTGAGATTGGGAAAGTAAATATTTCAGGCAGCACTTATGAATTGGTAAAAAATAAATTCAATTGCACTTATCGAGGAAAAGTTCAGGCAAAAAATAAAGGCGAGATTGATATGTATTTCGTTGATGGAAAAATTTGAGGATAAATTATTATTTTTTTCGTTCCCCAATTTGTTGTCTCCACATAGCAAAATATAAACCTTTTGAAGCAAGGAGTTCATCGTGATTTCCTGACTCAGTAATTTTACCCTGTTCCAGAACAAAAATTGTATCAGCATGCATAATGGTGCTTAGACGATGTGCAATGAGAATAGTTATGTGCTGGTGATTATCAGAAATTGTTCTGATGGTAGAAGTAATTTCGACTTCAGTTAGTGAATCCAAAGACGAAGTAGCCTCATCAAAAACTAGAAGTGCGGGTTTGCGAAGCAATGCACGTGCTATAGAGAGTCTTTGTTTTTCACCCCCTGATATTTTAATTCCACCTTCGCCAATAATCGTATCTAATCCTTTATCAGCACGATTGAGTAATGAATGACATGCCGATTTTTCCAATACATCTATACACTCTTTTTCTGTTGCAAGTGGATTTACAAAAAGTAGATTTTCTCCAATGGTTCCACTAAATAGTTGGCTGTCTTGTGTTACAAAACCAATTTGGCTCCGAAGGTCATCGAAATTTATTTTACTTCCCTCTATTTGATTATAATAAATAGTTCCTTCAAATGGACGATATAATCCAACTAATAATTTTACAAGAGTGGTTTTTCCACTGCCAGATGGCCCAACAAAAGCAAGTGTATTTCCGAGGTTAACTTTAAATGAAATATTGGTCAATGCATAAGTAGGGCTTGACTTATGCTTGAAACTTACTTTTTCAAAAACCAATGAATTTATCCGATCGATCTGTATTGGGTGTTTCGGTTGGGGTTCACTTTTCTTATTCATGATTTTAGAGAAGTTATTTAATGAAACTTCTGCTTCACGATAAATATTTATAATATTTCCTAATTCTTGCAATGGGCCAAATATGAAAAATGAATAAATAAATAATGTAACAAATTGACCGGGTTGAATTTGTTGCGAAAAAACAAGATACATCATCAATCCAAGAATGGAGGTGCGTAATAAATTAATAATTGTTCCTTGAATAAATGATATACTTCGGATGTACCTAACTTTTTTTAATTCTAATCCAAGAATTTTTATTGTGTTATTATTTAACCTTGCTATTTCTTGTTGTGATAAACCTAAACTTTTGACTAATTCAATGTTGCGAAGACTTTCGGTAGTTGATCCAGCAAGAATAGTTGTTTCACTAACAATTATCTTTTGAATTTTTTTTATTTTTTTACTAAGCACTGAACTAATAATCGCAATAATAGGTATCATAGAAAAATAAACTGGCGCAACAATCCAATTGACATTAATACAATAAATTATAACGAAAACAATTCCGACAAGCATGGTAAAAAGAACATTAATAATTGAACTTAAAAGCTTCTCGACATCTGTCCGAACTTTTTGTAATATTCCAAGTGTCTCTCCACTGCGTTGGTCCTCGAATTCCTCGTAAGGAAGTTCTAGTGAATGTCTAATTCCATCAGTATACATTTTAGCGCCAAGCCGTTGAACAATCGTGTTCACACAATAATCTTGAAAGTTTTTTGCTATACGGCTTATCATTGCAACGGCCATACTTGCGAGCAACAATAATCCAACGCCTTTTACAAATTCATTTATGGTAAAAGTCGAAAATTTCAATGCATAATTATCAATAACTTTTCCTAAAATATATGGATCCATCATGCTAAATGATTGATTGATGGTAGCAAGTACAAGCGAAAGAATGATTAAAGGGTAGTAGGCTTTAAGATATGGATATAATATTTTCATTTAAAAATTTATGCTTAAAAAAAATAATACAAAAAATAAAATTTGTTGCAATAGTTATCCATTATATGAATAGGGTTCAAATTAAAACTACTTTTTTTTCTTCCCCATCAAAAATGCTTTAATGAACTCATCAATATCGCCATCCATTACAGACTGCACATTTCCTGTTTCATGCCCAGTCCGCGCATCCTTTACTAACTTATATGGATGCATAACATAGTTGCGTATTTGCGAACCCCATTCAATTTTCATTTTACCAGCCTCAACCTTGTCGCGCAATTCGTTTCGTTTTCTTATTTCTTCTTCATATAATTTACTCTTCAACATTTTAATTGCGCGTTCCTTATTATCAAGTTGACTTCGCGCTACTTGGCATTCCACGACAAACCCAGATGGAGCATGATGCAGGCGTACCGCTGTTTCTACCTTGTTTACATTTTGGCCTCCTTTTCCACCTGCTCTAAAAGTATCCCACGTTATATCGCCTGGATTCACTTCAATATTAATAGTATCATCTACTAATGGAAACACAAACACCGAAGCAAATGAAGTGTGCCTACGGGCGTTGCTATCAAAAGGACTGATGCGCACTAAACGATGCACACCCGATTCAGATTTTAAAAAACCATAAGCAAACTCGCCTTCAAATTCCAATGTGCATGATTTTATTCCGGCTACCTCGCCATACTGTGTATCAATATCTGAAATTTTGTAACCCTTTTTTTCGCCATACATAATGTACATGCGCCTAATCATCTCCACCCAATCCTGACTCTCGGTTCCGCCTGCGCCACTATTTATTTCAACCACAGCACCAAGTGCATCTTCGGGGTCGGTGAAAGTGCCTTTAAACTCCAAGTCGTCCACCGCTTTTAAAGCAACCTGATAGTTTTGCTCCACTTCTTCAGCAGTTAATTCGCCTTCGGTGTAATAGGTATATAGCACATCAAGGTCATTTACTTTGCTTTCAACAGAATTGTAATCTGCTATCCACCCCTTGTTAATTTTAATTTGCTTGAGAATGGTTTGCGCCTTTTGCGCATTGTTCCAGAAATCGGGATCGGCAGTTTTTAGTTCAGCTTCGCGAACATCATCCTGCTTTTTAGCGAGGTCAAAGAAACCGCCCTAGTTCCCCAGTGCGGCGAATAATATCTTTCAGTTGTTCCTGTGTCATATTGTGCGCAAAGAAAAGAAAATAGTTTAAATAGGGACTTGTTTTTAAAAAAACAATTAAGAATTAAAGAAAGTTTTCATCCATACAGCCAAACTAATAAACTTAAAAACTCGATAGTTTTCAGATTTATGTGATTGATTGAAGAAAGAGTTGTAGTCTCTCATTAACAATGGAAGATTCAAATACGGAGCAAGATCACTAGTGAAATAAATTCTAAAATCATTTTTTAAATCATTCATCCATTCGTTATTTGGTGTAACAAATCCAAGTTTATCAGTGCGCGAATAAACAGGTGATGGAAGAATATCCTTAAATGCCTCGCGCAACAAATATTTTGTTGATGCGCCCCTAATTTTATAATTCCCTTGAATAGAAAAAACAGATTCAACTAATGAGTGATCGTCAGTAAATGGAACACGCGATTCAACGGAGTGCATCATTCCGTTGCGGTCTTCGCGCCGCAATAATTCTTTTAGATAAGTTCCGGTGAAATCCTCTTTTAATTTTTCATTTAGTGAAGTGGATGTTTCTTTCAAAAATAAAAATCGTTCTTTATACTGATTCAGCAAGTCAGGATGAATGTATTTCAAATCAGGAAAGAAAAATTTCTTCAGTAGGAGTGGAGCAGTCGGTTCAATCAGTTTTTTTAGATTGTAACGAACCAGAAAATCTTTTCCGTTTGTTTCTTTCAAAGCGGCAATTGCATTCTGATATTCATTATTTTCACTTGAGGATTTAAAATCATTTAATAAATATTTATAGTAGTGCTTGTACCCACCAAACAATTCGTCAGCGCCTTGTCCATCGAGCAAAACTTTTACATGATTAGATTTTGCTAATTTCATTACTGATGATTGCGCAAAAGAACTTATGCTCCAGATGGGTAAATCATGTGAGTATATTAAGTATTCAACATCATTCAAGAAATCTTTTTTATCTGGTATAACTGTGTGCCAGTTTGTATTTGTTTGCTCCACCACATTTTTCATGTAGGCACTTTCGTCGAATCGGCTTCCAGGAAAAATTGAAGAGAAAGCTTGAATCTTGTTCCCATTTTGTGACGAAGATTTTTCTTTCAACAATTTATCCATCACACAAACAATCACTGAACTGTCAATGCCACCACTCAAACAGGTTCCAACAGTTACATCAGCACGCAAGCGAAGATCAATTGATTCTGTCGCTAGTTTTTTTACTTCATCAATGTATTCTTGTGTTTGTTTTTTATTGATAGAAAAAAATGTTGAATCGGTTTTAAGCGAGTAGTAACAATTGATTTTTATTTCACCATTCTTAAGATTCAATGATAGGTTATGTGCAGGTTGCAACTCTTTAATGCCTTTGAATAAACCTTCTTTTTCTTTCTCTAAAACATTTAGTGCTAAAAAATCAAACATCGCAACCGGATTGATTTCTTTTTTCACTTCACTAAATTGCAACAATGTTTTTTGTTCTGATGCAAAAGCAAAATTGTTTTCTGCTGAGTGATAATAAAATGGTTTTACTCCAAATCTATCTCTTGATGCAAACATTTCTTTTTTTCGTCCATCATAAATCACAAATGACCACATGCCGTTAAAGTGTTGCACGCATTCACTTCCATAAGCCTGATAACATCTTAGTATAACTTCTGTATCACTTTCAGTAATGAACTCAATTCCTTTTGCTTGCAGAGATGCTCTTAGTTCTTTGTAATTATAAATTTCTCCATTGTAAGTAATCCATAAATCAACATCAGGTAAACACATGGGTTGGTGGCCAGTAGCAGATATATCAATAATCGAAAGCCGGCGATGCCCCAGCAATAATTCATAAACTGAATTATTTTTTTCAATGTGTTGAGTAGGAGAAAAGTGTAATCGACTTTCTTTTACTTCTATCGGAGTATCATTTCCAAATGCAATAGTTTTTTGTTTTTCATTGATTAATAAAAAACCTTCATCATCAGGGCCACGATGTCTTAATGAATTATTCATGCGGATAATTTCATCAGTAGAAATTTTCTTTCCATTCCAACAAGCTATTCCACTGATGCCGCACATTTATTTTATCAGATTTTCTTTTTCAATTTTACAGGTAATCCATTCTTCGTCAAAAGTGCAGGGGTATTTTTTATAAAAAGAAATAGCTGGTTCATTCCAATTCAACACATGCCAGCGAAGTTGATTTGCATTTAATGTTTTAGAATAATTATAAACAGCCTCAAATAATAATGTTCCTGCTCCGCTCTTTCGTTCTGTTTCAGTAACGATTAAATCATCCAGATAAATATATTTCCCTTTCCAAGTGCTGTATGCCTGATAGCATAAAGCCATTCCAACAATACCATTTTCATTTTCAGCAATAAATGCTTTGAATAGGGGATGTTCTCCAAATCCATCATTTAACATATCAGATTCAGAATTTATCACATGTTCTGGAGCTTTTTCATAAAGCGCGAGTTCTTTTATAAGGGAATACATTGCCTTAACATCCCCAGAAACTGCATTACGAATGAAAATCATTAAAAATATTTTTGGGCAAAATAAGTCTTTAATGTATCTGTGAGGCATCAACTTACAACTAAAAAATATGAATGTATATTTGTCGGCTAACTGATAACCTACTGAATGAATAATTATCGAAAATTAATAACATTAGATGAATTTATATTTCAGAGAGAAAAAGATTTTGCATATTCTTCAGGCGAGCTTTCGGGCTTGCTTCGTGATATTGCTCTTGCCTCTAAAATTGTAAATCGTGAAGTGAATAAAGCTGGATTGGTTACTGAAATTCTCGGCAGCGCAGGCACTCATAATTCAACGGGTGATGACCAAAAAAAATTAGATGTTTTTGCCAATGATCAATTTCTATCCGCATTAAAAGTGAGTGGCGAATGCTGTGGAATTGCCTCCGAAGAAAGTGATGATTACATTCCATTTGCAGAACATCAGAACGCCAAATATGTTGTAAATCTTGATCCTTTAGATGGTAGCAGTAATATTGATGTAAATGTTTCTATTGGAACTATTTTTTCAATTTTCCGGCGGGTTAGCCTTTCAGGCCCTTGTGTTGCTGAAGATTTTTTACAGAAAGGAACCCAGCAAGTTGCAGCAGGGTATGTAATTTATGGCTCTTCAACTATGATGGTTTTCACAACAGGGAAAGGAGTAAATGGATTTACATTGGATCCTTCAGTTGGTGAATTCTTTTTATCACATCCTGATATCCGCATTCCAGAAAATGGAAAAGTTTATTCAGTAAATCAAGGCAACTATATAAATTTTCCTGAGCCAATTCGCCGTTATATTGATTGGTGTACTACTGAAGATAAAACTACAGGCCGACCTTATTCATTCCGCTACATTGGGTCAATGGTAGCCGATTTTCATCGCAATATGATTCAAGGAGGAATTTATATGTATCCACCAGTGGCTCCTTCAAATAAAGGAAAGCTTCGTTTGTTGTTTGAATGTAATCCACTTGCTTTCATTGCTGAACAAGCAGGAGGGAAGGCATCAAATGGCGACATTCCAATTATGGAAGTAGAACCAACTGAGTTGCATCAGCGATTACCGGTTTATATTGGTTCTGCTGAGATGGTTGAAAAAGCAGAAGAGATGCTTCGTAAATCAAGAATGGTAGAGAAGGCATAAATTAATTTGCCTTTACCCATTTAAATATTTTTTCTTTTGTTCCATAATATACTTTAATAAAGTATAAGCCATCACTCAATTCCGTTGTAGGAATAGTAAAAACAAAATTATTTGATGGCGTTATAATTTCACCTTGAACACTTTTTTTTCCAGTTACATCATATATAGCAAATGAAGTCGGAGAAATATCTGGGCTGTAAAAAATATTGACATAATCATTGGAAGGATTTGGAAATAATAAAAATGAATTGCCATCGAATGCTAAACCTTTGGATACAGAATTGTCAAAAGATATCAAATGCAAATCAGGATCAAATGCTAATGAATCAACAATAAATGGCAGGTCAATTTTTAAAACCTGACTATTATAAGTATTGTCGAAGCGTATAATTGTATCATAACCATCTCCAATAAATTGAATTGGTATTGGCATTGCGAAAAAAGGAACACTTGCAGGAACACTTGTTTCTTGCCATATATATATAGAAACAGAATTTTCTTCATTCTGAAACCATTGCAAATGATAACTCGGATATCCCGCTCCATAATACCACTGATTAAAAAATGGTGTTAAGTTTTGATCGCTTTGATTTTGGAAATGCTCAATTAAATCAGGTACCTGGGCAAAGTTGTATGTAAGATTGGTATCTGATTGATAATTTTTTAAAGCAGCAAAAAAATCAGTGTCACCTAATTTCCATCTCAACATATGAAGTAAGTAAGCGCCCTTAGCATAAGTAAGCCTATAATCAAAAACGCGAACTGCCCAACTAGTATCCCAAACCCAAACCGTTTGAGGCAGGGCATCCTTTATAACTGAAAGTGTATTTTCTTTCCAAAATCGAAATTGATTAGGATAAAATTTTTCGAAACATAAACCCGTGCAGTAAGTGGCAAAACCCTCATTAAGCCATATATCTCTCCAAGTTCCACAAGTTAATTTATTGCCAAACCACTGGTGCGCTAATTCATGAGAGATTAAAGAATAATTCATACTTCCTACAAAACTCATAGTTTGATGTTCCATGCCACCACCGTAAGTCCATTGAGCGTGTCCATATTTTTCTTTCATGAATGGATAGTCACCAAAAGTTTCCGAATAGAATTTTATTACTGGAATTAAATCTTTTGAATATTTTTTTGCTGTATCTAAATACTCAGGAAAGACATAGTTCAGTACGATTAGAGAATCACCTGAAATAAAATGAACAGTATCTTCATAAATAGAATAATTGGCAACAGCAATTCCAACTAAGTATGGTGCTATTGGAAAACTATGCTTCCAATGTGTAGTTGTAAAACCTGCATTAGAAATTTCAGAAATGAGTAATCCATTAGAAGCGGCTTTATAACCATCTGGATGGTGTATGATTATATCGATTGAATCAATTTTATCAGTTAATGATTGCTTGCATGGCCACCAATATCTTGAACCATATGGTTCAGATAGATTAAACAAACATTTATGCGTTGAGTCATGAACTCCTTTAGTGAAACCGCTAAATCCATCGCCAATAGGAACTCCATGGTAATAAACCGTAATAGAATCATTTGTTCCAATTAAAATTGTTTGGGGAAGTGAAATCCAAAAAGAATTATTTATTGGCTGAATAAAATTTACAGGAGCATCATGATAAATAACTGAATCAACTTTCATTGAATCTTGTAAATCAAAATAAATTGTATCGATACTTCTAACAGTTGTAAAAGCCGTTTCAATATTTCCGATTACAAAAAGTGTATCAGGATTAAGGGTTAAATCGAATCGGGTGTAATAGATATTAATGTTGTTTGCCCTTGGATCGGATGTGAAGTTAAATAAGCGTGAATGATTAATAATTTCACTATCATAATATTTTGATTCTTCTATTGGAATAAAAATATTTTGAGCATCAACTGAAATGATCGTAAATAATACAAGTGCGATATTTAAATAAAAGAAATGAGTAAATCTTGTTTTATTAATTGTCATTAGGGTTACAAATATCTTATGATTATTGAATGCCTCAAATAGCAAAGCCAATTAAATTACATTTTTTTTAA
Source organism: Chitinophaga pinensis (assembly GCA_945892775.1). GTDB lineage: Bacteria > Bacteroidota > Bacteroidia > Chitinophagales > UBA10324 > UBA10324. The sequence goes on from CAMDDP010000036.1 coordinate 10,526, forward strand.
TATGGAAACCAATATAGTATAAATTTCCAAATGAAGTTTTCGCGATTAAATTTGCGCCTCCCTTATGCCCGGGTGGCGAAATTGGCAGACGCACCATCTTGAGGGGGTGGCGCCGTAAGGTGTGCGAGTTCGAATCTCGTCCCGGGCACAAAAAAAGTGATAAGTTATCTATTGATTTTTTATTGATTTTCACTACATATTTAAATTATTTTATTATTTTAAAATAATGATAACCTTTTCGAAATTGTATCGTTAAGATGGGCAAATAATTGAACCCATGAAAAAATATTTCGCCCTTTTAATCGTTTTAATATTGATAAACTCAAGTTTATCATCATTTGCTCAAGTTGTTAATGAAAAACAAAATGCAGGTTATCGCAAGACAAATACAGAAGCAAGGGCAGTAGGATACAATTCTCAAAGAAAAATTAATTCTCCAGTAAAAATGATGAAGGAAGCAGACTTTACGCTTTATTCGTTTCCAGGAAAGGGTTCTAATTATATTTCTGTAAATGATGCGCTACCCAATGCACCTGTAAAAGTTGTTGCTTATGATGTGTCGGGTAAGTTGATATTTATTAAAGAATTAAATGCAAGTCCTTTTGGTCAGTTGATTGTGAATATTGACCCAATGATTAGCTTTATTGGAGGTACAGCGTTTGTGGCTGCTTTATACAATAATCAAGCTTACTATGAAACAATGACTTTGAATAAATAAAATAATAATATTTGGTTTTGATTTGGTTAAATAGCCACCCTTTAAAATGGGCTGGCTATTTTTTTGTCAATTAAATAGCACTTTATATATAATATATTTTGATAAGAGATGATTTTTGTATCTTTATGCTCTAATTTCAAACCTCAAAAACAAAATTAACATAATCATGAAAAGAATTTTTCTTACTGCAATTTCAATTGCACTTTTATTAAATCTTAAATCGGTTGCACAAATTCCAAATTTTGGATTTGAAGATTGGACCTCAATTGCTACTTATGAAGAACCTAACAGCTGGAAAACCAGTAATGCATTAGCCGCTCAAGCTGGAATTTCAAATGTTTTTAAAACAACTGATAAACATGGTGGAACCTATGCTATTAAAGTTACATCAACTCTATCTGGTATAGGATACATTGTTCCTGGTGCAGCATGTACTGGTGACATAGTTCTTCAGGGTTTAGGAGTAAAATTTGTTGGCGGATTTCCTTATACTAATCGTGCTGATTTATTTAATGGATTTATGAAATGTACTCCAACAGGTCCCGATAGTGCTGTTTTAGTTGCATTCTTATTTAAGAGAACATTAGCTGGCCGTGATACAATTGCTTACTCTATTAAAAGATATGGCGCAGTTGCTAGTTACACTGCATTTTCTCAAGATTTTACTTACATGTCAACTCAGAGTCCTGATTCGGCAATGGTAATATTACTTTCTTCAAAAAATCTTGCTGCTGCTCAAGATGGTAGTGAGTTATTTGTGGATGATATTTCTTTCAGCGGAACTGTAGCCGGAGTTACTAATTTAGTTAACAATTCAGTTTCAATTGCTGTGTATCCTAATCCATCTTCAGAAACAATAAATTTTTCTATTTCAAATATCAGCAATGCAAAGACTTTGAGCATTTATGATATACTTGGTAAAAAAGTAAAAGCAGTTGAAATTACATCAGCACAAATTGCTGTTTCAACCGAAGGATTAAATAACAGTTTGTATTTCTACCAAGTTGCTGATAGAAATACCGCTATTATTTCTACTGGTAAATTCAGCGTTAAGAAATAATATTTTATTCAAATAAATTTCTAAGGTCCCTCCAATAATTTGGGGGGGCTTTTTTTATTTAAGTTAATTAAAACTCAATTTATTTTTCTTTTTTTCAGAAAGAAATAACTCTCCAAATTTATTAAAATCTTTTTTGAACGAAAGTGAAATGCCATAGGCATCACGGGTTCTTTCTATAATTATATCGTATTGACTTTTACTGAATGCTTGAGCTACAAAACGGCCGTCTTCTGTAATTTTATATTCTACGGTGAAATCAGATAAGTAAGCGCTTGTTATATCAGTTTCACTTGTGCTATTTACATCTAAATTACCACCAATATCTATTGAAACTCTATCGTGAAAAAATGATTTGTTCAATACTAATTGCAATTCTCTTCTTTGTGAAATAGGATCAATAACATTTTCGTTAGAATTTGGCAGGGCATAAGAATTTCCACTATTATAATTTAATCCTACACCAATATTAAATTTATTTTGAGATGCCCAGTAGCTTATTTGATTTGCTAAAAACTCACTCACGCTTGTTGTTACTCCACTAGTAACTAATCCACCAGTATTGGCATCTGGGGGTAAAAAACGGTTAATCATCAATAATCCAAATACTTGTTTATTCAATTCATTTTCGTCGGCACGAATTTCACCTAGTTTTTTTGTAGCAAATGAATTGGTTCCTGTTGTCTTTTGAGGTTCTCGAATATCAAATGAAATTTCCGGAGTTAACAGTGAACCACTCAATTGCATGTATAAATCAACTGGAACCTTCTTTTCTAAATCTTTTTTATCCGAAGCCGTAAGTGCATCAATCGAAACTAAATCGGCAAATGAAATGCGGCTTAGTGAATAGATGGCATTAATATCAATCTGTGCTTGGTAGGGATCGCCATTCCAGGAAATAGAACTTCCTTTATCAATAGTAAATTTCTTGTTAAAAAAGTTTTGTAAAGTGAAATTGTAATCACCTTTATCAATTACATAGCTTCCAAACATATTTAAGTTTTCATCTAAATCAATTTCTAATCGAATGTTTCCATTTCCTGTCCCGGATATTATATCACCGGCTTTTTGATCAAAAATAATATTGACCTTAGCTAAAGGATTAAGAGTAAGATCAAAATTAAGATTCAAGTTTGAACTCTGTTGAACAATTTTATTTTGAACAAATTTTAGAGTTTCATTTCGATTTACAAATCTTACTAATGAATTTTCTGTTACTGAAGCATCATCGGAAATCGGAATTGAAATTTCTGTTCCTTGTTTTGAAGTTAGAGTCGCACTTAAATTAATCGCATCAAATTTCCCATTAATAAGCAGCGTTCCATTAGCAAAAGCAGTTCCATAGAAAGAAGAATTATCAAATTGATTAGTGTTTAAAAAATGAAAATATTTTGTGCTTAAGCGTAAGTTTAAATTAAAATCTGATAGATATTGATGAGTAATTTCTCCGCCGAATAATGCAGTATTTCCTTTGTCATCATAAATAGTAAATTCCCCCAAATCAATTTTGTTTTCATATAATTTAATCGTTTCCCCATTAAAATTGTAGGAAGTGCCGAGATAATTGATTTTCGTTTTAGCACTTGGAATAATCAATGAGCCTGAGAGCTTGGGCATTTCAGTTGTTCCCGAAACAAAAACTTGTCCCGCTATTTTTCCTTCCACATTGGAGATATAATCATTTAAGTATTTTTCAAGTATTGGTAATTCACATTTAATGATTTCAATTTTAAAATCTATGGAGTCAACTTTATCATATGGTGCATAGCTACCAATTGCTTCAATGTCATATAGATCATCTTTTATTTTAGCATTAATATTCATATGATCATTTGTAGGATCATAATTTACAATTGCAATAACTTTATCAGCACTATCTCCATTAACCTCAAATTGAATAGCAGTAAGATTCGCAGTGTAACGAGGTTCTTCAAATAATTTTAAAACACTAGCATAACCATTAACAGTTCCCTTAATTTTATAATTATTAATCATAAATAGATTGTAAAAATCTTCAATTTGTAAATTGTTGAATGATAGTTTCAGATCTGAAGTATCTGATGCAGTTTTATTTTGAATTTTTATACTTTGATCGTTATGAAAAAGATTTGTATTTTTTAATTGAATAAATTTATGACCAATTAAAATTTCATTGAATGGATTAAAAGTCCAATCCTGACCATTTATAATAAGTGAAGAAGGTAATAAATTGATATGGATTTTATTATTTTCTCCAAACGCCTTTGCAATTAGGTCAATTTTATATTTTTCAGTGACATCCTTTGCTTTTATATTAAGAAGAACCTTGTCACTTTCTAGAGAAGTAGAAACAAATGGATCAAGGATTTTCAAACTATCATTCAGTTGCAAAAAATTAGATGTTAAAGAAAGATTTAGGGCTCCCTGATTTGTTTCTCCGATTAAAACTATATCAGTTGAAAACACGTTTCCATATTTAATAAAAGGAATCACTCCATTAAAAACAATTTCACTATTGCGTGAATCAAATCGACCGTTAATGGATGTATTCGATAACCCTTCAATTTGTTTTAGAAAAAAATTATTGAAAGCAGTCATTTCAATAAAATCAATTGCAAAATCAAATTGTTGATAGTCAGTTGATTCATCTAGATTTATAACTAAAGAAGGCAGGTATTTTTTGATAGTTGAACCAATTACATCAGGAAGTTCCATTAAATTAAATTTGCCATTAATATCAACTGAAAGAATATCTGAACGAAGTTCTAATGATTTATTTTCGACATTAAGTTCTTTTACTAAAAAAGAAAGGTTATTTAATTTGTACTCATCGGTTTCATCTTTAAATATTGTTTCTGTTGCTGTAATTGTTCCGGTTCCAGTTAATGGATTTTGACCTTTTAAATTGATTTTAAGATTGGAAGAAATAGTTAACGGTCGTGAAATAAATCCAAGTTTATCAAGGTTAGCATTTTTAACTTCTGCATAAAAATTATAATTGGGAATGGTGTCTTTTAAATCAACTTTCCCCTCAAAATCAAGATAAACATTTTTGTCATCTAAAATTAATTTTCCATCAAATATTTTAGAATTTATAAGACCATTAACGATAATGTTGTGATATTCATATCCAAGGAATTCAAATTTATCGATATGAGAAACAATCGAAGTATTTACATCCACTAACATAATACCACTTCCTGAAATGGCTGTTGTGAAACTTGCTTTTCCAATTGAATTTTGTAAATTGAATATTTTGCCGATATCAAAATTTGAAGTAGAAATGGAGCCACTATACTTTGGCACACTATTGTTCCATTTCATATTTAAATCCATCTGAACCATTCCTTCATCAGTATTTACAATAACATCTCCAACAAAGTCATTTAAGAATCCTGTTGTGTTTCCTTTAAGAGATATAATTCCAGCACGAGTTATTTCTTTGGGTAAATTAATTTTGGGAAAAATGATTTTCAAGTCACTTGCTGATGAAATGGCTTCATCAAATTGCATATCAAAAAACATTCCTTCAATTGACGGAAGCCCTTGTAAGTTTCCTTTTCCTTTTATACTAGTATGATTGGCAGCATTAATATAAAGGTCTTTTATTTTTATATTATCAACGGATCCATTAAACTTTCCATTCACCTTCATTGGATCAGCCATATTTTTTAATTCATTGGAAAAGCAAGAGAAATCAGAAAGAGTAATGTTGCTATTATTCAAATTAGCTTTTATATAAATAGAGGAAATAAAATCATAAAAGGCGGGGAAATTCTGATATTGGAAATCAATTTTATCTTTTATTTCTGAGCGAGGCAATTTTAAATTCAAATTTCTTAATACAGATTCGGTAGGAGTAACCCTGGCATTTGCTGTCATTTTTACAATGTCTAACCCACTTTTTTCATGCGTGCTTAAGTTTTTTATAAAGCCACTAATTGTATCCATTAACAATTTTGTATTCTCTACTTCTAAATTAATATTGGTGAAATTCATATGATTAAGATCAAAATTTGTTGAATCAATCTCTCTATGTTCTTTAGTATAAATAAAGTGGCCATTATTAATTTTGAAATTATCTGCTATCAACACAAATAATTTTGTGTTTAAATGAATAATTGTTGTATCAATATCAGAATCAGTTTTTGTTTTAGGAAATGAATCATATAGTGTTGTCACTTCAACAAGTGGATTATCAAGAACAATTTTTGCCAAATCAATAACAGGTTTATCTAAATTCAACTTGTTAAAATCGATTGACCAATCAGGCACATGAACTGTAACATCCACAACTGGTTCATCACGATAGGTGAAACTTGTTTTCTTTAAATGGATATTTCCTATTTTAACAAAAGGATTCGAATTGCTAGTTGATGTTTCATTGGAAGCAAATGCATCTGCAATAAATTGATAATTAAAGTCAGAATCATTACGCCCTCTAAATAATCGCACACGAGTATTTTCAATTGTTAAATTTTTTATTTCAAAATTTTGATTGAACAATTCAAAAACACCTAACTGTGCTTTAAAACTTCCAATAAATAAAATAGTGTCTTGCGTTTTATCTTCTATTAAAATGTTTTCAATAACAGCCGTTGAAAAAAATTGAATGTTTACGCTTTTCACACTCACTTTTGTTTTCAGTTTATTAGATAGATAACTAGAAGCTTTATGAACTAAGTATGTTTGAAATTTAGGTTGCTGAATTAATATATATATTAAACCGAACAGTAAAAGAACTGAAATGAGCGATACTATTAATGTTTTAGTAATTCGTTTTAAGACCACTTTTGTTGGAATAAAATTTTATTCTGAAAGTTTAACGGCAATTTTAAATTTACATCGCGGTTAAATTTAGATTGAAAAAAGTAAAATCAATAAAACAATCATTTGTCAGTTATTATCCTTGCTATTGAATCTTCTTGCGATGAAACATCTTGCGCTATTATGTGCGACGAATTGTTGTTGTCCAACATTGTAGCAGATCAAGAAGTTCACCATCAATATGGAGGAGTTATTCCCGAATTGGCATCGCGCGCACATCAACAAAACATTGTTCCTGTCGTTAACAACGCTATTCATCATGCTGGTGTTGAACGAAAAAACATTTCCGCCATTGCTTTTACTGAAGGCCCTGGTTTGATTGGTTCATTGTTGGTTGGGAACTCATTTTCTAAAGGGTTATCTCTTGCATTAAATATTCCGCTCATTTCTGTTAACCACCTACAAGCCCATATTCTTGCCCATTTTATTGAAGAACCAAAACCAAAATTTCCTTTTCTGTGCTTAACGGTTTCTGGAGGGCACACCCAAATAGTTTTAGTAAAAGATTATTTTAAAATGGAAGTAATCGGCAAAACACTTGATGATGCTGCTGGTGAAGCGTTTGACAAATCTGCTAAATTATTAGGGTTGCCATATCCTGGCGGACCTATGATTGATCAATTTGCAAAAACTGGAAATAGTGAACGATTCAAATTTCCTGAGCCGAAAGTTGATGGCTTTGATTTTAGTTTTTCGGGTTTGAAAACTTCTATACTTTATTTTTTGAGAGATGAAACTAGAATGAACGAAAATTTTGTTAAGGAAAACCTAAATGACATTTGCGCTTCCATTCAGGGCAGAATTATTTCCATCCTTCTCCATAAATTAGAAAAAGCCGCAAATGATTTGAATATTAAAAGTGTTGCCATTGCAGGCGGAGTATCAGCTAATAGTTTTTTAAGAATTCAATTTGAAGAATATGGAAGAAAGAATAATTGGAAAACTTTCATTCCTAAATTTGAATATTGTACTGATAATGCAGCCATGATAGCAATGGTTGGTCATTATAAATTTATTAAAGGTGAATTTGAAAATCAGTCGGTTATCCCGAAAGCACGACTGCCAATTGAAACAAATTTTTAATTTCAGCAAATGGCCCGAATAAAAATTGAATTACCAAACCACTTTCATTTCAAAACTGAAATACCAATTCGCGTTACTGATATTAATTATGGTGGACATTTAGGAAATGATTCATTGTTGTCAATAATTCAGGAATCAAGAGTTCAGTTTCTAAATTCGATAGGAAGTACTGAATTAAATTTTTTCGGAGTGGCAATGATCATGAGTGATGTTGCTGTCGTTTATAAGAGCGAAGGATTTTATGGTGAAATATTGGTTGTTGAAATTGCTGTTGATGAAATTTCAAGAGTTGGATTTGAACTGTTATATAAAGTTACTGAATCAAAAAGTAATCGAGAGATTGCAATTGCAAAAACCGGAATGGTTTCATTCGATTATAAAAACAGGAAAGTTGTTTCGGTGCCGGATGAATTCAAAAAAATATTTTCATAAATGGAATTGAAAAATAAAGTTGCGGTAGTAACCGGTGTTAGTCGTGGTATTGGAAAAGCGTGTGTTGAAGCATTGTTAACTCAAGGTGTTAGAGTTTCAGGTTGGGGGTTGCGAAAACCTGAATTCACTCATCCTAATTTCCATTTTATTCATTGCAATGTCAAGGACCCAACAGCAGTTGAATCTGCTTTTACTGAAACGATTGAAAAATTTTCTGCTGTTCATATTCTTATTAACAATGCAGGTCTTGGATACTTCGGAAAGATTGAAGAAATGCCGTTAGAGCAATGGCATGAAATGTTTGCCGTGAATGTTCATGGTGTTTATTACTGTTTGAGGAATGTGATTCCAATAATGAGAAAACAAAAATCAGGTCACATCATAAACATCAGTTCCATTGCAGGTAATACTCCGGTTTTAGAAGGTTCAGGATATTCCGCAACCAAGGCTGCAGTGAAAGCAATTACTCATTCCATTTATCGTGAAGTGAGAGGAGATAACATTAAAGTGACTGCTATTTATCCAGGTTCAACCAATACCGATTTCTTTAATAACTTTCCAAACACCATGCGGGCTGAGGATATGATTGATGCAAAAGATATTGCCAATACAATAATTTACTTACTTCAAACACCGGATAATTTTTTGCCGCTTGATTTAGAAGTGAGAACGCAGAAGGCGAAATAGAATTTTAAAAACTTATTCTATATTTATTAATATGAATCATTTAGGTTTGCACCCCCGATAAAATATACAAATATGGCAATGAGAAAAATAGCTATTCGTCAAGCGCTTCGTGAAGCTATGAATGAAGAGATGCGTAGCGATCCAAATGTGTTTTTAATAGGGGAGGAGGTTGCTGAATACAATGGGGCTTATAAAGTAAGTCAGGGAATGTTGGAGGAATTCGGAGCAAAACGAGTAATTGATACCCCCATTTCTGAATTAGGGTTCGCCGGAATTGCTGTTGGTGCTGCCATGAACGGAACGAGACCAATTGTTGAATTCATGACCTGGAATTTTGCGGTGCTTGCTTTTGATCAGATTGTTAATAGTGCAGCAAAAATGTTAAGTATGACAGGTGGTCAATTTAATTGTCCTATAGTTTTTCGTGGACCAAGTGCAGCAGCTGGTCAATTGGGGGCACAACATTCACAAGCATTTGAAAGTTGGATGGCAAATGTTCCAGGGTTAAAAGTTGTTTCTGTTTCAAATGCATATGATGCAAAAGGTTTATTGAAATCGGCAATCAGAGATAATGATCCTGTTTGTTTTTTTGAATCTGAAGTGAGTTATGGTGAATTGGGAGATGTGCCCGAGGAAGAATATTTTATTCCAATTGGGTTAGCTAATGTTGTGCGTGAGGGAAAAGATGTAACCATAGTATCGTTCAACAAAATGATGAAAGTTGCAATAAACGCTGCTGAAGAATTGGCTAAAGAAGGAATAGAAGCAGAGGTAATTGATTTACGAACCATTCGCCCACTTGATCATGCCACAATTATTAAATCAGTAATGAAAACAAATAGACTGGTTATATTAGAAGAAGCTTGGCCGTTTGGAAGTGTGTGTACTGAAATTACTTACCGAATTCAGAAAGATGCATTTGATTATTTAGATGCACCAATCAGAAGAGTTACAACACAAGATGTATCACTTGGTTATTCGCCTACGTTTGTTGATGCATTTATGCCTAATGTTACAAAGCTTATTTCAGTAGTGAAAGAAGTGATGTATAGATAGAAAAAAATACCTCTTTTAAAAATAAAAAAAGGCGACAATAAAATTGTCGCCTTTTTTTTATTGTAATTAATCTGATTTCTTATAATCCAAACGCATAAAAGTATTGTCCTGGAGCATCAGCATAAGTTCCTTCAATCATCACTCCACCTTTTTTATTTACCAATGCAGCTTTCAAATCTTTAACACTTAATATTTGTTTGTTGTCAATCTTAGTAATAATAAATCCTTCACGTATATCTGTGTTGCGGGCTAATTTACCGTCTTCTATTTTTAGAATTTTAGCACCTCCGGTAAGTCCTAAATCTTTTTTATCAGAAGGTGAAAGGTCACCAAACTGGGCACCAAGTAATGCAAATGAGGCGGTAGATTCTTCGTCCATTTTTTTATTTCCCTCTCTGCCTTTCAAAACTACACTTGCAATTTTTTCGCTTCCATTTCTTAAATATGAAACAGTGATTTTATCATCGGGATGAAAATTAGCTACTTGCTCTTGCAAAGATGGAACGGTATTAACTTCCATACCATTGATACGAGTAATTATATCGCCAATTTTTAATCCTGCCACTTCAGCAGCACTTCCTTCATAAATTGTATCAATGTAAACTCCCTTTGAATTTTCAATGCCTTTTGCCTTAGCTAATTCAGCATTTATTTCTGCTATACCGATTCCAAGATAACCACGCTTCACACTTCCAAATTTCATTATATCAGTAACTACTTTGCGAACAATATTTACTGGTATTGCAAAAGAATATCCTGCAAATGTTCCAGTAGGAGTGGCAATAGCGCTGTTTATTCCAATCAATTCGCCATTTGGATTTACCAATGCGCCACCGCTGTTGCCTGGATTTACTGCCGCATCAGTTTGAATAAAACTTTCAATTACACCTTTATTGTCAGTATCTTTTAAAATATTAATGTTGCGACCTTTTGCACTTACAATTCCAGCAGTAACAGTTGATTCCAAATTAAAAGGATTTCCAACAGCTAAAACCCATTCCCCAACTTTAACAGAGTCAGAATTTCCAAAAATTATAAATGGAAGATTTTTTTCTTCAATTTTAATAACGGCTAAATCAGTTGAGGGATCCAATCCAATTACTTTGGCTTCATATTCTGTTTTATCAGATAAAATGACAAGCAGTTTGTCGCCATTTTCAACAACATGATTATTGGTTACAATGTACCCGTCATCTGAGATAATAACTCCAGAGCCCGATGATTCTTGTGGCTGATTGTGATAAGGATCAACATAGCCAAAACCATTTCCAAAAAAATCTTTGAAAGGATCATTACCGTAATTGCGATTAGAAACAGATTTGGGATTGTAGGTTGTTTTTATGTGAACGACTGCGGGTGTGGTCATTGAAGCAGCATAAGTAAAATCCAAATTGCTTGAAAGTGCAATCTTCGAATTAGTAAATCGGGAAAGTTTTGCAGTATTTTGCTGAGTGGCAAAACGATTAGCTGAATTGTAATCGCCATTAAAATAACCAATAGCAGCAACAGTAATAACGGAGCTGAAAACCGCAACTAAAATGGTGGAACCAACTTTTGTAATATTCATTTTTAAACGATTTATTTTTTTGATAATTAATTTTTGTGAAATTTACATTCAAACTTTTTACAAATTGTATGCCGATGAACGAAAAGTTGTTGAATATTATTTCACGAATATGAAAATAAATTTAATAATCAACGGTTGTTTTTAGTTTTGTTAATGAATTTAAATTGAATTAAGCTTGTAACATGAAAATAAAATTTGCCAAGTACCATGGAGCAGGTAACGATTTTATTTTACTAAATGAATTAAACAATCCTGTACTTGAAAGTGCAATGATTAAAACAATTTGTGACCGACACTTAGGGATTGGGGCTGATGGATTGATTCTTATTAAAAAAAATTCAACCGCTGATTTTCAAATGATTTATTACAATGCGGATGGGAACTTAGGTTCAATGTGTGGCAATGGCGCCAGATGTGCTGCAGTTTTTGCTCAAGAACAAGGTTTGACTCAGTCAAATATTACAAATTTTAAAGCTTCAGATGGTAGTCATACGGCTAAAATATTTCCAGATGGCTCTGTTAAAGTTAGTATGAGTGATGTTAAGGCATGGAAATTCGCAGATAGTGACTTAATAATAGATACCGGTTCGCCACATTATGTTAAGTATGTAAGTGGGCTAAATAATTTTGATGTTGTGGCTGAAGGAAAAAAAATAAGGTACAGCAATGAATATAATGAGCAGGGTATTAATGTCAACTTTGTTGAAGATGAATTAGGACAATTAAAGGTGCGAACTTACGAGCGTGGAGTAGAAAATGAGACTCTTGCTTGTGGAACGGGAACTGTGGCTGTTGCCATTAGTACACGCTTTAAAAATGGTCAACCAATGGATGGGAAATTTGAAGTGGCTATAAAAGCTTTAGGAGGAGATTTAATAGTCATAGGCGAATTTGCTAAAACATTGTTTAGAAATATCTATCTCACTGGCCCAGTTCAAAAAGTATTTGAATCAAGTATAGAAGTTCTCTAATTCCTGTTGATTTATTTGGGTACAACTATATGTAGTTACTATTCAGATACAAATTATAACTTTATTCATAAACTGTATTAATTGATCTAAATCCATTCCTTTTAGTTAAATGCTTATTTTTAATGTCTTTAATTGTCTTATAATTAATATTATGTTAAGTTGTTGTTTTAAAGTAAAGCCCCGATTTGATTCCGGGGCTTTATTCCAATTGTATTTATTTACCTAAGGTAGAAATTGTTTTTTTCACTTCTTCTAACTTATCCATCATATTTAATCTTGCATATAGTTCCTTCAAAGCATTTAAAGTTTCTAAATCATCTTCCTTAATACTTAACGCCTTTTGTAGGTATGGTAAAGATTTAGTCAATAAAAAATCACCTTCAGCTTTTAGCTTATCATATCCTTTCTGATTACTAGTCGGTAAATCGTTCATTAATTTTATCTTCTCTACTGCACTATTATAAATTAAAGCTCCCAAACTGTAATTGGCAACAAAATCGTTTGGATTTAAAGCCAATGCTTTTTCATAAGCCTTGCGTGAGTTGGTTGTATCCTTAGTGTTTTCATAAGCACTACCTAGTGCCTGATACAAATCTGCTCTGGTTGGTTCTTTTTCAATGGCTGCTTTCAATTTATCAATTACTTCATTGAAACGATGACTGAACAAATAAAGATTCAATTGTTTGATCCTAAGGGTTTGATTGGCCGGATATTTTGCAATACCCTTGTCTAACTGATTAATGGCTGCTGTTGTATCCTTAATCTGTAATGCAATATCAGCAAGGTTAGAATAAATTTCAGGGTCTTCGAAGTGCTTTGTGTTTAATAAATCATTATAAATTTCACTTGCCTCATCATACTTGCCAATTTTTACGGCTGCATTGGCTGCATAAAAAGAAGCTAATGTATCAATGATATCCTGCTTGTAAGTTGAATTCACAATTTCATAAATTTCAGAAACACGATTGAAGTTATCGTAAGCCAATTGATAATCTTTTGCATTGTATGGAATTACGGCTTCGTTAAAAGTAAAGTAAGATACTGTAAGCCATGGGTTCATCATATCCAATTTGAATTCACCTTTTAAATCAAACTCCTTTGCTTTTTTATAGCTGATGTAAGCTTCGTTTAAATCGTTTACACTCTTATCTTTTCTTGTCGTGTCAGAATAGATTGCCAGGTAAATATTGCCTCGATAAAACCATGTCTTGGCCATAATCTTGGTAATTTCATCATTCGTGGCTGTATTTATTGCTGTTCTGGCTTTATCCAGTTCACCATTGTTTAGGTAATTCCAGGCGCTAACAACCTGCGATTTTTGTGCAAAGGATATGGTGCTGATTTGTGCAGCAATCAAAATGAAAATTAGTTTCTTCATTATGTTAAGTTGATTGATAATCTAATTTAAAAGTGATTTAATAGATTGTTATAAGCTATTGAATTTCAGTTGTTGGAGCGTCGCTTATTCCATCATTATTTAAGTCACTATCAGTTAACGGATTTTCATCTGCTTCCGGAACAATCATTTCAGAATCAATTTTGGCAACTGAGCCAATTATATCATCATCTGCTAAGCGAATTAACCGAACTCCCTGTGTGGCCCTACCCTGTACTTTGACTTCAGCCATACTCATTCGAATTGTAATTCCTGATTGATTAATGATCATGAGCTCATCTTTCTCGGTTAAATCCTTCATGGCAATCAGGTGACCTGTCTTTGCAGTAATATTTAAAGTCTTCACTCCCTTTCCTCCACGATTGGTAATGCGATACTCTTCAAGGTCGGAGCGTTTACCATATCCTTTTTCTGATACCACCAGAATTGTAGATTCTTTATCATCCTTGTCAATGGTGATAATTCCTATTACTTCATCAGTTTTACCACAAGTAATTCCTTTTACACCAATAGCACTTCTTCCAACGGCTCTGAATTTATTTTCAGGAAAACGAATGGCGCGACCTGACTGAACAGCAATCAACACCTCGCAGTTACCATTGGTTTGTTTTACATCAAGTAATTCATCTCCTTCTTCAATGGTAATAGCAATAATTCCATTGTTGCGTGGGCGACTGAATTGTTCGAGTGTAGTTTTCTTTATGGTTCCTTTCTTTGTACAGAAAATTAAGAAATGTGAATTCAGGTATTCATGATCTTCCAAACTCTTAACATCAATAATTGCTTTTACTGAATCACCAGCTTCAAGATTTAATAAATTCTGAACGGCTCGTCCTTTGGAGGTTTTAGTTCCTTCGGGAATGGTATATACCTTCTTCCAGAAACACTTTCCTTTATCAGTAAAGATTAAAAGATAAGCATGTGTGCTGGCAACAAATATTTTTTCAATAAAATCTTCATCTCTTGTACTTCCGCCCATTGCTCCTTTTCCTCCGCGACCTTGTACACGATACTCAGCTAATGGTGTGCGCTTAATGTAACCCAAGTGTGAAATGGTAATCACCATGTCTTCTTCCTGAATCAAATCTTCAATGTCTATCTCGTCGGCGTTCATAATGATGTCAGTTTTTCTTGCATCACCATACTTCGTTTTTATTTCTATCATTTCATCCTTAATGATTTTGAAACGCAGTACTTCATCAGATAAAATCTCTTTGAAATAAGCAATCATCTTCATCAACTCAGCGTATTCATCTTTTATTTTATCACGTTCTAATCCGGTCAATCTCGACAATCTCATTTCGAGAATTGCCTTCGATTGAATTTCTGATAACCCGAATTTTTCAATTAATCCTTCACGGGCAACATCCGGAGTTTGAGAATTGCGAATCAATGCAATCACTTCATCCAAATGATCAAGTGCAATTAATAATCCTTCAAGAATATGTGCGCGCTTCTCTGCTTCAGCCAAATCAAATTTTGTACGGCGTACAACTACCTCGTGACGGAACTCTACAAAGCTCTGAATCATATCGCGTATGTTCATCAACTTCGGACGACCATGATCTAAACAAATGTTATTGATACTAAATGATGATTGCAATGGCGTGTATTGATACAATTGATTCAACACCACATTTGGTATGGCATCTTTTTTCAACTCAACTACCACTCGCATTCCATCTCTGTCTGACTCATCACGCACTTCTGAAATTCCTTCAATTTTTTTCTCGCCTACTAATTCATACATTCTAATAATGCACGAAGCCTTATTAACCTGGTAAGGTATTTCAGTGAATATGATTCGCTCTCTTCCTGTTTTTAAAGTCTCAAATGTTGATTTTGCACGAACAATTACACGCCCTCTTCCTGTTTTAAAACCCTCTCTCACTCCTGACAAACCATAAATAGTTCCACCAGTTGGAAAGTCAGGGGCTTTAATGTGATTCATTAATTCATCTACAGTAATTTCCTTGTTGTCGATGTAAGCAATAATTCCATCCACTACTTCAGTTAAGTTGTGTGGAAGAATATTGGTTGCCATTCCAACTGCAATACCTGACGCCCCATTCACCAATAAAGCAGGAATGCGCGAAGGCATTACAGTTGGCTCTTTTAAAGTATCATCAAAGTTCAATTGAAAGTCAACGGTATCTTTTTCAAGATCGGCTAAAATTTCTTCTGCAATTTTTTGCAACCGAGCTTCAGTGTATCGCATTGCTGCAGGGCTATCTCCATCCACACTTCCAAAATTTCCTTGACCATCCACTAACGGGTAACGCAAACTCCACTCCTGAGCCATGCGCACCATTGCTTCATATACTGAAGAGTCACCATGCGGGTGAAATTTACCGAGCACCTCTCCTACTATTCTTGCTGATTTTTTATAGGGGCGATTTGACATCACTCCTAATTCATACATTCCAAATAAAACGCGGCGCTGAACAGGTTTTAATCCATCGCGCACATCAGGTATGGCGCGTGATACTATTACCGACATCGAATAATCGATGTAAGCGGTTTTCATTTCATCTTCAATATTAATCGAGATTATTTTTTCTCCTTCCATGTATTTTTTTTCGGACTTATTTAGTTAGAATTCACACCTTTTTTAAGGAATACAAATGTACTTGTAAGCAATCGCTAATCCTTGCATTAGACAGTTTATTTTATCATCAATTTGTCAACATTTTATTAAGTGGAAATATTGCAATTTTTCAAAAAAATAATATCTAAAATGATTATTCATTCAATAAATTAATTTTTGTTTTTGAAAAGATAAATGAGATAAAAAAGCCATTCTCAAATTTGAGAATGGCTTTTAAAATTTTATTTTTTTATTTAACTATTGAGCCGTTATATAATGCCAATCTTATCTGTTAATAATTAGTCGTTGGTTTCTGGTAAATTGATTTTATCGAAATGATATAAATTCCGTTGCTTAAATATCCAACATTTATTTTCTATAAGCCTTACGGTCTTTATGCTTTGGGTCTCCTGTCAAAATGGTTTGTCCTTGCTTTTATGTTTAAATTTTAGTCATCTGTTTGTTGGTTGCACTGTCACCCTACCATTGGCTATAACGGTTTCGGGCTTGGCGTTCCGTTTTTTTTCAAAAAACTGACGCTAAGGTGCTGTTAGGGTCAGGCTTAATCTTTTATAAATTTAAATGTTTGTTGCAAATTCTCACCTAAACTAAACAAATAAATACCACCCGACAATTTACCTAATTCAATAATTGTGTTTGCTGAATTTATTTTTCCTGACAAAACTCTTTTTCCTGTGTTATCATAAATATTGTAAATAGAACCCAATAAAGTTTCATCTGCCTTCACATTGATTTGACTATTTGCTGGATTAGGATAAACTGAAAAATTATTCACTTTTCCTATTTCATTTATTCCCACACCATTGCATAGCACCAATGTGTATGATCCTGGATTTACTGGTTGTGTTATACAAACCTGAGGGCAAGTACAAGGGGGTGCAGGTACTACACAAATTATCATATTGTCCGTTGATGTATTTGTTAACACAGTGGCTGACCATACATCTTGAAAAGAGGAGGTAGTATCTACTGAGTTCCATGTAACACTGCCTGCTCCTGAAGTATCCCACCATGTACCTGTTATAGAATAAGGGCAATTAGTTGAATTGATAACATAAACAGAAAAATTAGTACTTTGTTGAGCAAAAGCGGAGCATGAAATAATAAATGCACCAAAGATTGTAATTATTTTTTTCATTTTATTTTTGCGTAGTCGCCACTTTTTATTAACAAATTTATAATTAATAGATGAATATTTTATTTCTTTTAAACTTGCCACTAACGGTTTCGGGCTTGGCGCTCCCCTGCAGGGTTGCGCTTATACGATGTTATGGGCCGACTTATTCTTTTATCACTTTAAATGTTTGTTTCAAATTTTCTCCTACACTAAACATATAAATTCCACCCGACAAATTACCTAATTCAATAATTGTGTTTGCGGAATTTATTTTTCCTGACAAAACTAATTTTCCAGTATTGTCATAAATAGTGTAAACAGAGCCAAACAATTTCGCGTCTGCTTTTACATTGATTTGACTATTTGCCGGATT
>CAMDDP010000037.1 GCA_945892775.1 Chitinophaga pinensis
AAAACAGATTCGGTGGAAAATAATTCTTTAATATCCAACTCACCTTTTCGTACATACTGATTATTGAGATGAATAATAGAAATGTCATCAAGAGAAGTTCCAGAATTAGTAATGACATAGTACTGCAATGCCGCATCCAAAATAAATTGCTCTTTAACTGAAGTACTACCCTTTACTTCAAAGGCAAACCACTTTTTATTCTTCCACACCAAAATATCGATAGCACACAGTACCCCATCATATTGAAAAACTGCTTCATAAATAATTCTATGCCCCGCCATAATCAATTGCTGTGTCTTCACAACTGACTTCTGATATTCATAAGGTGTTTCCGGGCTAGCATCAACTCCTCCAGGAAATAAATTATGTGCTAACTCTCCAATCGAAGTCCCTTGGTCAAATATTGCCTGCTGTTGCACGCTTGTTTCTTGCTTCAACCTTCTGTGGAACTTGGACAGGTATAAAGCTTTCTCACACTGACATCCTTTTACAAATGTTGACTTCGATAAAATATGGCGTGGTGGAAATATCATTAAAATCAAAACTATAAAAATATTTCGTCATCATTTCCAAACATTTTCTTACGTTTAAACAACAAGCATCAAACATGTTTTAGTTAATTATATTTAAATATTTGCAACCGTAAATATTCCACACAAAAAGATAAAAAAGTGGAATTGTGAATTTAAAACTGAAAGAAATCGATTCTAAAAATCTAGTGATTGTTGGCATTACAAAAATGATGCAATTGCTTTTTGAAATGAATTTGAGCGTAATGCAAATGTTTGTGGAAAAAATAAACAGGTGCAAAAACTAATAATTTTAAATAAATTTAAATTTTCCAGTTACAATAACTATAACAAAGTGAAAAAATAAAATGGAACAATTGTTTTAATAGCGTAAAAATTAATTAATTAGATTATTAGTTCATCAAATAAGACATTAAATAAACTTTTGTTAAACTTTAATAGTTCTAAAATAAATTTAATATTTTCTCGTTTATTAATTTAGCGGTACTGTATGGAAGAAGCACCAATTGTAAAACACAATAGCTCATTATTATTAAAAATTTTTAAAGCCTTAGGAATAACATTTCTTCTATTTATTATAATTGGAATAATAATAAGCTTGGTATTTGGTAACGACATTAAGCAAATCATCGTTAAAGAAATTAACAAACAACTAAGTGTAGAAGTAAAAGTTAATGGTGAAATTGAGTTTTCAGTGCTCCAAAATTTTCCTTTCGCCTCAATTACTTTTAATACCATTGAAATAAGAGAAAGCTATAAAAACAGCCATTCAAATTTGCTTTCAAGTGAAAAAATCTCATTGCTATTTAATATTCTGGATATATGGAATGGAAATTATACCATTAAAAAAATCATAGTATCCAATGGAATTGCAAATGTAATAATCAATGAAAAAGGTGAAGCTAATTACTTGATTTTCAAAACAGTAACAGATACAGCAGATAAGCAACTAATAGTTCAAATTGATGAAATTCTGTTAAGTGGTTTAGAAGTAAAATTCATTGATGATAAACACCAACAATTATATGAATTTCAAATTCATGAAGGGTATGTAAATGGTGAATTCGCTGCTGATCTATTAAAACTTAATTTAAAGGCATCGCTATTGTGCAAAAACATGTTTGTTTCATTTGATAATTATTTACAAAACAAAGAATTAACTATTAGCACAGAATTAAATCTAAATTTAAAAGATGAAGATTATTCCTTTAAAAACACATTGGTCGAAATAGAAAAATTTGCTTTTACTACCACAGGTAATGTGAAGCAAAAAAAGAATTCAACAAACATAGATTTAACTTTCGTTGGTAATAAAATTGGAATAGAATCATTTAGAAGCCTATTACCCAAACAATATTCACAATACCTGGAAGAATACAATTCAAAAGGGAATCTTGTTTTAAAAGGAAAAATTAAAGGTGAATATTCTAACAAAAAAAATCCAGATATCAGTTTTGCCTTTGCAGTAAAAGATGCAACGGTCGGAAACTCTACAATTGATGCAAAGTTTGAACATATAAATTTTAATGCCATTTATTCAAATGGCGTTTCTCGTAATTTATATAGTAGTCAAATCCAATTAAAGAATGCAACTGCAACTATAAATAATAAGCCTGTTAGCTTTAGTTTAGAAATACAAAATTTTAAAAACCCTTATATCAATATACAAATAAACACTGTTCTCAATCTATCAGAGATTCATCCGTTATTTAAAATACCGGAGTTAAAAAGCGCTTCTGGAGACATCCAATTAAATAAATGTTTTTACTCCGGGCCAATAAATCAGTTAAGTTCTTCTTCTGATTTTAGAACTGTAAAATCCGGTGGAGAAATAATTATCAGCAATGGAAAAATGAATTACAATGGCACTTCTTTTGAATCTTTAGAGGGTTCCCTCCTACTCGAAAATGGAAATTTAATTATCAATAACCTAAGCGCAAAAACTTTAACATCAGATTTTGCTATTAATGGAAATTGCACCAATTTTTTACCCTGTCTTTTTAACAATTCAAAAAACAGTAATACCATAATAAAAATCGGAAGCACTTTGACAATAACTTCCCAAAATATTGATGCGAATGAGTTTAAAGAAAATCACACATCAGAACAAAATAATCAAGCGGGCTCAACTGCTATTGCTTCGTTATTAGAAACGGTAACAGGAAATATAAAATTCAACATCGGGCATTTTAAATATGATAAATTCAATGCAACTAATTTTAATGGAACACTTCTTTGCAATGGCGATCATTTATTTTTTAATAATATTTCAATGAATGCAGAAAAAGGAAAAGCAATAATAAATGCGCAATTAAATTATAGCAATTGGGATCATGCATTGCTCGATGGCACATTTGCAGGAACAAATATTGATATCACACAGTTATTTTATGAATTTAATAGTTGGGGGCAAACTGTAATTACAGATAAAAATTTGAAAGGAACCCTCACCACTAATCTTGTTTTAAAAGCTGGATGGAATAAAAATGAAATAGATTACAATCAAATAGTAGTTGTGGCCGATGTGACAATTGATAAAGGTGAATTAAATAATTTTGAACCAATGAAATCACTTTCTGCTTTTGTTAAAATAGACGAATTAAAAAATATTCGTTTTACAAAATTGAATAACCAAATTGAAATTCGAAATAGCACCATAAATATTCCAACAATGAATATTTTTACTAATTCCATAAATCTTGAGGCATCAGGAATTCATACATTCGAAAATATAATTGATTACAAGATTAAATTAAACTTGCTTCAATTATTATCAAATAAATTCAAATCTAAAAATAACTTTGACATTGATGCCGTTGAACAAAATGAAGATGGGTTGTTGTTTTTATTTATAACTATGAAGGGTCCTGCTTCAGATCCAGTTATAAAATACGATAAAAAATCAGTGAAAGAAAAAATAAAAAAAGATGTAGAAATTGAAAAAATAAATCTAAAAAATATTTTGCAGAAAGAATTTAATAATCAAAAAAACGAACAACAAGATATAAAAAATTGGAAAGCACCTGATGAATATCAGCCAATGAAGTTTGAAGACACCACACAAGTTGAAGAAATAATTTTTAAAGAAAATGATTCTTCTGAACAAAAAAATAGTTCTAAAACAAACCAAAAACAAAAAGAAGCATTCGATTTATTTAAAAAATCACTCCAAAAAAAACCAGTTAATCCTAAATGAATTTATACATTCAAACTCAATATTGGAAATATTTATTGGTTGGATTGCTTACAATGATTGTAATTGCAACTATTTTATATTCAAATTATTTAGCCGAAAGATTAGCTGTTGAAGAACGAAAAAAAATTGAGCTCATAGCTAATGTTTACAAAAAACTAAATAGTGCTTCTGACAATCTTGACATCAGTTTTATGTTTGAAATAATCAGCAGTAACACTACTGTTCCATTAATACTTGCTGATGATAAAGGGATGATTATCGGTTTTAAAAATATAGATTCAATTAGAGCTAAAACTGATCCTGCCTATCTTCAAAACACTTTGGAAGATATGAAAAAAGAAAAAGAACCAATTCAAATTATATTTTCAGAAGACTCAAAGAATTTTATTTATTACAATGATTCTTACTTACTACAGCAATTGATTTATTTTCCATACATACAATCCTCTATCATTATTATATTTTTATTAATTGCTTATTTCGCATTTAGCAGTGCACAACGAGCAGAACAAAATCAAGTATGGGTTGGAATGGCGAAAGAAACTGCACATCAATTAGGAACACCTCTTTCCTCACTTAGTGCATGGGGTGATTATTTAGAAACCATTTTACCAGAAAATATTAAGGAGAAATTTTTACCTGAGTTAATCAAAGATATTCAACGATTAGAAACGATTACCAATCGTTTTAGTAAAATTGGAAGTCAACCAACTTTATCAGAAGAAAATCTTTATACTGAAATTGACACAATGGTTGATTACATTAGAAAACGAGCAAGTGGAAAAGTTGATTTTATTATTCATCAATCAGAAGGAGCTAATATTCGCGCATTAATTTCTGTTCCGTTATTTGGTTGGGTACTAGAAAATCTTTTTAAAAATGCCCTTGATGCGATGGATGGACAGGGACGAATTGATATCTATATTAATTCTAATCAGATAAATGCAACTGTTGATATAAAAGATAATGGAAAAGGAGTCCATTCTTCAAAATTTAAAACAATTTTTTTACCCGGTTATAGCACGAAGCAACGAGGTTGGGGTTTGGGACTTTCGTTAAGTAAAAGAATTATTGAAAATTATTTTAAAGGAAAATTATTTGTAAAAGAATCTGTAGTTGGTAAAGGCACTACTTTCAGAATTATTTTAGACAAAAAAAATAATTCATAAAACTACTTTACTATTTTTTTATATTACGATCCTAATTCTACAATTAAATCAAATTCAGATTTTGTTAGTGGCATAACTGAAAGCCTTCCAATTTTTATTAATCCTATATTTAAAAGCTCTTTTTTCCTCTTCATGGCTAAAAGTGTAACTGGATTATTTAATTCCTTTTTCACCGTGAGTTCAACTGCTACCCAGGCAACATCTTCTGTAGTTGGATCTTGAAAAAACTCTTTGGACACTTTTGTAATACCTACAACTGATTTACCTTCATTACTATGATAAAATAAAACATCATCGCCAAGTTTCATCCCTTTTAAATGAATTCGAGCTGAATAATTTCTTACTCCAGTCCAATCTGTTTTTTTATCCTTTAACAATTCTTTCCACCCATAAGTTTCGGGATCTGACTTGACCAACCAATAATTCATTCTTTATTCTTTTATATAAATAACTTCACCTGTCAATATCAAATCCATCGCACCTTCAAAAGCATTGGACGAAACAAAAATCCGCTTGTCAAATTTTCCTAAAATTTTTGCATCATATGTGGCTTTAACAAAGCCTAATTGGCCAGGTAAAATCTCTGTTTTAGTATATTCAAGCAATGTACAATTACAAGAAGGCTCTACTTTAGTAAATAATAAAGGTGCGTTCCCAGTATTTTTTAATTCAAATGAAATAGAAACAGGTATTCCTAAAGGTATTTTACCAAAAGTAAAAACATTGCTTTCCATCCATAACTTGGGCGCAGAAACACCATCCTTTGATACCCCTAGCTCAATTTGGCCAAATGATAAATGACCAAGAAATAAGATGAGAATTGTAAGAATATTTTTTTTCATTTGAATAAATTTATTTGGTTTTAAGAATAATTAAAATTTTAAAATTTATTACCGAATAATTTTCATCTCATCTAACAAATATCCTGCTTCGGCAAATTTATCAATAAGAAATAAGGTATAGCGAACATCAACGGAAACATTTCGACAAAAATTAGAATTAAAATAAATATCACTCATAGTACCTTCCCAAACACGATCGAAATTTGTTCCAATTAAATTTCCATCGGCATCAATAACAGGGCTTCCACTGTTCCCTCCTGTTGTATGGCAGGTAGTAATAAAACAGGAATTCAAATTACCTGAAGCATTTGCATATTGCCCAAAATTCTTTTGCTTAATCAGTGAAATTAATTTCTCAGGGACAGCATATAAGAGGGAATTTGGATTGTTCTTTTGTGTAATACCATCCACTGTGGTAAACCAATTATATTTTATAGCATCAGTTGGATAATATCCTTTTACATTTCCATAAGCAACACGTAAAGTACTATTGGCATCTGGGTAGAACTTTTTCTTATCTGCAAAAGCAAGCAATTGCAATTCCATAAATTTTTGATTGTATAAATAAATTCTATTGTTTATTCTGGCTATCGATTTAACATAATCGTTTTGGTAATGAGTACGAATATTTCGTGCAAGCAAAACAATTGGGTCATTAATCAATTTCGATTTTTTTCCAATGACAATTTTATTCAGCTCAATTAGTGCATTTTCTTTACTAGTTAAAAGACTTTTTAAAAATAAAAAGGCAACATATGATGGTATATCATTTTTACACCTTACCAAATCTGATGCAAGTATTTCGGGATAATATTTTGATGGAACATCCTGAATAAATAATTTCAATAATGCTATAGTTACTTTTTTATCCAGCGTTGAATTATAATTCTTATAAAAGTTTTCGGCCTCATTGATTAAATCTTTCTTTTTATTAATAAAACTATTTTCATTTGGGTTTAACGAAATAGACAAATCAATTAAATCTAACCAATGGGAAGCAAAAGAAATTATTTCACTCCCATTTAATGCTTCAGCATAATAATCTGCTGGAAAATACAATTCACCTAAAGTATCATGAGCAAGTTTAAGATTTTGCAGCATATCTCTATAGGGCGCGAGTTCTATTTTTGAAGTGATGAACTGTAAAATAGTATCTTCTTTTTTTCGTTTCATTTCAGCAACATTATTTAAACGAAGCCCAAGCATTTCGCCCTGCCATTTCTTCCAACCATTAGCAATGCCTGAATACTTTGCCGAATACTGAATATTTACAGTATCATTTTGTTCCATTTCTTCCATCCATAAATTAAGTTTAACGGTACGAATTTTTACACGATCAGGATCTGATACTTTTTGAATAAAATCGACTGCATAAGATGAGATATACTCCGATGTTCTGCCTGGAAAACCATAAACCATTGCAAAATCTCCTTCATTGATACCTTTAATTGAAATAGGGAAAAAGAACTTCGGTTTATATGGAATATTTTCTTCCGAATACTCAGCTGGTTCATTATTTTTATCAGAATAAATTCTAAATAATGAAAAGTCGCCTGTATGTCGTGGCCACATCCAGTTCTCATCATCTCCACCAAAATTACCGATATTTTCAGGTGGGGCACCTACTAAGCGTACATCACGAAAAATCTGAGAGACAATTAATATAAATTGATTGCCATAATAAATGGGGCGAATTGTAGCACTATACTTCGTACCATTAATTGACCGATTAATTATCATTTGACTTAGCGAATCGATTATTTTATTCTTTAATTTTTCATCAGAAATATTTCTAATTGGATTTAAGATCTGTTCTGTAACATCTTCCATACTTACAATAAAAGTCACTGTTAATCCAGAACAGGGATACTCTTCTTTTCTATTCATAGCCCAAAAACCATTCTTCACATAATCGTGATTGATGTCACTGTGCTCCTGCACATAACCCAAGCCACAATGGTGATTAGTCAATAACAATCCTTCACTTGAAATCATTTCACCAGTGCACCCTCCATTGAACAACAATATTCCATCTTTCAAACTTGTATGATTGACAGAGTAGATGTCCTCTGCACTCATTCGGCAACCTGCAGCCTGCATGTCCTTAATAGCAGTTTGTTCTAAAAGAAATGGCAGCCACATACCCTCATCAGCAGAAGAAGAATAGAATGAGAGAATAATTATCAAAAAGAAAAATATTTTTTTCATAACTTTATTTTTTTATTAAAAGCACCTTAAATAATTTTATCAGACAGCAATATCTTTTTTAAATTCAGAAGTGAAATGGAATTTAACTCGTGAATGATTTTGAATTAATGTATCAAGCATATATCTGGTTTCTGCCATATAAACAAAATGATCATCCTTATCCAAACAAATTTGCTGGCCACGCAAACGAACAAACTCTTGAAGTTCAATTTTATCATCCGCTGTAACCCAACAAGCCTTGTGTAACTGTAACGGGCGCCATGAACATGAAGCTCCATATTCATTTTGTAAACGATATTGTATTACTTCAAATTGCAACTCTCCTACTGTTCCTACAATTTTGCGATTACCCGGTTGTTGAGTAAATAATTGTGCAACTCCTTCATCAGTCAATTGACGAATTCCTTTATCCAATTGTTTTGTTTTCATCGGATCAGTGTTCACCAACTCTTTAAAGATTTCAGGTGAGAAACTTGGAATGCCCTTGTAATTAATATGCTCTCCTTCAGTTAAGGTATCTCCAATTTTGAAATTGCCAGAATCATACAGCCCAATAACATCGCCAGGAAAAGCTTCTTCAATAATATTTTTTGCAGATGCCATGAATGAAGCTGGACTACTGAACCGCAATTCTTTTTGTAATCGAGTATGAGTATAAAATTTATTTCGTTCAAACCTACCAGAACAAACACGAACGAATGCGATTCTATCTCTGTGGCGAGGATCTAAGTTCGCATGAATCTTAAATACAAATCCGGTGAATAGTTTTTCATCAGGTTTCACCTCACGCAAATCAGTTTCTCGAGAAATAGGCGCAGGAGCAATAGAAGTGAATGCATTTAATAACTCACGCACACCAAAATTATTTACGGCACTACCAAAAAAAACAGGTGCCAATTTTCCATCGAGATAGGCCTTGTGATCAAATGAGTCATATACCCCTTCAATCAAGCCAACATCTTCGCGAAGTTGATTTGTAAACGGGGCAATGTACTGATCCAAAGAATCATCATTTAACGAACTGATATTTACTATATCATCTGTTAAACGAGTTTGGCTCGGGTTAAAAATATTCAATGACTTTTCATACAGATTATAAACCCCCTTGAATGATTGACCAATGCTGATTGGCCAACTTAACGGGCGAACTCTTATATTTAATTTTTCTTCTAATTCGTCGAGCAAATCAAAAGGGTCGCGCCCCTCTCTATCCATTTTGTTAATGAAAATAATTACTGGTGCATCACGCATACGACATACATCCATCAACTTTTCAGTTTGCGCCTCCACTCCTTTCACACAATCAATTACCAGTATCACACTATCAACTGCCGTGAGCGTTCGGTAGGTATCTTCTGCAAAATCTTTGTGGCCTGGAGTATCTAACAGATTTATTATTTTGTCGTTGTATTCAAAGGTCATAACCGATGTGGCTACTGAAATCCCCCGCTGTCTTTCAATATCCATAAAGTCGGAAGTTGCAGCCTTCTTAATTTTATTACTCTTTACAGCACCCGCAGTTTGTATTGCACCTCCAAACAACAAAAACTTTTCAGTTAAAGTAGTTTTTCCAGCATCGGGGTGACTAATAATGGCAAATGTTCTGCGCTTGGCTATCTCTTCTTCTAAATTCATTTTTATTTTTGGATGGGTCAAATGTAATACCAATGAGCGCAATGATTTTTCTATGATTAAATAAATTATTAGGTATAGAAAAATCAGTCATTGTATAAAAACTTTAAAAATCTTTTGTATTTATTCTATTAAAAAAATAAATTAAAATTGTTTCCCACTCAAATAATAATAAATGATATGTGAGTTATTATAAAAATCACAAACCTTTTAAGTAGAAAAGAACAAGCGATTCCGCCCTCATAAATTTCATCTATTTATATAGAATTTACTTTTGCAGGCTCTTCAACTATTGCGATTGAAACAACTGGAGAGGGCCGAATAACTACAAAAGGATTTCTAAAAAGTGAAGTTATTGAAATGAAGGAAATTATTCTAAAAAAAATAGAATAATAAAAAGTCACTCTTCAAATTAATCATGAAATCCTGTATTTAAAAAGACAAAGAATATTTTACTCCCATTTCATTTGTAATTTCAAAACCTTTTCAATCACATCACGAACACACCCACCTCCGCCTTTAAAAGGGGAAACATATTCACAAATTGATACAACTTCCATACAGGCATCAGCTGGACAACATTTCACACCAGCAAGTTTCATCACTTCAAAATCAATCATATCATCTCCCAAATAAATCACCTCTTCAGATCTCAAATTTTTTTGTTGAAGCCATTGAAAAAAAACATCCTTCTTATTTGTTACACCTGCAAAAATTGTTTGTACACCAAGTTTATGCAATCTAATTTTTACTCCTTCCGAATCTCCACCGGATATTACACATAACTCTATACCTTTCTTTGATGCTAATTGAATGGCATAACCATCCCGAATGTTCATAGTGCGTAATTCCATTCCATCATCATTTATAATTAATGACCCATCAGTTAATACACCATCAACATCCATTACAATGGCTTTTATGCTTTTTAATTTGGAAAGTAAAAGATGATTTGCCATTTATTTTTTCAATTTTATTTGTTCAGTCATATCGGAATATAATTTCTTCAACTCTATTTTATCTGAAAGATACTTTAAATGTTTCTGAATGGTTTTATCATCTGCCCTTTTTGCTGGACCGGTTTGACTTTTTGATGGCTCCTGTTCTTTTACTTTACGAACCGTTTCCTCTATTAAAGGCAACAATATTTTATAAGAAATATTTTCTCTTTTTAAAATTTCCTCGGCCACTGAAAACAAATGATTCGAAAAGTTATTAGCAAAAACAGCTGCAACATGCACGGCTAACCTTTGGTGATGATTTACTTCTAATACCTCATTGGATAGCGATGAAGCAGTTTTTTTTAATGCAGAAACTGTTGCTTTATTAACCCCTTCAATTAGAATAGGAATGTTTTTAAAATCAACTTTCACTTCTTTCGAAAAAGTTTGAAGCGGATAAAAAACTCCATAATTTTCTGTGCAATTCTTCAAAACATTCATCTCAACACTTGCTGAACAATGTGCTACAATTTTTCCTTTTAACAAAAGTTGTGAAGCCACTTCTATCAGTGCATCATCTTTCACAGGAATAAAATAAATATCAGCTTCTCCGTTAAGCAAATTGAAATCGTTAATGAAATTAATTTTATGTTTTAACGATTGGGTTTTGGATTTATCCCTAGTAAAAACCTGAGTTATAGTGTGACCGACTTCTGATAAATGATTTACCAAATGGAATCCAAGATTGCCATATCCTAAAATTGCAATCTTATATGGATTCAACATTTTTAATTGCTGTTTTTTTCTTTTGAAAAATCCTTATAAGACTCACGAGAAAACCTGATACACATAAAACAATTCCCAACCAAACTAAATTGATGTATGGAAACACGATTGCTTTCATTACTATATAATCCTGCTCTGGCTTTATTTCAGCCACATCGATCTGAACTTTATTTTGATCAGGAAGAATTTTTGTTAGTCGAAACACCAATCCTAGTTCACTCACTTTATCGGTAATAAGCTCAGGCTTACCACCCTGTATCCAATACAATGGCTGAGCTAAATAATCTTTTCCATTCAATGGATATAAATGAAGTTTAGCGCCAATACATAAATCGCCTTTAACCAACTTTACCTTATCAGATTCCGTAACTTGATCAACATTTTCAAGAACAACAAAACTATTACTTGTAAAAATAGTATCGCCTTTTGCCATCAAATGTTCTTTAAATATTGCCTCTTTATTTATGTCATCATTATTTTTTTCAGGTACGGTTGTAACATGTGTGTAAACATCACGATCCCAATAATGCCTGGTATCAGGATTTGAAATCAAACCCATCTTTGGATTAATTTGAGCATTCGGACGCAGAATAAATTTCTCATGAACTACGGAAGAATCCCATTTGTTCACCCGTTCAAATAACACTTTATAATAATGATTGGGCTCAGCTATAGAATCGCCAATGTATGTTGCAAAATAATTCCCCATTCGTTCACGACTGTCTTTTGGCATAAATTGATTGGTGTGCAATTCCAAGTTATTCATTTGCTCACCATAATCAACTCCGCGATAATTTAAACTAATAGTATGCTTGTTTGCAGAAGAAATTAAAACACCTAACATAAATATCCCGAATCCTAAATGCGCTAATGCCGGTCCATATAGCCGATGCTTTCCTTTCAACACTGTAAATAAATAATACAAATTTGCAACGATTGAAAAAATGGCAGTAAATAATAAGGCTACATGTGTAGGATAAGTTAACCCCCCTTTCCATGCTATGAGAATGGTAAAACCAATTGTGACAATAAAAATGACAAGCATTCGGCGATAAAACTGTTTCAGTTCGCTCTTTCTAAATTTCAAATACAAGGCGAGTGAAGAAAGCAATAAAATTAAAACCGCAACCGGTAACTGATACGAATTATAAGTTTGTATGGGTTCGGTAGGTGGAGCAATTTCCACTCCGGTTATTGAATGAACCAACCCCTTATAAACAGGAATTGAAGTGTAAAGAATAATTTGAAATGCAGAAATAAAAAGTATTCCAGCTCCAACAAAAATCCAGAACTCGCGTGAGGCCATTGCTTCCTCTTTTTCAGGTGATGGAATTTTTTTCCAATTAATAATTAACAATAATATCGCTGGAATGGCAAGTGCCATTAAGTAAAAAACCAATTGCCCACTCATGCCCAAATCTGTAAAAGCATGAACGCTTGTGTTTCCTAAAATTCCACTGCGAGTTAAAAAAGTAGAATACAGTACCAAAATAAAAGTCAGTAGATAAAATAAAAAAGTAGACCTCAATGAATGTCCCGTTTTTTTATAAGCTAACATAGTATGAATTCCTCCTACTAGAATTAACCAAGGAACTAAAGAAGCATTCTCCACCGGATCCCAAGCCCAAAAACCACCGAAGGTCAATGATTCATAAGCCCATGCCCCACCCATCATGATTCCAGTTCCAAGTACGGCCCCAGAAAATAATGTCCAGGGTAAAACAGAGTCAATCCATCCTGTAAAATCTTTTTTCCATAATGCGGCCATCGCATAAGCGAATGGAACCAAGGTGCTTGCAAAACCTAAAAACAAAATTGGTGGATGAATCACCATCCAATAATTCTGCAGCAGCGGATTTAATCCATTTCCATCTTTTATAAAACTCAAATAATCAACGCGCTTAAAAATAGGTGCATCAATCATCACATCTCGAAGTAAAATAAAAGGATTACTTCCAATCTTATAATCCCATATATATATTCCGAGCAACATGGAAGCTATGAAAGCCTGTACGACCATGAAAATGCAAAGCACCGGAGCTTCCCATTTTTTACCCGCACGAAAGATTAACAGCGAACCAAGAACCATATTCCACCACATCCACAACAAAAAACTTCCCTCTTGTCCTTCCCAAAAACAAGCTAAAAGATACTGCATCGGCAATTGCATGCTACTGTGTTCCCATGCATAATTATATTCGAAACGATGTTCGTGAATGATGTAGTAAAGTGTAGCAACTATTCCTGTAACAGCAATTGCATGAATAATAAAAAGCATTCGGGCAATTCGTCGCCATGATTGCTGTAAAATGTCATCTTTTGATTTAGCTGAAACATAAAAAGCAATTGCTGAAATAAACGAAGAAATAAATGCAGTAGTTACAAATAACTCTCCCGCAATCCCCAGCCAACCTAATTCATTCTCAAATATCATTTGACTACTATTTTTATAAAAAGTATTAAATCAGAATCTGTTCAAAAAATCTTATTCGATGATAAAAGTAAAATGCAAATTCTACCTTCAATTTTTTTACTCTGTGGGAGATTTAGACGGTACCGCTTCGATGTAACCATTCACATCGAGTTTGTCATTTTTGTACTTACTCGGACACTTCATTAAAATATGTGTTGCATCAAAAAAATCTCCATTCATTCTTCCTGTGAGAACTATTGATTCTGTTCGCTCAAAATCTTGTGGCTTACTACCATGAAAAACTACTTTACAAGCAAAACCATTTTTATCTTTCATCACAAATGAAAAATAATTTGGGTCTTTCTCGGCATTATATTCCAATTCGTGAGATTTATCAAGAGTGCCAACAATCTGAAAATCCTTACCCTTTTTTAATTGTGCTGATGAGAATGTTTCGTAAGTACTATAATCACTAGCTGTAGAAATAATAATTCCAATTGCCATAGCAATAATACCCAAACCGATGATGTGTACTTTCTTCATTTAAAAGAATCTAAAATTTAATGGCAACAAAGTTATGCGAAAGAATCTAGAAACGAATTGATATTTTATAAATAATAGGAAAAACTAATTTTATTTAGTTCTAAAAGTCAAAATTTATATTCATTCAAATGTATCAACTATTTTCGCAGCCACATTACAAATAATGAAGAGCAAGGAACAAAAGATAAAAGATTTTGATATTAATGCGCCCGCATTAGCCAATGCCAATTTATTCGGGTTACCTTTTACTGAACAAGAATCAGCAATTGTCGTTCTTCCCATACCTTGGGAAGTAACAGTATCCTATAAAGGCGGAACTGCTAAAGCACCAGAAGTAATAAAGCAAGCAAGTTTGCAAGTTGATTTATTTGATGCCGATGTGGCTGATGCGTGGAAAAATGGAATCTATCTTTTACCCACAAATAAAAAATGGAAGCAAGCCAGTAAGCAACTAAGAAAGAAAGCAGAACGCGTAATTCAATTGTTTAGTAATGGTGAATCAGAAAAAAATAAGGAAATAAAAAAAATAACTAATGAAGTAAACGAAGCGGGTTCAAAATTAAAAAATTGGATAAAAAGTGAAATGCTTAACCAAATTGCAAACGGGAAACTTCCGGCCTTGCTCGGTGGCGATCACAGTACCCCACTTGGTTTCATAGAAGCATTAGCTGAAACAAATCCATCATTTGGAATTTTACAAATTGACGCCCACTGCGATTTACGAAAAGCATATGAAGGATTTACTTATTCGCATGCATCAATAATGTATAATGCTTTGCAAATAAAACAAGTAAGTAAGTTGGTGCAAGTTGGTATAAGAGATTTTTGTCAGCAAGAAATGGATATTGCCAAAATGGAAGGTTCCAGAGTAAAAATATTTTATGATAGCGATATGAAGCGCAGTCTATTTGAAGGATTTAATTGGAAAGATATATGCGATGCAATTATCACCGCTTTACCCGAAAAAGTTTATGTGAGTTTTGATATTGATGGACTGGAAGCTTCACTTTGCCCCAATACAGGAACCCCAGTTGCAGGTGGATTACAGTACGAACAGGCAGTTTATCTACTTTGGAAACTAGCAACATCAGGAAAAACAATTATTGGATTTGACTTAAATGAAGTAGCCCCCGGAAAAGATGAATGGGATGCAAATGTTGGCGCACGATTACTTTACAAACTTTGCAACCTGATGGCTTTGAGTCAAACACAAAAGAAAATTACAAAATCTTCCATTGAAAAAAAGTGGGCCTTAGAAAAAGAACAAGCTGATTAAAATGACAAATCTCACTGAGATTCCTAATCTTGTTTATTCTGATGCCCAAGGAAATATATTTGATGCACCGGGTTTATGGATGAGTGGCAGAAGTGGAAATGATTTTGTGGCAATGTCTTCAGATGATTTTATTGAACTGCCTAATGGTAGCGATTTGTATACTTTAGAAGGAAGGCATCCGATTGGTTTTGACAAAGAAACCGGAGAACCAACAGTTTATAAAGATGGCCTTGCGGTTGGTGCGCAAATGGCGCCAGCACACACGATGTTTTATTTATCTGCATTTGAAAACAATGAAGATGCACCTACTCTTCCTCTATTTGCCTATACTGCTGTAGGTTGGCACAAAGGAAAATTTTATGTGCCTGCTGTACGCATTGATAATGACAAAAGACAGGAACCAAGGGATTTTGATCGACAGTTGATTGAGCGAAATGTGAATCAGATGGTCAAACAATTCCCAAACAATAGATTACTCAAACACATTGGAGAAACATGCGCCCTAACATATTGTTGTCCAGCCGCCAGAAACCATTTCATGCATCGTTACGAAGCTCCTATTCCAACTTCCCCAGCTTGTAACAGTAATTGTATTGGGTGTATTTCATTTCAACCTACAACAGAAAATATTAGTAGCACCCAAGAACGCTTAACATTTAAACCTACTGTTCAGGAAATTACGGAATACACTATTCCACATTTACAAAATGTAAATTCAGCTATCGTTAGTTTTGGGCAAGGCTGTGAAGGGGAGCCATTATTAATGTGGGAAACAATTAAGGAAGCAATTATTGATATCAGAAAGCAAACAAAAAAGGGAAGTATTAATATCAACACAAATGGCAGTATGCCTAAAGCAGTAGAAGAATTATGTGAAGCTGGCTTAAATAGTATTCGGGTTAGCTTAAATAGCGTTCGAGAAAATATTTACAACTCTTATTACTTGCCAAACAATTATAAATTTAAAGCATTAAAAGAAAGTATAAAAGTCATTCGCAGTTATGGCGGTTGGGCTTCTCTTAATTACTTTGTTTTTCCGGGTGTTACTGATGAAGAGGAAGAGTACGAAGCTTTACGAAAATTTATTAGAGATACTGATGTGAATATGATTCAATGGCGCAACTTTAATATTGATCCAGATTGGTACTTAGAAAAGATAAAATACACCCCATCTGAAAACACAATTGGCATTAACAAAATGATGCAATTATTGAAAGAGGAATTCCCAAATTTATACTATGGATATTTTAATCCTCCAATGGATATTATCAACAAAAAACTCTCAGAAAGAATACCAATAATATAAACCAATTTAGTTTTTTCCTTTAGTAAAAAAGGAGCTACTAATATCTTATCAACATCCATATTTTATTAAAGGGAATTCTATCTGCATTCATTTAAATTATTCATTGTTTTCTTAACTTGTTTGTGGATTCCAAAAATATTTTATTTGAACTAATTTGAATTTCCAATTGGTTTCCATTTTTTACAAAAATAAATCCAACCCATTCGACATAATTACAATAAATAAAAAATAAAAAAAAATAACCCTTTCAATAAAAAAACTTGCAGTAACCAAACAATATTTATAAAAAATTAAATTTTTACTTTTCTTTCAAAATACATTCTCAAACAACTAATTTTAATTTAAAATTTGCCAAATACACTATTTATTCATCTTTTATTTCACTTTTTGAAACATTTACATTTTTATCAAGTAAATAGGTAGCCATTAATAGTTATTTTAAAAAAACTGCCAAATGAAAAAAACACTCTACACCTTTCTGTTAATTTTTTTAACTTTTGAAGGTATTTCACAAACACAGCGTTTAGTACTTGTAGAAGAATTTACTAATGCTTCATCTGGGCCTTGTGCCTTAGCAAATCCTGCATTTAATGCTTTAATGACTGCTAATACTACTAAAGTTGTTGCAATTAGAAATCACACTAATTTTCCAGGATACGATCCATTTTATTCTCAAAACCCTTTACAGAATCAAGCACGTACACTTTATTATCAAATTACAAGTGTCCCTGCTGGTAAAATGAATGGTAGTGGAACTGTATTAAGTGATATTAATCAAACATCAATTGATGCTGCATTTGCAGTAGCACCTTTATATAATATCAATGTAAGTTATCATATTTCAACCGATAATGATTCTTTATATGCAACAGCAACTGTAAAGGCATTAAGCTATATAACTGGAACATTAAAAGCACACATTGTTGTAGTTGAAAAAATGATAGCATTAACTTCAGCACCAGGAAGTAATGGAGAAATTAGTTTTCCAATGGTAATGAAAAAAATGTTGCCGACTGAAGCTGGAACTACTCTACCTTCTACCATGTATCCAGGTGATTCAGTTATAATTAATGTTGGATGGCTTTTAGCAAATGTTTTTAATATCAATCAACTTGCCGTTGTAAGTTTTGTTCAAGATAACGTTAATAAGAATGTAAAACAAGCTGCATATGCTCCTACTCAAACCATAGTAACTCCTGTTACACCTCCTATCATTACCTTAAATACTTTAAACAATACACTTTGTGGTTCATCTGGTTCTGTCAATATAAATGTTGCGGGTGGTGTTCCACCTTATACTTATTATTGGAGTAATGGAGCTACTTCGGAGGATGTTGCTGGATTGTCTATCGGAAATTATTCAGTTACAGTAACTGGAGGAACTGCAAGCTCAACGGCAACCTACTCTATTGTTAGCAATATTGTTCAAGCTTCAATTAGCTCGTTAAGTGATATTGCTTCTTGCTCTATCACAATGAATTGGAATTTAGTTGCAGGGGCCGATAGCTACTTAGCAAGGTATAAAGAATCTTCCTCCACTATTTGGAATTCTAATATAAATATTGGAAATGTAAATAGCTACATTGTTAGTGGCCTTTCTGCCGGAACAAATTATGACATTAAACTTGCTGCTGCTTGTTTAAGTGGATACAATAGTGCTTTTTCTGTTGTGGCATCCGACTTAACTGGTGCTTGCGAAATGATTACAAGCTCATCTGCTATTAATAACTCAAGCACAAGCGCAACTGTTTCATGGGTTGCACCTTGTTCTTCAATTGGATACAGAATTATTTACAGAGCGCTAGGAACTTCAATCTGGAGTCAGGCATTTGTTGGAACTACTTATTTTACTATTAACAATTTATTGCCTAATACTACCTATGAATATCGGTTAAGAAATAGATGTGGTGAACCACCCAATGTTACAGATTGGACTCCATTAGCAAGTTTTACTACTCCTGCTCAAAGAATAGAGGATGATAATGAAACAGTAGTTCTTTCTAACCTATCAATCTATCCAAATCCAACTTCATCATTATTCACAGTACTAGGATCATTTGATGATAAATCAACTACCGCTGAGATAATTATTTCTAATGTATTAGGAGAAATTATCTACCATAATAACATTGCATTAGAAAATGGAACATTTGAAACATCAATCAATCTACAATCAAACCTAAATAACGGTGTTTACTTCATAAATTTAGCATCAAACAAGAATGAAAAACTTTCATCAAGGTTACTGGTGCAAAAATAAATTTAACAAATAGATTTTATAAAAAGGGACATAATTTTATGTCCCTTTTTTATTTTTGACCCTATGTAAGCATACTTTTTCATAATTATATTATCTGCTCAATACTTCTATATTTGCACCTCTTTTTTAAAATCAAAACTTCAATAAAAAATTAATATGCGCGGAAAAGGTTTAGTACAGTTTTTCTCAATAGCACTGATACTTGTTTGTATTTATCAATTATCGTTTAACATCGTTACCAGTCGCGTGGAAAGTCGCGCCGATAATTATGCCGAAGCCAAAGCAATGATGGGTAAACCACTTGATGCGGTTCCGGCCGATCAAAAAGATTCGATGAACGCGGTGATTCGGCAGTATCGACAGGTATATCTCGATTCTATTGGCAACGAAAGTGTTTTTGATCTTGGCATTACTTCGTTCACTTATTTAAAGTGCAAGGAACAACAGTTAAACCTCGGTTTGGATTTACAAGGCGGTATGAGCGTTGTTCTTCAAGTTTCAATGAAAGATCTAATCAAATCACTTTCAGGAAACAATACTGATCCTGCATTTGTAAAATCTTTACAAAGAGCTGATGAAAAGGCAAAAACAGAATCAGATAAAGATTATGTAACTCTTTTTGGTGAGGCTTTTAATGAAGTTTCTCCCGGTGGAAAACTATCCTCTATTTTCAGTACCAAAGAAAATGCTGATCGCATAAAATTCAATTCAACAAACGAAGAAGTTTTAGCTATTATAAAGCTAGAAGCTAACAATGCCTTTAACCGCACATTTAATATTTTAAGTGCTCGTATTAACAAATTTGGTGTGGCTCAACCTAGCATCAGCCCACAAACTGCAACAGGAAGAATAGTTGTTGAATTACCTGGAGTTGATAATCCAAATCGCGTTCGAAAACTATTGCAAGCCGCTGCTAAATTAGAATTCTGGGAGACCTACAAAGCAGTTGAAATTTATCAATTTTTAGAACAAGTAAATAACACACTGGCTGCACGGCAGGCCTTAAAAGATTCTTCTTCAATCGGAAGCGACTCTTCATTATTAAATAATTCCAATACAGGCCTATTAAGCTCAACTGATAAAGCTAAAGAAGACACATCCCTGAATAGCTTAACTTCAAGTTTAGATTCAACCGTAGCAAAAACAGACTCTTCAGAAATTGCTAAAAACCAAGCAGCTTCTAATCCATTATTTTCCGTTTTGTATGTTCCAAACTACAAAGATGAACAGTCAGGAAAACAAATGGTTTCACCTGGTCCAGTTTGTGGATTAAGCTTAGGAAAAGATACAGCCAAGATTAATAAATATTTGAAGCTCGATTACATTCTTGCAATTATGCCCCGTGATGTAAAATTCTTATGGGGTGCAAAATCAGAAGAAGGAGCCCAATCTACTTATTCACTTTATGCAATAAAAAAACAAGTAGGTGACGACAGCCCCCCATTAGATGGTTCAGCGGTAATAAATGCACGTCAAGATTATGATCAAAACAATCGTCCAGAGGTAGCAATGAATATGAATGATGAGGGTGCACGTATTTGGAAACTCTTAACTGGAAAAAATATTGATCGTTCAATAGCAATTGTTTTAGATGATTATGTACAATCAGCTCCTAATGTCTTAAGTGAAATTGGAGGAGGAAGATCTTCAATATCGGGTGGATTTAGTATTGAGGAAGCAAAGGACTTAGCAAACATTTTACAAGCTGGTAAATTACCTGCCCCAGCAGTAATTATTGCGGAAGATGTTGTAGGGCCTTCACTCGGTAAAGAATCGATCAATAGCGGATTGAATTCAATGATATTTGCATTTATTGCTGTTATGGCATTCATGGTTTTGTATTACAGCACTTCTGGTATAATATCAAACCTTGCTCTTATACTCAACTTGTTTTTTATATTCGGAGTTCTTGCATCATTAGGTGCAACTCTTACTCTTTCAGGAATAGCGGGTATAGTATTAACAATGGGTATGGCTGTAGATGCCAACGTAATTATCCATGAAAGAATAAAAGAAGAATTACTAAAAGGAAAAACTTATTTAAAAGCAGTAGCAGACGGCCACACAAAATCTTATTCAGCCATTTTTGACTCAAACATTACGACCTTATTAACTGGACTTATATTAGCTTACTACGGCTTAGGCCCAGTACTAGGTTATGCTACTACACTTAACATAGGTATTATTTTCACTTTGTTTACGGCAGTTTTTGTTGCACATCTTATGTTCGACTTTTACACCAAGCGTGGCAAGGAGGTAAAATTTACTACTATTTTAAGCAAGAATAATTTTAACAACATGAATATTCAATTCGTGAACAAAAGAAAATATGCTTATATCTTTTCTGGAACACTCGCATTGATTGGACTGATTTCAATTGTTACAAGGGGGTTTGACTATGGTGTTGACTTTACCGGTGGCCGTAGCTATGTAGTTCGTTTTGAGCAAAACGTTAATACTTCAGATGTAAAAGCTGAAATGATTAAAGTAACTGGCACCTCCGCTATTGTAAAAACTTATGGAAGTGATAACCAGGTAAAGATTACAACCCAATATATGTTAACTGAAAAAGATAGTTCAGCAGAAGCGGGTTTATACACAAGTCTTAAAAAATTTATTGGAAAAGATGTTTCCGAAAAAGAATTTATGTCAAAGTATGTTATGAGTTCATCCATTATTGGAGCAACCATTTCTGATGACATAAGAAATAGTGCCATTAAAGCAGTATTGCTTTCATTACTGGGGATTGGATTATATGTATTGATTCGATTTAGAAAATGGCAATACTCAGCAGGAGTAATTGTGGCTTTGATACACGATGTGTTAATGGTAATGGGCTTCTTCTCTTTGCTAAAAGGAATTATGCCATTTTCATTAGATGTAGACGAAACATTTATTGCAGCTGCATTAACAGTTATGGGTTACTCAGTAAATGACACTGTAATTGTGTTTGATCGTATTCGTGAATACCTAAGAGAACATCCGGCAACAGATATGAAGCAAGTTATTAACGATGCTATTAACAGTACATTGAATAGAACCATTATGACTTCGGTTACTGTATTTCTTGTTTCATTAATTCTATTCATATTTGGTGGGGATTCTATTAAAGGATTTGCATTTGCAATGTTAATTGGTGTAGGCTTCGGAACTTATTCTTCCATATTTGTTGCAACACCATTAGTTATTGACTTTACTAAAGATGCCAATAAATTAAAGTTTAATGATGGTGATGCTAAGAAAAAAGCTCATGAAGCAATGGCAAAAGCGAAATAATTTATAACTCTTAAATATTTTAAAAAGCCGATCAATAAATGATCGGCTTTTTTATTTACCTTAACAATGTCACATTTCCTTTAAAGCTAAAAGGATCTCCTGTAACTGCTGCATTGCAATTAAAGACAAAAACATAAACTCCAATTTCCTGTGGTTCACCCTTATACTTTCCATCCCACCCCTCAGAATAAGCATCCTTACTTTGAAATATTAATTCGCCCCATCTGTTATAAATTCTAAAATCTGCATTCTCTACAACTCCAATAATCAGTGGGTGAAAAAAGTCATTTGCCCCATCGTTATTTGGAGAAAATGCAGTTGGAATTTGAACAAGTGGCACAAAAACAATTCGCACAATTACTGAATCTGTACTCCTACATCCATCAGGAGAGGTAACAGTCAAATAATAGGTAGTTGTAGTTGATGGTGATGCAATTGGATTTAAAATAGTTGGATCATTTAATCCTTCTACTGGAGTCCAAGAATAAACCCCATTAATAATATCCGTTGTTGCAATTATAGGAGTTGATAAGCCATAAATAATGGTGGTATCAAATGGTGAAATATTTATTTGAGGATCTGAAAAAACTGTTATTGTTTGAGTTACTGTATCAGCACATCCATTTGCCGTATTAACTATTAATTGAACAATATAATTTCCCGAGTTGATATAAGTATGTGATGGGTTTTGTTGTGCCGAACTTCCACCATCTCCAAATGTCCAATGCCAATAATTAATATCACCAAAAGTTGAAACCGAGGCATCAAGAAAATTTATTGGTGTGTTTAGGCATCCATTAGGAGCAACAAGTCCGCCTGATAAACTTGGATAAACATATACTATTGCAGTTCCAGTGTCATTACATAATGGTATTGCAGAATAAACAATAAGCGTCAATGTATAAATCCCAGTATCTGTATAACTATAGCTTGGGAATTGAGCCACGGATGTATCATTGGTTATGATTGGAACTCCAAAGTCCCAATGATAACCAGTAATTTGACCTGTACTATTATTTTGAAAATTAAAACCAAGCCCAGAACAATTATTTAATAAAGAAGGAATAGCCGCAACGACATTTGGTTGACAATCCACCACATTAAATTGAAAATCGCGCAAATGTCTTCCTAAAAAAACACCATTACGAAATTCATTAACACAAATTCCCACAACAAATTGTCCAATAACTGTTGGAGTTATCGATAACAAACCTGTAACAGCATTAATTGATAATGGTGGTAGGCCATCTATTGGATTTAAATAGGTATAAGGTGACTGATAGGGCACCCCTTGGTAAGGAGGTGTACTCGCCGTAACTGGTTGGTTATCGACTTCTGCTCCTTTAAATGGCTGGCATAATTCATAAACTAATTCATCACCATCCGCATCAATTGCAGAATGGTCAAATACCAGCGGTTGATTGGCACAAATTACAATTGGAGGATAGTTCTTGAAATAGGCACTGTTGTTACAAAGTGAAAGACAAGCATCATTTATTTCACAGGTATAGGTAGCACCAATTGATCCTGGAGTTGTAATGTTTACTATTGTACCGTTTCTACAACATCTCTGATAGGTAAGAACATATCCTCCAGGCGAAGCAACTAAAGTTCTATAAAAAACATAAGTACCCTCCTCTACACAGATATCAGGTGGTAAAGTTAGGCACGGGCTTGGTGAAACAGGAGGTATAATGGAATCTGTGGTCCAAAAGGCATCAAAATTTTCATACGATAAATCAGAAACCTTAAATATGGTAAAGTGAGCAGGATTATCAAGTGGTGGAACACCATTATAACAATCACGATAAATTTTTACAGTGAATTCGTACAAATTATTTCCTAAACACTTGTAAGAGATATCACCTCCAATAATATGAGTCGCATAGGATGAAATACTAATGAGTAGAATAGAAGATAGAAGAATAATTTTTTTCATAGAAAACAATTTTACAGATTTGAAATGTAACAATAATTTTGAATGCGCTTTAAAACCATTCTTAAAAATTATTTGATACTATATTACTAATTAAAAAATTTAGTTCATGACTCATTCAAAAACGGATAGCGATAATCAATAGGAGTAACAAAAGTTTCCTTAATACTTCTAGGAGAAACCCAACGCAATAAATTGATGGCACTGCCTGCTTTATCATTTGTACCTGATGCTCTTGCGCCTCCAAATGGCTGTTGCCCTACAACAGCCCCTGTTGGCTTATCGTTGATGTAAAAATTACCTGCAGCATGACCCAAACTTTTTGTAGCCAAATCAATTGCGCTTCTATCTCTTGAAATAATACTTCCTGTTAAGGCATAGGCCGAGGTGTTGTCAACTATGTTTAGCGTCTCTTCAAATTTTGTTTCGTCATAAACATAGATAGAAAGAACAGGGCCAAACAACTCATCGCACATCGTCACATAATTTGGATTTTCAGATTGAATAACCGTTGGCTGAATAAAATAGCCATCACTCTTATCATAACTTCCCCCTGCAATAATTTCCACTTCTTTCGACGATTTTGCTCTATCAATATATCCTGAAAGTTTATCAAAAGATTTTTCATCAATAACTGCATTAATATAATTTGTAAAATCTTCAGTACTTCCCATTTTCATACTTCGAATATCAGCAACCATTCTTTCTGAAACTTCTTTCCAAATATTTGAAGGAATATAAGCGCGTGAAGCAGCAGAACACTTTTGCCCCTGGTATTCAAAAGCACCACGACTCAAAGCAGTTGCAACTCCAGCTGCATCGGCACTTGGATGAGCCATTACAAAATCCTTTCCACCAGTCTCCCCCACTATTCTTGGATAAGTTTTATAACGAGAAATGTTTTGACCAATTGTTTTCCAGAAACCCTGAAACACTTCAGTACTTCCTGTGAAATGTATCCCGGCAAAATCTTTATGTGAAAAAATAATATCTCCAGTAACAGGCCCAGGGGTATAAACAAGATTAATGACCCCATCAGGCAAACCCGCTTCCTGCAACACTTCCATAATTACATAGGCTGAATAAATCTGTGCATTCGCACATTTCCATACAACGGTATTTCCCATCATAGCCATACAAGTTGGAAGGTTTCCGGCTATGGCTGTAAAGTTGAATGGAGTAATTGCAAAAGTGAATCCTTCAAGTGGTCGATGCTCTGTTCGGTTCCATATTCCTTTTGACGATTGTGGCTGTTGTGCGTATATGTCGGTCATGAACTGCACATTAAACCGGAGGAAGTCAATTAACTCACACGCCGCATCTATCTCCGCCTGGAAAGCATTTTTTGATTGGCACAACATAGTTGCTGCGTTAATCTTAGCACGATAAGGTCCTGCTAATAAATCTGCTGCTTTTAAAAAAATAGCCGCCCTACTCTCCCATGGCATGTGCTCCCAATTATGTTTAGCTTTTAAAGCCGAATCAATTGCTTGATTTACATGAACTGCTTCACCTTTATGAAAGGTACCTAACAAATGTTTTAACTCATGGGGGGGGCGCATCTCGCCCAACTTTCCCGTTCTAATTTCTTTACCACCAATTATCATTGGAAGATCAGCTGTTTCTGATTTTAATTTTTTAAGGGAGGCCTTCAACAAAGACTTCTCAGGTGAACCCGCAGCATAGTTTAATACTGGTTCATTAACAGCTATCGGTACTTTATAAAAACCATTACTCATTTGATCATTTTTATTTTATGTGACAAATGTAATGGTTAGTTCAATTATGACACAAGTAAGGGCGGTTAAAGTTTTTAAACTTATATATTAAATGGTTTAATTAATTTTCACTTTTAATTTTTAACCATTAAAACACTTAAATGCCTTCATTTGATGTAGTCAGCAAGTCCGATGCACAATTGCTCGACAACGCTATAAACACAGCTAGAAAAGAAATTATAAATCGATATGATTTCCATGGTTCAAAAACTGAAATTGAATTTGATAAAAAAGAAATGAAAATTACAGTTACTACTGAAAATGATATGCGCGTAAAAGCCATTGGCGATATTTTAATTGCCCGTTCAATGAAACAACACATTGATCCGCGTTGCTTTGATTTCGGAAAAGATCAATATGCCTCAGGAAACATGCTTCGAAAAGAAATAAAAATTAAGCAGGGAATAGATCGTGACACTGCAAAAAAAATGGTGAAGGATATAAAAGAAAATGGATTGAAAGTGCAGACAAGCATTATGGATGACCAATTGCGTGTTACCGGAAAAAAAATTGATGACCTTCAATCCGTCATTGCATTTTTAAAGCTAAAAGATTATTCAGTGCCACTCGATTTTGTAAATATGAAAAGTTAAAAAATTACTCCAATTTAAAAACACTTTTTATTTTAAATAACAATGGCTTTTTCTAATTCAAGAAACATTATTCTGGTAGACGATGATCCTGTAAGCGTTCAGATATGCAACATGATTTTTAAACGCACAATGCCCGATGCAAAAATTCAAGTTTTTGAAAATGGATATGATGCCTTACAGTGGATACGAACTGACAACAATGAAAAAACACATCAGGTTTCCGAAAGCTTTATTTTACTACTTGAT
This sequence comes from Chitinophaga pinensis, assembly GCA_945892775.1. GTDB lineage: Bacteria > Bacteroidota > Bacteroidia > Chitinophagales > UBA10324 > UBA10324. The sequence continues at coordinate 26,932 of CAMDDP010000037.1, forward strand.
TTGAATATGCCTATTGTTGATGGTTGGGGATTCTTAAGTTTTTTCGAAAAATTAGAAAAAAATATTCAACAAAAATTTCATATTTATATTATGACTTCTTCTGATGAAGACAAAGATATTCAGAGAGCAACACAATTTCCGAATGTTAAAGGATTTCATCTAAAGCCCCTAACCCACAAACTCATCAATCAAATCTCTAATGAAATTGATATTTAAAATAAATTAAAATTTAGGTCAACAATTAACACCTAATTAACAATAATGTTAATCCGAATAATTTGCTTTTGAAATAGCATATAATATTTGTGTCTTTCGAAAAAATAAAATATACGCTACTC
>CAMDDP010000038.1 GCA_945892775.1 Chitinophaga pinensis
TGTTTTTATTTTTATTTGGTTAATACTTCTCCTTGTATTTTTAAAATTGCAGTATTGGGATAGGCGTTACAATATACGGTTACACCTTTATTAAATTTTCCTTTGCGACCATCACTATTGTATTTTACAATAATAGTATTTGAATTCCCTGGCTTAATAATTTCTTTAGGCCATGATGGTGACGTGCAACCGCAAGAAGCCCGTACATCTGTAATAATTAAATTAGCAGTACCCGTGTTTTTAAAATTAAAAGAATGATTGACTACATCGCCCTCATTAATTTTTCCAAAATCAAATTGACTTGTGTCGATGCTTATAATTGGATAATCGCCTTCAGGAGTTCTACCCATTGAAGCAGGATTGTTAATTAAACTACCAGGCAAACGACGTGAATCTGCGTTGTTATGGCAGGAAGAAATACATCCAAACAAAATAATAAGTGAAAAAATGATTTTCATTTAAGCGACAAATTTATATTAAGAATTGTGCTTTTAACTATTTTTTAATAAGATATTGATTCTTCCATTCTATATTTGATTTTTATAATTAAATAATGGACGGCAAACTCATTTATATATTAATAATTATTGCGTACTGGATTTATTCTTCTTATGCTAAGAGTAAAAAAGAAGCTGAAAAAAAGAAGGCGTTTGAAGAAAAAAAATTAAATGAGGTTGGTGGTAATCCACGCCCCATTGTTGAAGTGCCAAAAACGCCATTAAATTCTTGGGAAGAATTAATTAGAAATATTACACAGGAACCAAAAGAAAAAAAACAGCTTGTAAAACCTTCTACAGCCGCTCAAAAATCACAGGCCGCGTATAATAAAAAGAAAAAAGCTGTTCAAGAAAAAGTATTTGTGCCAATGAGTGTTGGTGAAATGGTTGTAAGTGAACGAACTGCTGATGAATTAAATATAGATGTAATGAAAGGAATTCCAGATGAAGGCATTTCAACTACTACTATGTCAAAAGCAGCGGATTTATATGATATAAAACCTTATGATTTTAAAGAAGAAGATTTTTCTTTTAAATTGAACGTGCGCGAGGCACTTATACAATCAGTTGTTTTAACACGACCGAATTATTAATCTGAAATTAATTTTAGGAATGTAGCACATTACTTCTCTCTGAAGTTGATTTTTGAGGTTGGATAAATATTTTCTTAAAAAATAGTTTGCTTTTAAATAAATTAGTAAAAACAGATTTGCCTACTCAATTGTATCGATTACTTTTGCTTCGCACCAAATATTAACATTGTTAGATGAACGGCGATGATCAAATACTACAAAACATTTGAAGGAAAACTCAGAGAGTTGGATGCACCTGAGGCGGGTTGTTGGATAAATATTTATCCGCCATTTAATCACGACAATCTTAAAAAACTTAGTGAACAATACAATATTCCAATTGACTTTTTAATTGACTCTTTAGATATTGAAGAGCGTTCTCGATTTGAGCGGGAAGATGATACCGATTTGATTGTATTAAAAATCCCGTTGGCGAACAATACTTTAAATGGGCGTGAAGCAAGGTTCATAACAATTCCCCTTGGGATTATTTTGATACAAGATATAGTTATAACTATTAGTCCGTACGAAAACCAAGTGATTGATTGTTTTTTGAATAGCAATGTTAAAAATGTAAATATTAGCGCTCGCAGCAAATTTGTTTTGCAAATTTTTGATCGCTGTGTTTTTTATTATCTATATTTTTTAAAAGAAATAAATAGCGAGAGTAATACATATGAAAAAGAATTGTATGATTCAATGCGCAATGAAGAATTGATGAATTTGCTTAAGATTGAAAAGAGCCTTGTTTACTTTGTTACCTCGCTTCGAAGTAATGAATTGATGATGTTGAAAATTCAGCGAACTGATTTCTTAAAAATAAAAGCAGATGAAGACCAACAAGAGTTTTTTGGAGATACAATAATTGATATGAGTCAGGCGCTTGAAATGTCAAATACTTATACAAATATTTTAGGTAGAACCATGGATGCATTTTCAAGTATTATCAGCAATAATCTGAATGTGGTCATGCGACGATTAACTTCAGTTACTGTTGTTCTTACTGTTCCAATGTTGATTGCAAGTTTATACGGCATGAATGTTCATATACCCTACAACGATAATAGTAGTGCTTTCTATATCATTATAGTATTCTGTTTGGTTATAGCTGCAGGGCTTATTTTCTTGTTTAAGAAATTAAAATGGTGGTAGAGATTTTATACACCTATAATTCATAAAGCTTCACACATCGAATTGCTTTCATCGAATTTATATCCCCTTAAAAATTCTTCTGTTTTAATTTTTCTTTTGCCTTCTAATTGCATTTCTAAAATTTCAATTAAACCATCGGCACATTGAATTCTTAAGTAAGTTTTGCCATCGGTTAAAATTTCTCCAGATGAATATTTTCTGTCATTTAACATCTCCAACTTATCTAATAGTTTGCTTTTAAAAATTTTAAATATTTTCCCATTAAGTTTTGTAAATGCTGTTGGGTATGGTGAAAGTCCTCGAATAAGGTTATGGTTGTGTTTGGTTGTATTTTTCCAATTGATACTACAGGTTTCTGTAAAAATTTTTGGTGCATTCTTTATTTCAGTTGAAATAATCTGTGGTGTTAAAGTGTAATTTTCGGATTCAATTTGCTGAACAGTTTTTAAAACTAAATTGGCACCAATCAACATTAATTCGTCGTGCAGTTCACCTGCTGTTTCATCCGGAGTTAATTTTAATTTGTGTTGTAGAATTATTTTTCCAGTATCTATTTTGTTTTCAAGAAAAAATGTGGTTGCCCCAGATTCTTTTTCCCCATTGATAATTGCCCAATTGATAGGTGCCGCACCGCGGTATTGTGGTAGGAGTGAAGCGTGTAAATTAAATGTTCCGATGCGAGGCATTTTCCAAATTACTTCGGGCAACATGCGAAAGGCAACAATAATTTGCAAATCAGCTTGAAGAGATTGTAGGTGTAATTCAAATTCAGGTGATTTTAATTTTTCAGGTTGTAAAATGTTCAATTTATTTGCAAGGGCAAATTTTTTAACGGCTGATTCAGTTAGTTGCATTCCTCTGCCAGCTGGTTTGTCGGGAGCGGTTATCACCCCAACAATATTGTAATTATTTTCTAGTAAAATCTTTAATGAAGGCACGGCAAATTCGGGTGTGCCCATAAAAATTATTTTCAGTTTTGATTTGTTTTCCGTCATTCTGTTTATTCAAAATCTTTATATAATAAATATTTTTTTCTGGTTTCATTAAATTTAATTAAGTCCGGTAACCATTCTTGATGAATCATGAAATCTGATTTTCCTGTTTTTATATCATTTTTTAATTTCTCTGTTCCTGCCAAAGTATTAAAATAGGGTGTGAAAAATTCTTCCTTATCAGGATAGAATAAATAGAATTGAATTATCCAGTTTAAAAATATTTTTTTCTGATCGAAAAAGAATCCGTTGTTATAAATGGATAAATCAATTCCATGGCATTGTTCATTTACAAAAACTGGATTTGATGCGCCAGGTTTGCTTATTGGTGTGAAGTAGGTTTTGCCAATTTTACTACCTGGAAATCCAATCATTTCAAACGGTTTATCAGTTCCTCTTCCTAAGCTCAAAGGGGTTCCTTCAAATAAGCAGGTGGATGGGTAGAGGTATACAGCAGTCATACTTTTAAGATTTGGTGAAGGCTTACGAGGTAATATATATTTCACTGTATGGTCATAGCCTTTGCACAATACATTGCTTATGTCGCAGACCGCAGAATCTTTTAATAACTTTTCTCCATTTAAAAAAATGGCATATTCTGATGGTGTCATAGCATAAACAATTGGAATGGATTGCATGCCAACAAATGATTCAAATTTTTTATCTAAAATTGGCCCATCTATATACCAACCATTGGGGTTTGGGCGGTCTAGAATAAGTAATTTTATTTTTGCTTTGGCACATGCTTCCATTACATATTGCAAGGTGCTTATGTATGTGTAAAAGCGTACACCCACATCTTGAATATCATAAATGACCAAATCAATGTTTAATAAATCATCTGGGCTTGGTTTTTTGTGATTTCCGAAAAGAGAAATGATTGGTAGTTTTGATATTGAGTCAAATGAATTTAAAATGGTCGTGCCCGCGTCAGCATTGCCTCTAAAACCATGTTCTGGGGCAAATATTTTTTTAATGTTTAATCCAAGGGATAAAAGAGAATCAACTAAATGAGTATTGTTAATAAAAGAAGTGGCATTTACGACGAGGGCTATCCTTTTATTCTTTAATAGAGGTAAGTAATTTTCAGTTTGGTCAGCTCCTGTTTTTACTGAAGGAAAGCTGCCAAATGGCTGCCCTATTACATATTGATTTGAAAAAACTATGGTGATAATTATTAATTTAATAAATGAATGCCTCATGAATGGTTTGTATTCTTTTCTTTGCAATATTAATTGTCAATAAAATAACAACGCATTAAAAGTGCCAACTATATAAAATGAATACTGCTTGGTTTATTACACGCAAAATTGCTTTGGGTAAACAGCCCAATTTTAGTCGTTTTATTATTCGTGTAGCAGTTGCCGCAATTGCATTAAGTATCACTATAATGATTATTGCAGGAAGTTTGGTTAGTGGTTTTCAAAAAGAGATTAGTGAAAAGATTTTTGGATTTTGGGGGCATGTTCGTATTTATGATTACAACAGTACAATGGGGTTTCAAGATAAGGCTGTTTCTATTCACCAGAAATTTTACCCAAGTATTGAAAGAATGCCTGGCGTTAAGCACATTCAAGTATATGCTAACAAGCCAGGTATTATTAAAACAAAAAATGAAATTGAAAGCATCATTGTACGTGGATATGGAAAAGACTTTGACACCAGTTTTATTTCTAAATGCATGCAGTCGGGTAAAATATTTGATGCTGGGGATACTTCTCACCCAAGAAAAATTTTGATTTCACAGTCAACTGCTATTAGATTGAATCTGAAAGTGAAAGATGATATTATTATCTATTTCATTCAGCAGCCGCCAAGAGTTCGAAAGTTTAAAGTTGCAGGAATTTATAAAACGGGGCTTGAAGAGTTTGATAAATTATATGCCCTTACGGCTATTTCAGATATTCAGCAACTCAATAATTGGTCGGCAGATTCGGTTAGTGGATTTGAAATATTTATTAATGATGTTAAAGATATAACACCGATGGGAAAGAAAATAAATGAAAGTTACATTGGACAAAATTTGGTTGCACAAACTATGAAAGATATCAGCCCCAATATTTTTGATTGGCTTGAACTTCAAAATATTAATGAATATGTTATTTTAATATTGATGACAATAGTTGCTGTTATTAATATGGTAACTGCCTTACTTATTTTAATTTTAGAACGAACCAACATGATAGGAGTATTAAAAACTTATGGTGCAACAAATAGTTTTATTCGTCGAATATTTATTTACCATGCCGGCATAATTATCTTTCAAGGCATAATAATTGGAAATTTTATTGGATTGGGGTTGTGTTATCTCCAATCAAAATATGGTTTAATTCGATTGGCTGAAGAATCATACTATGTAAAAGTAGCTCCTGTGCATTTTGATCCTTTATTTATTGCGATAGTAAATATTGGAGTGTTGGTCGTTTGTTTAATTGTTTTGTTGATTCCAAGTTATTTGGTTTCCAAGGTAAGTCCGGTAAAAGCAATTAGCTTTAGATAAAACACATAATATATCTTTGACTATTACACAAAAAGAAAAATGAAAAAAAAACTATTAATTCTAGCCACGGTTTTTGCTATTTCTTTTTTATGCTCTTGCTTAAAACCACCTAGGTTTTCAGAAACACCATCAATAGAATTTGTAAGCATTAACAGTACACAGGTTCAGCAAATGGTTGACTCAATACAAATGATAATTAGTTTTAAAGATGGTGATGGCGATTTAGGTTCATTAGATTCAGATACTTCAACGAATTGTTTTATTACTGATCATCGGCCGGGCAAGGCTGATTACACTTACACTTATAAAATTCCTTTTGTCACTCCAAATGGAACAACAAAGGATATTTCAGGAACAGTAAGTGTTAATTTACCGGGGATTACTTGTATTCCGTTTCATGTTTCTGATTCTGTCACTTATAAAATCATGATTATGGATAGGGCGGGGCATAAAAGCAATCAGGTGCAAACACCAGTTATAGTGGTGAATTGCCAATAAAAATTATTGATTGAGATATGATTTTGAAGGATTATTTTTCAATGCCACCATATGGAATTGTTACATATATCCAAAGAACTCGGCTGTAACGATAAATATATGGGAAGAATAAAATTAATGAAGTGCAAAGTGTAACGACCATTGGAACTAATTGGAAACCAAAAAATAAAAGCATTAAAAAAAATATTGGAACTTCAACTGCTATTGAAACCATGTAGGAGATATACATGGCGCCATAATAAAAACCAACTTCAGGAAAATAAGATTGATTACAAACCGGACACCGTGGGGGCATTGAATCTAATTTGCTTAATATCCATGGATTTTTTGTTTCGAATAAATCTCCTTTTCTGCAATTAGGACACTTCATTTTGAACATACCAAATGCTAAAGAATTTTTTTTATCTTTTTTCATTTTTGTAAATAACAGAATTGTGTTGAATCATTTTAAGAGGGTAAATTTTTTTAAAATAAAGCAAGTGTGGTTAATTTCTTATCTTTTTCATTATTTCTTCAACTACTTCAGGATTAAGTAAGGTGGAAATATCACCAACCTTATCAAATTCCCCCTCTGAAATTTTGCGAAGTATTCTACGCATAATTTTACCGCTTCGTGTCTTTGGTAATCCACTGACAATTTCAATTCGGTCAGGTTTTGCAAAAGGCCCAATGATTTTAGAAACAATATCTAGTACTTCTTGTTTGAACGAAAGAATATCTTTTGGGTGTGTTTGGCAGGCAACGAATGCAAAAATCCCTTGTCCTTTTATAGCATGTGGAAAGCCAACTACTGCGTTTTCATAAACAACAGGGTGTTCGTTTATTGCATTTTCAACTTCTGCTGTTCCAATTCGATGCCCCGATACATTCATCACATCATCCACTCTTCCAGTTATTCTATAATTACCATCATTGTCTCTTTTACATCCATCCCCGGTAAAATATTTATTGGGGTAAGTAGTGAAGTAAGTCTGAATAAATCGGGCATGATTTTTATAAACTGTTCGTGCCTGGCCAGGCCACGATTGGCGAATACATAAGTTCCCTTCCGCAATCATTTCTTTTATTTCGGCACCTTCCACATCAACTATAATAGGTTCAATCCCAGGCAATGGGAGTGTGGCGTATGTAGCTTTTTCTGGTGTGATTCCCGCAAGTGATGAAATTAATATCCCACCAGTTTCTGTTTGCCACCATGTATCAATGATGGGACATTTTTCCTTACCTATATTTTTATGATACCACTCCCAAGCCTCTTTATTAATAGGTTCACCAACTGAACCAAGAACCTTAAGTGATGAAAGAGATTTCCCCTCAATAGATTTTAATCCCTGTGCTTCCAAGGAACGAATAGCAGTAGGAGCGGTGTAAAAAATATTCACTTTGTATTTATCAATAACATCCCACCACCTTCCCCAATCAGGAAATTGAGGAATGCCTTCGTACATTAAAGTTGTTGCTCCATTTAATAATGGGCCATAAACAATGTAGCTATGGCCAGTAACCCAACCAATGTCGGCTGTGCACCAATAAATTTGTTCGGGTTTATATTGAAAGACATTTAAAAAAGTGTATGCTACATAAACCATGTATCCAGCGGTAGTATGTAAAACTCCTTTTGGTTTTCCAGTGGATCCTGAAGTGTATAAAATGAATAATGGATCCTCTGAATCCATAGTTATTGCTTCATGTGTTTTTGAGCAATTTTTAATTACATCGCTCCACCATAGATCCCGTCCTTCTTTCATGGGGCATTCAAAATTGCTACGATTAAATACAATTGATTTTTTAATTGATTGACATTTTTCTAAAGCTTCATCTACAATTTTTTTTAGATATAATGGTTTATTGCCTCTATAGCAACCATCAGCTGTAATCATCCACATGCACTCTGCATCTAGAATTCTATCAGCAATTGATTGGGCAGAAAATCCACCGAATACAATGGAATGAATAGCGCCAATTCGGGCACAGGAAAGCATAGCAATTGTGAGCTCAGGTATCATAGGCATATACAAGCAAACTGTATCGCCTTTTTTTACACCAAGTTTCTCAAGAGCATTGCTAAATTGACAAACTTCTTCATGTAATTCGTTGTATGAAATTTTTCTATTTTGTTCCGATGGATTATTAGGCTCCCAAAGAATTGCTGTTTTGTTCCCTAGTAATTCAAGATGACGATCGAGGCAGTTTTCGGTGATATTAAGTTTGCCCCCTTCAAACCATTTGTAATCTGCTTTTTCAAATCCACCGGAAAAAATTTGGGTCCATTTTTTTTTCCATAAAAAATTTTCTGCGATAACAGCCCAAAAATTTTCAGGTTGAGAAATTGACATTTTATACGAATTGGTATATTCTTCTATGGATGAAATTTGTTTGAGCATATTTCTTTTTATAAAATAATAAGATGTGAATATGATAATATACTTCCAGTTTATTAGTCCTTATATGCTGCGAGTGTAAGAGAAACCTATTTTTTATCAAATTGAGGCGACTTCATTACTTATAGTTATAACCTAGGCATATTAATTGATATGTTTTGCGTGTTTAAGTTTCATCAAATAAATAAAAATTTTAATTGGGCTTTCCAGAACTTTTATGGTTAGCAAATCGTTGTTGTATAAGTATAGGATGAATTTTTTACAAGCATTTGAAACAAAGAGTAGATAGAAACGTTAAAATAAATAATAAATAACTATGAGACAACTAAAAATTACCCAGCAAATTACCCAGCGTGAGAACGATTCATTGGAGCGTTACTTATCCGAGATTGCAAAACTACCAATGATAAATGCCGATAGGGAGGTTGAATTAGCCAAGAGAATAAGAATGGGCGATTCGGATGCTTTGGAGGAAATGACAAGGGCCAATCTGCGTTTTGTGGTTTCTGTTGCTAAACAATACCAAAATCAAGGGTTATCGTTGGCCGATTTAATTAACGAAGGAAATATTGGATTGATAAAATCTGCACAACGATTTGATGAGTCGCGTGGATTTAAATTTATATCGTATGCAGTTTGGTGGATTCGTCAGTCTATTTTACAAGCATTGGTTGAAAATGCGCGATTGGTTCGTTTACCTCTTAATAAGATTGGTTCTTTCAGCAAAATCAATAAAATGATGATCAAGTTTGAACAACGTTACGAGCGTGAACCATCAAAAGAAGAGTTAGCCGAATTACTGAATGTAACAGAAAAGGATATTGATGAAATGATGAAGGGAAGGACTAAAACTATCAGTATGGATGCACCTGTAGGTGAGGGGGATGATGCAACTATGATTGATTTTTTTGTTGGTGAGGATTTAAAGGGGAGTGCCGAAGATGTTTTGATGACAGAATCATTAAAGAAAGACATTGCGGGGTTACTTCAAACGATGAATCAGAGAGACGCCGCAATTGTTAGTTGCTACTTTGGAGTAAATGGAGAGGAGGCATTAAATTTAGATGAAATTGGTTCGAGATTCAGTTTAACTCGTGAGCGTGTTCGTCAAATTAAAGAAAAAGCAATTCGTCGTTTGCGTAAAACTTCTCACACAAAAACTTTACGCGGATATTTAGGAAAATAGAATAGAATTTTCAAAGCAAAAGTCTCGCTCCGATTTGTAGGGGCGGGACTTTTTTATTTTGGGGAAAAAAAAATCAAATTGCTTAAGTCCTAATTTTATTTTTGCATAATGAAAAAAATATTGATTGCTCCTTCCATTCTTTCAGCAGATTTTGGGAAAGTATATGAAAGCATTGAACTTATAAATAAAAGCGATGCTGATTGGATTCATTGCGATGTTATGGATGGTCGCTTTGTTCCGAATATAACATTCGGATTTCCGGTGCTTGCTGCCGTAAAAAGGGTAGCTAAGAAGCCATTAGATGTACATCTGATGATTGTTGAACCTGAAAATTATTTAAATGACTTTAAAAAAGCAGGGGCAGACACTTTAACTGTTCACTTAGAAGCTTCACCCCATTTACATAGAACGATTCATGCCATTCGAGATTTAGGAATGAGCCCTGGGGTAGCAATTAATCCGCATACTTCCATTGATTTGCTTTATGAAATTATTGGTGATATTGATTTGGTTTGTTTGATGAGTGTTAATCCAGGATTTGGGGGGCAAAAATTCATTGAAAACACTTATTCAAAGATAGAGCGATTGAAGAATTTAATTATCAGTAAAAATTCACAAGCAAAAATTGAAATTGATGGCGGAGTTGATTTTAATAATGCAGCAAAATTAGTGGCTGCAGGTGCTGATGTTTTAGTTGCTGGCAATACAGTTTTTGGCGCAAATAATCCTACGGAAGCCATATTGAAACTAAAAAATTTAACTGCAAATACTATATTAAATTAATAATCGTTTAATCGCGCGAATGCAGAAATTTCTTGCTCTATTTATACTTTTTCAAATAATATTTTTTTCTGCAAATAGTTTGCATGCTCAGGATGCTGTTGTTTTTGGTAAAGTGATTTCAGAATCTGGCGAGATGCTTATTGGTGCCACTGTTTCTTTTCCGTCTTTAAAAAAGGGAACCAGTACCAATTCTAATGGAGAATATTCAATTACTCTTCCACCAAATCAATTATTTGAAATCCGGGTTTCTTATGTTGGGTTTATCGAGTCAAAAAAAACAATCAATCTTAAAGCCGATCAAAGCCTTTCTTTAAATTTTACACTTCAATATATAACACTTGATTCAATAACAGTTCAGCAAACGGAAATTCGTGATCAACCAATTATTGAAATTAATCCTAAAGATTTTGAAGGTCTACCAGGGCCAACGGGTGGGGTAGAAGCTATTTTAAAATTATTTACTAACTCCAATAACGAGTTGTCATCTCAATACTCTGTTCGTGGTGGAAACTTTGATGAGAATTTAGTTTATGTAAATGATTTTGAAATTTATCGTCCATTTTTAGTGAACAATGGACAGCAGGAAGGCCTAAGTTTTGTCAATTCCAATTTAGTTGGCAATATCCTTTTTTCACAGGGTGGATTTGCAGCAAAATATGGAGATAAAATGAGTAGTGTACTCGATATTACCTATCGTAAGCCCAAGGAATTTAAAGGTAATGTTTCGGCAAGTTTATTGGGTGCGGATGTCCATTTTGAAGGCTATACAAAAAATCATCGGTTCACCTATCTTATAGGTGTTCGGCAAAAATCAAATCAGTATATATTAAATTCATTGGAAACAACGGGCGATTATAAGCCTTCATATACCGATGCACAGGGATTAATCACTTATCAATTTTCAGAAAAAACACAATTAGAAATTATAGCTAATTATTCACGCAATCGATATTGGTTTGTGCCACAAGACAGAACTACAACATTTGGGCTTGTTAATAGAGCTGTTCGATTAACGATGTATTTTGAAGGACAAGAGATTGATAAGTTCAACTCAGGTATGGGTGGCGCGTCACTTTCTTTTCATCCAAATAAAAATTTGAAATTAAAATTTCTTGCCTCAACTTATTATACTCGGGAAGATGAAACTTATGATTTGATTGCTGAATATTACTTAGGAGAGGTATCAACTAATCTCGGCAATTCAAATTTTAATCAGGTTGTTTACTCGTTAGGCGTTGGTGCCATTCAGGATTGGGGACGCAATTATTTAGATGCTGCGGTGTTTTCAGGTGAACACAAGGGGTCACTAGATTTGAAAAAACATTTTGTGCAATGGGGGTTGAAATATAACCGTGAGTATATTAATGATAAGCTTAATCAGTGGGGCGTTGTAGATTCTGCAGGATATAACCTTCCCTATTCAGTTAATGATGTAAACTCATTTTATGTTTATAAAACAAAAAATATCTTAGAGAGTAACCGTTACTCTGGTTTTATGCAAGACACTTGGAGTTTAAATAAAAGTAGGAATGTGACATTAAATATTGGGTCAAGATTTAATTTTTGGGATGTGAATAATCAGTTTATCGTTAGCCCGCGTGCGCAACTTTCTTTTTATCCGAAGTGGGATTCAACTGACATTGTTTTTCGTGCAGCTGTTGGTTGTTATGATCAGCCGCCATTTTATCGTGAGTTACGAAACCTGAATGGAAATTTAAATTTGGATGTGAAAGCGCAGCGAAGCATTCACGCAGTGCTCGGTGCCGATTATAATTTTAAAATGTGGGATCGGCCATTCAAGTTTATTACTGAAGCGTACTATAAAAATTTATATGATTTGAATCCTTATGAATTGGATAATGTGCGCATTCGTTATTTTGGAAAAAACGATGCGATTGGTTATGCATATGGAATTGATTTGCGCCTTCATGGTGAATTAGTAAAAGATGTTGAGAGTTGGGTGAGTATAAATTATCTAAACACAAAGGAAAATTTATTGGATGATTTTGATTACGTGTTTGATACCACTTTTAATTCAGCAGGAGAAATAACAAAGTTTGATACTACCACTGTCCATCCCGGTTATGTTGCTCGCCCTAGTGATCAAAGACTTAGTGTTGGAGCATTTGTTCAGGATTATGTTCCTGGGCATGAGAATTTTAAAGTTCACTTGAATGTGTTGTTCGGAACAGGATTCCCAACCGGCCCGCCTGACCATAATCGTTATGCTGATACTCTTCGACTTCCATCTTATCGTCGTGTTGATATTGGATTCTCCGCCTTATTGTTAAATGGAAAAAAACACAGTGACCAAAAAATATGGAAAAACCTATCGACCATTTGGGCAAGTCTTGAAGTATTTAATTTGCTCGCCATACCGAATACTATTTCTTATTTATGGGTGAAAGACAGTTACCAAACTGTTTATGCTGTCCCAAATTATTTAACTGCGCGAAGAATTAATTTTAGAATGGTTGTTAAATTTTAATTCCCTGTAGAATACCATAATTGTTACTTATAATATGAAATATATTAATTACTAATAATTCCACCTGTTTACAGCAATGTTATTTAGGAATAATTTTATTGGTGTCATTTTGCTGAGATGAATTAACGCCCTCATCAGAATGATCATCTTTTTCTTGCCATGGATCGTTCATCTGATCTCTTGGAAATAATGTAAAGCCATATTTCTCACCTACTTTTTCGATAGCAATTATTGCAATACTTGAACCCGGAATGGCTTGAAGGCCTATTATGGCTAGAGCTTTACTTAAATCAACAGACTGGTTTTTTAGGTACCTTACTTCTTCCGGCGATACTTCCTTGCTTTTTATAATCTTCAACAGGATTTCTGATGCAACTTTTGTCTCGTGGCCTTCTCGCTTAAATACTTTAACAATATTTTTTATTGCATTCCAAATAATTATTGATTTTGTAATAATTATGTTTTTCAACTTTAATAAAAATTCTTTCATATACTTCTAAATGTAATTAATGAGAATTTTTTTAAAATTCTTCAGTAGTCTTTTTAATAATTTCAATACATTCTAATAATTGTTTTTCAGTAATAATAAGTGGCGGTGCGAAACGAATAATATCTCCATGAGTAGGTTTAGCGAGCAATCCGTTTTTCATTAAGGCGAGACAAAAATCCCATGCATCATTACCATTTTTTGATTTGATTACTATGGCATTAAATAGTCCTTTGCCACGAACTGAGGTTATTAAATTTTTATTCAATTTATTTAGTTCAGCCCTTAAAATATTGCCAAGTCGAAAAGAATTTTCTGATAGTTTTTCATCCATCAAAACATTTAGCGCAGTTATAGTAACCGCGCAGGCAAGAGGGTTGCCACCATAGGTGCTACCATGTTCGCCGGGTTTTATTGTAAGCATAATTTCATCATTACAAAGCACAGCGGAAACGGGTATGGTGCCGCCACTCAATGCTTTGCCAAGTATTAAAATATCAGGATGCACATTTTCATGATCACAGGCAAGCATTTTTCCAGTGCGTGATAAACCTGTTTGTATTTCATCTGCTATGAACAACACATTTTTTCGTTTGCACAATTCATAAGCTTTTGAAAGGTAGCCCTCATCTGGAACTATAACGCCGGCTTCACCTTGAATAGGCTCAACTAAAAATCCTCCAACATTTACATCTTGTAATGCATTTTCAAGTGCAACTAAATCATTGTAGGGAATACTTATAAATCCGGGCATGTAGGGGCCAAACCCATTTCTTGAATCCGGATCGTTACTAAAAGAAATAACAGTGGATGTTCGACCATGAAAATTTCCTTCACAGACAATTATTTTTGTTTCGTTATTTTTTATTCCTTTTACATCGTAAGACCAACGCCGACAAAGTTTTATCGCTGTTTCTACTCCTTCTACGCCGGTATTCATTGGTAAAACTTTATCGTAGCCTAAAAGCGTGGTAATGTATTCTTCATATTGTCCCAATAAATTATTATGAAATGCTCGACTGGTTAAAGTTAGCTTTTGTGATTGATTAATAAGTGATTGAATAATGAGTGGATGACAGTGGCCTTGATTAATTGCAGAGTAAGCTGAAAGAAAATCATAATATTTTTTACCATCTGTATCATAAACAAATACTCCTTCACCTCTTTCAAGCACAACCGGAAGAGGATGATAATTATGCGCACCATATTTTTCCTCTAATCCGATGTAATTTATTTTTGTATCAGCCATTATATAATATGATAATTCTTTCGCAAAAATACATTAAGAGTAGGAGTGTTTGGTTGAAAGGAGAGTTTATTTATCAAACATTTGAATGTTGTTTATTTGATTAGGTTAGATTTTATTTGCTGTAGTGAAAAAAATAGTTCAATTAATTTCAGCTTTTTGTTGATTGATTGTTTTCTGTTTGTGACATTTTTATCAATCAATAATCAAATTCATGAAATCAATTCAAAAACACATAATTAATTTTTATTCATTAGTAGGTAAAAGGCTCTTTTCATTCATTATTTTTATTTCTATTTTTTCTTGTACGCAAGCACAAACAATAAAAGTATTTGACAATACCACTCTTCAACCTATAAATAAAGCAACAATAAAATCAGAAGATGGTGCAATTTCAGTTATCACAAATGAAAAAGGTGAGGCTGATATAAGTTTGCTTTCTAATTCAAAAAAAATAATTGCATCAAGTATTGGGTATCAGGAAACGTTAATTGCCTGGAACGAACTCGAAAATTTAAAATGGAATGCAGGATTAAATCCAACTAGTTACAGTATTGACGAAATTGTTGTTTCAAGTAGTCGCTTTGAAGAGAAGAGGAGCGATGTGCCAAACAGAATTATTGTAATCAATAGCAAACAAATTGAAAATATAAATGCCAACAACAACGGGACGGTGCTCGAGCAGAGCGGACAGGTATTTGTGCAACATAGTCAGTATGGTGGAAGCAGTCCTGTTATGCGCGGGTTCGAAGCGAACAAGGTTTTAATTGTGGTAGATGGCGTGCGCATGAACAATGCTATTTTCAGAGGGGGGCATTTACAGAATATTATTACACTCGATCCAACATCACTTGATAGAATAGAATTGGTTTTCGGTCCCGGTTCTGTTATTTATGGCAGTGATGCATTTGGCGGAGTGTTACATTTGTATACTAAGAATCCACAACTAACATCCGGCGATAAGCCATTAATTAAAGCAGGAGCGTGGGGAAGATATACAACCGCTGATGATGGTATGGCAGGTCATGTTGACTTTAATTTCGGAACAAAAAAAATCGCTTTGTTTACATCTATTAGTTATGCTGATTTTGGTGATTTGCGCCAAGGGAATATTCGAAATCCGTTGTATGGTGATTGGGGAAAAAGAAATTACTATGCAATGTGGACTGGTACTGGAGATTCAATGGTTAAAAATCCGAATCCAAATGTTCAGGTGGGAACTGGGTACAAGCAGTATGATGTAATGGAAAAATTATTGTTCAAACAAAGTGAACACCTTTCACATTTATTGAATTTCCAATTCAGTACCACAACTGATGTTCCGCGTTACGACCGCTTGAGTGAAATTGGTGAAAGTGGAAATTTGAGCAATGGTGAATGGTACTATGGCCCGCAAAAAAGAGTTCTCGGTTCTTACAACCTTGGATTGAAAGCCGATAAAGGACTTTATGATAATGCAAATATTATTCTTGCTTATCAGGATGTGGAAGAAAGTCGTCACTCGCGCAAATTTGATAGTGAAAAATTAGTTAATCGAAACGAGCATGTAATGGTCATGTCGGTGAACGCTGATTTTGAAAAAAGATTTACCACTCACGAATTGCGTTATGGTTTAGAAGCGGTGATAAACAAAGTAGAATCTACTGCTGATTTTGTAAAACTGATTTCAGGAGAAACGGGTGTTGCTGATACACGCTTTCCAGATGGTGGTTCGAGCTCTCGTTCTATTGCAACTTACATAACTCACAATTGGGAGATTGGGAATAAAATAGTGTTCAGTCAGGGATTGCGTTTTACTAATAATAATCTGCAGTCAACATTTAACGACACGATTTTTTTCAAATTTCCATTTAAGGAAATCAGACAAACTTCCAGTGCAATTACAGGAAACATCGGCTTGGTTTTCAAGCCATGCGACGGATGGAATATCAGTTTGCTTTTCTCCAACGGTTTCCGCACACCGAATCTTGATGACATGACAAAAGTTTTTGAAACCACTGGAGGTGATGCGTTGATTGTTCCTAATCCTTCTTTAAAAGCTGAACAACTTTACAATTCTGAATTAACAATAAGTAAAACTTTCAATAAAACAATTCGATTGGAATCAACAGTGTGGTATGCGATGTATAAAAATGCAATCACAACTGACTATTCAACTTTCAATGGGGCTGATAGTTTGTTGTATGAAGGTGTTATGACTAAAGTGAAAAGCTCGGTAAATAAAGGTGAGGCATTTGTTTATGGTGCAACTGGTGGTTTGTATGCTGATGTAACCAAAAGCTTTATCCTGTATTCAACTTTAACTTACACTTACGGAAGAATTAAAACTGATTCGGTTGATTATCCGATCGATCACATTCCACCAATGTTCGGTAAAACCGGAATGCAATTAAATCTTAAGAAATTTTCTGGTGAAGCCTTTGCGATGTACAATGGCACGAAAGCAAAAAAAGATTATAACTTATTGGGTGAAGATAATCAATTGTATTCGCTAGATCCTGTTGCTGGATACAATCCTGCATGGATAACAGTGAATGCACGAGTGGGATATCAGGTAAATAAAATTCTGCAATTGCAGGTTTCTGTTGAAAATATTATGGATCAGAATTACAGATGCTTTGCTTCAGGATTAAGTGCACCTGGAAGGAATTTAATTGCAACTTTAAGAGCAAGATTCTAATATTAATAAAAAAAATCTGTTGCGAATTCATGCAACAGTATTTTTTAAAAACTTCAGGAAAATAAATTCCTGTTAGATACTAAAAAAATAAAACCTCAAAAGTTAAAATAACTTCTGAGGTTTTATTTTTAAAATTAGTTTTTATTCTGCTGCTACAACTGGAGTAACAGGAGCGGTAGCTTCACCTTTCTTGCTTTTCTTTTTACGGGCAGGTTTAGCTTTTTTTACAGCGTCGAGTACTGAGTTTTTATGAGATTCAGACCATGCTGCCATTTTGGTGTCAGCAATTTCTTGAGTCAATACACCTTTTTTAACCCCGCGGATCAAGTGTTTTTGAAA
The DNA here is from genome assembly GCA_945892775.1 of Chitinophaga pinensis. Classification (GTDB taxonomy): domain Bacteria; phylum Bacteroidota; class Bacteroidia; order Chitinophagales; family UBA10324; genus UBA10324. The sequence continues at coordinate 17,802 of CAMDDP010000038.1, forward strand.
CATAACTCCCTTGTAAGAAAGTAATCGCCGAACAGTATCAGTAGGCTGAGCACCTTTTTGCATCCAATCCAATGCCTTTGGGGCATCAAGGGTGATGGTTGCTGGAATGGTGGTCGGATTGTAACTACCGATATTTTCAATAAAGCGGCCATCTCTCGGCGAACGAGAATCGGCTATGATGATGTGATAAAAAGGAGCTTTCTTTCTACCCATACGTTGTAAACGAATCTTTACAGGCATTGCTTTGTGTGGTTAAATTTTTAAGAGGCGCAAAGATATTCGGATAAGGCTAATAACAAAATATATTAACGAGTTGGTAATCCTTTAAAAGGGCGGCCTGATGAACTCATTTTATTAAATGATTTCATCATCTTCTTCATGTCATCGAACTGTTTAATAAACTGATTAACCTCTTGTATGGTGTTTCCACTTCCGTAAGAAAGTCTTTTTCTACGATTACCATTCAAAACATCAGGATTAGTTCTTTCTTCCGGTGTCATGGCAAGAATTATGGCTTCTACTTTTTTAAATGAATCATTATCAATATCAACATCCTTCATTGCTTTACCCATTCCAGGAACCATTCCCATCAAATCCTTGATGTTCCCCATTTTCTTAATTTGATTTATTTGGGTTAAAAAGTCAGTGAAATCAAATTGATTCTTTCGAATTTTTTTCTGAAGAATTTCTGCCTGTTTCTCATCGTATTGTTCCTGAGCTTTTTCAACAAGTGAAACAATGTCACCCATACCTAAAATACGTTGAGCCATACGATCAGGATGGAACAGATCAATGTTTTCCATCTTTTCACCTGTACCTACAAATTTTATTGGTTTGCTCACTTCATACTTAATGGATAGAGCCGCTCCACCGCGTGTGTCACCGTCTAACTTAGTAAGTACAACACCATCGAAGTTTAGTCGTTCATTAAATGCCTTAGAAGTATTAATGGCATCTTGACCAGTCATAGCATCCACTACAAAAAGTGTTTCATCTGGCTTAACCGAATTTTTGATGGCAGCAATTTCATTCATCATCTGCTCATCAACTGCAAGCCGACCAGCTGTATCAATGATGACTACATTGAATCCTTTTTGTTTTGCAATTGCAACTGCATTGTTTGAAATCTTAACGGGATTATTATTTCCTTCTTCTGTATAAACTTCAACTTCTATTTGTGAAGCAAGAATTTTTAATTGCTCAATAGCTGCTGGTCTATAAACATCGCACGCCACGAGCAATACGCTTTTGTTTTTTTTGGTCTTTAAATAGTTAGCAAGTTTAGCTGAGAAGGTTGTTTTACCCGAACCCTGTAAACCCGACATTAAAATAACTGATGGATTGCTTTTTAAATTGATCTCAGCAGTTTTTCCACCCATTAAAATTGTTAGTTCGTCAGAAACTAACTTCACCATCATTTGCCCTGGATTTACGGCATTTAATACTTTTTCACCAAGAGCTTTTTCTTTTACTGAATCGGTAAATTCTTTAGCAATTTTATAATTTACATCTGCATCAACCAACGCCCTGCGAATTTCTTTTACTGTTGCTGCAATATTTAATTCGGTTAATCTTCCTTCACCTTTTAAGGTTTTAAAAGCACTCTTTAATCTTTCACTTAAACTTTCAAACATTCGTTGTTAAATTTTATTTCTGTTTCAAGGAAAAAAATATTCCTTGCTATAAAAAAAACCGCCCCGAAATTTTCGAGGCGGCGTGTATTTTTTTATTTTTTAAATTTACTCTGTAATTTCTTTTAATGAAAATCCACCATCTGAAGTTCTCATTTTTATGATGAGAGGATTATTTGCGTCATTCAATACATAAATATCTGCTCCAGTATTTCCGGTTGGTGATTTTGCATGAATAACTTCAAGTGATTTCATCACTCCATTTACTTTGATTTCTAGCTTTTCAATTCCAGCGCTTACAACACCATCCATTTTTTCACTTCCATTTAAATACAAACTGGTCTTTCCGGCACTCAATTCGGTTAACATTTTCTTACTTAACCAAAAAAATCCAATTTCACCTTTTTCATCTTGCATAAGCTTTGAAGAAATTTTTCTACCTGAATTAAAAGATTCAGTGCTGAAAATAACTTTGCCGTATGATTCATCAGAAATTACCCATTTAAATGAAATGGTTGGAATAATAGTGTTTAAAATTACAGTAGCATCAGTTGTTTTTGATGGGGTTTGCATGGCATAAACTAGCTTAGAGCCACCTTTGAGGTTAAGACCTGGTGTTTGTGCTTTTAAAGTAAATGCGACCGAAAGCAAAATAATTAAAACGCCAAGTGAAAGGACAATTTTTTTTTGTAGTGAAAGTGTTTTCATTTTATTTTTTTTAAAGGTGTTTAGGATTTTAGCCAAGGTAAGGTTTTAAAAGTTTACTACGTGAGGCTCCTCTCAACTTGTTTATAGCCTTATCTTTAATTTGTCTTACTCTTTCACGGGTTAAACTGAATCGTTCACCTATGTCTTCAAGCGACATTGGATGTTCAACTCCTATTCCGAAATATAATTTTATTACATCTTTCTGGCGGTCGGTTAATGTGCTTAATGAACGATCAATTTCTTTGCGCAATGAATCTTTATATTCCAATGCGTCATCAGTAGGCGAAGCTCCTGAATTTGGAATAACATCTAACAACGAATTGTCTTCGCCTTCAACAAAAGGTGCATCAACTGATACATGTCGTGCGGCAATTCCTAAAGTGGTTTCAACTTCTTCAGTATTTATTTCTAAAACTTCTGCTAATTCCTCAGGGCTTGGTTCACGCTCGTATTGTTGTTCTAAAGCTGAAAATGCTTTATTGATCTTATTTAATGAACCAACTTTGTTCAATGGCAAACGAACGATACGACTTTGTTCAGCCAATGCTTGTAAAATAGATTGGCGAATCCACCATACTGCGTATGAAATAAATTTAAACCCGCGAGTTTCATCAAAGCGCTGCCCTGCTTTTATTAGGCCAAGATTTCCCTCATTAATTAAATCACTTAGTGAAAGACCTTGGTTCTGGTATTGTTTGGCAACAGAAACCACAAAACGCAGATTTGCTTTTGTTAGCTTTTCTAAAGCTCTTTCGTCGCCTTGTTTAATTTTTTTTGCTAAATCAACTTCTTCTTCTGCTGTTAGTAAATCAACCTTTCCTATTTCCTGAAGGTACTTTTCTAGCGACTGACTCTCGCGATTGGTAATTGATTTTGTAATTTTTAATTGTCTCATGCAACAGGGTTTGGTTTATATAAGTTTGCAATAATAATTGCTATATGCTTTTATACCTAATAAATGTTTGGCATGAAAATATATTTTTGGTTTTTATTGGAATATAATTGGTTCCAAATTGTAGCTTTAAAGTGTAATTAGGTGTTTTTAACCTTGCACATAACGATTCGCGTTAGCTTTTCGTTGACTTCTGTGGTTATATTGATGAATATTTGCAGCATTGTAGTTTCTATGAATTGCTTTGTAATATTAAGTAACACTATAAATATTTTAATCATACTTAAATTTATTTGTCAGCATATTTTAATTATATTAAATGAGAGTAATTGAAACTTTAATCAGTATTAAAAACTCAAAACGGATTTTACATTTGTGGCATCATGAGTATTAAATCATTCTTTGCTCGCTCGTATGCAAATGGGGTTCATCGGAATATTAGCAAGTGGAGTATGGAGGCAAGCAGGTCACAGGAGTTTCTTTTTCATGAATTAATTAATCAAGCAAAACATACCATTTTTGGAAAAGAACATGGGTTCGGCGGAATAAAATCACATGAAGAATTTGTAAGGCGAGTGCCCATTCGTGATTATGAGGCACTAGCTCCGTACATAGAAAAAGTAAAAGCAGGAGAGAGAGATGTGTTGTGGCCAGGTAAGCCAGCGTATTTTGCAAAATCATCTGGAACAACTTCAGGTGTAAAATATATTCCACTGACAAAAGAATCTATTCCAAATCATATTGACTCGGCACGCAATGCAATACTGCTTTACATATATGAAAAGAATAGTTCAGCCTTTGTAGATGGTAAAATGATTTTTTTATCGGGTAGTCCTGTTTTGGAAAATGTGAGTGGAATTCATACCGGAAGATTGTCAGGTATTGTGAATCATCATGTGCCAAAATATTTGAAAGGCAATCAACTTCCATCGTTCACTACAAATTGCATTGAAGATTGGGAGCAAAAGGTGGATGCAATAGTGGAAGAAACTTACAATCAGAATATGACACTAATCAGTGGAATTCCACCTTGGATTCAGATGTATTTTGAAAAACTATTGCGGAAGACAGGAAAGAAAACGATAAAAGAAGTTTTTCCGAATTTCAATTTGCTTATTTATGGCGGAGTAAATTTTGAACCTTATCGATTGCAATTATTCAGCACAATAGGAGCGGAGATTGATAGTATTGAAACTTATCCGGCATCAGAAGGATTTATTGCTTATCAGGATTCGCAAAAAGAAAAAGGATTATTGCTGAATGTTGATTCGGGAATATTCTTTGAGTTCATTCCAGCCACAGAAGCATTGAACAATAATCCTACCCGTTTAACTATAAAAGATATTGAGTTGGATGTGAATTATGCTTTAGTAATTAATTCAAATGCAGGATTGTGGGGCTACTTGATTGGTGATACGGTGAAATTTGTTTCAAAGAATCCGTATCGCATTTTGGTGACAGGAAGGATAAAACATTTTATAAGCGCATTTGGTGAGCATGTGATTGCTGAAGAAGTGGAAACTGCATTGATGGAATTGTGTAACGAAGAAAAAATAAGTGTAATAGAATTTACTGTGGCACCACAAGTAAATCCGAAACAAGGATTGCCTTATCACGAATGGCTGATTGAATTTTCAGAAACGCCAACAGATATAATTTCATTTAGAAATAAACTGGATGAATTAATGCAAGAGAAAAATATTTACTACCGGGATTTAATTAATGGAAATATTTTAAATCCGCTTCACATTACATCATTGCCTAAAGAATCTTTTAGAAACTATATGAAATCAATTGGAAAATTAGGAGGGCAAAATAAAGTCCCTAGATTGACTAACGATAGAAATTTGGCTGATGCTATACTAAGTTTGTAACTCTTATCATCTTTTATATTAAAAGAAGGTTATCTTTCAATTTCAAAAAAAAATAAAATAGTAAATGGAGAATAAAGAAACAGAGTGGGTGGTAATAGAAACATTTGAACAGCCAACCAAAGCATATATTGTTCAAGGAATGTTGGAGTCAGAAGGGATTCATTCAGTTATTACAAATGATCACTTAGTTGCAATCATGCCTTTTTTTTCCAATACCGTTGGTGGAATAAAGCTGCAGGTAAATATTTTAGATGCTGAGCGAGCATTCGAATTAATTAATAGCGATGACTCATCGGGAGTAGATTCAGAAACGAATGATGAAGCATAGATTGATAAAATGGCAATTCATTAAATGCTCTTGCTAACTTTTGTAAAGTTTAAAATTAATTTGATGATTGTTTTTCTCATGTGTCGAGTTTTGCTTTAGTGGCGTCTCGTCAAATCTTTCCCATAACGGTTTCGGGCTTGGCGAAGGTGGCGATTTTCAGCACAAATGTTGATGCGGAGAACCAAACTTTGATTAACCACAAATGTGTCTGCGGAGCACTGAACCGCCACTTTTGCCAAACCCGTGTTAGGCAATCGTTGCTTTCTTCCCCTTATCAGTCAATTGTGTTAACGATTCTTTAATTTGGAACCAGATGAAATTCGTAGTTGTCATTTCCGTCTGCGTACTTATACCAAAAGGATTTTTCTTTTAAGCGGAGAATAGTCAAGTCTAAAGTTGATTGTCCGCTTACACCTCCTCGTTTTATTTG
>CAMDDP010000039.1 GCA_945892775.1 Chitinophaga pinensis
ATAACAAATTGTTCCCGGATTTTGTGATGAGGATGAGGATGGATTTCCACCTGCAAAAGTCCAACTCCATGATGTAGGAGTATTGGTGCTTTGGTCATTAAAGGTGATACACGAAGCAGGACAAATTGTATTGTCGCTGATGGTGAAGGAAGATGTTGGAGCTGTGCCTAACGAAACGCACGAAATCTTTTTTGATTGGGGGCAGGCGCTCATACTTAAAGATGTTGCATAGCCATTACCACAGGCAAACACTTCACCATTTTTTCCAATAGCAACATCATAAACAACATTTGGGGTATTTGCTGAAGAAAGCAAATTAAGAGCTGCATCATATTTATGTACCTTATTATTAGAGCCTACATAAACATTTCCGCAACTGTCAATTGCAATTCCGTTGTTATTTGGCGAAATGCCTTGAACAAAAAGCGGATCAGTATAACCCCCGCCAGGAATTGCTGCTTGATTTATTACAGCACCGGTAGAAATATCTCTTCTGAAAATAGTTTGACCATTCATTGTATAGATATAGTTGCTGGTAGCGCGTATTACATGTTGTGGCTGAGGAGTAAATCCATAGCTAGGACTGCTATAAGCGTAACTATATGAAGTTAGCAATCGCCAGTTTATTACCATCGATTGAGTTAATGCTCCAATTGTATCGAGTGTGTGGAAGTAATAATTTCCATTTGGAGAAGAACATATTGATCGGATTTCATTCGGATCATTGATTATAAAACTAGGAATCGCTTTGGCAACTGTTATACTGCTAATAACATTTCCATTGGTCATATTTATGTCAAATGCTTTCCCATCTCCTGTTGGAATAAGACCAGTAAGTCGGGTTCCGCCACAAATCAGTTTAGTATAATCACAATTAAAAGCGAGTGACCAGTATTCATCTAAAAATCCACCGGAAGTGTTCCATTGTGTAACACCTGCAGTGTTTACTTTTTTAATTCGAGCAGTAGAACCAACTGTTACATAACTGTTTCCAACAAGGTCGGTCGCAAGAGTTCCGATCCATGAACTGGAATCATATCCGGCTGTTGTGTTTGTCCATTGCAAAACACCTGCAAGATTATACTTCTGGAGTTTGCAATTTGGCCAATCACCTCCATAGATATAGGCATTTCCACTGCTGTCTGATTCTATTTCCCAAACCTTTTGAGAATTAGGCATTGCAGGATTAACGGTCCAGGGATCAATAATTATTTCTTTTGTGTTGTCATAACTGGTAAGCAAAAACGAAATAGAATTTCCTGTTTTTACAAATGAAGATGGAATGCTGGTTTTAGTTGAAGCATAAAAAGTTTGAGGTGCATGGTCAGTTATATCGCCAAATAATGTTGAAATTTTTAAATCGCCATTGACTTGTAGAATCAATTTTTTATTCCCTGAATATTTCATTTTGATCATAGAAATATCGGCTCCTGGATGAACAATAAAAGAATATTTAATTCCTTCAACAGAATGAAAAACATACTCTACATCAATACCAGGATATAGATTTTTATAGGTGATTTTTTTATAAGCAGCAATCTGATTGAAGTTTTTGTATTCGCCGTTAATCGGAACTGAATAATTATAATATTCTGTTGCCAATTTATCAGCTACTACTGTAACAGATGGATTTGCATTTGCCCATATCATGTTTGCCACATCTGATTCAAAGGCCACCTGCTTTTCTTCTTTCTCTTTTTCAATCCAGAATTCCGCATCACCTTTTTCCAGTTCTTTCTTTTCGTGTAACAGTTCTTTTTCTAAATCCTGCTCACTTTCTTTTTTAAGAATTTTCTTGAAAGAATAAGTTACACCGGTTGAAGTAAAATAAATTATACTCGCACCATTGTCGATAGCGTATAAAACCTTTGAGGTTCCGCTCCCCGAAGGCAATTGAAACTGTCCTTGATTTTCGATAAATACTTTTGGAGAATTAAAATTAGTTGTCCAATTATGTATTCCATCACTGGCTACCGCTTGTGAAATAATTCCAAAGAAAACAACAATGGAAAGACAGAAATATTTTTTCATGATTATTTTTTATATGTTTAAAAAATAAAAATAACAAGAAAAAGATAATTCCAATAGCTTTTCCATTGGGTAGAATTAATATTCGTTCAATGATATAAAAAAACAAGATAACCAGTAAGAAAGTGAGGGGGAAGGCTCTAAAATATCAAAATCCAAGTTGCAAACTGGCTCTGATTCCGAATTTAGTTGCATTCGGTAATTCGCGATAAGTTATCCGCCAAAAAGCATCCACTCTTAAAGAGCGAAAAATATTTTCAATGCCAACTCCTGATTCTACATAGGGTATTGAATTTGGAATATGAATTTCATTATTAAAATTCGCTAATTTATTTTCAACATTCATTCCGCCCCACAATATTTTAGTGATCGCAACAGAGCGCCATTTCAACTTTTTTATCAATGGAAAATAACGGAACGGGAAGGTTCCAAAATGTTCTGTTAGCATCACACTTACGTAGTGGTCAGCCACAAACTCATAATTATTCATTCCATTGAATGAATAATTGCTGTAATAATAAGTTTCGTTTCCACGCGCCACATTCAGCGCAGGATATGGAAGTGTGCCAAAAGTTTTTCCTGCTGAAATGTTATATTCCAGTCTTCCGAAAAAATGCAAATTGATTTTATCATTCACTTCAAGATATAATTTTTGGTATTCAAAATTGCTATTCATTATTCCTTTTATTGCTCTGGTATATTTTAATTCAACAATCGGAAACTTGCTTCCCATGCTATTACGTAAAAATTCGCCTGTATAAAATTTTTCCTGCCAAGCAATTCGCGCTGAGTAGGTAATCTCAGAAAGCGTAATCGGCGCATTTTTTATTTCACGGGATTCAGTTGAAGGTTGAAAAGAATAATTCCATGAAGGAAGAATACTTCGATGCTGTAAAATAATTTTATTACTGAACCCAATTAGCCATTCTTTTTCGTAAATAAGCTTTTCGCTTTGCAGCCAAACTGTTTTCAGTGGAATATCTTTTCTAAAAAACCCTGCAAATACATTATCACTTCCCAATTCATTGAAGTGGTCGCTACCATAAGCATAGTCCCGAATGAAATCGGCACTGATTGTTTGACGCGGGGTTTTACCAATCATGTACAACATTCCGCTGTTGTACTTCCATCTTTTATCAGCAGTTCCAAACGCGCCATACCCATAAAGCATTAAATTTTTACTGAATTGGTTGCTCGTACGCAAACCGAAACGGTAGCGCGTTCCTTCAATATTATTCTTTGTAAAAAAATTATAAAACGGACCAATCTCAAGCAATCCGGTTGTTAAATATCCGGTACCGAGAGTATTTAAAAGGGTATGGTAGGTTTTGTATGCCTTACTATTGAGTAGAGAGTCCATCATTTTATAAGTGTGCTCTTCGCTTTCACTTAATTGAGTGTGTCGTGCGGCGGCCCAGTATTCATCATTCTTTTTCAAAACTTTTCCATCAAGCTTCACCGAAATTTTATCATTAAATTTTTCGTGAATGGAATTATCATTCACAGAAATGTTTTTAAATGAGCAACTTTTTTTGGCAACCACACCAAACATTTTTTTAGGAAGTTGAAAATGAACTTCCATTTCATCTACACTCAGCATTATTTTTTCGCCGTACACTTTTTCAAATTGCTGGTGAATAGAAAAACCTTTTACGAAATTTAAATTCGCTTTTGCAGATAAATTCATTACAATATCCGTTAATGCGAACGAAGAGTCTTCCACCCAAAAATTGCCGACAAAAGTGTTTTCACTCGGCCGACGAGGTTTAAATTTTACTTTGAATGATTTACTGTGAGGTGTAATTGTGCTGTCGATGATATAATATTTGTAATAAACCAAACCATTATCCGCAACTGGGCTAATAAAATTGGTTTTGAAAATTGATAAATAATTTTCATACACATTTATTTCTTGATACATACTGCCCGTAAACTGCGCCATGCTTTGATTTTGAACGCCTGTTATTTTACTCGAACGGATAATTTCTTTTTTAGCTTTTGGTTCATTCGTGAAATAATAATCAGAAACGGTTTCTGATAAAAACATAGAAAGTTGTGAATGACCCTTTACGCTATCAGCGTATTGAAAAACAAAATCAAAGGGCTTCAGAAATTTATTGTGCTGCAATTTTTCAGAAACATCTTCCATGCAAACCTGAAGTTTGTTATAAACTTCGTAGCTATATGATTTTAAATTCTGTTTGTTGTTTTCTGGTTTGTGTTCGATAATTTTCTTGAAAAGAAAGTCGGCTGGATTTTTTCCAGCAAAAACATTTACCTCGTTTAATTGGTAATTAGTTGGTGATAATGAAATAGTTAAAGGAAATTTCGACTGAGCAGTTATTTCCTCTTTTATAGTTTTAAATCCAACGGCTGAAACAATAAGTGTATCGACACGGTAGGCTGACGATAAATGAAACCCGCCCACAGAATCTGCTGTAGTGCCAATGAGAGATTTGTTTAAATAAATGGTAGAAAATGAGATCGCCCTGCCATCTGAAGCATTTGTAACTTTTCCTTTTATTTGAAAGAGTTGCGCATGAGCACCTATATTGGAAAGTAAAAAAACAACCAATAACCACGAGCGAAATAAAGAAAGAAATTGAGCCATAAATCGTTAAAAAGTGAAGCACGGTAAGGCGTGTCTTAACCTTTCCTACCTAACGATTGAAATAATGTTACTGCTATCTTAAAATAAAAGGGGGTTACTCTGAATATTTTTATTCAATAGAATTTTCTCTATCGATTGCTGAATTATTTTCAGCTGGTATAGAAGTTTCAACCTCAACCTTTTTATCCTTGCCAAAAAATCTTTTCTGAAAAAGAAGAATGGTAATTACTCCGGTTGAAATGGAGAAATCGGCAATGTTAAAAATGGGGCGAAAGAAAACAAAGTATTCACCTCCCCAAATTGGAACCCACGATGGAAATACGCCTTCTATCAAAGGAAAATATAACATGTCAACTACTCGTCCGTGCAACCATGTTCCATAGCCCCCAACTGCCGGAAACAACTGAGCAACAGGCCCACCGGGATGACTTTCAGAAAAAATTACTCCATAAAAAATCGAGTCAATAATATTCCCCATAGCGCCAGCTATAATCATCGCTACGCTTATAATAAAGCCCCAATGCGCATTCTTCTTCACTAAATTCAACAACCAATAACTGAAAAAAGAAACGGCAACAATTCTGAACAGAGTGAGCAATAATTTACCTGCTTCACCGCCCCACTTCAATCCAAAAGCCATTCCTTCGTTCTCAATAAAGTAGAGGTAGAACCAAGGAGTGATTTTTATATTATCAGTTAACGGTAAATGAAGTTTTATCCAAAACTTTAAAGTTTGGTCAACAACAAGAATAAATAAAATAAGACCTATGGGTCGAAAAATCTTCAATGTTACTTGCTCTGGTTCTCTTTAGCCTCCATGCTTAAAGTTGCATGAGGAACAGCGCGAAGCCTATCTTTATCAATTAACTTACCAGTGATACGACAAATGCCGTAAGTTTTATTTTTAATACGCATTCCTGCTTTTTCAAGATGATCTATATAAGTTGCCTGACGAGAAGCCATTTGAGAGTTAAACTCTCTCTCAATTGCTAAAGAACCATCTTCCGTTGAGCCAAATTTGTTTTCAGTATCGTCAGTTCCGTTATCATCCTTTCGATTAATTTGGTCGTTCCAATACTTTAAATCCTTTTGGGCTACCTCCATTTTTTCTTCAATCAAGTGCTTAAATTCTAATAATTCTTTATCGTTGTAACGAGCGCGATTATCATCTATTTTATTTACTCTTGGTTGAGAAATAGGATTTCTAGCATGTTTTTGCACTTCGGCTTTAGGGCCATTTTGTGTAGCGACTGATTTTTTATCAATTTGTTTGTGTGTTCCTTTTTTAGAAACCACTTTTTTAACAACCACTTTTTTAATAGCTACTTTTTTAATAGCTACTTTTTTTGCCTTAGGAATTTTTTTAGCCTGTTTTTTTACAACAGTTTTTTTTGCTTTTTTAGGAGCTACTTTTTTTGCCAGTGGCTTTTTCGATTTAGGAGCTGCTTTTTTTACGCCCTTTTTAATAGTTTTCTTAGGGGCCGTCTTCTTTGCAGTTTTCTTGGTTTTTGTTGCCATACTCTGCTCTATTTTTTTTGTTTGAGAATAACTTTTACCGGAAAATCATTTACCTCAACTACTTCTGCATCTGATAATTGCCCTATCATTTGCAAATCGTCTGCTAAAATTTCGGCGCAAATATAGTTTTTAAAATTAATTATAGTAGAATTAATAAGGTCATGCTTTTCTACTGTTAAAATAACACGGTCAGTTATATTAAAACCGCTATCTTTTCGCATTTTTTGAAGTTTATTTACCAATTCACGAGCATTTCCTTCTTCTTGAAGCTCAGGCGTAATGGTTATATCCAATGCAACCGTTAATTCATTTTTATTGGCAACCTGCCAGCCTGGAATGTCTTCTGAAACAATTTCTACCTCTTCTGATAATATTTCCACTTTTTCATTATCAATTACAACAAAAATGCGCTTATTTGTTTCTAATTCAGCTATTTGGGCCTCATTAAAAATTGTAATTGCATCAGCTGCTGCCTTCATTTTCTTACCTAATTTTTGACCGAGCAGTTTAAAATTGGCCTTTGCTTTCTTTTTTATCACCCCTTCAGTTTCTGTAATGAATTCTATTTCCTTCACATTCACTTCTGAAAGAATTAAATCCTTAACGGCTTCAACCTGCTTTTTAAATTTTTCATTTAAAACAGGAATTATCATTTTATTTAAAGGCTGACGAACTTTGATATTTACTCTTTTGCGAAGCGAAAGAACCAGCGATGAAATGTCCTGAGCAACCTGCATTCTTTGTTCCAATGATTGATTGATTGCATTATTTACTACTTCTGGCCATTCACTTAAATGAACTGATTCAAAACGTTCTTTTCTGCTTACCAAATTTAAATCGCTAAATAATTTATCGGCAAAAAATGGTGATATTGGGGCAATGAGTTTTGAAATAGTTAATAAACAAGTATAAAGAGTTTGATAGGCAGCAATCTTGTCTTCAGAGTATTCACCCTTCCAAAATCTTCTTCTGCACAACCGAACATACCAATTACTTAAGTGCTCATCCACAAATTCCTGAATAGTGCGTGCTGCATGTGTTGGTTCATAGTTATCAAAATCATCTTGAACAGTTTTTACTAAACTATTAAGTAACGATATTATCCATTGGTCAATTTCAGGTCGGGATTTTAGAAGAACTTCTTCCTCTTTATATATGAATTTATCAATATTCGCATAAAGAGCAAAAAAGTTATATATATTATATAGGGTGCCAAAAAATTTCCGCTTAACCTCATCAATCCCTGCAATATCAAATTTCAAATTGTCCCAAGGCTGCGAATTTGAAATCATGTACCACCGAGTTGCATCAGCACCATATTTATCTAAAGTTGAAAAAGGATCAACCGAATTACCTAGTCGCTTTGACATTTTATTTCCGCCTTTATCAAGTACTAATCCGTTACTCACAACATTTTTATACGCAACAGAATCATGTAACAAAGTGGCAAGGGCATGCAGTGTAAAGAACCAGCCACGCGTTTGGTCAACCCCTTCGGCAATAAAATCTGCAGGAAAATTTTTGTCAAATAATTCTTTATTCTCAAATGGATAGTGCCATTGCGCATAAGGCATGGCGCCGCTATCAAACCAAACATCCACAAGATCGGGAGTGCGGGAAAGCTTTTTTCCTGATTTAGAAACCAGAAATATTCTATCAATGAACGGACGGTGTAAATCTTTTAGATTTTCAGAAATAAGCTGAACATCATAATCAAGATTGAATTTTTTTGCGTTCTCTTCCGAAATGGTAATTTGTCCTTTTAATTCATTTATTGAGCCGATGCACATTACTTCCTCCCCATCTTCTGATTTCCAAAGTGGAAGCGGTGTTCCCCAAAAGCGGGAACGCGACAAATTCCAATCTTGTAGGTTTTCCAACCAATTTCCAAAACGACCTGTGCCTGTTGATTCTGGCTTCCAGTTTATTGTGTTATTGAGTTCAACCATGCGCTTTTTTGCTGCAGTAGTTTTTACAAACCACGAATCGAGCGGATAATAAATAACCGGCTTATCGGTACGCCAACAATGCGGATAATTGTGTTCGTACTTTTCAACTTTAAAAGCCTTATTTTCTTTTTTCAATTTGATGCAAATCAGAACATCAGGCGATTCATATTTAGCATCATCTTTATAATTCTTAATATACATTCCTGAAAATTCTCCAACACCATCAATAAATTTTCCCTGTTTGTCAACGAGGGTGAGTGACCCCAATCCATATTTTTTTGCCATTCGAAAATCATCCGCACCAAAACTTGGGGCTGTATGCACTATTCCGGTTCCATCTTCTGTTGTTACAAAATCACCCAAAATAACTTTGAAAGCATCGCCATCAGTTGGTTGCTGAAAAGACAGGAGCTGTTCGTAACGAATACCTTCAAGTTGTTTTCCTTTGAAAGTTGAAAGAATTTTCCAAGGCAATTCCTTTTTGCCAACTTCAAAAATCATTTCTTTATTTTCGAAATTGCTGTCGAAATATTTTCCTATTAATGCTTTTGCCAAAATGACATTAATTGGAAGTGCCGTGTATGGATTAAAGGTTTGAACTAGTGTATATTCAATTCCTTCGCCTATTGTTAATGCCGTGTTTGACGGTAGTGTCCACGGTGTTGTTGTCCATGCAAGGAAAAACACAGGGGCATTGTTTAATTTATGAATACCTGAAAAAACAACATCTGACCTTTCATCTTTCACCATTTTAAACTGAGCCACAACCGATGTATCTTTTACCAATCGATAGCAACCAGGTTGATTGAGTTCATGAGTGCTTAACCCGGTTCCGGCAGCAGGTGAGTAGGGTTGAATGGTGTATCCTTCATACAATAATCCCTTATCAAAAAGTTGTTTGAGCGCCCACCAAAGTGTTTCGATGTAATTATTTTCGTAGGTGATATATGGGCTCTTTAGGTCAACCCAGTACCCCATTTTATGGGTGATTTTTTCCCAAGCATCCTGATGTTTTAAAACTTCGCGCCGACACTCGGCATTGTATTCTTCAATGGAAATTTTTTTTCCAATATCTTCTTTTGTGATTCCTAAGTTTTTTTCGACACTTAATTCAACTGGCAAGCCATGAGTATCCCATCCACTTTTTCTATTAACCAAAAATCCTCTTTGAGTTTTATAGCGACAAAATAAATCCTTAATGGCGCGCCCCATCACATGATGAATGCCCGGCATTCCATTAGCAGAAGGGGGGCCCTCATAAAAAACAAAGGGCGGGTTATCTTCCCGGGTAGAAATACTTTTTTCAAATATTTTTTCTTCTACCCAAAATTTTCCCACTTCATTTTCCAGTAAAGGCAGGTCGAGTGATTTATATTCTTTGTAGGCGTTCATAATCCAAGCGCAATATTCGTAAAAGATTTTTAACAAAGGATTTAAAAGATGAACCATTTTATTAATTTTACAGGAATTTTAAACTCCATGAAAAAAACAATTACAACTTTTGCTTTAGCGCTTATTGTTTTAAATTTTGAAATAGCAATTTGTCAAATTACCAAAATGCCGCTACTTGAAGAATTCACGAGTAGCACTTGTGGCCCATGTGCGGCTAATAATCCAACTTTTGATGCCATGTTAGCTAACAATGTAGGGAATTTCGTTTGTATTAAGTATCAAATGAACTGGCCCGGTACTGGCGATATTTATTATAATAGTGATGGCAGTTCACGCAAAAATAATTATTCAGTTTCAAGTATTCCTGAATTAAAAGTTGATGGAACAGCTTTTGGTCAACCCGGCGGATTTACTACCTCTGATCTTTTATTGGAAAAGGCAACACCATCAAATATGATTATTCAAGCTCGATATTCTTTAATAGATTCAGTACTTACTGTATTTGGCAATATTTTTCCTCAGGCTGATATTACTGGTAACAACAGGCGCTACATTGCCATTGTCGAAAATCCAACTCATAATAATGCGAGTAGTAACGGCGAAACCGAATTTTCTTATGTGGAACATAAAATGCTTCCGAATGGTGTGGGAATCTATACCACAGGTTTAAATAGTGGGGCGGTCATTCCTTTTACTAATACGATTGATCTTCGAACTGTTTCAAACATTGAAAATATTAATAATTTATTATTTGCTGTGTGGGTACAAAATTCATCAACCAGAGAAGTTTTACAATCTGCATGGGCAGTTTTGCCCACAGGAATTCAAGAAATTTCAAATTCTTCAAGTGGAATTATAAGGCTTTTTCCAAATCCGTCATCAACTGAAACAACTATTCAATTTCAACTTCAAGACAATTCGACTATTGATCTTCGACTATTTAATTCATTGGGTCAAATGATAGGCGTGCAACATTTAGAAGAAAAAGGATTTGGAACTCATGAGCAAATTATAAATACTAAAAATTTATCTTCTGGAATTTACTTCGTTGATTTACAAATTGGCAACAATCATTACCGCCAACCATTAATGGTTCAATAAAAAAATTCTATTAAAATGCCCTTCAAAAATTTGGAGGGCATTTTTATTTAACCAATTAAAATAAATTTGTAAAATTTATTAATGATGTTTTTCAGGAACAATATCATGTTCTGCCTCAGCTAATTTATCTGCAGGTGTTTTCTTATTTAATGTTTTTCTATCGGCCCAAGTTTTTAAAGTTAGAAGCATGCTAGGCAACAAAAGTAAATTGTTAAACATGGCAACTATTAAAGTAATGGAAGTAAGTAAGCCAAGATAAAAAGTGCCACCAAAATGAGAAGCCGTGAAAATGATGAACCCGAAAAATAAAATAATACTGGTATAAATAATACTAATACCCGCTTCGTGCAAAGCAAGTCCAACCGTTTTGGCTACATCAAAGTTGTGGCGGTGCAATTCTTGTTGGTATTTTGCTAAAAATCGAATGGCATTATCAATGGCAATTCCAAAAGCAATACTATAAATTAAAACAGTTGAAGGTTTAAGTGGAATATTAAAATAGCCCATGAGCCCCGCGGTAAGTGCCAGTGGAACCAAGTTGGGAAGCAGGCTAAAAAAAACCATTCGTGCAGAACGAAATAAATAGCCCATGCACAAGGCAATAAGAAAAAAGGCAAGTGCAAGACTTTGTAATAAGCCTGTTATTATGAATTGATTGCCTTCGAGAAAAACTACGCTCGTGCCTGTCATAGTTACTTTATACTTTGAAGTATCGAATATGGAATAAATTTGGGGTTGCAGTTCCGTGAACAACTGGCTCATGCGCGAAGACCCAATGTCAGCTATGTTAACGCTAATGCGACCAGTTTGTGCCAAACTATCAACGAAAGGAGTGATAATGCTTTTATCTTTTACTTGTTTTAACAGGTAAGTAAATGTTAAGGCATTGCGGTCAACCCCAGAAAGTCCGCCACCATTTTTTATCATTTTGTATTGAGAAGGATCGCCTTGTGCATTTGCCTGATTGATAAATTTGATCGCTTCAATTATGCTTAGGGGAGATGAAAATTCAGCGTAAGTTTTTAAAGTGTCTTGCATCTGATTCATTTTCAAAAGTGTGTTCCCTTTTTTTAATGCATTTTTATCTTTTCCCTCGATCATTATTTCAAAAGGCATTACTCCTTTAAAATGTTGCTCAAAAAATTTTAAGTCAGTATAAAGCTTATCGCCATGTGGAATATCATCAACAATAAATCCAGTTGAAGTGAGGCGCAACATTCCTATAATAGAAAACACAACTATCACTGCGGTAGTTATATAAATTGTTTTTCGGTAATGATTAACCCAGTGCGTAAAAGTGTCGAGGATTTTATTTAGAAATACTTGCTTTAAGTAATTTAGTTGCAATGGCTTGGGCGATGGCAGGTAACTAAATACACATGGAATAATAACAATTGAGACAACAAAAATTCCTGCAATGTTTAATCCAGCCACTAACCCAAATTCTTTTAACACCGCGCTTTTTGTAAAATAAAAAACACCAAAGCCAATGGCAGCGGTGAGATTAGTAAACAATGTGGCAAGGCCTATTTTCTCAATCACTAATTCAAGTGCCTGCATTTTATTCCCGAGTCGTACATACTCAATGTGATATTTATTCAAAAGATAAACACAGTTAGTAATTCCGATAACTACAATCAGCGGAGGGATTAATCCTGTAAGAAGGGTGATTTTAAATCCAAATAATACGAGTGTGCCAACCGACCAAATAACACAAACCCCCACCACCAGCAATGAAAATATAACCGCATAAAATGATCGCAACAAAAAAAATAAAACCAATCCCGACACCACCGCCGCTAACAAAAGAAAAAGATTTAACTCGGAAGCAACCTGCGTTGCCATTACTGTTCGAATCATTGGTAGGCCACTGTAATAAACTTCTATTTCAGTACGCGTATGAAACCCTTCTCCTAATTTGGTAATACTATTTACAATGGCTATTCGATCCTTGCTATCAAGTTTTTTTTGATTGATCCGAACAGCCATAAGAGTTGCTCCAGTTGCAGATTCATACAATCTCTCTTTATAAAATGGCAACGAATAAAAAACTCTACTTAAGCTATCAAGTTCAGGATACGACCCTGGCACATGATTGAAAATTAGTTGAAGTGAAATTTTTCCGGTGGCCGTATCTTTTACCGCATTGTAGCTTTTACAAATAGAGAGCACATCTTCCACACCCTCCAATTTTTTTAAACTATCGGCTAGCAGGTACCATGCCTTAAAAAATTTATAGTCGAACAAATTTTTGGGCAGTACACCCAGCACCATTACATTGCCATCCTCACCAAATTTTTCTTTGAAGTGGAGATAGTCAACATATTTTGAGTTATCAGTTGGAATAACCTTGGCGAAACTGTAATTCAGTTCTGCGTCCTTCGCTTTATAAGCCATAAAAATGGTAATGAAGGCTATAATAATTAATAGCCACAATCGCATTCTTAAAATTCCGTAAGCTATTTTATGCCACATTCCCTTTTATAAAATTAACGGTGCAAAAGTAATTATAAGTTGTTATTTTCTTTTAATGGTGGCGTGCAACTCCTAAATTGAATTAAAGAGGTAGCGCCTTTTTTTATTCATCAAAAAAAATAATACAACCCATTTTTATGCGTTCAGCTTAGCAATCTTATTTTTAACGCGATGAATCGTTTATTTATTTTTATAATCAGCACCATTTTTAGTTTTCAAAGTTTATTCGCGCAGGAAATTCCCATTGAAAATTGGAAGGATGAACTGCCCTATCAGAATGCAAAAATGATTGTGCAATCAACAAATAAAATTTATTGCGCCACCAATGTTTCATTGTATTCCGTTGATAAAACGGATTCAAGTTTGGAACAACTTAGTAAAGCAACCGGATTATCCGACATCGGATTTAGCGCCTTGTATTTTGATGTGGAAAGAGATCAATTGCTTATCGCGTACAACAATAGCAATATAGACCTATTAAATAAAAATGGCGTATATAATATTGCGGATATCAAACGAAAAAATATTGTTGGAAATAAAAGCATCAATAGCATTTTCCAAATTGGAAATCTTGCTTATTTGTGTTGCGGATTTGGAATAGTGGTAATGAATTTAGATAAGCGAGAAATTGCTGATACTTATTATCCAGGTCAATCAACTTCTTATAATAATGTAAATGCTTTAAGCGCCGATGCTGATTATTTTTATGCCGCCACTTCTACGGGGCTCTATCGGGCGTCGTTAAACTCCCAAAATCTATCTGACTATTCACAATGGCAAAAAACAGAGGTGGTTGTTGGTATGCCGAATTTAGAAGTGAAACAAATAATTTCAAGCAGCAATCTGCTTTATTGCACAGTAAATGATTCGGTGTTTCGATTGAATGCTACGCTCTGGACTAAAATTTTTTGGCGAGACAAAATGAGCATCGCTTCGTTAAATAATGGCGGAAATGAATTATTGGTTTGCACAAATTCTGACAGCGCAATAGCTAAAAAAGTGTTCAAAATTGGGTCCGATAATTCTATTGATTCCATTCAAGCAAATTTTATTTCGCCACAACAAGCACTAAAAGATGGAAGTGGAACTTATTGGATTGCCGACGAACAATTAGGACTCAACTATTTTTTAAATGGAAAAACAGCGCCCATATATCCCAAAGGTCCCGGCTCTTATAAAGCAGCAGACATTGCCTCATGGAATGGTACTACTTATGTTGTCCCAGGGGGCGTAAACAATTGGAATTACTCATATGAAGCAAGCGGTTTCTTTATCAGCTATTCGGGCTACTGGATCAACTTTAATAAGTACAACGCAGGGGGAGTGCTTGATACAGTTACTGACATATTTAAAATTGCCATAAATCCTACAACCGGAGAAACTTATCTTGGATCGTTTGGTGGTGGTATTATTAAATTAAATGCCGATGGCAGTTATAACAACATCTACAAATTCAACAGCTCGCTACAAGCACCGCAATTAGATCCAACGAGCGTGCGCGCTTCTGGATTAGCTTTTGATAGCGATCAAAATTTATGGGTAAGTAATTATGGAGCGGCAAAACCACTTTCTGTAAAAACCCCAACAGATGTTTGGAAATCTTTCTCGCCAACAACAAATAATGCTGGAGGTCAGCTTGCTGATATTGTTGTTGACCAGAGTAACAACAAATGGATTATACTAGCACGAGGAAACGGAATTTTAGTTTATGATAGTGGCGACGATCCTCTGGCTTCAAACGATGACCAATGGAAAACGCTTGTAACAGGAATTGGAACTGGAGGGCTACCATCTAAAAATGTTCAGTGCTTGGCAGTAGATAAGGACGGATACATTTGGGTAGGAACCGATCAAGGCGTGGCTGTTTATTATTGTCCTTACGATGTATTTAGTGCCGGCTCGTGCGATGCACAACAAATTATTGTTAAGCAAGATTTGTACAATGGATACTTACTTGGAACAGAAACAATAAATGACTTAACTGTTGATGGCGCTAACAGAAAATGGTTTGCCACAAACAACGGCGTCTTTTTAATGTCGGCTGATGGCACCGATCAAATTTTACATTTCACCACTGATAACAGCCCTCTTTTTTCAAATAATATTTCTTGCATTGGAATTAACAACATTAATGGCGATGTATACTTTGGAACCGATCTTGGAATAATTGTTTACCGAAGTGATGCCACCGAAGGAACCGAAAATGGAGATTTGGCAGACAGCACTTATATTTTCCCAAATCCGGTGCGCGAAAACTTTACGGGTGCAGTTGCCATTCAAGGGCTGGCTTATCAATCTCAAGTAAAAATTACCGACCTATCGGGCGCGCTGGTTTACGAAACAGAATCAAATGGCGGCGAAGCCATTTGGAACGCTAAGGATTTAAAAGGAAATCGTGTAAACACTGGGGTATACCTCGTGTATGCAACCAATGCCACCGGATTAAATCATCTGGTTGGAAAAATTGCAGTGATAAAATAACAAAAATTTGCAGCGCTCAGTAATAAATGTTCTTATGGAAAAAGTTTATTGTGTTTAACCAATTCCGCAATGGTGTAGGGGGGGCGTTTAGGTAAACCATTTTACAAATTTCTGTTATTACCTCAAAATCAAAAGAACGCATTTACCCAATGTTTTATTGGGGGCATCAAAGTTTATTTGAAGTTATTTATATTTTTTAAAAAACAGTTTATTCATTGTGTTCCCTTCCTATTATTTTTCCAGTTTTCCAATTCTTATCAAGCAAATTTAATTCCTGCTGTTCCTCTATGGTCAAAGGTTCATCTTTCAAATTATTTAAATCAGGTTTGCCAGCATACACCCATGCGCTATACCAAAAACTTCCAACGGCAATTATTGCATCGCGCATTTTCCGCTCAATCATGCCTTCTAAAATGGCAGAGTATCTTTTTGAATAATCTTTTGAATAAACTTTTACTGAAGAAGCACCACGCATTTCGTAGCCAAATTTTTTATCGCTCGGATAATTCTGGCTCAATAGTTTTTCCAAATTAAGCACGCTATCAACCTCCAAGGCGCTGCCTTCAATAATCTTCCATATAAAGTCATTGGGACTTTCAATCTGTTCGGCTTTCCCAACAAAAAAATCATAATCATCGCCAAACAATTCGGGTATGCGGCTCTCCCAAAATCCATGAATGCCCACTTGATTTGTGAACTGGCCATTATAGTTGTGTGTGCAATGTAATGGTACATGCGCATCGGAAATGTAATGGCCGATGTCGGCGCTCAAGTGCAATATGCGCGCCTTATTTTTTTCTTTAAAAGCATTCACCAACCGATAAAACATTCCATTCACATACCATGGCACAATGCCGTGCGCATTCAAAGTGTCTTCACCATAATGAGCGATTGCATCGTTCCAATAGCGAGGAATATTTTTAAATGGGGGGGTGTCGTAAAATTCCAGGTCAATGTAGTGCCTTGGCGCTTCGGCGGAAATGGCGTACCTTCTTTTATCGGGGTCAACAGCGTGCTCGGTGATGAAGTCGATATTCTCTTTATAAAAAGTAAGCATCTCAGGGGGTAGTGTAAAAACAGCAATTCTATTTATTCTTTTGTGTCCCCAAAAACCCCAACTCTGTACTTGCAAATGAGAAAATAAAAGCAAAAAAATAATTGTAATCGGAAAAATCTTTTTCATTTTTTTAAAAATTATCGTCGACAAAATAAACAGTTTGTTTTGGGCTGTTGGTTAAATTCTATTTGTGATAGAAAAATATTTATTCCATTTACACTCATTAGTACTAATTCTTTATTAAAACCATTCAATAAAAAACTTATTTCAGTATGAAAAAGGAAGTGCTTTATGTTTTTTTAATGCTCGCAAGTTATAATTTTTCATTCGCACAGGAACAAAGTATTTTAATTAATCCAGGTTCAACAGGAATTGGGGTGCGCACCACAGGAGGTGTTTTTTTAGGCGACAACGCAGCAGGATTTGGAGCAGGTGGACAATTCAAATTTTTATTTTCTCCTCGAGTGAACTCAGAATGGTTTTTGGATTACATGAATTCGGCGGCGGGATTAAATGGTTATCGCAAAGACACACACATTGGTTGGTCGGTTCAATTTGCACTGATAAAGGACGGGT
Source organism: Chitinophaga pinensis (assembly GCA_945892775.1). Taxonomy (GTDB): domain Bacteria; phylum Bacteroidota; class Bacteroidia; order Chitinophagales; family UBA10324; genus UBA10324. The sequence goes on from CAMDDP010000039.1 coordinate 17,189, forward strand.
TTCAAACTCGAAAGCCAATTCCATTTGTTGAAGCGGGTCAATGTTTCGATTGGACGGTGGTTGGATACAGAAAAAATAATTCTCCTGAAAATGCAAATCCACAAAAAGCAAAAAGAAATGATCCTTTATTTAGCTCGGCCACACAGACAGGCGCAGGGGTGGCTTGGTTTCCAATATCGCGCTTAGAATTAAATGCTCAGCTTCAATACATGATTCACTTTGGAAAAGATGTTCATCTTGAATTTAATGACGATGATTACGCTTTTGGAATTTCACAGTTAAAAGGAACGAGTTTGCAGGGCCACCTGCTTGGAACTATTTCAATAAGTTGGTATTTAATTCAACCCCCAAAAAAGAGAATATGAAACAGCTATTTCTTTTTACTTTACTTTTTATTTCAATAAATTCTTTTGCACAAAAAAAAACAGCTCCCGGAATTCGAACTGGCTTGTTGTGTGCCGAGGGCTCATTGGCTTATGGGTCTGGAAGTACTTCAAGATATTTTTTTCAAGGTGAATTAGAATACTTTGTTCATCGCAGGATTGGATTAAATAGTATCATGTACTTTAATATTGGTCCGAAAAATATTTATCCTAAAAGTTATAACACTTTATTTTCAGGACCCGCCTTTCATTTTCCAATGGGAAAACAAATGGATGTTTCGATTGCCTTACAGCCAGGATTAAGCTTTGTAAAAGATGTCGGCTCAGTTGAAAATCCAGCAGTAAAGGAAATAATACCAAATAGTTCCATTGCAGGGGGGCTTACCTTTTATGGCTCTTTCTTCCATGTGTTTTTTCAGCTGCGCGCGAATGCGGCATATACCAATGATACTGCCGAACGACAAAATCTATCGGATTTGCGCATGTCTTTTGGATTGGGGTGGAATCTAAATTTGAAATAAAACCTGATTTTTTATTGTTATGCAAGTAGCTACCACCGTATTAATGATCCGCCCATCGCACTTTCGGTTCAATCAACAAACGGCTGCCACCAATCTGTTTCAAAATAAAGACGCTGTCAATGAAGATTTGGCTATGCAGGAGTTCGATAGCTTTGTCTTATTGCTTCGTAAAAATGAAATTGAAGTTTTGCTATTTAATGAAGAGAAAAATACTGATACGCCTGATTGTGTTTTTCCAAATAACTGGCTAGCCACCATTAATAAAAAAATTTTTCTGTTTCCAATGTTTGCTATTAACAGAAGATCTGAAAGAAGAAATGATATCGTTCAATTTCTTGTAGAAAAATTTCACTTCAATATTCAATCAGAATTTCTTCTGTATGAAAATGAAAATAAATATTTAGAAGGAACTGGTGCCTTGGTTTTAGATAGAAAAAATAAAATTGCCTACTGCAATCTTTCCCTAAGAAGCAATGAAGAAGTAGCGAAAAAAATTTCTGCAACCTCGGATTATTCATTAATAAAATTTAAGGCGACAGCCCCTAATCATCAAGAGGTTTATCACACCAATGTGCTAATGAGTATTGGCAATTCAGTTGCCGTTATTTGTGCTGAGTGGATTAGAAATGAAAAAGAAAGAAAAAATGTTTTGCAATCGCTATCTAAAAATCACACGGTCATTCAAATTACTTCAGAACAGGTTTTTTCTTTTGCTGGAAATATGTTGTTATTAAAAAATAAATCAGGAAAATATTTTTGGGTGATGTCTGCCCAAGCTTTTTATTCTTTAACTGAAACCCAAAGACATGGTTTAGAGGTGGACGGCAAAATTATTTACAGTTCTTTAAAGACCATTGAAAAACTTAGTGGGGGGAGCGCCCGATGCATGCTTGCCGAAATATTTCATTGAGCGTTTATCATTTAATTTTTGATGTTCAACTTTTCAATTGTTTATCGATTACTTTTTTGGTTTATATTGGACTTTCAAAATTTTTTGAACCATGATTTTATCATGCAAAAATTTATTTCTCGCTGCTCTTTTTTGCATTTTATTCTCATTTACAAATGCTCAAACAACTTTCTGGACAGAAACATTTACCAATGGATGTGCGACCGGTTGCACAACTTTTACAGGGGTTAATGGAGTATGGTCAATCGCATTAAGCGGTACAAACGGCGCTAAAGCAAACGCTTGGTTTTTCAGTTGTTCTGAAAATGGAAATGCTGCAGGAACCTGCGGAACAGGGTGTGGCAACGATGCTTCCATGCATATTGGGAATGTTGTTGGTTCACCTGCCGCCCCTTTCTTCTGTCCCACAGGTGATTGTGGCGCAGCTTATGATGCAACTAATGCTCAAGTTGTAACAAACAAAAGAGCCGAGTCTCCAATTATAGATTGTTCGGGAAAATCAAACATAACTGTTTCATTTAATTATATGGAACGAGGACAAGGAACCTCTGACGATGCAACCCTTTGGTATTTTGATGGAATGATATGGTCACAATTAAATGCGTTGGCAAAGACTTTAACAACTTGTAGTCCTCAGGGTTTATGGACTTCTATAATTATTTCTCTTCCATCATCAGCAGATAATAATTCGGCGATTCAAATTGGGTTTAACTGGACAAACAATAGTGATGGAATTGGAAGTGATCCTTCCATAGCAGTTGACGACATAACATTTTCAGCATCAACTGGTGGAAGTCCGCCTGTTGCAGCCTTCACCATCAGCGACAATACAATTTGTCCTGCTTCGTGTATCACCTTTAATGACCAAAGCACCAATACTCCTACATCATGGAGTTGGACTTTTGCAGGTGGAAATCCATCCTCATCCTCATCACAAAATCCGGGAACAATTTGTTAT
>CAMDDP010000040.1 GCA_945892775.1 Chitinophaga pinensis
TAAAATAAAATAAAAATAATTAATTGCACTTTCATTTTTCAGTTAATACATTCAGCCTCGAATTTAAATTTTAACATAAAAAATACTATCAGTTATCTATGTCAAAGTCAGCAGAATCAGTTTGGGGGGAGTGCCTAAAAATTATACAAGACAATGTAAATCCACAAAGCTTTAAAACTTGGTTTGAACCAATTAAGGCTGTTAAACTTCAAGGTGAAGTTTTAACCATTCAGGTTCCAAGCCAATTTTTTTATGAATGGCTTGAAGAACATTATGTAAGTATTTTGCGCAAGGCACTAAAGCGTGAACTTTCAAACGATGCCCGTTTGGAATATCAAGTTGTAGTAGATAACTCTTCGCAAAAGAGCGGACCATTTACTGTTAATATACCAACTGCAACTACTAATACAGTAAAAGCACAAGAGATGCCAGCATCAATGGTATTGGGGCACCAGATAAAAAATCCTTTTATCATTCCAGGGTTACGGAAAGTAAATATTGACCCACAGTTAAAGGCTGCTTATACATTTGATACCTATGTTGAAGGAGATAGCAACCGGTTAGCTCGAAGTGCAGGTTATGCAGTGGCACAAAAACCAGGTGCAACTTCTTTTAATCCATTGGTTATATATGGTGGAGTAGGATTAGGGAAAACTCACTTGGCACAGGCAATCGGAAATCAGATAAAAAATTTGTATCCGAATAAAACAGTGTTGTTTGTTCCAGCAGAAAAATTTACCAATCAATTTATTGATGCATTAAAAAATAATAGCGTTAATGATTTTATTCATTTCTATCAACTAGTAGATGTGTTGATCGCTGATGATATTCAGTTCTTCGCAAACAAGGATAGAACACAAGATATTTTCTTTCACATTTTTAATCACCTTCATCAAAGTGGTAAGCAATTAATTCTTACTTCTGATCGTGCTCCTCGTGATTTAGAAGGTATGGAAGAAAGATTACTGAGTCGTTTCCGTTGGGGGTTGAGTGCAGATATTCAGGTTCCTGATTTTGAAACTCGCATTGCAATTCTTGAGAAGAAAATGTATGCCGATGGAATTGAATTGCCTCGTGATGTAATAGAATTTGTTGCTTATAATATAAGTACTAGTGTTCGTGACCTTGAAGGAGCATTGGTTTCTTTATTAGCACAATCTTCGCTTAACAGAAAAGAAATTGATTTGGATTTAGCAAAAAAAATAATCAAGAATTTTGTTAAAACTATTTCAAGAGAAGTTTCAATTGAATTCATTCAAAAGGCAGTGTGCGAATTCTTTAGTGTTCAACCAGAAAAATTAAAAGAGAAGACTCGAAAGCGTGGTATTGTGCAGGCTCGCCAGTTAAGTATGTACTTAGCAAAGAGCTATACAAAAAATTCTTTGAAAGTTATTGGACGCCATTTTGGTGGCCGCGATCATAGTACTGTTATACATAGTTGTCAGGCAGTAAAAGACATGATGGATACAGACAAAGAATTTAAAGAGTCCGTTCAGGAGATAGAAAAGAAGATTCAGTTAAGTATTACCTGATTATTTTCAACTTCTCTTTGAGGGTAAGAAGTATTTTATACATTTGCCCGAATAATAGGAGAGGTGCCTGAGTGGCCGAAAGGGCCGGTTTGCTAAACCGTTATACGAGCTTAAACTTGTATCGAGGGTTCGAATCCCTCCCTCTCCGCACCAAATAGTTCTTTTTAAATTATTATTAAAAAATAAGTTCGGGGTGTAGCGCAGTTGGCTAGCGTACCTGCTTTGGGAGCAGGGGGTCCCTGGTTCGAGTCCAGGTACCCCGACACAATACAGATAAGGGTTTCAATGAAAATTGAAACCCTTTCTGTTTTTATGGTTTAAACTGTGAATTATATTTGGTGACCTATTTAACAATGCTTTAGTTTATCAGATACTTTACACATTATTAATTTTTATTTATAGTTATCTCAATTATTATGAATATTATTAATTAAGGAAATTATTGCGACGGTGGCATACCCAACCTTCTCATCTAACTAATCCTCTTGCATCCTTTTTTATTGTTCTTCTTCTCCCTTGCTATTTATTTTATATTTTTTATAACAATTGGTTTGGGGTTTGAAGTCCCACCCTGGAGTGGCGGCGAGGTTTTAGAATCTAAATATTTTTTTGAAGGAAGTCAATTGCATTTTCATATGAATTAATTTCTCCTCCATCATACTTATTTTCATCTGCTAAAAAGGCATATTCATTTTTGCCATCGATTTTTAGAGCAAGAAAATTACCATCAAAAAATCCTTGCTTTTACAAATATATTTTGCCGTTCATTTTGAGAAGCAATGTTTTGTTTCCCGTATTCTCCCATGAGAGAACCTTTTTAGTGTTGGAATAATATCCTCTATTTTTTTAATTGGTTTTTAGCTACTTTTTGATCGTTTTAGTCGGTTATAACTAATCTGTTTGTTATTATTATTTTATTGTCTTGCGTCAGGCGAATAAAGTACAGCCCGCTTGGTAAATTATCTTGTTGAAAAATGATGTTTTGCCCAGTGATGTTTTTTATTTCTTTTATTGATTGTCCATATGAATTATAAACGATTAAGGTTGCGTCTTTGAGAAGAGTCTCCGTTTGTAAAATTGTCTGTGTAGAAAAAGGATTGGGGTATATTTTTAATTCTGTCGTTTGATTAGTAGGTGCGTTTGTTCCGTTCGGTGTATTGTTATTGTACCTCACAACAGCAAAATCAGATGAACCGCTGTTGTTAAAACTTAATCCCGCTACCACAATTTTCCCATCGCTCTGTAATACTACAGAATATCCTTCATCGCCAACAGTTCCAATAGGTGTAGTTACTATTCCGTCTGTATCAAAAGTATTATCTAAGCTGCCATTTGTATTGTAACACACTAAAGCAAAATCATTATTGGCGCCATTGTAGCTTACCCCTGCAACAAAAATTTTCCCATCGCTCTGTATGACAACAGACATTCCATAATCATCAGCATTTCCAACAGATGTAGTAAGTATTCCGTCAGTATCAAAAGTATTATCTAAACTGCCATTTGTATTGTAACGCAATAAAGCAAAATCAAACTTAATGCCATTGGAGCTATATCCCGCCATCACAATTTTGCCATCACTTTGTATGGCTAAAGAATGTCCATAATCATTAGAAGTTCCAATTGCCGTTAGAACTATTCCATCTGCGTCAAAGGTATTGTCTAAGCTACCATTTGTGTTGTAACGAACTAAAGCAAAATCATAATTAGCGCCATTGTAACTATTGCCAGCCACCACAATTTTTCCATCGCTTTGTATTGCTAAAGATTGAACAAAATCATTAGAAGTTCCAATAGATGTAGTAAGTATTCCGTCAGTATCAAAAGTATTGTCTAAGCTACCATTTGAATTGTAACGCATTAAAGTAATTTTAGAATTACCACCAATGTAACTATATCCTGCTATTACAATTTTTCCATCGCTCTGTATTGCTAAGGACTGTCCAAAATCATTAGAAATTCCAACAGTGGTAGTAATTATTCCATCTGTATCAAAGGTGGTATCTAAGCTGCCATTTGCATTGTAGCGCACTAAAGCAAAATCATTGTCAATACCATTGTAACTAAACCCTGCTACCAAAATTTTCCCATCGTTTTGTATAGCTACAGAATATGCTTCTTCGCTAAAAGAGTCAATCGCTGTAGTTAGCATTCCGTCGGTGTCAAAGGTGTTGTCTAAACTACCATTTGTATTGTAGCGCACTAAAGCAAAATCATTGTCAATGCCATTACTACTAAATCCTGCTACCACAATTTTCCCATCGCTTTGTATGGCAACAGAATGTCCATAATTATAATCACCTGTAATATTTGTAATAACCATTCCATCTGTATCAAAGGAAAGATCTAAGGAACCGTTCTGCGCAAGCAAAGTAACAGGCAGTGTGAAATAAGCAGTGATTAAAAGGGCTGTTTTTAAAAGAGTGTCTTTTTTCATTTCAATTTTTTAAGTGACTATTTTATTTTTTCAAGTTTAACGTCAGGGGTATTTTTCTGCTTCTCTGTTATTATGTAGCTTTAATAATTTTATACTAAACTTGCTTATATACCTCATAAAATGATACACATCTAGCATGCGTTTGTTGGTTATTCGCCATAAATAGGGTGCTGTTAGCAGAATAAAGGTAAAAGGAAAAATGGAAATGTCTTAGGGGTTGATAGCAAAGCAGTTTATTATCTTTCCATCAGGCCATTCAGCAGCGAAATTGAGCAGTGCAGGAATTTTTGAGAACACTAAATTTTGCGCTATAAGTATAATCATAGTAGCGCATGTTTTTAAAGTCGCATATCCGGTGGGGGATATTATTTATAGGATATATTTTTTAAACTCAATGTCATTCAAGTAAAGAGAAATAGTTTTTCATCATTTAATATTTCAATTTTAGTTATCTGATTCTCTTTGTTTAAATTCACACTTGAAAATTAAATCATGAATAGATTTTTTTTATCTTTTTATCTTGTCATAAGCTTGTTAGCAATTTCGGTTGCAGGCTCCTTTCTCTCCTGTAATAAGGATAAGGTTCAGCGAATAGATTTTTATGTTGATTTAAATGACCCGGATAATTATGATTTAGCAAACATTGGTCATTATAAAGTTTTCAATTCCTCAGTAATAGTAGCAAAGGATATAAATAGCACTTACATCGCACTCTCCGCAATTTGCACTTACGATCAATGCTTGGTTGAATTTCAAACTACGAATGAGTTTATTTGTCCGTGCTGTCAAAGCCATTTTGACACTACCGGAAATCCATTGTTCGGATATGCAACAAGTCCACTACCAAACTACAATATTCAAAAGATAAATAATATCCTACACATTTATTCAAACTAGTTTGTAAGCAGGAGTTTTTTGTTGATTTTTGCAATCCTTAAAAAGGAGAGGTGTCCGAGAGGCCGAAGGAGCACGCTTGGAAAGTGTGTATACCTCAAAAGGGTATCAAGGGTTCGAATCCCTTTCTCTCCGCTTGAAGTTTTAATTTTTTATGCATTGAAAATGAAAGTTTTCAATGTTTTTTACTTGCATAATTTTATTTTCTTTAACAGGTCATTAAAAGTATTTTATGGAAAGAAAGCCGGTTTATTATAGTGAATACTTACAGTTAGATAAAATCTTGAATGCCCAACTTTTAGAAAGTGAAAAAGAAGGGGTGGTTGCAAATGATGAAATGCTTTTTATAGTTATTCATCAAGCTTATGAATTGTGGTTTAAGCAAATATTGTTTGAAGTAAATTTGGTTCGCGGAATTTTTAATCAATCAGAAATAAAAGATAGTTCTCCGGATTTATACCAAGCATCACATCGATTGAAAAGAGTAGGAACAATTCTACAGGTATTAATTCATCAACTAGATATTCTGGAAACAATGACTCCGCTTGATTTTCTCGACTTCAGAGATTTGTTGCGACCTGCAAGCGGGTTTCAAAGTATTCAATTCAAAATTTTAGAGGCGGCACTTGGTTTAAAATTTAAAAATAGGGCTGGACAGAATTATTATATAAGTCAGTTGAAGCCTGAAGATGCTAAACAGGTTAAAGATGCTGAGAATGAAAGATCATTATTGGAATTAATTAATCGCTGGTTGGAACGGATGCCTTTTTTTAATGGGGAAAAATATTGGAATGAAAAATCTCTAAGTAATAATGCCAATCACCCATTTTGGAAAAATTATTTTGCAACTTATAGCGCATCGTTACAACCAGGAGAAAAAAATAATATCGAAAATTTTGAAAAACTCTTTTTAAATGACGAGTCATATCCTGCTGAAAGAAGTTTTAGTGCTATTGCAAATAGGAGTGCATTATTCATCATGTTGTATCGCGATTTTCCATTGTTATTACAGCCCTATCAGTTGTTGAATTCACTACTTGATATAGATGAGTTACTCGCTCAGTGGCGCTATCGCCATATGAATATGGTGCAACGAATGATTGGAAGAAGAATCGGAACTGGGGGAAGTACTGGTGCCGAATATTTGAAGGCCGCTGCTGATACGCATTATGTGTTCAAAGAAATTGCGGATCTAACTTCTTTCTTAAGTCAGCGTGGGAAATTGCCGAAGCTGAGTGATGGATTGCAAAAAGCTTTGAGCTTCGAATAGAAATTTCCTTAAAATATTTTCAATTTTTAATTTCGAAAAGTTTCATTGCATTTTCAGAGGTGTTTTTTGCAACCTCTTCTTTCGAACAGTTTTTTACTTCTGCTAATCGGGTTAAAATATATTCAAGATAAGCTGGTTCATTTCTATTTCCTCTGAATGGAACAGGGCTTAAATAGGGCGCGTCAGTTTCCAATACTAAATATTTCAAGTCAATATTTTTTAGCATTTCATCTAAGCCAGATTTTTTGTAGGTGAGCACACCCCCAATACCTAATAAAAATCCTAATTCAATTATTTGCTGTGCTTGTGCGACAGTTCCGCTGAAGCAATGAAAAATCCCTTTTAGCTTTCCGTTCTGTTCTTGTTTAATTAATTCAATGCCGTCATCTATTGAATCGCGCATGTGTAATATGAGTGGCAGTTTTAAATTTTTTGCCCACTTAGATTGTATATGAAGGGCTTCTTTTTGTTGCGGAATAAAAACTTTATCCCAATAATAATCCAATCCACATTCACCAATACCATAGTATTTTATTCCCTTGTTGGTAAACAATTCTTCTTCAGCGATTTTCAATTCCTCCTTAAAATTTTCTTTAACTGAACACGGATGCAATCCCATCATTGGCAAACAGGATTCAGGAAATTTATCATGCAGTATTTTTAGCTGTGCAATGGAAGTGCTGTCAATATTCGGAAGCAAAAAATATTTTACTCCTTTTTTTTGAGCGCGTTGAATTGTTTGGTCAATATCAAAATCAAAATCTTCGAGATAAATGTGTGTATGCGTGTCAACAATGATCATGGTAGATTGATAATGGTTTTCATTTCTTGATGAATAAACCTATTTGATGCAAGAATTTCCCTGTCAAAGATATAGTTGTCACCACCTGTGAAATTTGATAATTGCCCGCCTGCTTGTTGAACAATGAAAGCACCTGCAGCTATATCCCAAGCATTTAAATTGTATTCAAAAAATCCATCAAATCGACCACAAGCCGTGTATGCCAAATCAACAGCAGCCGAACCGATGCGGCGAATTCCTCGTGTGTGTTGCATGAGATACGAAAGTGTTTTTAAATACTGAGGAATAAAATCAAATTTTTCATAAGGAAAACCTGTGGCGATTAAACTGTCAGCGAGATTTTTTCTTTCCGAAACATGTATGGGTTTTCCATTCAGTATGGACTGACTTCCCTCAAAAGCGGAAAAACATTCGTCACTCATAATTTCATAAACCACTCCGAGTTTCATTTTCCCATTGTGCATTAAACCAATGCTCACGGCAAAAGTTGGAATGCCGTGAATGAAATTGGTGGTACCATCTAACGGGTCAATAATCCAAAGCCAATCATCATAGCCCTGAGTTTGTTGAAGATTTCGTTGCTCAGTTGTATTTTCTTCAGTTAGAAATCCTGCTTCAGGAAAAATATTTTTCAATGTTTCTACAATCATTTTCTCAGCTGTTACATCAACGAATGAAACTAAACTGTTTAAACTTTTTATCTCCACATTTTCTTCATTGAACAAAAAATATTGTTCACGAATAAAAGCTCCCGTAGATTTACTTACTTCAATTACTTTTTCAGTTAATTTATTCAGATGCATAAATTTTCTTCTTAAAGAAAAAGGTTGATATATAAATTAATGCTGAAAGTGTTAATGCAATGCGAGCGAGGTAATCGCCGTGCTTTACATAAAATGTTTCTTCGCTTAAAACAGGAAGCCACTTTTTAATCGCTGCAGGTTTCCAGTATTCTGTTTCATCAGAAATATCTCCGCGAGAATTGATGAAGCAACTTGTACCGGTGTTTGCTGAACGTGCAATAGATCTGCGTGTTTCAATAGCCCGTAATACTGCATAGTTTTCATGCTGAATGTGTCCTACACTGTTTCCCCACCAACCATCGTTGGTGACAATGAAAATAAAATTTGCCCCGCGCTGTACATACTCATTGCAGTATTCTCCGAAAACGCTTTCATAACAAATGATAGGCGCAACACTGGTTGAATCATCATTTAAAAAAATAGAGCGATTTTTTTGTGAGCCCAACGAAACAGAAATGCCACCGAATTTTACCAGTATTGGTTCTAGGTAATGAAAGAATGCCGGATACGGAACACTCTCCACCCCCACAACCAATTTCGATTTATGATAAAGTTGGTGCCTGTTTGTTGAATCCAACTGAATGGCAGAATTGAACGCATCGTAATAAACCGAACTACCACTGAATTGTCGGGCTGTAACAGTTGGTTGCGTTTCATAATATTTAAAAGCAGAAAATCCCGTTACCAATTTTGCTTTGGGATATGAACGAAGAAAATTCCGGATTTTTAAAATTGTTTTGTTGCTGTCTATTTCATTGAGCCAAATGCCTTGCGGAATGGCAGTTTCGGGCCACACAATGTAATCAGTATTGGCATCAGCTTTTTCAGCGCTAAGTTTAATCAAAGTGGTAAGCTGATCATTCCATGTGTTGAAATCAAACTTGGTATTGTAAGGGTCAATGTTTGGTTGAACAACAACAATATTCTTACCGGGGGAATTCGAATCTTTATATTCTGTATAAAAAACACTTATTGCAAAAGAAATTAGCATCGGAATAAAAAAGATGCAAGAAGTATAAATCCATTTCGAAATTTTTTTTGGTTGACGATGTTCGCTGAAAAAGAAAACATAAATTGAAATATTGCACAACCATATCCAAAGTGTGCCACCAAAAGTTCCGGTGTATTCATACCACTGAATCAATTGAGGATACTGCGCTAAACCATTTCCGAGATTGAGCCACGGGAAAGCTAAGTCCCAGTTCAGGTGCATCCACTCAAAACACATCCAGTATAATGGAAGAGAGGCCAACCCTAATTTCAATCCAAGTTTTCTTTTTGTTCGAATAAAAAGAAAAACAGGAAGGCACATAAGAAGGGCGTTAACCGCACAAACCATTATTCCTGCAATCACACTTGATATTTCTTGAGTTCCATAATAAGTATTGGCTACCCACCAACAACAAAATAAATTCCAGAATAGAAATGCTAGATAGGTATAAAGTAAAATCCACCAAGCTGATTTATTTTTTCTACGCAATTCATCTTCGAGAATTAATAATGGAACAAATGCAATCAGCAGCGTGAAGAAGAATGGTCGCGGTGTCCATCCCAGCCACATGAGCGATGCGAAGAATAAAGAGTAAATTAAATATTTCAGGTGCTGCATGAATAATTATTCTTCTTTTCCAGCTAAAACAAAGACTATTTCTCCCCTAGGAGGGGTGGTGGTGAAATGCTGAATTAATTCTGCTAAAGTTCCTCTCACTGTTTCGGCGTAAACTTTTGTGAGTTCGCGCGAAACGCTGGCTTGCCTTTCTTCCCCCATAATTTCTCTTAACTCTTCCATTAATTTTACTAATCGTGTTGGTGATTCGTAAAAAACTATTGTGCGAGTTTCATCTGCCAGTGTTTTTAATCTTGTTTGCCGTCCTTTTTTGTGTGGAAGAAATCCTTCAAAACAAAAACGATTCAACGGAAATCCTGATTCCACCAATGCAGGAATAAATGCAACAGCTCCTGGTAAGCATTCTACTTTCACATTTTCTTTCACACATTCGCGCACCAATAAAAATGCAGCATCCGAAATTCCAGGGGTGCCCGCATCGCTGATGAGTGCCATGCTTTCCCCCATCTTCATTCGCTTCACTAATTGAGGAGTGAGTGTGTGTTCGTTATGCTGATGAAAACTAAAAGATGAAGTAGTGATTTCAAAATGTTTCAATAAAAAATTACTGGTGCGTGTGTCTTCACACAAAATGAGGTTCACTTCTTTCAATACTTTAATGGCCCGAAGTGTGATGTCTTCAAGATTTCCTATTGGTGTGGGAACGATAGAAAGTTTTGTCAATGGAAAGAATTAAGCGGTGAAAATTAATAATTGATATTTTGCAAATGATGATTTGTTTTCAATCAATATTTTTTTACTTTAAACATAATAATTTCTACGTTAATGGTTCTTCAATTCAATTTTTAAATTTCATTTACAGTGTTATCTTTTCGCGATTAAATAAATAAATTATGGGAGAACCAATTGATGAAATAATTATTAATAAAGGGAATCAGGAAATGGATTCAGCATTAGAAAAAATTCAAACATTCACCGGTAAGTATCCTAAGCAATTGTGGTATTTATTTTTCAGTGAAATGTGGGAGCGCTTTTGTTTTTATGGAATGCGTGGAATGCTCACATTTTTTATGATAAACCAATTGTTTATGGATGAAAAAGTAGCCAACTTGCAATATGGGGCTACCCAAGCTTTTGTTTATGCATTCACTTTTATAGGTGGTTTGTTTGCAGATAAAATTTTAGGATTCCGGAAATCATTATTCTGGGGTGGAATATTAATGATTGCAGGTAGCTGCATTTTAGCATTCGACCCAAAAGAGTTTTTCTTTTTGGGAATAAGTTTTAATATAATCGGTACGGGTTTTTTCAAGCCAAACATTTCTACAATGGTTGGTTCATTATATAAATCAGGTGATATCAGAAGAGATGCTGGTTTTTCAGTTTTCTATTCAGGAATAAATATCGGGGCTTTGTTTGGTGGTTATGCATGTATCTCCATTGGTAAAGGCACATTTCTCGGAAGTTATGTTCCTGAAAATTTAAGATGGAATGTTGCTTTCGGTTTAGCCGCGGTCGTTATGACAATTAGTTTAATCACTTTTGTTTTTACCCGCCGCACATTAGGCCCAATTGGTTTGTCGCCGTTTGCAAATTCGAATGATGGAAAAAACAGAAAGTGGTATGAGTACGCAGTTTATATCGGAGGATTACTTTCTATTCCGCTTATTATGAAAATGGTTGCAAACACTGAATATACTGATTGGTTTATGTACACAATTGGTCCTTTCAGTTTGCTCTATCTGGGCTATGAAATGACAAAGCATTCTAAAGCAGAAGTGAAAAAATTAGTTGCCGCATTTATGTTTATTTTATTTTCAGTTGTGTTCTGGGCTATTTATGAACAGGCAGGAGGTTCGCTAAGCATTTTTGCAGCTAATAATTTGAATAATAAATTATTTGGAGCATTTACATTAGACCCGAACGGAGTAAACAATGCAGCTAATTCTTTGTTCGTAATAATATTTGCTCCAATCATTGGGTTGATTTGGATTGCCATGGCAAAGAAAAAAATTGAACCTAATACAGTAATAAAATTTGGATTAGGATTTTTGTTTTTGGGTTTTGCTTTTTATACATTCTATGCAACACGGTTTTTTGCGAATGTGCAAGGCATCGCATCTCTTGATGTATTTACCATTGCTTACTTCATAGTTACATTGGGTGAATTATGTTTATCACCTATTGGCTTGTCTATCATGACCAAATTATCACCTGCACGACTGCAAGGTGTAATGATGGGCATGTGGTTTTTGGCAAGTGCATACGGACAATATGTTGCAGGATTATTTGGTGCAAGCATTGTTTCGGATGTTGAAAATGCATCTACAATGGACAAATTGGTTTCCTATACAAATGGATACAAAGAGTTTGCGCTTTATGCAATTATTGCTGGAGTAATACTTATTGTCATATCACCATTAATCAGAAAACTAATGCAGGATGTAAAGTGATTTGCATAAACAGCTTTATCATTTACATTTGCCGGCATCAGGTCGGATGGCCGAGCGGCTAGGCAAAGCTCTGCAAAAGCTTCTACAGCGGTTCGAATCCGCTTCCGACCTCCATTATTTTTGTAAGCCATTGATAATCAATCTATTCAATGGCTTATTTTTTGGGGGTGCGGTGTAATTTTGAATTGATGAATTTCTTAACAATCTATTAAATGCTTTTTAGGCAGATGTGTTTTGTGTAAATATTTATATCTATAGTATTAGTAGATATAAAATTATTTAGCGGTTTATGTATTTTAATTAAGTAACACTTTTATCTTATCTTTTTTTATTACAAATATTTCAATAGGGATTATGGAGTGAATATTGAGATGGAGATTTTATAAAATCTCAAAATGATAAATCATCATAAAGCCAATTGTCTTTTTTGTGGTTCAACTTACCCAGGTATTGTTTCGTATGATTTAAGGATAAATAAATTCCTTAATTTTAGTTCTGCAGTTTATGCATTACAAAGTGAATTAATCCAAAACTAATTTATATCCAATACCAATAACGGTTTTTATCATTTCTTCTCCTATTTTTTCGCGAATTCTGCTGATGTGAACATCAATGGTTCGGCTTTTTATTACTTTTTCCTGAGAATTCCAAATCGCCTGAGAAATTTCTTTGCGTCTGAAAACCTTCCCTGGTTTTGAAAATAAAAGACATAATAATTCAAATTCTTTTTTAGGAAGTGTATATGAAGTATCATTTTTGTAAACCAGATATGATTCCCTATCAATATAGAAGTTTGTTTTCTCTGCAAATGTTATCATGAAAATAGTTTAATGAAAAGTTTCACAAAACTCGATAGCGTCTTTAAATAAATAATTAAACTAGTATGATTATAACATTAAGTTGGTGTAAAGTAATTGGTTGCAGATCATGACTCTGCTTAATTTTAGTTAAACAATCATGCCCAAAAACTATTTCTCTTATTATAAAAGTTCATTTTTCAGAATAATTAGCAGTTAATTTTTGTGACAAGTATTTCTACTTTGTTTTATATAAGAATACCAATAATTTAATATTAATTTAACTCATTCATAATTTAGCAGGAGACCTGTAGAATTAATATTGCCGCATAAAAAAAAGGCAATGAGAATTTTATTTATTTTTTCTATTCTGCTAACTTTTAATTCTTTAGTTTATTCGCAGTCACAGCACGGACTGGAAAAAATTATTGTAGAGAAATATTATGTTTCTGATACGAGCGACGCTAAATCAAATAGCGGAGGAAACTTGCATGCAGGTTCAGTATCGTACAGAATTTTTATTGATTTACTTCCTGCATATCGCTTGCAAGCTGTCTATGGTGTTCCCGGTCATCCGATCCAAATAGCTACCACAACTTCATTCTATAACAATGAGGATTTTGGGGCTGCAATTGCTAATAGCATTCCTTCAGATAAATTGACGAATAATACTTTAATGATAGATTCCTGGTTATCTGTCGGGGCTGCAGCAGAAAATTACATTGCAATTCTGAAGAGTGACGACACTACAAAACCTTTGATAAATACAGATGGTATTTTGAGTAACACAGATTCTATTGCAGTTATTCCATTAGTAGTGCGTGATGGAATTATTAAACAATCACCTGTTTCAGTAGTTACCTTGTTCGGAATAGACAGCTCTTTATATTCTATTTTAGGAAAAAAAAATAGTGCTGTTTCGGGGCAAAAATTTTCGACTGACAATGGTTCTTGGGCATCTTTTGGCGGTTCAGTTGGTGTTCATCCAATGAACAGAATTTTAATAGCCCAGCTTACAACAGATGGTGAACTCTCATTTAAGATAAATATTCAAATAGGTACTCCTGATGGTAAAGTGGAAAATTATGTTGCAGAAAATCCGATCGGAAATGAAATATTATTTCCGGGATTAACATTTCCAGTCCAAAAATGAATTATTACTGCACTTTCATTATTGAATAATCTCGTTTTTTGGTTCAATCAATTTTTGTTTACACTAACTTAACAAACTGATATTATCCTCTTGGGAAAACAGTAGTTTTTAGTACAGACATTTGTGCACTGAAAAAATCATTTTTTAATAAAATAAAATACCGATCATGAAAAAAATTACATTGCTTTTTACTTTCACGCTACTTGTATTATTTGCCCGCGCACAAAATGGACTGGAGTGTGTTGAGGTGGAAGTCTATTATGTTTCAAATGCAAATGATACTCTTGCAAATGCAGATGGAGGAGTTCTTCCAGTAGGTTCAAAAACCTATCGTGTTTACGCTGATATGCAGCAAGGATATAAATTTCAGGCAGCTTATGGTGTGCCCGGTCATGAATTGCGCCTTGAAACCACCACATTATTTTTTAACAACATTGACAGAGGTGCTACTTCACCAACTTATACTAAACCTCAAGCTGCTTCTAATACTGTAATGCTCGATTCATGGTTTTCTGTTGGTGCTGGTTGTACCGGAAATTACGGAATATTTAAAAGTGTTGATGATGGAGTGGCTACAGTAGTAAACAATTTTGCTCCGCAAGTGCTTCAGAATAACGACATTGCAGCAGGAATTCCGCTCACGCAGGAGGATGGGCTTATTGCCGGAACCGGAAATCCGGAGCAGGTAACATTTGTAGGATTCACAACTCCAGAACTGGATGTTTTTGATGCAGGTACGGTTGGAAATTTACTTTCAACTCATAATGCTTCATGGGCTTCTTTAAATGGATCAAAAGGATATGACACAGTAGCGAATAAAGTTTTGATTGGTCAGTTTACGACCGACGGAATTTTTTCTTTCAAACTGAATATTCAGGTAGGAACACCATCAGGCGGAGTGGAAAATTATGTTGCAGATTCTGCAGTGGGGAATGAAATATTGCTTTCTTGTCTGACTTATGTTTCCCCTGTAGATACAACAGAAGATACGACAGGTGTAGGAATTAATAATGATTTTGTTTCATCAGAAATTGAATCATTCTCAATTTATCCAAATCCTACAAATGATATTGTAACTATATCCTATTATAATACAATTTCGAATGTGCATTATACACTTTTTGATGTTGAAGGAAAAGTTTTAGCTAACAAAGAGCTGAATGGCAGAGCGGTTAAAAATTCCGAACAGATCGATCTTTCGTTTTTTGCCAACGGAATTTACATTCTGCAATTGAGTGCTGACGGAATAACGACAACTAAAAAAATAATTAAGAACTAGTCTTTGTTCAATGGCATCAAAAAAATGTAGCCCGTTTTTCTGATGCCATTACTTTCTATTCTCCAATGAAAAAAATATTTCTTTCAATACTCATAGCATTTAGTTTTTATGCTGACACAATTGCCCAAGGGATTGTAAGAGGAAAAATTACTGATGCAACAGGCGAAACATTGATTGGTGTTACCATAGTTTTGAAATTAAAACCATCGGTTGGAACGGTTACAGATCTGGATGGAAACTACTCGCTTAATTTGTCTGATACCTCAACTCAAACATTGGTTGTTTCGTATGTAGGATATGCAGTAGTTGAAGAAATTATTTTTCCAAAGAAAGGAGAAGTCATTATCAAGAATTTTATTCTTAAATCAACAGCACATGAAATCAAAGAAATAGAAGTGAATGCAAAAAGTATTCGTTCCAAGGAATACTTCGTGGAATCCATGAAAAAAAGTTCTGCCGTTACACTTGATTATATTTCATCTGAAACAATTAAGAAAACCGGCGATGCAAATGTGACTGCTGCCGTGGCGCGTGTATCAGGTGTTTCAACAAACGGAAGTTTTATAACAGTGCGCGGAATCGGTGATCGCTATGTGAAAACAGCTATCAATGGTTTGCGCATTCCTACACTCGACCCGTTTACAAATAATATTAAACTCGATTTATTTCCAGCCAGTTTGGTCGACAATGTTATAATTACTAAAACAGCAAGCCCCGATTTACCGGGTGATTTTGCAGGAGCATATATTTCAGTTGAAACAAAAGATTATCCTGAAGAATTTGCCTTGAACATTGAAACCTCTGTTGGATATAATAATCAAACAACATTCAACGAAATTGTTTCATCACAAAAAAGCTCAACCGACTGGCTTGGGTTTGACAATGGCTTTCGTGACCATGACCATAATTCATTTGTTCAAAATATAAAGCAGCCAACCGACTTCCAGCAATTCGAAGCTTTAGGTTTAGGTGAATACTATAGTTCGTTAGGTGTTACCAATGAAAACTGGAATGCAAACAGCGATGTCTATTACCGCCTTGGATTGATTCAACTTGGGTTGCTTGCACCTGCGCAAATGAATGATGATAACGCTTATCAGGAGGCTCGACTTCTTTACATTACCGGGCCATATGCACAACAGGCATTTCAAACCATCAATGCAAAAGTTCCTGAATCAGGAAAATCATTCAAGAATAATTGGAATACAATCTCACGCAAAGCGCCGCTTGATTTCAGTAAAAGTTTTAGTATCGGAACGCAGACAAATCTTTTTGGAAAGCCTCTCGGATTTATTGTTGGTTACCGATATGGAAGTTCTACCAAGTATGATCCCGGATATATGACAAGTAAAATCAGGGCTGATGGTTCGCGTGAATCATTATTCAGCGGACCAAACAGTCAGGAAACAAACGGTTGGAGTGCCATTGCAAACATTGCCTATAAATTCAGCCCCAATCACAGCGTATCGTTTTTGTTTATGCCAAATTTATCAGGAACAAACAAAGCCGATAATCTTATCGACAATTTAGATTCGACCATTCTTATTTATAAGAAAATACAATTTTATGAGCAACGGAAACAATTGGTTTATCAGCTGAAATCAGAACACTTTTTACCCGGAAAAAAAATTAAAGCAGAATTCAGCGCATCATATACAGACGGAAACAGCAGTGTTCCTGATTTTAAAACGCTAAGATATATTTATCGTAAGGATATTGATACCTGGCAAATTGGTGGTGATAACGGAGACTTAGACAGGTATTACAGATATTTATCAGATAATCTTTTTGATTCAAAGGCGAGCATAAGAATTCCATTTTACGATAAGCCGGGCTTACCAAGAAAGTTAAAATTCGGCGGGGCTTACCAATATAATTATAAAGAGAACCAGCAGTATGATTACAATGTTAAATTTGGAATTAACTCAAACCTGACTCTGAACAATGGCAACATCGACGAGTTTTTTGATTTAAATAATTTCGGATTTACCAATGGAACAATCAGTGGAATTCCATACAGTACCATTAATGAATATTATGTGGAAGATGCCACTCCCGCCAATCACACATTCGGGAAAAGTGAAATCACAGCCGGATTTTTAATGATTGATTATACCATCATTCCGCGCCTCCGGTTTTCAGGAGGAGCGAGAATTGAACACGCTGAATTATACACCGATGTTTTCTTTTATGATTCAATTGGCTATGTGAAAAATGACCCGCGGAGAAATTATTCCGCTTCTTTTCCATTGGTAAATCCAGGAAAATTAAGTGAAACCAATTACCTGCCGAGTGCCAATTTAATTTTTCAATTAAATCGCGACAGTGCTGGAAACAAAAGCACGCCAATTAATTTAAGATTGAACTACAGCAGCAGCATTGCACGACCAAGTTTGCGCGAACTATCAGATGTAGCGCAGTTAGATTATGAATTTAAAGAATTTGTTTTCGGAAATTCAGACCTTAAAACCGTGCACATAAATAATTATGATTTGCGGTTAGAGTCTTATTTTAAATCAGGTGATAATATTTCTATCAGTTTGTTGTACAAAGATTTTAAAAATCACATTGAACTCGTTCGGTCGGTTGGTTTAACCTGGCAGAATGTTGACCACTCCTATGTTGCAGGTATTGAACTGGAAGGAAAAAAAATCATCAGCAAAAATTTTGAATTCAGAGCCAATTGCGCATTCCTTCAATCGCAAACAAAGTTTGTGCGTAACCGGGTTGACATATCAGATGGTGTGAAGGAATACATTCCCATTGATACACTCACACGCACCATGTTCGGGCAAGCGCCGTATGTGCTGAACGGCATGCTCACCTATACTGCGGATAGCATTGGTCTGTCCTTTACCGTAAGTTACAATGTGCAGGGCGAAAGATTAGTCATCACATCAGCCAATCCATTTATTCCTGATGTGTATGAGTTGCCAAGGCAAATGGTTGATATCAAACTCATCAAAAAGTTAGGCAAGCACTTCAGTACAAGTTTAACGGTGCGTGATATTTTAAATACCACCATTACCCGAACCTATAAAGATTCAGAATTCATTTATGATGAATTTTCCTACGGAACAAGTTTTTCAATTGGCATTTCTTATAAACTCTGAACTTTGAAACAATTCATTTTATGCTCTCAATTATTCTCATCATCGATTTAAAATAAAGCTCTAAAAAATAAAAGCATGAGAAATTCTTTAGCTATTTGTATATGTCTATTTTTTCTGTTTCCAATGGGAATGCAGGCACAGGTGCAAAATGTGATTGTTGAAAAATATTACATCTCAGATGCAAATGATGCAACAGATACTATCAATGGTCGTGTGCTGCCTGCAGGATCAATAACATACCGCATTTATATTGAACTGAAGCCCGGTTGTAAACTCCGGAAAATTTATGGTGATGCCAATCACGCATTGAAAATTATGAGCACAGATACTTTTTATAATAACACCGACCGGCCGAATGCATACTTCGGATACCTCATCAATCATTTGTGGTTTTCAAGTAATCCTACGCTTGCACTCGACAGTTGGTTGACTTTAGGGCTTGGAGCAAAATATTATTCAGGTATAATAAAACCAAAAGATACTGATGGTTCGTCCATTGTTGCAGGATTGGGAGGATTGCTTGTAAATAATGACCCGAATGCGGGAATACCACTAACAAGTGCAGATGGTTTTGTTAATGATACTGTAACACTTGGTACCTGGCTCGACGATGGATTTAAAAACCTGTCGAATGTTGATACTTCAATTTTTGGCTCTGTCTATTTAGGCACATCGTTCATTTCTAACTCAGCTTATTTGCAGCAGAACTCCGGGGTTGATGGTGGAATAGGAAACAAAGTACTCGTAGCACAATTAACTACAAGAGGAGAATTGACTTTCGAACTCAACATTGAAGTGATTGATACCAACGGATATATTATCAAGTATGTGGCAAATGGCGATACACTTTTAGCGGATGAAAAAATTTCTCCATTCCTGAAATACCCTCCTGTGTGCGGTTGCACCGATGCGAATTATCTGGAGTTCAGTCAAGGTTATGGCTGCCTGAATCAGGATTCATGCAAAACACTTGTTGTGTTTGGATGCATGGATCCGTTGGCATGCAATTATAACTCAAGTGCGAATTATAATATCCAATCGCTTTGCTGTTATCCGGGACTTTGCAATGACCGCGACCTTGCGATTGTTTGTCCTGATCTGACTCAAAAGCGAATAGAACTTTATCCGAATCCGGCAAATGAAGAAATGACGCTGGAGGTTTCTTCCGAACAGAATGAAAACATCAACTATTTCATCTATGACTCATTTGGAAGATTGATGATGGAAAAAAGCAACAGCGTTAAAAAAGGAGTTTCACAACTTAAAATAGATGTATCGAATCTGAAAACAGGTGTTTACATGGTACGGCTTTCAAAAGATGGAACTTCGGAAGGAAGAATGTTTATGAAATACTAATGCGCAATAATAGAATCAATAAAAATCAGTTTTTGTCAAATGAATAGGAAAAGAAAAGTTGCCGGTCACCTGATTGTATTGCTGTCTTTTTTGTTGTTAATAGCAAGCTGCAAACCCGATACTCCTCCGGTAGTGG
>CAMDDP010000041.1 GCA_945892775.1 Chitinophaga pinensis
TTCAGGTAGGAGTTCCGACAGCAACCGCCGTAGCAACAGATGTAACAGGATGTTTTGGCGATACAAACGGCAGCATCGATTTAACAGTAACAGACGGACAGTCACCCTTTACTTATAATTGGAGCAATGGGTCAACCACAGAAGATTTAAGCGGATTAGGTGCAGGTACTTATAATGTAACTATCACAGATGTAAACGGATGTACAGCCACTGCGAGTGCAACAGTTAACCAACCGGTAGTACTGAGTGCATTATCAGCAATTGCAACGAATGCCACCTGCTTTGGGCTTGACAACGGCTCAATTGATTTAACACCAATCGGAGGTGCCTTTCCTTATAGCTTTGAGTGGAGCAACGGCGCAACCACAGAAGATATTTCAGGACTTAATCAGGGTATTTATACCGTCACTGTATCTGACGCAAATGGATGTACCGCAATAGGTACTGGAAACATTACAGAGCCAGATGCGATAATGATAATGGCTAACCCGGTAATAGATGCAACCTGTTTTGGAAGTGCTGATGGAATTATAGATATAGCTATGATGGGTGGCATACCTTCTTATACATTCTCTTGGTCTAATGGAGCAACAACAGAAGATCTCAACAATGTGATAAGTGCAAATTACTTTGTGACTGTTACGGATGTTAATAGCTGTGAAGCCATTGACTCATTCTTTGTGAATGAGCCAACACAACTGACAGCAACAATAAGCATTACCGACTCGGTTTATTGTGCCGGAATTGATTTCGCTAACATTGATCTTGCAGTATTAGGAGGAACCTCTTCATACAATTATAATTGGAGTAACGGCGCAACCACAGAAGATCTTATAAATCTTGTGGCTGGATCATATACTATAATAATAACTGATGCAAACGCATGTACTGCTACAGCAAATGTGAATGTAACAGAGCCACAACCATTAGCTGCAATTGCGTCAGAATCGCAAGCGGTTGATTGTAATGGTAATGCAACTGGAGTTGCAATAGTTACAGCATCAGGTGGAGTAACTCCATATGCTTATGCATGGTCAACATTTTCAATAAGTGATACCATAACAGGATTAGTGGCGGGAACTTATTTTGTAACTGTAACTGATGCAAATGGTTGTTCTAATTCAACAAATGTTATTATTAACGAGCCAACAATATTATCGGTTGTTATAGGCAGCATCATCGATATTAATTGCCAGGATGTATTGAGCGGAGTTGTAGATATCAATGTAATCGGCGGCACCACTCCATATACCTTCAGCTGGAGTAACGCAGCAACAACCGAAGATCTTTCAGCAATAGGAGCCGGAACCTACTTCGTAACGGTCACTGATGCACATGGCTGTACAGATACACTCTCAGCAGTTGTGGATCCGGTAATTATTATTTTAGGAGGTATTAATGTTGATGATACCATTTCATGCAATGGAGCGGGAGATGGAAGTTTATCAGTAAGCATTACAGGCGGAACAGCGCCTTATGGTTATAGCTGGTCGAATGGAGCAACCACACAAAATATAACCGGACTTTCAGGCGGAACATACAGTGTGACAGTTACAGATGCAGGCGGATGTTCAGATGAAGTATCATTACAGTTAGTAGACCCTGCAGTTCCAGGGTTCACAGGAGGAGGAATAACGGATGTATGCGGAATCGACGGAACACTGACGGCAACTCTTCCAGGTGGATACACCGGAACATGGACCTTGTTAAGCGGAACGGGAAACATTACCGATCCGGCATTACCTGTTACAACAGTGACAGGTCTGGGAAGCGGAACGAATGAGTTCATCTGGATCATTACCAATGGTACCTGCACATTTGCAGATACGGCAACACTTCAGACAACCATCCTCACCATTGATGCTGGAAGCGAACAGTCAAGTTGTGACAGTGTGAACATTCAGTTGAACGGAAGTCAGTCTTCGGGTTCTGGAGTATGGAGTAGCCCAGATAATGGAATTTCATTCTCAGATCCGAGTGATCCATCGGCTACAACTTCAGGTTTAACGGAAGGATCAAACATTATTATCTGGACCGTAAGTGATGGAACTTGTATTGAAATTGACACAGTAATAATAACTGTTAAAACACCTGCAGAATGTAACGATGACTCGTTAGAAATGCCAACAGGTTTTTCACCTAATGGTGATGGGCCAAATGATTTCTTCGTGATTCATGGGTTGGTAGATTATCCTGAAAATGAATTTAAAGTATTTAGCCGATGGGGAAATCTAGTTTATGGAAGGAGTAATTACAACAACGAGTGGGATGGAACTAATAATAAGGGCGAAAAACTTCCTGATGGAACTTACTTCGTAATATTTGAAGCAACTAATTTGGTGACACCACTTTCAGGATATGTAGACATGAGAAGATAAGTAATTAGGCAATAAAATAATTCAAAGAAAATTTAAAGGTATGATAAAGAAAATAATTATTTTGGTCGCTTGTTCTCTGCTCTCTTTGGCATCGTATGCACAACAGGATGTATTGTTGAGCCAGTATATGTTCAACAATTTGTTGGTTAATCCTGGGTATGCTGGCAGTAAACGATATGCATCAGCTTCGTTACTTTACCGCAATCAATGGGTGAAATTTGATGGGGCACCAAAAACATTTGTAGCAACTATTCATGGACCTACCCGCACCCGAAAAGTAGGATTAGGACTAGAAATTGCAGCTGATAAAATTGGAGTAACAAATCGCTATGATATTTATGCCAACTATGCATATCATATGGAATTAAATAAGAAATTAAAATTAGGAGTAGGTCTGCGTGGGGGCATTTCTTATTTCAATGCAAAACTTAGTGATTTGATAGTATGGGATAAACCAGATGCATTATTTAGCCCCGCAACACAAAGCAATATTCTTCCAAACTTTGGAGCGGGTGCCTATCTGTACGGAAACAAATTCTACATAGGGCTTTCAGCACCAGAGTTGTTGAGTTATGATCCTTCACGCCCACTTAGTTTTGATATACAAAACAATATTATACCAAAGCAAGTGCGCCACTATTTTTATACTATGGGAGGTGCCATTGAAATAAATCCTGATTTTGTTTTACGTCCGGCCATGTTAGTTAAGTACTCTCAAAACACAGCTATTGAATTTGATTTCAATTTAAATTTTCTGATAAAAAAAGTATTATGGATAGGAGGCGCTTATCGAACTGGTGATGCAGCGGTGGGCATGTTAGAACTGCAGGCAACCAAACAACTTCGAATTGGATATGCTTATGACTTTACCACCTCGCTTTTAAAAAATTACTCCAACGGATCTCACGAGTTAATGATTGGATATGATTTTGGTTACGATATTCTTAAAGTTAAAACACCACGTTATTTCTAATTTGATTTCACAGTTTGTAAGAATGAAAAAATGATACGCATGACTCTTTTAAAAATTAAAAATCTCATTTCACTAACAGCACTTGCCCTTCTCCTCAGTGGTTGCGCAGGTTCTTACTATCTTGCAGGTGAAAGATTCTATCAGGATATGGCTTATAGTCGGGCGGTGCCAAAACTAGAGAAAGCTATTTCAATGCGTGGTTTTCCTGAAGCAAAACATATGTTAGCCGATGCGTATAAACAAATGAATAATTCGGTAATGGCTGAAAAGTCATACAAAGAAGTAGTTGCGCTACCGGATGCCAATCCTCAGGAGTTTTTCTATTGTGCGCAGGCAATGATGGAAAATGGTAATTACACAGATGCAAAAGGAATATTGAGTTTGTACTTACAAAAGAACGCGAATGATAATTTAGCTAGATTAATGTTTGAATCATGTGATTCTATTGGAAGATTCATGAAAGATTCCGTAAAATACCTTGTAGAAGACTTGTTAATAAATTCGGGTTCTTCCATGGCACCTATTTATTATGACAATGGATTGGTATTTACTTCAGATAGAAATACAGGTGCAAAAACTTATGACTGGACTGGAAAATCGTTTCTTGAATTGTATTACGCAAAAGATAACGGAGAAGGAAATTTCTCTGCTCCCGAACTATTAAAAGGAACGGTAAATGGAATTTATCATGACGGACCTGCCGCTTTTTCTGCTGATGGAAGCACGATGTATTTCACCCGAAACAATTATGTAAATCATAAAGAAGGCAAAAGTTCAGATGATGAAGTATTGTTGAAAATTTATTCAGCAATAAAAGATTTAAATGGAGAATGGGGAACAGTTACTGAATTACCATTTAACAGTAATGAATATTCTTGTGGTCATCCTGCTTTGGCCAATAGAGGAGCAACTATGTACTTCATTAGTAATATGCCTGGCGGACAAGGTAGATCAGATATATGGATGGTTAAAAAAGAAGGTGACGGTTGGGGTGCTGCTGTAAATCTAGGTTCAACAGTAAATACCAATGCAAACGAAATGTTTCCATACATGCATAACGATTCAACACTCTTCTATTCTTCTGATGGTTTACCCGGAATGGGAGGGTTGGATATTTATTCTTCATATAAAACTGATAACGGATGGACTAATCCTTTGAATATCGGATATCCAATTAACACGAGCCACGATGATTTTGGATACATACTGGATAAGGTAGGAGAGAAAGGATACTTCGCAAGTAATCGAGAAAGTAAAGATGGAAGTACCGATAAAATATATCGTTTCTCTAAACCTGAATTGAAATTTACCCTTTCCGGAATTGCTGTTTCGAAATCAGATCAGACTCCAATGCCGGGTGTAACAATCACCTTGTTAAATAAAAAAACTGGCCGGAAAGAAACTGCATCAACCGCAGCTGATGGAACTTTCAAATTTGATTTGAATGCCAATACCGACTACGCAGTTAGCGGAAACAAGGAGGGCTATTTTTCCAAGACCGAAAACATGAGCACGCTGGGTAAAAAGCAATCGGAAGACATGGGGGTTACCTTGAAGATTGAGATGGAGAAAATTGAGTTGAATAAACCTATTGTGTTAAACAATATTTATTATGATTTTGACAAAGCCAATATCAGACCCGATGCCGCTGTTGAGTTAGGTAAGCTGGTTAAAATCTTAAATGACAATCCAAGCATTAAAATTGAATTGAGTTCTCACACCGATTGCAGAGGAACTGATCCATACAATCAGAAGCTATCAAAGGCAAGGGCTGAAAGTGCAGTTGCCTACATTATCTCAAAAGGAATAGCAAAGGACCGGATCACTGCAAAAGGCTATGGAGAGAGAGTACCTATAGCAATTTGTAGTTGTGATAAATGTACTGAAGAACAATATCAGGAAAATCGTCGTACAGAATTTATGGTTTTAGGATTTTTAGACTTGAAATAGAATTTATAAAGAAATATGATTAGTTCGATTCCTATCTATTAGTTGATGTTCAGCGTATCAATAATATTTATTTTCTGATAGCTATTAATAATAAAGATCGTTACCTTAGTCTAATTAATACTGGGGGTAACAATTTATTTAACCACTCAATGTAAATTAAACAATTGAGTTTTTTCAAGGTTACTTTTGCAACTTCATGATGCCTTCAAATGAAATCATTGCCGCCATAAGTACCCCAGCAGGGGTTGGAGCTATTGCCATTGTGCGTGTTTCTGGCAATGGGTGTATTGATTTAGTGAATACGGTTTTTAAAGGAAAAAATTTGGCTGAGCAAGCGTCACATACACTTCATTTCGGAAATATTATGAATGGCGAACAAAGGATTGATGAAGTGGTAGTTGGATTATATCGTTCGCCTCAAAGTTACACTGGCGATGACATTGCAGAAATTTCGTGTCACGGATCAGCCTACATACAACAGCAAATATTGCAATTGCTTTTACAACAGGGGGCACGGTTGGCAAAACCTGGGGAGTTCACCTTGCGAGCTTTTCTAAATGGTAAATTAGACTTAGCAAGAGCCGAAGCTGTAGCCGATTTAATTGCTGCCGATTCTGAATCATCTCATCAATTAGCCATTCAACAAATGCGGGGTGGTTTTTCAAATCACATAAAAGAACTTCGTAATGAGCTAATTAATTTTGCTTCACTCATTGAATTGGAACTGGATTTTGCTGAAGAAGATGTGGAGTTTGCTAATAGAAAACAATTGAATGATTTGTTGTTGAAGTTGTATAAAGCTGTTGCCGTTTTAGCAGAATCATTCCGTTTGGGAAATGTTTTAAAGATTGGTGTAAACACTGTTATTGCAGGTAGGCCAAATGCCGGCAAGTCAACTTTATTGAATGTGTTATTGAATGAAGAGCGGGCCATTGTAAGTGAAATACCTGGAACTACTCGTGATACCATTGAGGAAACTCTTAATATTCATGGCGTTATTTTTCGTTTGGCTGATACCGCTGGTTTGCGCGACACAACTGATGTCATTGAAAAAATGGGAGTGGAGCGTACCCACGAAAAATTACAACTCGCAGCTGTGGCCATTTATTTGTTTGATGCAGTACGAATGGATCAAAAAGAAGTATTGGATGATGTGGCCTCATTAAATTTAAAAAATATTCCTGTGATTCTTGCGGCCAACAAATCTGATTTGATGAATATGGAATTAGTACAAAAAAAGTTTCCACAAATGGAAAATATAATTTTTATTTCGGCTAAAGAATCAAAAAATATCGTTGAACTGAAAGAGAAATTATTCGCTTCGGTGTTTAATACTAAATTTCACAGTGGCGATCCTGTTGTTTCAAATATCAGACATTACGACGCATTAATCAAAACAAATAAGGCCATTGATGATGTGATGAAGGGTTTAAATAGTAAGGCAAGTGGCGAAATGTATGCTCTAGATCTTCGTCGTGCGTTAGATTACCTAGGGGAGATTACAGGAGATATTACGAATGAGGATCTGCTTGACAATATCTTTTCTCGGTTCTGTATCGGAAAGTAAGGTGTAAATAAAAAAGGGTTCCAATTCGCTGAAACCCTTTGCTGTATTATGCTCCCCCTTCTGGACTTGAACCAGAGACCCTCTGATTAACAGTCAGATGCTCTAACCAACTGAGCTAAGGAGGAATTTGAATTGATCTTTAATTCGGGAGTGCAAATATATTCTTATCTGTAAACGAACCAAACCTCAGCTATAAAATCTTTGAAGAACAGACGATAAAATTTTTCATAAAAAAAGAGGCTATCGAATATTAGATAGCCTCTTTTTATTTCAAAAATAAATTTTTATCTGATTAAAACTCTTGTGTTCATCATTCCATAATCATCATTAATTTGAATGAGGTAAACACCAGCTGATAATTTAGGTAAGTCAAGTTTGTAATTATTTTTTCCTGAATTTAAATGAACAGAAATTGATTCCATTACATTTTTACCCATTACATCCTTTACTGATAACAGAACATCACTTGATATTCTACTATTAAGAGCCACATTAATAGTTTCTTTTGCAGGATTTGGATAAACTGATATAGAATTTAATACTGAATTGAATGTTGGAAGCCCAGTTCCACAGGCGTTTACTCCTACAATAGCTTCAGATTCACAGCCATCAGCATCTGTTGCTGTTAATACGACATTATAAAGGCATGAATCATAACTATGAATTGCTGGGTTAGCAAGTGATGAAGTATCACCATCAGCAAAATCCCAAAAATATGAAGTTGCTCCTGAACTTGTATTGGCAAATAGAACAAAATAAGGACCTGTTCCGCTCGCTACATAGGTAAAACTAGCTGTAACTGATGGTATTGTAACAGTAATTGAATCTGAAAAACCAGCGCTACATAAACCCGTGCTATCAGTAATATTTAGAATAACCAAATAATCTCCGGGAGCAGCGTATTCATGAGTGATATCTCCTGTTCCAGCAGTTGTAGTTGTCGCATCACCAAAATCCCACTCAGATGTGGTATAAGTACCAGTTGAACCATTAGTGAATGTAGTAACACCACAACTAGTTGAGGCTGAAAATCCAGCTGTACAACCCGCACCACCTGAAACTAAAATTACGCGGCAAGATTTACTTTCGCAAACTGGAATTGGTCCAATCCAACTATTTATTGTCAAACACACTGTAAAATACCCAGAAGATGAATAGGTATGAGATGGATTAGCATCTGTAGATATTGTTCCGTCACCAAAATCATATGAATAGGTGGCAGAATCTGAGTAACTTGAAGAATCAATGAAATTCCATACGCCAAAAAAATCTACTGTTGGACTGAAATCAGCATGACAACCTTGTGGGTTTCCTGTGCATGGATCGTGGGTAAAGTGAGTAATTCCATAAAGGTAAATGGCCTCACATTCATTTACATAAGAATTTCCATCGCAACCACAAACGGGATCAACTACACCTGAGCAGATTGTTGCAAGATCAATAATTGAATTTTCTACACAGCTAAGCCACTGAGCTTTAGAGCTGAATGCAAAAATTGAAAGGATGAAGGAGAGTAAAATAATCTTTTTCATAAGTTTTTTTTTTAATGAAGAATTAATACCTCAATTATACTATAAAATAATAACAAGTGCAAATATTACTTTTGTACTTGTTATGGGTAAGGGAATTCCGATAAAAAATGAAAGGTCAAAGTTTTTTGAAAAAGAAAAACTTGACGATGGTAAGGGGACACGGCTTAATAAGTTTTTAAGCAATGCCGGTATATGCGCACGCAGAAAAGCAGATGACTTTATTAAAGCAGGAAAAGTTACTGTTGATGGTAAAGTTGTTAATGAAATGGGGTATCGCGTAATGGCAAAACAAGAAGTAAAATTTGGTGGTAAAGTGGTAACAGCTTTTCATAAAAAATTTTATGTGCTGCTTAATAAGCCTAAAAATTTTATTACCACCACAAGTGATGAGAAGGATAGAAAAACAATTATGGATTTAGTGAAGGGGGCTTCAACGGAAAGGCTTTATCCC
The DNA here is from genome assembly GCA_945892775.1 of Chitinophaga pinensis. Taxonomy (GTDB): domain Bacteria; phylum Bacteroidota; class Bacteroidia; order Chitinophagales; family UBA10324; genus UBA10324. The sequence goes on from CAMDDP010000041.1 coordinate 8,852, forward strand.
GTTGGTCGTTTGGACAGAAGCACCACTGGATTAATTCTATTAACTAACGATGGTGATCTTGCACAAAAACTTTCTCATCCGAGTAAGGAAGTTTCAAAATTATACATGGTAAAAGTTGACAAACTGGTCACGCTCGCCCATCTTGAGCAGTTAGCTTCTGGTGTTAAGTTAGACGATGGAATGGCAAACGCTGATGAAGTTGCTTATGCTGATGATCATGATAAAAGTATAATTGGTATTCAAATACATTCAGGGAGAAATCGTGTTGTTCGTAGAATGTTTGAGTCGCTTGGATATTCAGTTGAAAAATTGGATCGTGTTATGTTTGCCGGACTTACGAAAAAAGATTTGCCAAGAGGAAAATGGAAGCATTTGAATGATAGAGAAATTGGAATGTTAATGCGATAATTAAATCTCAATTGATGAAATTATTTTTTTCAATTTCAATTTTTCAATTTTTATTGGGTTCGGTAAATGCTCAACAATTGCTTACTGTTTACGATACAAGCAACACCCCACTAATTATAAATAAGATTAATTGTTTAGCTAAAGAAGGAAACATTTTATGGTCTGGCAGTGAATATGGTCTTACTTCTTTTGATGGGCTTAGCTGGAATTTCTTTTTATTTAATAATCAATCAACATCCTATCTAAACAATATTCTTGCAATCACTATTGATGCATTTGGAAACAAATGGATAGGTACAGCCGGCGGAGGATTGGGAAAATTTGATGGAACAAACTGGAATATATATTCTACTTCGAATTCGCCACTACCTTCCAATATTGTAAAAGCAATTACGATTGACTCACAAAATAAAATGTGGATTGGAACTACTGCCGGATTAGCAATTTGGGATATGGACACTACCTGGACAATTTATCAGCAATTTTCTTCGGCATTAATGTCGGATAATATTGAATGTATTGTTCTTGCTTTTAATGACACCATGTGGGTAGGAACTGTAAACGGAGGTTTAACTAGAGTAGTTGATACCTCATTAGTTACTTATACTATTCTGAATGGAGGTGTCCCCGACAATACGATACAGGATATTGCTATTGGAAATAATGGTTTTAGGTGGTTAGGATGTGCCGCTCATGGTCTTTCCACATTTTTATATAATTCTCCACCATTTATTGAGTTAAGTCCAGCGAATTCTGATATGCCAAGTTACACCATTAATTCATTGGCAATTGATACTGCAGGAAAAATAATTTGCGGAACTTATGAATCAGGATTAGTTCGATATCTCGGAGGTATTTATTGGCAAGTGTTTAACGAATCAACTATTGGACTGCCAGATAGTTCAATAAATGATATTATAGTGGATGCCAATGGCGTAATATGGTTGGCAACAACTAATAAAGGGATTGTGCGATTTAATGAACCAATGTTGTATCTCTCAATTCAGAACAACTCGCTTCCTGATCACCCCAATATTAAAATTCATCCTTATCCAGCTACTGACTTTATTAATTTAAATACGGCCCTGGATGGAAATAAATTTGCGATTAAAATTTTTGATGTAACAGGAAAAAAAATACGCGAAGATTTTATTCAGTCAACCCAAACTAATTTTGAAATCAGAATGGATATATCAGAATTTATTGAAGGAATTTATTTTGTTAAAATTAATTCTGGACTAAATACTCAGTCAGGAATATTTGTAAAAATATAGAAGAAATTACACGCAATCTTTTGCAATTTGTTCAATTGCTTTACTCGAAAATTTTTCGAATTCGTGAAATGAGGAGATTATTTTTTCTTCATCAACTTCTTTGAGGTCGATGGCTGCCGCAAGATGTAGGAACGATTCGCCTTTTTTAATTCCCATCATCATGATATTGGTTTTTATTTTATGAGCAAGGGATTTTAAAGCGGGCCAATCTTTTTTCTCCAAGGCATCTTTTATCTGACAGATGCTAGAGGGAGTTTCCTTTATATACAAAGCTAAAATGCTATTGATGAATTCTTGCTCGTTATCATAATACTGAGTTAGAAACGATAGGTCATAAAATTTTTCATCTTCAATCTCATCAATAACTTCTTTAAGTTCTTTGCTATTAACAGGATTTAATTGAGTGTTAATTTTCTGAAATAATTCTTCGGGTTTAAACGGCTTGCCTAAGTAATCATTCATTCCTGAGTCAAGAGCCTCTTGAATTTGTTCTTGAAAAGCATGGGCGGTCATCGCTATTATTGGCACTTTTCTCAGGTAGGCTTCGTCCATTTTGCGAATAATTCTTGTCGCTTCCAACCCATCCAGGTCGGGCATCGAAATATCCATTAGCACCAAATCAATATCTTCTTCCTTCAGCTTTTCAATGGCCTGATAGCCGTTTTCAGCTTCAGTTACTGAGTATCCTTTATCTTCCAATAAATGAATAACTAAAAGACGATTAATAAAATTATCATCGACCAATAAAATATTGATGCCGTTTTTCTCAACTTCAATTTTTTTCTGATTGCTCTTTATTACTGAATTTTTTTCGATAGATTTATCATCGGCAACTTCTTTCACTTTAAATGGAAGCGTAAAATAAAAACTGCTTCCTTCTCCTAATTTACTGGAAACATTAATTTGCCCGCCTTGTAATTCCACTAACTGTTTTACAATTGGCAATCCCAAACCTGTTCCACCATATTTTCGTGTCGTTTCTGCACTTAGTTGTCTGTAGGATTCAAAAATTTTAGATTGTTCTTTTTCGGGAATTCCTATTCCAGTATCATCCACTTTAAACTGGATGTATATATCACCTAATTCCATTTTTACAAATTCTGCGCTGTAATAAATTTTTCCCTTTTCAGTAAATTTTATTGAATTGGATATTAGGTTGAGTAAAATTTGATTTAATCGAATTTGATCACCAAGAATAATTTCAGGTATTCTAATATCAACAGAAAAATTAAAATCAATATTCTTTTCTAATGCTTTAAAATTGGTTGCCATAAAAATAGCGCGCAGCATTTCGCGCAAGTTGAGTTCAATAATTTCTAATTGAATTTTTCCACTTCTAATTTTTGACAAGTCTAAAATGTCATTGATAATGACTAAAAGATTATCGGCCGATTGTTTTATTAATTTTAAATATTCTTCTTGTTCGTGCGAGGTGGGTTCTTTTAATAGAATATCAGTCAGTCCTATAATGCCATTCATTGGTGTGCGAATTTCATGGCTCATTTTGGCTAAGAATTGCTCTTCAGCTTGCTGGGCATTTTCAGCTGTTTTTTTTGCCGCAATAATTTCTTCCTCGTCTTTTTTTAATTGAGTAATATCTCGTAAAATAACAACGCGAATTAAACGACCTAAGTATTCCTGTGTTTGTGAAATCACTTCAACAAAAAATTCTTTGCCTTCGTTCGTTTTAAGTGCAAATTCTGTTTCTATATTATTTGTTGAAGTTAAAAGGTCTAAAAGTTTTTCTTTCAGCCATTCATTTTTCAATTCTGAAACTTTTCTATTTAAAATTTCATCAGAAGAAAAACCTGAGATTTTAAGAAAGGCGCTATTTGTATCTATGATTTGATCTCCGTCAATTAATAAAATGCCTTCGTTTGTAATATTGAAAAAATATTTTAGTCGCTCTTCATTTTCTTTTGAAAGTTGTTCTGCTTTTTTTCGAAGTGTGATATCTCGAATGGCAATTACCTTAACTTTTCTTCCTTTATAAAAATGAGAGCGCCCGGTTATTTCAACGTTTATTTCAGTGCCATCTTTTTGTGAGAGCGAAGTTTCATAGGGAAGCGTTAAATCCTTTTTTGAATTCTCTATAAATAATTCGCGATTATTTTCATTGGTAAGAAACAAAATACTCTTTCCTAGAATTTCTTCTTCCATAAAGCCCGTTAACCGAACTATTGAAATGTTCATGTCAATAATAATTCCGTTGTCGTAAACCAAGATTCCCTCAGTGGTAGAACTCATTAAAAACTGAAGGCGCTGTTCACTTTCTAATAATTTCTTCTGAAAAATAATTCTATCAGTAATATCAATTGCATAAATGTTGCAATAGCTATTATTAATGAGAGGGGTTATGGTTAAGTTGTAATATCGCCCTTCAATATCAATATCAATTTTGCTGATGCTTTTTGATTGAATTTGTTTTGAAATGATATTTTTCCAATCGGCATTCAATAGGCCATCGTTGCTGATGTAGTTGATTATTAATTGTGCCTGTTTATTAGAATAAACAACTTTTCCTGACTCTGTTACACGGAAAACTGGTGAAGGATTTTCTTCTGGAAATTTTGACAGATCTTTAATTTTGTCCCCATCTTTTTTTTGTTGGCTGATGTCAACCATTGAAACTACGCTTCCTACTATTTCTCCATTTTTATTTTTATAAGGTGCCGCGGATAGTGAGACCCATATTTTATTCCCGTCTTTTTTAACCAACTCAATTTCATAGGTCTCCGAAATACCATTGAGTCGATTATTAATTCCATGCTTAACTTCTTGCCAGTATTCATCAGCAACAATTAACTGATAAAGAGGCATTGAGCCCAGTTCGGCCACCGTATAACCAGTAAATTTTGTAAGAAGTGTGTTGCAATAAACTAGAAAATGATTTTTATCGGTAATTAAAATTGCTTCCGATAAACTTTCAAACAATGAATGATAAAGCTCTTCTTTATTTTCCAATTCCCGACGATCTGCCGCCTTCTTGGTTACATTTCGGGCACTAACTACAATCCCTTTTATTTCCTCATGCTCTAGTTGACTTATCGCAATTGATTCAAGTACAATGTTATTCCCTTGCTTATCAATGAATTTAAATTCAAAGTAATTGTCGTTTTTTTTGTTTTTGCTTGATAGGTACAACAACATTTGTTGCAGATGATTCGGCAATTCATCCTTACTAAAAAACTCAAATGAAGAACGCCCAATCACTTCATCAGCTAAAAATCCTGTTGTTCTTTCAAAGGAAGAATTCACAAATTTAAATGTGCCTCGATCATCTACTACCCATACGATATCTGGAATTAATTGAATAAGTGGGCTACTAAAAGCTGAGCTTGGGTTGGAAGACGCACCTATTGTGGATGTTGTAAAAGAAATTTCGGTTGCAAAACAGAAACATTTTTTTTCAATTCCAGATACTGGAGAAAAAGTGAAGTGTAATTTTTTTTCTTCACCTCCAATCATGACTTTATTCGTACAAAAATTTCTTTTTCCGTCAAACGCTTTTTGAATTCCGGAAATAATTTCTTCGAATTCATTCCCAAGAATTGATTTTAGATTTCTATTAGAATCACTAAAATTTTTACCGGAAAATATTTTAATGAAAGTTTTAAAAGAATCATTTGAAAAGATGATCTCAAAATTCTCGTTGATTTCAAAAACTAAATCTTGAACTGATTTTATAGTTCGTGAAATCGACTCAACGGAATGAGGCTCAATTTTACTGAGAAAATTATTTTTAATAATTAAAGCGGATTGTTTAGACCAATCGCGACAACGACGTTCAAATTTTTCTTTTTGGCGGAAAGGAATTTCTGACAAGACAGACAAGACGCCAACACACTCACCGTTAATAATAATTGGAATTACTAGTTTCCATTTTGGTAAATTATCGAGGGCTTTATTTTGGGCGAATGGATCGAGTGTTAAATCAACATGCGGAAAAACATATTCTTTTCCAGATTGAAAGACTTTAAGGGCAATGGGAAGCGAAATTCCTTCTGCCGCATAAAAAGATTTGTTTCCTGAAAAATAGCGGAGTGTTAGCGATGATGAATTTGAATCAACTGAGTAGAACTCAAATACATCATAAGGAGTTAATTCGCTGATATTATCAGTAAACCACTCAAACCATGAGCGAATATTTTGCCCGATGTTTTCATTCGTAAATACTCTAAAAGCCAACTGTTGCTCCATTTTCAATTAACCATTAATCTTTTTTGAGGACGATATTAATAAACAAAACCAAACATTATTTATCTAGATTTTTTTATTCTATTGCTTTACGAGTCTATTTAAAATAAGTTCTCTAATTCCTTTTTTATAAATTTTAATAAATTGAATTGATAAGATTTTAAAGTTTAGTAGAACTTTTATATCTAAATTCTATTATATTAGCACCCTAAACAAAAACAAAAATGAAAAAAATTTTCC
>CAMDDP010000042.1 GCA_945892775.1 Chitinophaga pinensis
TGAGCGACGAACAATTGCTCTCTATGTATAAATCCATTTTCTATCCTCGGATGATTGAGGAGAAGATGTTGAACTTATTACGACAGGGAAGAATAAGTAAATGGTTTTCAGGAATTGGACAGGAAGCAATTGCAGTGGGCGCTACTCTCGCCCTTGATGCCGATGAATATATCTTGCCGATGCACCGCAACCTTGGGGTGTTCACTACGCGCAACATGAACCTCACACAATTATTTGCGCAGTGGCAGGGAAAGAAAAGTGGTTTTTCTAAAGGGCGCGAACGAAGTTTTCACTTCGGGAGCAATGCGCATCACATTGTGGGAATGATTTCGCACCTCGGTCCGCAACTCACCATTGCCAACGGAATTTCGCTCGCCCACAAGCTTCGGAAGGAGGGAAAAATTTCGCTCGCCTTCACCGGCGAAGGCGGAACAAGCGAAGGCGATTTTCACGAAGCACTGAATGTGGCGAGTGTGTGGAGGCTACCAGTGATTTTTCTGATTGAGAATAATGGTTTTGGTTTGAGCACTCCGACTTCGGAACAATATGCGTGCAAGCAACTTGCTGATAGAGGAATTGGTTATGGAATGAAGTCGGCGACTATTGACGGAAATAATTTTCTGGAAGTTTATCACACTATAAAAGAGTTGCGCGAATACTGTATTCGCGAGCAGGCACCTGTGTTGCTTGAGTGTATGACTTTCCGGATGCGCGGTCACGAAGAAGCGAGCGGTGTTAAGTATGTGCCGAAGGAATTGATTGAAGAGTGGGGAAAGAAAGACCCTTTGAAAAATTATGAGGAGTTTCTGAAGAAAGAAGGTTTGCTTATTGAAGAAAATATTTCTTCGATGCACTCACTGCTGAAAAGAGAAATTGAAGAATCACTTGCCCCGGTTTTTGATGAACCTGAAATTGTTGCGAACACAATAGAAGAAATGAATGATGTGTATGCACCATTCACACCGCAAATTATTACACCAAAAAAATCAGAAAGAGAATTAAGAATTGTTGATGCAATTTCTGAAGGATTAAGGCTCGCGATGCGCAAACACAACAATCTTGTGTTGATGGGGCAGGATATTGCGGAGTATGGTGGTGTGTTTAAAATCACGGAAGGATTTGTGGAAGAGTTTGGTAGTGAGCGTGTGCGCAACACACCGATATGTGAGTCGGCAATTTTGGGCGCAGCGCTTGGCTTGTCCATCAAAGGATTTAAAACGATGGTTGAAATGCAGTTTGCAGATTTTGTAACAGTTGGATTCAATCAAATCATAAATAACTTATCAAAAAGTCATTACCGTTGGGGGCAAAATGCAGATGTTGTAGTCCGAATGCCGACCGGCGCAGGGGTTGGTGCAGGACCATTTCACTCACAAAGCAATGAGGCTTGGTTTACACACACGCCAGGATTGAAGGTTGTTTATCCATCAAACCCTTATGATGCTAAAGGGCTTTTGCTTTCTGCATTCGAAGACCCCAATCCAATAATGTATTTCGAACACAAAGCATTGTATCGAGCTATCAGCGGCGCAGTGCCTGAAGAATATTACACTATTGAAATTGGTAAGGCTAATTTGGTAGAAGAAGGAACGGATATGAGCATTATTACTTATGGTGCGGGAGTGCATTGGGCAAAAGAGCAAATTGGAAACTTGAAATTGGAGCAAGGAAACTTTTCTTGCGACATACTTGATCTAAGAACTCTTCTTCCATTTGATAAGGAAGCCATAGAAAAGACTGTGAAGAAAACAGGAAAGGTGATTGTGTTGCACGAAGATTGTTTGACAGGAGGAATCGGCGGTGAAATATCAGCCTGGATTTTTGAAAATTGTTTTGCCGATTTAGATGCTCCTGTAATGCGTGTTGCTTCATTGGATTCTCCAATCCCCTTTGCTATTTCTCTCGAAAACAATTTTTTAGCTAAATCAAGATTAGGCGAGAAAATAAAGGAGTTGATGAACTTTTGATTTATCAAAAAAAACAGAATTTATTAAACCCAGGATTGTGTTGCTTGCAAACATTGAAAAAATAATTGGTATAAAATAAAACCTGTTTACATTATTATTCATTTGTTTTATTCATGTAGTCGCTTGATGTACTCTGCTTTTCTTATATGAAAAATAAAGAAGTAAAAATTTTTTTTACAAAAAAATTATTGCAATGGAATAAAAAAAATGAGAGGTCATTTCCATGGAAGGAAACGAATGATCCGTACAAAATTTGGTTGTCTGAAATTATTTTGCAACAGACAAGAGTGGAACAAGGGCTTCCTTATTACTTAAAAATGATTAAACTTTTTCCAACCGTTAAACAACTCTCAAGCGCAAAAGAAGATTCAGTATTAAAAGCGTGGCAGGGATTGGGATATTACTCTCGCGCTAGAAATTTACACACGGCTGCAAAATATGTTGTTCATGAGTTGAAGGGGTTTTTTCCAGAAGATTACAATGGTTGGTTGAAATTGAAAGGTGTGGGGCCTTATGCCGCTGCTGCAATTGTTTCTTTTGCCTATAATTTACCTCATGCGGTGGTAGACGGAAATGTGTATCGGGTTCTCTCGCGATATTTTGGTATTGATACGCCAATAGATTCCACAAATGGAAAGAAGATTTTTTCAATTCTTGCCAACGAACTTATTGCTAAAAAAGAACCGGGTCGGTTCAATCAAGCAATTATGGATTTTGGTGCGACTGCTTGCAAGCCCACCTCTCCCTTGTGTATCAGCTGTATAATGGCTAGAAATTGTTTGGGGCTTAAAAACAATTTAATTGCTACGCTTCCTGTTAAAGAAAAAAATATTTTTATAAAGAATAGGTTTTTTCATTTCGTTGTTGCCGAAAATGAGAAGGGATTTTTAATGGAGAAGCGAAAAGGGAAGGATATTTGGCAGGGGTTGTATCAGTTCCCGTTAATAGAAACAAAAAAGTTTTTGTCGATTGCAAAATTGCAGTCACACCCAACAATAAAATCAATTTTTAAAGGAGATAAGAGTATACTAAAGGCGAGTGAAACGGTTACCTACATGCTTTCCCATCAAAAAATACAGGCTAGATTTTTTACTTTTTCTAAAGTAAAAATTACCCCTAAAAATTATATAATTAAATCAAAAACTAATCTCCAAAAAATGGCCGTTCCAAAAATAATTGAAGATTACATAAAAAAGATTATACTTTAGTGTTATCATAAAACACCAAAATCATGAGAGGAGTAAACAAAGTAATTCTAATGGGTAACATCGGAAGCGACCCAGAAATTCAAACTCTTGAAGGGGGAATTAAACTCGCAAAATTTCGTCTAGCTACCACCGAGGGTATCAAAGACAAAAACGGAAATCGCATAACTGAATGGCACAACATTGTGGCCTGGAGGTTTCTTGGCGAGTTCTGCGAAAAGTATGTTCGTAAGGGCGACCTTATTTTTATTGAAGGCAGATTACGAACACATAGTTGGACCGACCCCAAAGAAAATAAGCATTACAAAACGGAAGTGGTGGCCGATACAATTAACATTCACTCTAGAAAAGATAACGGTGCAAAGCCTGTAACTGAATCTACTGGTACATTTGTTGTTGCTGATTTGCAACCTGGCTCGTCTGATAATGAGGTGGCCGATGATTTGCCATTTTAATTGTACTTGAAATAAATTGAGAATAGACTAATTGGAAACAAATTTGAATTTTGATTTTTGTGTGCGGCTGTTAATTATTTTGTTTTCGTCAGGGTTTCAACTGCCCACTCTTTATTTATTTATTTTGGTATTTCTTGCTCCTTTATTAAGCGTATCCATCGTCTTATTGGGCGGTGCTGAGATTGCAATATTTTCTTTAAGCTCTAAAGACCTTGAAGAAATTCAATTGCGCTCCCCTAAGCGCTATCAATATTTATTGCGTATGATGGAAAAACCGAGGTACTTACTTGCAACCATTGATGTGCTCCAAACATTTTTTATCGTATTGTTTGTTTTGTTGATTGGTAGTGTATTGGTTGAGATTACTATCCTTAATTTTTCCGCTCAGTATTTATGGTTGCTGGTTCCTGAAATTATTTTACTTATAAACCTTTTAGTTTTACTACAACATATTATCCCCAAAAAATTCGCAGAACAAAAAAATTTGACTTGGGCGCTATGGATTTTACCGGGATTGTTTTTTTTTGAAAAAATAATTAAACCACTGATTCTTCCAACTATTCGTGGGGGTGCTGTGGTTGCGCATTCAAATTATGAAGTTAAAAAGGGAGAGGTAAAAATTTATGGGAACAATGAAGCTATAGATGAACAAACGACAGAAAAACAAGAAGTTCAGTTTTTAAAAGGCATTTTAAAATTTGGAAGCACACAAGTAAAAGAAGTGATGAAGCCCCGATTTGATATGGAGGCACTTGATGCGGATAAATCTTTCGCAGAAATTTTAAAAGTGGTTAAAGATTCCGGCTACTCGCGAATTCCTGTTTATCGAAATTCCGCGGATAATATTATTGGTATTTTATATACAAAAGATTTGTTACAGTTTTTACAAGCGAATGCCGAAGTGAGTTGGTTAAAAATTTTGCGACCAGCTTTTTTTGTTCCTGAAGGGAAACGAATTTCTGATTTGCTAATAGAGTTTCAGGCCAAGATGTTACACATAGCTGTTGTAATAGATGAATATGGAAGCACTGCCGGCATTGTAACCTTAGAAGATATTTTAGAAGAAATTATTGGGGAGATTAGAGATGAACTAGATGAAAAAACCGACTTGGACTACACCCAGATTGATCAAAGTAATTTTTTGTTTGAAGGAAAAACTTTGCTCAACGATATGTATCGTGTCATGGGAATTAAAGGTCAGCCATTTGAAGATATTAAAGGTGATGTTGAATCTATAGGCGGTTTGATCTTGGAACTTAGTGGAAAGATTCCTTTGTTGAATGAAGAAATTGAATTTAAACCATTTCGCTTTAAAGTATTGAATATGGATAATCACAGAATACGAAGAGTAAGGGTTACGCTTTTGGAGGAGCTGAAAGCATGAGAAATAAGCTAAGCAATGGGACTTTTTCGCTATTAATAGTTATTGCTATAATAGTGGCATGCAATGAAGAATACACCCCAAAACCAAAAGGATATTTTAGAATTTCCCTGCCCGAGCATGAGTATAAATTATTTAATCCTGTTTATTGTCCGTTCTCTTTTGAATATCCTGTGTATGCTAACATTTCGCGCGACACAGTTTTTTTAGATACGGTTCCAGAAAATCCATGTTGGATGAATATTAATTTTCCCACTCTTAATGGCTCCATTTATATGAGCTACAAAGAAATAAATGCCGAACATGGTTTAGCTAAACTTATTGAAGATTTTCATGTTCTTGCTTTCAAGCATACAATTAAGGCGTCAGGCATTGATGAGAGTGTAATCAATTCTGAAAATCATGTTTACGGGTTGTATTACAACATTGAGGGTAATGCAGCATCCAATATTCAGTTTTTTGCAACAGACAGTATAAAACATTTTATTCGGGGCTCGTTATATTTTAATAATGCACCCAATGCAGATTCACTTGCACCAGCCATTCATTTTGTAGAAAAAGATATTCGTCACATGATTGGCTCATTGAAATGGAAATAAAAATTTATGTTGAAACACTTTTTAACACAACTGTTTTTGTGATCCATCAAGTTACCTTGTAAAGAAGAAAGTCGTGAATGTCTAGTCAATATAATTTACTCGAAACACCTATTGAATATCTAAAAGGAGTAGGGCCCGCTCGTGCTGATACTTTTAAAAAAGAATTAGAAATCTTTACTTATGGAGATTTGCTAATGCATATGCCTTTTAGATATGTTGATCGCACAAAAATTTATAAGGTACGTGAAGTGAATCCTCTTTCACAATATGTACAGCTAAAAGGAATATTAAAAGGCATTGATGTGGCTGGCGATAAACATAAAAAGAGAATGATTGCTAATTTGGTGGATGAAACTGGCACCATTGAACTCGTATGGTTTGCCGGTGTAAAATGGATGAAAGAATCATTGGTGGATGGGAGGGAATACATCGTCTTTGGTAAGCCATCTGTTTTCGGAAAAAAATTAAATATTGTTCATCCAGATATTACCTCAACGGAAGATGAAAAAAAATCCCTTGCAGGAATATTGCAACCTTTTTATCCTTCAACAGAAAAACTAAAAGCAAAAAGTTTAGATAGTCGAGGAATTTCCAGACTCACACAAACACTCTTTCAACAAATAACACCGGCAGATATTCCTGAAATTATCCCACAAAATATATTAAATAAATTTCGATTGCCATATCGATACGATTCATTTCAACAAGTGCATTTTCCCTCTAATGAATATGAATTAGAACGAGCGCGACAACGATTGAAATTCGAAGAATTATTTTTAATTCAACTAAAATTATTGCAGGTTAAAATTGGAAGGAAAGAAAGTTCTGTTGGATTTATTTTTAACAAGGTCGCTGATTTTTTTAATCGTTTTTATAATGAGAAACTTCCTTTTGCATTGACTACTGCTCAAAAGAAAGTGATCAAAGAAATAAGAGCAGATCTTGTATCGGGTAAACAAATGAATCGTTTGTTGCAGGGAGATGTGGGCAGCGGAAAAACAGTTGTGGCACTCAGTATTATTTTACTTGCATTGGACAATGGGATGCAATCGTGTCTTATGGTGCCGACTGAAATTTTAGCACAACAACATTTGCAATCTATAAAAGAATTGGTAGATGGATTAGGTATAAACATTTCCCTTTTAACCTCCTCGACCAAAAGTGCCGCACGAAAAAAAATTCTTGCCGAAATACAATCAGGAGAAATTCATTTGCTCATTGGCACTCATTCATTAATTGAAGATACTGTTCAATTTAACAATCTTGGGTTAGTGGTAATAGATGAGCAGCATCGTTTTGGTGTGGAACAACGCGGAAAAATGTGGACGAAGAATAATAATCCTCCTCATATTTTAGTTATGACCGCTACACCAATTCCACGAACTCTTGCAATGACCTTGTATGGAGATTTGGATGTGTCAGTCATTGACGAATTGCCCCCAGGAAGAAAGCCCATTAAAACCGTTCATTATGATGATAGTGCACGCATGCGCGTATTTGGCTTTATGCGCGAACAAATAATGAAGGATCGACAGATTTATGTAGTGTATCCATTAATTGAAGAGTCAGAAAAGCTAGACTATAAATATTTAATGGATGGATTTGAAAGTCTCTCTCGCGAATTTCCATTACCTCAATTTGCTGTGAGTATTGTGCACGGAAAAATGAAAAATGAAGATCGTGATTTTGAAATGCGTCGTTTTATAAAACGCGAAACACAAATAATGATTGCAACAACAGTGATAGAAGTTGGAGTGAATATTCCAAATGCAAGTGTTATGGTAATTGAAAGCGCGGAGCGATTTGGTTTATCACAGCTACATCAATTGAGAGGTCGGGTTGGGCGAGGTGCCGAACAGTCTTTTTGTATTTTAATGACTGAACGGAAATTAAATCCGACTGCCCGAAGACGAATGCAAACAATGGTGGAAACCAATGATGGATTTAAAATAGCCGAAGTGGATATGGAACTTCGCGGCCCTGGTGATTTAGCGGGAACACAACAAAGTGGCGTAATGAATTTACGAATAGCGGATTTAATTCATGACCAGAAAATATTAATGGCAGCACGAAACGAAGCTGAAATGATTTTGGAAAAAGACAGCCACTTACAATTATCCGAACATCAGTCAATCGCAACATTTATTTTTAATCAACAACAGCGAAAAGGGGGGTGGAGTAAAATTTCTTAAGTGTTTTTATACTTTTAATATTACAGAATAAACTCGCCGATTTTTTTACTTCTGTTTCTTCATATTCTTCGGCCAAAGTTCTTTTGATTTATCAGAAGAACCCCCAGTGCTGGTTGCTGCACCATTCATATAGGCTGGGCAAGTAGCCTTTGGACTACAGGCAATAAATTCTGAACAAACCAGAAGTAAAAGGAGTGCCCAAACAATTCTGTTTTCTTTTTTTATGAAAGACATTTATTTTTTTTTCTGATTCAAAAGTAAAAAATTTTTGCTCTTCTTAAATTCATTTTAAATTTACTTTTATTTTTAATTACTGTTACTACAAAGTTTAATTTTTAACTATGAATAAGGGAGATTTGATTAATAAAATCAGTGCTGAAACAAAACTCAATAAAACGCAAGCGACTGCCGCCTTAAATTCATTTATTGGTACAACAATGAAGGCCTTAAAAAAAGGGGATAAATTGACCCTTGTTGGGTTTGGCACCTTTTCGGTGTATAAACGATCGGCCCGGAAAGGCCGTAATCCCCACACAGAAAAGGCAATTAAAATACCAGCCAAGAAAGTTGTAAAATTTAAAGTCGGAAAAGAGTTCGCAGCTATTGTGAAAAAATAAAGATTAACCCTTAACATAATAATAGGAATTAATGTCTTTTGAGACTGCTTTATTTCGGTTAAGTTTGCAGCCAATAAAAAACTAAATAAATAATTTATGGGTAGAGGAGATAAAAGAACTGCAAAGGGTAAGCGCTTTAAAGGGTCTTACGGAATTTCAAGACCACAGCGCGCCGCTAAATCGGCAGTTGTTAAATCAGCAGCGCCCAACGCAAAGGCACCTGCAAAAATTGTTGCACCTACTGAAATAGCAGCACCGAAAAAAGTAGCAGCGCCGAAAAAGACTGCAGCGCCGAAAAAATCAGCAGCGCCAAAAAAAACCGCCGCCAAAAAGAAGGCTGAATAATACAATTTGAAGCCCCTCAAATAAGCTTATTGGGGGGCTTTATTTTTATGGAGATAAGCGTTCTAATTTCCAGTCCCCTTCCTTTATCAAATTATATCGAAGTCGATCGTGTAGTCGTGATGTTCTGCCCTGCCAAAATTCAATTGATGAAGGAATTACTTTAAAGCCACCCCAGAATGGCGGTTTGGGAACATCTTTCCCTTCATATTTTTCCTCTAGCTCAGTATATTTATTAACAAGGGCAATTCTGTTTTCTAAGACAGAACTTTGTGCTGAACACCATGCACCCAATTGACTTTCGCGAGGGCGCGAGTGAAAATAATTTTCTGATTCTTCATTTGTAATTTTTTCTACTCTTCCTTCAATTCTTATTTGTCTTTGCATTGGTAACCACAAAAAAACCATTGCGGCATACGGATTCCAGGTGAGTTCTTTTCCCTTTCTGCTTTCGTAGTTCGTGAAAAAAACAAACGAATTATTTTCCACTCCTTTCAATAACATCACCCGAGCGGAAGGTTTAAAATCAACCATTGAAGTGGCAAGTATAAATGCGTTGGGCTCCAGAATTTTTTCTTTCACCGCTTCGTCAAACCAGTGCTGAAACTGAATGATTGGGTTATTGTCAATCATTGTTTCCAGCAATTCTCCTTTCGAATAATTTTCTCTAAAATCTTTCATGTTATGTTCTTGCTAATTATTGTGCGATAAAAGTAGGTGAATTGAAAGATTGAAAAATAAAGAACATTCACTAATGCGCATCCAACCAATTTGTTCCAACCCCTACCCCAACTTCAATAGGCACATTGAATTCAATGGCATGAATCATTTTTTCTTTAATGATTGGAATAATAATATCTACCTCTGATTTATGGGCATCAAAAACTAATTCATCGTGTACTTGCAAAGTCATTTTTGATTTGAAATTTTGTTTATGAAATTCTTTTTGAATATTAATCATGGCTACTTTAATCATATCGGCCGCTGAACCTTGAATGGGGGCATTAATCGCATTGCGTTCGGCAAAGCCACGTACCGTTTGATTTGCCGAATTAATATCTCGCAATTTTCGGCGGCGACCCAGTACGGTTTGTACATATCCATGCTCGCGGGCAAACTGAATATTATCACTCATTAGCTGTCGCACGCCAGGAAATTTCAGATTGTAGTTTTCAATGATTTCTTTGGCTTCGTTGCGTGATATTTTTAATCCCTGTGAAAGCCCGAATGCGGTTTGCCCGTAAGCGATTCCGAAATTCACTGCTTTTGCTCTGCCGCGCATTTCGCGGGTTACCTCTTTTATGTCAACATTAAAAACCTGCGATGCAGTTGCGGTATGAATATCTAATCCATCTTCAAAAGCTTTCAACATATTCGCATCTCTACTTAATCCTGCAATAATTCGCAATTCAATTTGAGAATAATCGGCAGAGAGAATTACATGCTCTTCGTTACGAGGAATAAATGCTTTACGAATTTCACGGCCGCGTTCAGTACGAATCGGAATGTTTTGAATGTTAGGATCGGTGCTACTTAGTCTTCCGGTTGCTGCAACAGCTTGGTTGAATGAGGTATGAACCCGCCCTGTTTTCGGATTTATTAATGATGGAATGGCATCAACATAGGTTGATTTTAATTTTGTGAATTCACGATAATCAAGCAGGTCATTCACTATCGGATAATCTCCAGTAATACGAGAAAGCGTATCTTCATCAGTTGAGTACTGACCAGTTTTTGTTTTTTTGCCTTCATACGGAATTTTCATTCTCTCAAATAAAATCTCACCCAATTGTTTTGGTGATGACAGATTGAAACGAACTCCGGCATCCTTATAAACTTTTTCTTCGGTAATTTTTATTTCTTCTTCTAATTTTTTTGAATAAATATTCAGGAAATTTTTATCAATCGCCACACCTTCAAACTCCATATCGCACAATACCAGCATCAAGGGCATTTCCACTTCTTCAAATAATTTTTCCACCTCATTTTCTTTCAGCTTTGGAAGAAAATTTTTTTCCAATTGTAGGGTTACATCAGCATCTTCAGCGGCATAGTCGGCAACTCTCTGCACGTCAATGTCGCGCATACTAAGTTGTTTTTTTCCAACGCCAATTAATTCTTTGATTGAAACGGGTTTATAGTTGAGATATGTTTCAGAAAGGTAATCCATGCCGTGTCGCATATCAGGCTCAATGAGATAATGAGCGAGCATGGTATCAAACAATTTTCCATTCACCTTTATGTTGTACCATTTCAACAATAATAAATCATATTTTAAATTTTGTCCGCTCTTGCCAATATGTTCGTTTTCTAAAACCGAACGGAATTTTTCAAGAAGATTTTGTGCTTCTATTTTATCAGCAGAAACAGGAACATAAAATGCTTCTTTGGGTTTTACTGCGAATGATAAACCAACAACTTCAGCATTGTTTGCATCAACACCGGTGGTTTCTGTATCGAAACAAAATTCTTTTGATGATGAAAGTAGTTGCAATAAATCGTTCAATTTTTTTTCATCATCTACTAAAATGTAATTGTGGTCAGTATCAGCAATAGTGTTTAAATGAATGGGGGTTGTGATCTCTTCATCATTCTGAATAGGGCCCACATCATTTCCAAATAAATCTTTTTGCTGATTTGAATTTCTTGAGTGGGAGGCTATTTCTGTAATCGCATCGGTCTTTTTAGCCGCCGCACTTGTTGCTGGTATTGCGCCACCCGCAATTGTAAATTTTTCGACCAGAATTCTTTTTCCTAGAGATCTAAACTCAAGCGCAGTAAAAATTTCGGATAATTTTTCGCGGTCTGGTTCTTCGCTATCAAAATTATGATCATTCCAATTTATTGGAACATTAATAATTATAGTTGCAAGTTTTTTTGAGAGAATGGCCTTGTCTTTATTCTGTTCAACTTTTTCTTTTAGTTTCCCTTTTAATTGATCGGTATTTTGAATTAAATTTTCAATGCTTCCAAATTCTTTTATCAATTTTTTAGCGGTCACCTCACCAACACCAGGAATTCCAGGAATATTATCAACGGCATCACCCATTAGGCCAAGCATATCAATCACCTGATCAATTCGCTCAATTTCCCATTTTGCTTTTATTTCTGCCACACCAAGTATTTGTTCAGGATTTCCAAAAGCCGGAGGCTTCCAGATAAAAATATTTTCGCTCACCAACTGACCATAATCTTTATCGGGCGTAACCATGTAAACCTTATAACCTTTTTTCTCTGCCGCTTTTGCTAGCGTTCCTATAACATCATCTGCTTCATAGCCGTCACATTCAATAATTGGAATTCGCATTCCTTCAATTATACTTTTGATGTATGGAATGGAAAGAGTAATGTCTTCAGGTTGCTCCTGTCTGTTCGCTTTATATTCAGCAAATTCAATGTGCCTTTCGGTTGGTGCGTGTGTATCAAAGCAAACGGCAATGTGTGTTGGCCGTTCTTTCTTCAATAAATCCATTAAGGTATTTGTGAACCCTTGAATGGCAGAAGTGTTCATGCCTTTTGAGTTTATCAATGGGTTTTTACTAAACGCAAAATATGCGCGATAGATAAGCGCGAATGCATCGAGCAGAAATAATCTTTTATCTTCAGGCTGGTCATTCATAAATATTTTTTTAAAAACAAAACTGGTTATTACACATTATGTATCGCCTCCCAATATTCAACAGCTCTTCTTGTGTGTGGAATTACAATGGTTCCACCAACAATGTTTGCCACAGCAAATACTTCAAATATTTCTTCGGCAGTAACCCCTTCATCTTTACATTTTCCGACATGGTATTTTATGCAATCATCGCACCTCAAGACCATGGAGGCAACTAAGCCGAGCATTTCCTTTGTTTTCACTGGGAGCGCACCCTTCATGTAGGTGTTTGTATCGAGATTGAAAAGGCGGTTGAGCACTTTGTTATTTCCTGCGGCGATTCGTTCATTCATGCGAGCACGATAATCATTAAAGTCTTTTACTAATTCACTCATGATACTATTATTTTGAAGTTGAAGGTAAATGAAATGTGAAATGGGTCAAGAATTAAATTAAAAATTTCTGTTGAATCAATTCTGTAGGCGCAACTAAATATTGTCTAAACCTGAATGTTAATGTTGTTCCTAGATTCTTTAGTAAAACTTTTATTTCTTCATTATTTTTCTGGGGCGGTTTTTAGAAAGGGAAATTTTAATGAACGAACACTTACTAAATAAACCCCAACAAAAATTAAAATCATCGCCATAATTTTTATTCCACTTAAATTGTCTTTGCCTAAAATCATGGCAAAAACTGTTGCGAGTGCTGGTTGTATATAAATATAAATTCCGACAATTGAAGGGTCGGCTGTTTTTAATGCGATTATATTTAGTAGGTATGCAAGAAAAGTGGTGCCAATTACAAGGAAACAAAGCTCAAGCAAAATTGGAGTTGTAAATAAATTCCAGTGGATTGTATTAAATTGATTCCATCCAACGGGTATTATAAAAATCCACCCAAACAAAAAGACCCATTTGATTATTGTGATAGGGTGATACCGATGCATTAATGGTTTTACTATGACTATGTAAACGGCATATGATGTTGCATTGAGCAGTATAAAAAAATCACCCTTCTCTGTTGAGGTATTGAATGAAATTTCCTTGCCAAAAACAATGATGACCAATGCCCCACAAATTGCAATGAATATTCCTATGATTTTTAGGGGTGTTATTTTTTCATCCTTGAATAAAACGGAGAGAACCAACACTAAAATGGGAGTGGTAGTCATCACGAGCGCCGCATGAATGGGAGTGGTGATGCTGAGTCCCTTGAAAAATAAAAGCTGATTAAGCGCCACGCCAAAAAATCCACAAGCAATCAATAGTGGAATGTCTTTTCTTTT
>CAMDDP010000043.1 GCA_945892775.1 Chitinophaga pinensis
ACTCGAAGACTCGGACGATATACTTCACTACCTAATTGATGAAGCAAAAGTTGCGCTTGTTCCTTTTTCTGCCTTTGGTGCTTCTACTGATTCTACTTGGTATCGATTATCAGTAGGAACTTGTTCAAGAGGTGAAATTGATGGAGTCATTAATAATTTGAATTTTGCCCTGAGCAGATTAAATAATTAACGGACCGATTATTTACATAAATAATTTATTACTATCTTTAAACTTCAATGGTATAAATCAATGGCAAAAAATATTTTTATAGTAGAAGATGATAATTTTTTTGGTCAGATGTTAAAAGAACATTTATTAAAAAAGGGAGGACGAAACATTTCCATTTTTACGACCGGTGAAGATTGCTTAAACAATTTGGATGGAATTCCGCATCTGATAATACTTGATTACAATTTAGATAGTGTAAATAATGATGCTGCCAATGGGTTAAAAATTCTTGAAATGATTCGTAAAAAAAACCAATTACTTCCTGTAGTTATGCTTTCAAATCAGGAACAGTACAGCATTGCATTACAAACGATTCAGAAAGGTGCCGAACAATATGTAATTAAAGATGAAGATGCTTTTGAAAATATAGACCTTATACTAGAAGGCATACTTTAGGCATGGTTTTTGGAATGTTTTTTATAGATAATTTTACCAACTAAAATATTACAACTATGAAATATATTTTTTCCATTTTAATTCTTTTAGGTTTTTTAATTGTTGCAAATGCACAAACAACTACTCCGGTAGAAACAATAGGTTGTATTGAGGGTAATTGCGATGAAGGAGTTGGCAAATATTTATTTGCAAATGGTGATAAATTTAATGGTGAATGGCTTGGCGGAATGCGTTCTGGATACGGCCGATATGATTATAAAAATGGTGATTGGTATCTTGGGGATTTTAAGAATGACATTATTGAAGGTAAAGGATCACTGCATCTTCTTTCAGGAATAATAATTAGTGGTGTTTGGGGAAATTACATACTAGTAAAAGTAGAGGACTCGAAAGATGCTTCAAGGTTAAATATGAAGGTGTCTCCAATGCAAAACAAGAAAAAATAAAGATAAAATTTTTAAAGAAGTACTATTTTAATAGTTTTATATCATATAATAAGAGGGACAAATTTCTATTTATGCATTTACAGGAATTTTGGGAGCTGCAGCTAAGGTTTCAACACTTGCTGTTGCGGTAAATTTTTCGAAGTTCTTAACAAATTGTTTGGCAAGATCAGAGGCTTTTTCGTCGTATGCATTTTTATCCGCCCATGTATTGCGAGGATTTAAAATTTCAACAGGTACATTCGGACAGTTTGTAGGATATCCAATACCAAATATAGGGTGTATTTCAAAATTTGATTTATCCAGGTCACCATTCAAAGCAGCAGTTATCATAGCCCTAGTGTAACTTAGTTTCATGCGATTTCCTACACCATACGAACCCGCAGTCCAACCAGTATTAATGAGCCAAACATTGGCACTGTATTTTTTCATTTTTTCGCCTAGCATGTTGGCATAGGTGTTTGGATTGAGGGGTAAAAATGGAGCTCCAAAGCAGGTTGAGAAAGTTGTTTTTGGTTCAGTAACACCTGCTTCAGTACCAGCAACTTTAGCTGTATACCCACTCAAGAACCAGTACATTGCTTGTCCTGGAGTTAATTTAGAAATTGGAGGTAGTACGCCAAATGCATCACAGGTAAGAAAAAAAATATTTTTTGGAATTCCTCCTATTGAAGGGCTTACTGCATTATCAATGTATTCAATTGGGTAAGAAACACGTGTGTTTTCAGTCAATTTAACATCGGCATAATTGACTGTGAGTGTTCCAGGAAAGAATCCAATATTCTCTAAAATAGAACCTGACTTTATAGCTCTGAAAATTTCAGGTTCTTTTTGTTCAGTTAAATCAATACATTTTGCATAACAACCTCCTTCAAAATTAAATATCCCGTCATCACTCCAGCCATGTTCATCATCACCAATCAATCCTCGATTTGGATCAGCGCTTAAAGTTGTTTTTCCCGTTCCACTTAATCCAAAGAATACAGCTGTGTCGTTGTTTTTTCCGATGTTAGCTGAGCAGTGCATGCTTAATACATTTTGTTCCTGTGGAAGCCAGTAATTCAAAACTGTGAATATTCCTTTTTTAATTTCTCCTGTGTAACCAGTTCCTCCAATGAGGATAATTCTACGGGTAAAATTTAAAACAGCAAAATTGTGCTGTCGGGTTCCATCTACTTTTGCGTCGGCATGAAAGCCAGGTGCGTGTATTACTAACCAATCGGGTTCAAATATTTTAAGTTCATCGGCAGTAGGTTTGATAAACATATTACCCGCAAACATGGTGGCATAAGGTAACTCAGAAATTACTCGAACATTCAACCGATATTGATCGTTGGCACAAGCGCGGGCATCTTTTATGAAAACATCTTTCTCACTAAGATAAGCAACTAACTTATCATAAAGAGGTTGAAATTTATTTTCATCATAAGCCAAATTTACATCGCCCCAATGAACGGTGTTTTCAGTTTTAGCATCTTTTACTATGAATTTATCTTTTGGGGCCCGACCTGTAAATTCTCCGGTCCTAATTGCGAGTGCACCAGTATCTGTAAGCACTCCAAGATTTAATTGAATTGTTTTTTCAGCCAGTTCTGTTTGTGATAAATTCCAAAAGGCACTCTTCACTTTTTCCAATCCGATTTTGCTAATATCAGCAGTCGGATTTTTTGTACCCAATTCAATCATTCAATGGTTAGTTTGGTTGAGGCAAATATATGTGCTGATGTTTAATGATAGTTAACAGAAAGTTGATTTTTTTTAATGTTAATAAGAAGATTTTTTTTATAAAATTGACTATTTTATTTAAATAATTGCCCGTAAATGGCTAAAAAACAACGAAAAAGTTTTAAATCCGACGCTTTATTTTATTGAGCTACTGTTTTTTTTAATAATTTTTGAAGCGCATTGCTGACCATCCATTGCAGCACTCATTATTCCACCTGCATATCCAGCGCCTTCAGCAATAGGGTACAAACCTTTTACAGTTACATGCTCGAAAGTGTTTGGATTGCGAGGAATGCGAACGGGGGATGAGGTGCGAGATTCAATAGCAACAACAATGGCATCACTACTCAAATAGCCATTCATTTTTTTTCCAAAATGCTTAAACCCTTCGCGTAATCTTTTTGAAATGGAAGAGGGGAATAAATCATTCAATTCGAAAGACTTTATTCCTGGCTGATAAGAACAATCTGGAAGTGAAGATGATGATTTTCCATTTACAAAATCCTGTAACCGTTGTGCGGGTGCAACTTGAGTTTTTCCTCCTGCTAACCAACAAGTTTGTTCAAGATGTTGTTGTAAATACATCCCCGCAAGTGGGCCGTGATTTTTAAATCCTTTATAGTCTTCAGGTTCAATACTTACCACCATTCCCGAATTTGCATAAGGATTATTTCTTTTGGAGGGCGACCAACCATTTACTACAATCTGATTTTGTTCAGTGGCGCATGGCGCAATAATGCCACCCGGACACATACAGAATGAATAAACGCCTCGTCCTTCCACTTGTTGAACCAAACTGTAAGCTGCGGCAGGCAAGTGCTCACGAATTTTTTCAACTGCTCGCAAATCATGACAGTGGTATTGAATTTTATCAATTAAAGATTGTGGGTGTTCTACTCGTACACCGATAGCAAAAGATTTTGCTTCCAATACAACTTTTTTTTGTTGAAGCAGAATATAAATATCCCTTGCTGAATGTCCAGTGGCTAGCACTAAATTTTCAGTATTAAAATTTTTTTCTTCGCTTGTTTCTGTATTTTTTGTTTTAATGTATTTTATTTCATCATTCCGCAATTCAATATCAGTAAGTAAAGTGCTGAAATGTATTTCTCCTCCATTTTCTAAGATAGTATTTCTGATTTGTTCAATAATCTGTGGCAGTTTATTGGTACCGATGTGTGGGTGAGCTTCTATTAAAATACTTGGATCGGCACCGTGTTGAACAAATAATTCTAATACTTTTTTCATGTCGCCTCTCTTATTACTACGGGTATATAGTTTCCCATCGCTGTATGTTCCTGCTCCACCTTCTCCAAAACAATAGTTACTATTAGGATTGATAAGTTGTTGCTTATTTATATTGGCAACATCTCGCCGACGGTCTTTTACATTTTTACCTCTTTCAATTATGATGGGCTTAATTCCTTCTTCCAATAATCGAAGTGCTGTAAACAACCCTGCTGGTCCTGCCCCAATGATGACGACCCCTTTGTTTTGAACTGCTTCTTTGAATTGGTAGGGGTTAAAACGAAGAGATGAAATTTCTTCATCAATAAAAACTTCAACATGCAAAATTACTTTTATAGGATTTCTTCTTGCATCTATTGATTTTTTATTGACACGGAATCCAGTGATTTTCCCGAGGTGTTTTTGATGGCTGACTCTTTCCTCAATAATTTTATTATTCTCGGCCTCGTGTGGTAGTAATGATAGTTCTAAAATCTTTTTCATTGGGAAAGGTTTTATCTTTCAACAATTGCAAATATGACTTTATAAAATTAAAAGATAAAATTATTGGGAAGAATATTTCACTCCAACTTCTGAGTAAAAATGATTTCGTTAGCAACATCTTTATCTCCTGAATAATAAAAACGAAATCCTTTTATATACTTTCGAAGTGCTGAGTTAACATCATTTAACAAAACATTATTAATGGTTGCATATAAATTTTCAGCATTTCTCCAGCCATTATTCATTTCGCTTCTACCTATACTTTGGGTAATGGCTTCATTGGATTCATTTTGCAAGTAATAATTTGTTATGTATTGATCTTTGGCTATCTGTAATTCGTCGGCAGTAAATCCTAATTTCTTGGCCTTTTTTATTTCGTCAATTATTCCTTGAATTGCTTTTTCTGGATCGGCAGCTGTTAAGCTTAGCAAACAGAAATTTTGTCGATAGCCAATAACATTTAAGTTAAAATCATTGGTTAGATTTCTTTTTTGTTCAATTTCAATATTGATTCGATCGCTAAGAATGCCTAACGCAATAGTTAACGCGGCTTCATCAATACTACCAGCATCAGGTGCGGCAGAAAGTCCAACAACTTCGTTAACACTATTATCAGTTGTACTTATAAATTTAAAAGCAGATCCGTTGAAATCAACGCCCCCAAAATTTGTTGAGGAGCTTGTGCCATTCGGCAATCCTTTAAATCCGGTTCTTATTTTTTGATTTAAATCATCAATGGAAAGTTTGCCGCAAACAACTAATGTTAATCTTTTGCGCGCCATTATTGTTGAATAATATTTTTTTACTTCATCGAGAGTTAATTTGCTGATTGATGCAGCTGAACCAATTGGATTTTTATCATATTGCTTCCCTATAAACGAATAACTCAATGCAATTTGTTGTAATAGATTAAATGTGTTTTGTGATAAAGAATTATTTAAAGCCTCAGCCCTTGCGCTTTCAAAAGCATCAGTCTGAAATCCAGTGCGTGCAATTAGGTCGGTGAAAATTGACCAACTCTCATCAAACTGTTTGCGCAAACAATTCAAGCTAATGGTTGAATAATCAGGAGTGAGGTTGTAATTAATTTCAATGCCTAATTGTTCTATTTTTTTTTGCACCTGATCGGCTGTTAAGTTTTTTGTTCCTCCATGTAAAGCCCAATTTATAGCGAGGGCTTCGATCCCTTCTTTTGCCACTGTATAGTTTGAAGTTCCACCACTTATATACAACTGAACTGAAACCATTTCGTTGGCTACTGATTTCAGAATGGTGCGAATACTATCAACTAATAAATCTTGGATGGTACTATTGATCGACTTAATTTTAACTGGAACTATTATTACGGGGGCTTGCACAGTGATGATTGGAGGCGTTACAACTGTTGGGGTAATGGCAATTGGTACTTCAGTGGTTTTTGTTTGAGTAATTGTTGTTTTCGATTTAAGACTAACTGTAGTGGTTGCATTTTGATCAACTGAATTTATTGCATTTGCGTTCGGTATCCCAAAATCTGACATTGATAAAGCTTTATTTGATGCTCCGGTTGGCTTGGAATTTTTAATTTTTGACAAAAAAGTTGAGTTGAGTAATAAATCATCAGCTAAAATTTTATCTAATAAATAATGTTCGGGTTTCGCTGTATTTTTTCTGATGATTTGATTTACTTTTAAATAGGTTTTATTCATTGCAATGAATGCAACGGAGAGTGCAAATTTATTTGCAGGCTCTTTTTTAAATGTTCCTTTCAATCCAAAAACGCTTCCAAGGCTATCAGTATAATTTATTTCAAATCGGGAGGTGTCACTATCAATAATTAATTCTATTCTAATTTTTAAAGCGGGTTTGTTATTTGTAATTGTCAATAAACCGAATGGTTTACCATCCACAATGTCAGTTAGTTTATAGATAGAAACATATTCAGTTTCTTTTGTAATAAAGGAGCGCGAAAAATTAAAATTGGTTTTTACATTGGTATTGAAATTGGTTTTTGTTCCTTTTAATACACTTTGTGAAAAAGTATACTTAAAAAACAAAAAAGAAAATGCCATCAGAAAATAAATTTTTGTTTTCATGGAATCAACAATTTAAACTGTACGGTCATATTGTTTTTTAATTGGTCATTGTTTTCGCTGTGGCGTATGTAAAGAGATACCGTCATTGCATCCATTATAGATTCGGGAGCACCTGCCGCTTCCAAATTTTTATAAACAGATATAAATCTTGCTTTAGCTGTTTCTTTTTTTTCAACTTCATCTTGATTGCTGATTAGTTCAATTTTTAATGACGGATTTATTTTTAATAGTTGTGCTAAACTGTTAATGATTTCTTTATTCTGGGGGTCAAAAATTTGATCATCACTTTTTGTAAATGATATTTTATAATCGCTCATTTTAAAAGTAGAAGTTAGAATGGCTGTAGAATTGAAATTTATTTTTTGCGAAGGAGATATCAATAATCCTGCAACAAATGGTTTGTTTTGAAAATAGAGTTGACAGTAATTAATTACTTCATTCATGTATTTTAAGGCGTCAATTGTTTTATTAATGTCCAACGATGGTGCAGAATTTGTTTTGGCCCAACTAGCGGCTACGAAATGAGAAAGTTGTGTTGTTCTTTCAGTCGTGAAAGCATAGTTTGAATACAAAAGCTGCGCTGCCTGTTTGATTTGTTCGGTAGTATAATTGTTGAAATTTGCTAAAGCATTAATTTCAATTCTTGCTTTGTCATAACATTCTCCAAATTTTTCTGGTTTGGGCGCAATGATAAAATCAAATGAAGAGCCGAATTTTAGTTTTCGATATCGGGCACTTACTTGGTAGGCATATCCCCCAGCAACTAAATTCTTATTGAGTGATGATGAAGTGGAATTTACTAACGCTTCTAATAATTCACCCGTAAAAGCAGTGTATGGGTTTTGACGAATATCCGGAACTGGTAGAGAGATTATGAGTAATGGACTTTGTACAAGTGGAGTTTCCACTACAAATTGTGACGAGTAAGTAATACTTGAAAAATCAGAAGCATTATAAATATCAGTGGGTAGCTGATTGTTTTTTGTTAAAGAGTTAGAAGCATCTCTAATTTTTTGAAAAATAGCTGTGTGATTCACATCACCAGAAATAATGATGCATGAATTGTTAGGAGAATAAAATAGTTTCTGATAGTTAATTAGTTTTTCTGGAGTGGTGGAGGAAGTTATTTTTGAGGTAACGACTTGATCTTTTCGTTCTTTAGCGTTCGGAAATAAAATTTTATCCAACTGTTGATCAAATAAAAAATAGGCATCACTTTGAATTTGTGATTGATCGACAAGCACACTGTTCAAAGCGGAATCCACTTCTTCGATCTGAAATAATGGGTGCTTTAATGAACTGATAAAAAGTTTTAACGCGTTGTCAAAATTGCGTTTGGAGCAGGTGAGATAAACTGAAGCGTGTTCTTCGCTTTGAGTGGAGCCAATAACGGCTCCAAGTTGATTCAGTCTTTGGCGCATTAAATTCTGTGTGGGATAATCTTTGTTTCCTGCAAAGAACAATTTTTGAATTAAAGATGAATAACCTTTCACTTCTTTTGATTCATACGCCACACCATCTTTTACTACCCATTCTATAGTGACCAATGGAATGGTTGAGTTTTCGATCACAATGCAGTTCAATCCATTGTCAAATTTCTGATCAAAAATATTTTCAATTGATTGAGAATGAGAACCGAATGGCAGTAAAAACAAAAGCAGGAAAAACCTGTGTGACATTAGTTGATTGATGTTTGCAACAAACTTAAACGAAAATAAGAGATTGTGAAAATTAGAATCGTAAACGGAAATGTTCTTTGTTTTTATCCTTTCGGAAAAATAAAATTCCCATTCGGAATAAATCAATACTCAGCGTAACTGATGCATTACTTTTTATTTGATTCCACGCCTGCTTCATTTCTGGGCTCCAATAAATATCATCGAGAACTACAATAGAATTTTCATTAAGGTAGGGAAGGCATTGTTTAAAATAATTAAGTGTAGGTTCTAGCCGGTGGTTGCCATCAAGGTATAAAAAATCAAGATGTTTCATCTCATTTAAGGTTGGATTCAGTCTTTCTTCAAATTTACCTATTATCAGTTGAATGTTAGTTCGCTCAAGTGATTGAAAATTCTTTTTTGCTTCCGCTGCAATAGAGTGGCTCCCTTCAATGGAATAAATTTTATTGCCGTAATTTATTGCCGATAAATAAGAAGTGGTTACTCCAAGCGATGTTCCAAGTTCTAATATGTTTTCGCATTTATAAAATTGAATGATTCGAAATAAAAGCTGAGCATATTTTTGTGGTGCTGCTGATGTTTTGGCAATGAAAGAAATTGATCTCTTGTTTCTGTTTTCCAATAATGATCCAGCGCCAAAATCATCCACATCAATTTTTAATTCGTTTTCTTTTAATTCATTCCGAAGCTTTTCAATTTCATTGTAACAATAAAAATCACGCTTGTCATTTAATACATCATTTATAAATGAAAATACAAAGGGAGAGTGTATGTAATATTTTGTTTTTGATTCAAACAGATAAAATAAATATTCTTGGGCGCTAAAAAATTTATTCATAAAACACTTTGGTAATCGTTGTGCAAAATGGGGACAAAACAATTCGGAAAAAAAATTATTTTTGTTGGTAATAAAATCTTAGGTATGAAAAAATACATCTTTAGTTTTATTTTTATTTTGGTTTCAGCAATGGGTTTTAATACTTTGGCTCAACAAGGTTATCATATAGAAAGAAAAATTTCTGCGACAGATATTTTAAAACCATCGTCCAATTCACGATTGTTCTATGATACATTAAAACCAGCATCACAAGACACTCTAGGGTTAGGGTTTTGTGGTGATACTGCTTTAATTGTAAAATTAAATAGCCCAGCGCAGGGTTATATAGGCGGCAATAATAGTAATGGAGATAAGGAGATACTTCAAAAATTTGGTGTTTCTATAGGGGGTGGCGTTTATACCATTCTTGCCTTGTGTGGAAAGAAGACCAATACGAGTAATAGCTTAATGAAAGCTAAAATGTACGCTGTTGATCCAATAACTCATGGGCCAGGTGCTTTTATATATGAAACAGACCCTATTGGATTTGCTGATGTTGATACATCCTACTTACACTTCTTTTTTTCCACCTTCCCTTTTCCTGGTGTCATTCAGGTTTTCGGTAATGATTCATTTTTTGCTTCCATTGAATTGCCAACTGGCACAGGGGATACTTTAGCCGTTTGGATGACGCCACAAAATTGTTACAGTGGTAATCAGCAAGCATATGTGATGAAATCAGATGGAACTTTTTTGCCCTTAAATGGTGGAACAGGAACATACGGTTTGAATTCAGATTTCTGGATTTGGCCGGTTTTTATTCCAGATTCTTCGGCTGGGAATAGTGCCATTTCATTAAGAGATTTATCATTATTCAGAGCATTCCCAAATCCAGGTTCAAATAGTATTACAGTTAATTTTTCAAATAATAATCCTTCTGTTGTATGGGTTGATTTTGTGGATGATTTGGGGCGAATGGTTTCAACTGTAGGACTGGGGTTTCAATTATCTGGTAAGCACTCAATTAATGTTGATGTAAGCCATCTTCCTGCTGCCAATTATTATTATTCAATTGCCACACCCAATGAAAGATTATTCAGCAGAATTTGTGTTATTCATTAATACATTTAAGTAAATAAATGGCAATTTGGTGAGAATTGTTTAAATTATATATTTGCCCAAACAAAATAACACTCATGAAAAAAATTACACTCTCAGTTTTAATGCTTTTATCTTTCGCTTCATTTGCTCAGCGAAGTGCGCCTGTCCCTCATTCTTTTTCGGGCGCAAAATTTACTAGTCATCATTATCGCTCCATTTCAGACACTTTATATCCACTAAGTTATACAACAGCTTTAGGTTGTACACTTACTGTTTACAGTGTAACGGATACAATTGGGGGATATGTGGTAGGTACCAACGGATATGGAGATAAAGAAAAAGCCCAACGTTATGATTTGGCAAGCTATCAATTATTGGAAGGAAGTGTTACTGGCGCATACATATGGGCAGGCGGTAAAACGGTTTCTGCTACACCTGGAGATGTCGTATTGAAAGTGTATTCTGTTGGTGGAACTGGCGGGGCACCTTCATCTTTAATTGGAACTTCAAATACGATTTCAATGGATTTAATAGATACCACATCAGCAAATGGGTTTAATTATTTTAGTTTTTCATCACCTGCGGTAATACCTGTAAATGGTAGTTTCTTTGTTAGCATGGTAATGTCGGCAGTCAGTGGCGATACTATAGGCCTCGTTAGTTCAGAAGATGGTTGTTACGAAAATAGTGGCTATTCTTGGGAAAAATGGAGTGATAATGTATGGCATTCATTTCTTACAGCTTGGCCTCTTGATTTTGACATTGCTATCTTTCCAATTGTTGATCACCAATTTGGTCTTGGAATTAATGATGTTAACTCTGGAATTACTGGAGTAAATGTTTTTCCTAATCCTGCTACTGATAATTTGACTTTAAACTTTATTCTTTCTAAAAATGCTGCTATTAATTGCAAGTTGTTTAATGCAACTGGTCAAGAAGTATTGAATAGTGGGTCAGAAAATTACAACAAAGGAATTCACAATAAAACTATTGATCTTTCTTTAATTGGCAATGGTGTTTATATGCTTTGTATGGAAACATCAAATGGAAGATCAATTCAGAAAGTTGTTGTTGCACATTAATTGATTAACTAAAATAATTTTATACAGCCGGCAAATTTACCGGCTGTTTTCATTTTACAAACTTGTGACTTTGTAATTCAATTATTTTTATACTTTTGTACTACACAAAAAATAACCCCCCACAAAAAATGAAAAGATTTACTCAACTAACTTTAATTGCTATTGTTCTTTTTTGTTGCAACATAGCAAGTGCACAGATTCCATTCAAGAACTATGCTTTAAATAGATCGTATGAAGTTGCCCAATTGAAAAAAAATCGTTTGAAAGCTATTGATAATTCTCAGCGTTCAAATTTTTCAATGTATATTGATTACAGCACAGCAAATGGTGATGATTTATATTACATATGGAGATTTAATTCAAACTTTCAAGCAAGTCAGGGAGATACCGCATTAAATTATATTGCAACTACTATTGACAATATTGCTGGTTATACTGATGGCTCAAATCCAACTGGATCAGTAGTTGATTTTCAAGCATTGGGTTTATTTAGTCAATATCCTTCAGGCTTATCAATTACAATTGATAGTATTTATGAGTTCATGACGCATGAAAATAACTCAGGTCAAATGGATTATTTAAATACTCAAATAGTTCTTGCTGATGGTACTGGTAAACCAACTTCAACAGTTGTTTGGGAAACGACAGACTCAACAAGCCAGTCTATTTCATCAAATGGCAATTGGTTAGGTACTGGAGCTGCATTCGCTCTTGCATATGCACCTAATTATACAACTACCCCAGGTCAAAAAGTTTCTGTTGTTTTTAATTATGACGATCCCTCAAAAATAGATAGTCTTGGATTTAGTGCAGGGTGTGTTAATGATGGAAATGGTGGAACTATTCAACAATCTTCTTTCACAAATTCTTACATGCGTTATACTCCATTCATTCCTAATATTACAAAAAATTCATCTATTGGCTATGGCTCACCTGTTGGATCTGATGGATGGTTTGAGGCACAAGACTGGGCATCTGTTTTCTTAATTCATTATGATGATATTATTATTGGAACTTCAGATGTAAATGATAACCTGTCAGTTAATTCAGTTTATCCTAACCCTGCAAATGCAATTGCAAACATTCACTTCTTCCTTGAAAATCCTTCAAACTTAGAGGTAAATGTTATTGATGTTACAGGTAAATTAATTCAAACAGTTTATAATGGTTCTATTGCAAAAGGTCATCACGATATGCAATTGAATACAAGAAACATTCCATCTGGAGTTTACATGGTTAGCATGAAAGCTGATAATGGTAATGTTGTAACTTCTAAACTAGTTGTTGCTCATTAATTAAATATTAAAATAATTATAAACCGTTCCGATTTATTTCGGAGCGGTTTTTTTTTGTCAACTATTTTTCAATTTCCTGTTTTCATTTACATTTGTTTTAAACAAAAAAAAATTCCATGAAAAAAATTGCATTTTTTATTTTTGTACTTGCATTAATAACTATTAATTCTTTTGCTCAAAAAGGATTTCATGCAGGGTTAGGAGGAAATTATAATACTGTTTGGATCATCAATCAAAATTCATATACCCAGGCTGAATATGATTATAAATTAGATATGGGTGGTGCTTTTAGGCTTGATGTGGGATATAATTTTTCAAACCATATTGGTATTCAAACTGGATTTACAACTTTTAAAGGAGGACAGAAATATGAAGATTCACATGGGACAGGTATATTACGGGAAGTGAAAATGCGTTATTCCGGAGTGCCTGTTCAGGTTAAAGTAATAGGTGGTGAGAGTAAAGTGAA
>CAMDDP010000044.1 GCA_945892775.1 Chitinophaga pinensis
CCATCCATCCACAATACCTGATCGTATCCTTTTTCAATTGCTTCTTTCAAAGGCAACATGCTAGCACCATAATTTCCAGAGGCTTTTGCATAACCAGTTCCACCCGGAAATGCACGAACATATTTATCAGCAGCTAAAACTCTAACCGGTTTTGAATAATATCTACCAGCAGGTGAAGTGATAATACAAAAGGTAAAATTTTCAGTAGGTCTTATTCCAACATGCACATCGGTGGCGAACATAAACGGACGCAGATATAATGAACAACCATCTTGCGTAGGAATCCAGTTTTTATCAAGCGATACTAATTCGTTCAGTGAAGCATTAAAAAGTTCGAAAGGAATTTCGGGCATTCCCATTCTTGCCGCAGAAATATTCCATCGCTTGTGGTTTTGATCGGTGCGAAACAAAATGGCATTTCCTTTTTCATCTTTAAATGCTTTCATGCCTTCAAAAATTGCCTGTCCATAATGCATGAATGAACTGGCTGGGCTCAATTTCAAATCGCCAAATGGAACGATGCGTGCATTCTGCCATTGACCATCAGCATACTCAGCAAGAAACATGTGATCGGAATAAAGTTTTCCGAATTGCAGATTGTCAAAATCCACTTCACCAATTCGTGAATTCTTTGCCTTGGTAATTTCAATTGTATAATCCATTTACTGAATGTTCTGTTGAACACAAACCTAAATTAATTCTTCATAATGCCCAATGATTAGTAAAATTAAGAATAAAGAAAAAAGTAAATGAAAACAGCAATAATTTATTTATTAATGTATTCAAAAATAAACCCAGTGCCATTTCATTTGATGGGAGGAATTGTATTCCATAGCAGGAGCAGGAAATTTTATTACATCAGCCAGTTCAAAAATTGTTTTTAGAAAATGCGAATTGGTTTTTATGCGGCTGAATGAAATATCAGGTGTGATATAAAACTGTCGGGTGCGTTTTATATCAGTTCGGGTTAATTCATTTCCATTTTCATCGGTCCATTTATTTTCAAATCCACCAAACATTCCATCAGCACCATAACCGACAGCAAAATTGAGCCACTTAGGGAATTTATTTTCTTTTCTGATGAACATAGAAGGATTTACTGATAGCCAATAAGTTTGTCCGTTGTAATCCTTCATTACCAATTCCGGAACGGAAGTTCCGTATAAATCATTCGCCCTGGTTTTTACATCTTCATCGTATTTAACAGGGTGAGAAGAAAACTTCATACGAATCCGTTGCTCATTCCAAAGTAGATTTTGCGAAACATTAATTGCGGAACCCAAGGTGTTGGCTGAAATATCGCCTACGCTAAATCCCCACTCTTTTGAAAAGCCATCAAGAATTTCAATGGTGGTTTGCAAAGTGAATCCGGTAAGTCCACCTAAAATTGCTGCCTTATTATTTTTCATTCCAGCCCATTGAAAAGCCTTTGTGCTCCATTGACTTTCAATATACGCAGTATAACAGTGCCCGACTTTGTCAATCTGATTCCACTCGCCATTATCATTAAAGAAATGAAAACTGCTGCGCGAATAATTTTTATACCACAATGCATTCAACCCAACCAATGTTGTTCCGTAAATGCCCCCCCAACTACCTGCAACTGTTAATACACGGCTTTTTTTTAATGTATCGGAAGGAGTGAGGAAGCAATTTTGGGCAATACAATATTGTGAAGAGAAGAAAATTAAAATAAAAACAAAAGTAATTTTTAATGAAGTCAACAATATTTTTTTCATCTATGATTTACTTCTGAATATTTTTATCCCAATAAAACTCCTCTAACTGTTTCTAATATTTCATGCACACCTTCCTTAGTTGGTGCTTCAGCATAAACGCGTAATAAAGGTTCGGTGCCCGATGGGCGAATCATGAACCATTCGCTTTCGCTTATGTGATACTTGAATCCATCAAGGTCTTCCATTCGTTGTGGTTTATATTTTCCAAATGAAGTGTATTTTTTCTCGAGGCAGTTTTTAATGATTTGTTGTTTCAACAATTCTTCAAGATGTAAATCCAATCGATCGAAATAAAAAGGTCCTACCACATCATATACTTCCTGAATAATCTGCTTCATGGTTTTTCCTGTCTTTGCCATGAATTCTAATAACACTAATCCATCCCATATTCCATCTCGCTCTGGTATGTGACCTTTTACTGCAATGCCTCCGGATTCTTCTCCACCAACTAGCACATCTTCAATTACCATTTTTTCGCTGATGTATTTGAAACCAATTTTTGTTACCTCAATTGGAATATTATACTTCGCACACATTTTTCGAACTTTCTCTGAAACTGAAAATGCAATAACCACTTTGCCGGTCATCTTTTTGTACTGCGATAAATAATGAATGAGTAGCAGAATGATGTGATGTGCATCCACAAAATTTCCGTCTTCATCATACATACCAATTCTATCAGCATCGCCATCAGTGGCAAGTCCTGTTAGTTTTCCTTTCGCAGATTTTATTGTATTTGCCAACTCCTGTAAATTTCTATCCAGGGGTTCAGGCGGAGTTCCTTTAAATGATGGATTAAAATCACAATGCAATAACAAGGGCGCTGATAAAATTTGTCGAATTACATTTTGCCCGGCACCATACATGGCATCATAAGCCAAATGAATTTCACTATTGTTAATGGCTTTCAGGTCAAAGTTTTTCTTTATCTGTTCTATGTAATTTTCCTCAAGGTTCACATATTCAATCAATCCTCTTTTGGTTAATGATTCAATAGAATCTTTTACTTCGATAGTTGTATCAGGAATTAAATCTTCTACTTCTTTTATCACAGTTGGTGATGAAGGGCCACCATGATTTCCCTTTAATTTAAAGCCGTTGTATGATGGGGGGTTGTGGCTGGCTGTTATCACCACACCTAATCCAACATTGTATTGCACACAACCAAGAGATACCATTGGAGTACTCGCAAACCCTTTCATTAAAAAAACTTTAATGCCTTCGTTGCAAAAAACTTTTGCAGCCGTTTCAGAAAATAACTGACCGCCGAAACGACAATCATATCCAATTATTACTGATTTTTTCTCTGCATTTTTATTTATCCAGTCAGCTGTGGCTTTGCTGATACGCGCAACATTTGCAACGGTATATTCTTTTGCAATGATTGCACGCCATCCATCCGTTCCGAATTGTATTTTATCCATTGTAAAAATTTGAGGGTGCGAAAATAAATATTTCTTGGTGCGATTTAAAAACAATAGAATTAATTCTCCATCAATTCTTTTGCATTCTTCATAGCTGCTTCAGTTGGTTTTTCACCCGATAACATTCGTGCAATTTCAATAATTCGTTCATCTGTTTTGAGTTCGCGAACGCGGGTATAGGTGCGACTTTTTAAATTTTCTTTATAAACGAAGAAATGTTTTTCACCCTTGCCAGCTATTTGCGGAAGGTGTGTGATGCAGATTACCTGATGTTTTGATGAGAGCTTTTGTAAAATGATTGAAACTTTGTGTGCGGCTTCACCTGATACACCCGTGTCAATTTCATCAAAGATGAGTGTTGGCATTGAAACAGATTCAGCAACCAAAGATTGAAGGCATAACATCAACCGTGATAATTCTCCACCTGAGGCAACTTTATTTAGCTCAATAAAATCACTCCCTTTGTTTGATGCAAATAGTAATCGAAACTGGTCAATTCCGTTCTCTGAAAACTCATTTTCAGGTTTCAGCTTGTGTTCAAATTTTACTTGTGCATAAGGCATGCTCGCTTCTTTTAAAAGACTATTCACTTCTTTTTCAGTAATAGAAATTATGGATAATCTTTTTTTTGAAAGTGATTGTGCAAGTGTTTTAAGTTCTTCTTTAAGTAAGTCGGATTTCTCATTCCATTGATCTAATTGTCCCGTATCATTTTGTATGGAAAGCAATTGTGAATCCAAATTATTTTGAAAGGTGATTAATTCGGCAATCGAATTTGCCCGATGTTTTTTTTGCAAACGATAAATAATATCTATTCGATTTTGTAATTCAATTAATCTATTTGGAGAGAACTGTAATTTTGTTTCGCGGTTTTCTAATTCGCTTGCAATGTCTTTCACTTCAATGGTTGCACTTTTTAATCGATTCACTAATTCTTCTAAATCAGGTTGGAATTTTATGGTTGATTGTAATAGTTGCAAAACTGTTCGAAGTTTGTCGCTGATGTTTCCTTCATTGCTATGTAATTGAGAGGAAACGAATGATAGATTTCGTTTTATTTCTTCGGCATGAACAAGAGCATTCATTTCTTGTTCAATGTTTTCTTGTTCTCCTTCTGTTAGAGCGGCTTCTTTTAATTCATTAAACTGAAAAAGAATATAATCTTGTTCGCGTGCTGCTTTGTCTAATTGTTCTTTTAACTCCAGAATTTTTTTTTCTAATTCACGAAAGGTTTTGAATTGCAGTCGGTATTTTTTTATTAAGTCCTTTGTGCCTGCTATGGAATCAATTAGTTTTAGTTGAAAGGAGGCATCATTCAATTCTAAAGTGTCATGCTGCTGATGAAGGTTGACTAATTGGGACGTTAATTTTTTTAATGTTTGAAGATTTACAGGGGTATCGTTGATGAATGCACGACTTTTTCCGCCGGGTATAATTTCTCTTCTTACTAAAGTGTGTGCTTCAAAATCCAAACCTTCTTCTTCAAAAAAAGAATTTAATTCCAACCCTTTTATAGAAAATTCTGCTTCTACTACACACTTTATTTCTTTATTAAAGAAAGAAGTGGCGTCAGCTCTATCGCCCAGAATTAATGACAAGCCCCCGAGTAAAATAGATTTTCCAGCTCCTGTTTCTCCAGTAATAATGGATAAGTGGGTTGAAAAATTAATGGCTGCTTCATCAATGATGGCGAAATTTTGTATGGTTAATCTTGTAAGCATTTAATTGAAATGATTGCACAATTTAAAGGTAATTTATTTGAAAATCATTTTTCAGATTTTATAAGGCATTAAATTTTTTTTCAAATGTTTAGTCGCAATCATATTCATTTATTTGCTTTTGTCAAATCTTCCAAGGTGTCAATGCTCAGTGTTTCAATTAATGTTTCGGCGAGGTGAATGTTGAAATTGTTTTCTAACCAGCGCAATTGTTCTAAAGATTCAGCCTGTTCTAATGGGGTAGGAGCGAGTTGAGCAATTTTTAATAATGTCTCTAGCCGGTAACCATATAGGCCAATGTGTTTGTAAAAAGAATGATGATTCAGCCATTCGCTTTCTTCAATATTTCTTAAGTAAGGAACAACTGCACGACTGAAGTATAATGCTTTTCCTTCTGATGATTTTACGCTTTTTACTACATTCGGATTTTTTAATTCATCCAATGACAGAATCTTTTTTATTAATGAACCTATATGAATTTCTTCATTTAAAAACAAATCGTGTAAAAGTTGTAAGTGATCTTTTTCAATGAATGGTTCATCACCTTGAATATTAATGATTACATCAAAATTAATTCCAATAGCAGCAGCCACTTCAGCGCATCTTTCAGTTCCACTGTTGTGTAGGGGCGAAGTTAAAATGGCTTCGGCACCAAAAGAATTCGCAGCATTTATTATTCGTTTATCGTCAGTGGCAATAATTATTTTATCAACTGTATTGCTTTGTTTTACGCGCTCATATACCTGCTGAATCATTGGTTTTCCATGTATCAGCGCCAAAGGTTTTCCGGGCAAACGGGTTGAAGCATATCGTGCGGGAATTATTCCAAGGAATTTCATTTAGTTAATAGTGAATAGTGAATTAATTTTTTCTAACAACAAGATAATTTCCTCTTATCTCAATTACTTTAACTATATCATTTTTTGAAATAAAATCTCCATCGCTTATACTATCGTGTCGGATTTTATTTATTTCCACACTTCCTGCCGGCCGAAGGTCTGTCATTGCAGTTCCGCTATGACCAATAAGTGAATTCAATTGATTAACCGATTCGCTGAAACTTTTTGCATCTTCTAATGTGGCTGTCAAGATCACTCGTTGTCCCATTGTGGTTTTTAAAAAATTTCTGCCTATAAAAATGCCTCCACTTATTCCCGCAATCATAACAGAAACTACTCTTAAGAATGCGTATAATAAATTGTCGGTGCCTGAAAAAGTGAAATCAAAAAAATCATTCGCAATTAGTGATAGCGTTAAAGAACCTACAATAAAAGTTATACCTAAAATGCCTGCAATACCGAAACCCGGTATAATAAATATTTCGACGACGAGCAGTATTAAGCCTATTACGAAAACCAGTATTTCCCAATTCGCCGCCATCCCATCAAGATACAATGGAGCAAAATAAAGTACAGCAGCTGTGAGAGCGGCAAACAAAGGAAATCCGATTCCGGGATGCTGAAACTCAAAATAAATTCCTGCAATAATTATTAAAATCAATATGCTGTTTACAAATGGGTTTAGTAAAAAACTTATAATAGCATCAAGCACTGAAGCTTCATATTTCACTATTTTAAAATTTGTAATTCCGGCAAGTGCACATACTTCATCTACATCAGAAGCGATACCATCGCAATACTGGTACCTTATTGCTTCATCGGTTGTAAGGGTAATTATCCGGCCACTGTCAGCAATGTCTTTTAAATAGCTGTTGGGTGATACCATTCCTTCTGCAATTTTCGGGTCGCGCCCTCTTTTTTCTGCGGTGGCTCTCATCATCCCGCGCATATAAGATTGGTATTTATCAGGCATAATTTCTCCTGTTTCATTTACCACCGATGCTGCGCCAATGGTGCTTCCGGGTTTCATAAAAATCTTATTACAGGCAATAGAAATAAGGGCTCCGGCAGATGCCGCATTGCCATCAATTAATACATAAACAGGAATTTTGCTGTCAAGTATCCGGTTTCTTATTAAATCTGCATTACTCAATTCCCCGCCGAAAGTGTTTAAATGAAGTACGATGATATCGGCCTTTAAGTCTTCAGCTTCTTTAAAACAATTATTTACAGTTCGCCACGCGGCAGGTGCAATTTCCTGCTTCAGTTCAAAAGTGTAAATAATCTTTTTTGTTTCAGAAATTGTTTGTGCCTGCAGGTCTTGGTGTATAGTTAACTGTAACAGAAAGACAATAGCCGTGAATAAAAATCGGGTTGATTGAGAGGGAAAAGGTTTCAAGGAGATATTTTTACAAGATGATTAACGATTTCAAAAATAACATGAAAAGTGTTGTTGTAATTTTTTTAATAGCGATTTCACCTATTGGCGTTTTTGCACAAACTAATACGCTAGATTATAAAGTATGCAAGGGCGAAACATTGTACGGTCTATCGCAAAAGTTTAGCACTACAGTCAGTCATCTTTTAGATATTAATCCTACAATCGTTAATAATAATTTGAAAGATGGAGCAACCATTAAAGTTCCTATGATGAAAGTCGATGCTGATTATAACAGTGTTAAAATTGGGCCGCCACAATTTATTGCCCCCCTTACTTATACTATTGATAAGGGAGAAACGCTTTATTCTATTTCAAAAAAGATGAATGCCAATGTGGAGTCATTGAGAATGTGGAATGAATTGAAAAATGATAATATAAAAGTTGGACAAAAATTAATTGTTGGTTATGGCAATACAAATAATGAAAGAGTGAATGATAACAAAATGGTAACTGCTCTTGAAACAATAAAGGTTGAACCAATAAATGTTACAGGCAAAGAGGTAGTTAAAACGGGAAAAGAAATTTCATTAAAGGATAATAAAAAGTCAATTATTGCCCCAGATACATTGACTGCCAAGCAAGACATTGATCCTTCTCCTTCTGAAAAAAATGTCGAACTTATTATTGAAGAAAAAAAACCAGCAACATCCATCACCTCTGTTGTTTCAAATCCTATTACAATAAAAAATACAGGTGCAACCACTTCAGTAAGCGATAATAAATTGTCTCCTGTAACAACAAATAGGGTTAGTTCTCCAGGGGCTTCCAAGCAATTGGTTTATCTAACCGAGAAAGGAGTAATTACCTGGACAAAGAATAATAACGACGATGGGGAATATTATGCGCTTCATCCATCGGCTCCAATCGGAACAATCATCACGGTTAAAAATATGATGAACAGCAAAACACTTCAGGTTAAAGTTATTGGCAAACTGCCGAACACCGCAGATAACCAGGGAGTATTAATGAAAATAAGTAACTCAACAGCAAGAGCCTTGAATGTATTAGACGATAAATTTTTATCGACTGCAAATTATATGGGTTACAAAGCGGAATAGTTTTTTTAACTAATAGTGAAGAGTGAACAGTGAAGAATCATAGCCGCAAAAACTATTCACTCTTCACTATTCACTATTTCTTTCCCGTCTCAGTTGCGTGCGATTTGCAATCGAACACCATTAAGAATTCCGTTCCAGCAGGGTCTTCCTGCAAGGAGACCCAGCGCATTAAAACGCGAAGTCGATTCGCAGACCCCGCTGGCACTGACAGTTTAAATTCTCTTCCTTTTAAAAAATAAAATCTTTTTACATTTGCAGAGGTTCAGGTTACTCACACAATTTTGTTTAACCCCCTAATAA
This sequence comes from Chitinophaga pinensis, assembly GCA_945892775.1. Classification (GTDB taxonomy): domain Bacteria; phylum Bacteroidota; class Bacteroidia; order Chitinophagales; family UBA10324; genus UBA10324. The sequence continues at coordinate 8,520 of CAMDDP010000044.1, forward strand.
TAACTGCCATGAAAAAAATAACTACAATAGTTTTACTCATTACCTCCGGATTAATGTGCGCTATGTTTTCGTTTAACACTGCACATGCACAGGCAATTACAGGCGGAGCGTATCACTCCATGTTTCTTTGTAATGATAATACGGCCATGACTTGTGGCGACAATGATTATGGTCAACTTGGTGACGGAACAAACCAACAAGACAGAAGTACTCCGGTACAGGTAATTATGCTCACAGGAGTTACAGGAATTTCAGGCGGAGGAGATCATTCTCTTTTTCTGAAGCAGGATGGTACGGTGTGGTCGTGTGGCGGAAACTCATTCGGTCAGCTTGGTGATGGAACCACAGCTAATAAGGATACAGCTGTTCAGGTAATTGGTATGAATGGAATTGTAACCATTGCCACAGGCGATTACTTTTCACTTTTTCGTAAACCGGATGGCACCATATGGGCATGTGGTGAAAACGGAAGCGGCCAATTGGGTATAGGAACAACAGGCGACGAAGCCACACCTGTGCAGGTGAGTATAACTGATGTTGCAGCCATGGCCGGAGGCGCCTACTTTGCTCTTTACCTGAAACAGGATGGCACCGTGTGGGCAACGGGTTCGAACGACTCTGGACAGCATGGCGATGCAATCATTACAAATAAACTGACACCCGTAGCCATTAATGGTCTCACCGGTGTTACAGCCATTGCCTGCGGAGGCGGTCATTCCCTTTTTCTGAAACAGGATGGCACTGTGTGGGCTTGCGGTAGGAATGGTACTGGTCAGCTCGGAGATGGTACAACTACAAATTCAAGTACAGTCACTCAGATATCAGGTCTTAGTCAGATCACGGCTATACAAGCGGGCTATGCACATTCGCTTTTTCTGAAACAGGATGGCACCGTGTGGTCGTGCGGAAGGAATACATCTGGTCAGTTGGGAGATGGTACAACGATAAATAAAAGTATTCCTGTACAGGTAAGCAGCCTCTCTGGTGTTACAGCTCTTGGAGCAGGAGAAAACTATTCTCTTTTTCTGAAAAATAATAATACGGTTTGGGCATGCGGGTCAAACGGCAGCGGACAATTAGCAAACGGAACAACAACCGACACCAGCACAGTTGCAGCCGTTAGCGGATTGTGCACATTGGTTTCAGAAATAAATGAATTGCAGCAAACTGATGCTGTAAATACTTATCCGGTTCCGTTTTCTGGTGATTTGAATGTGAACACCGGTGAAACTGAAACAACAGAAATAATTCTATACGATATCGTTTCACGAAAAGTAATGGAAGAAAAGTTTACCAACTCTGTTTCGTTGAACACACAGCAACTTGCCAATGGGATTTATTTATATGAAATCAGAAATAAAAACGGAACAACTACAAAAGGAAAAGTTGTAAAACAATAACGCGCAAAAAAGCCACCCCCTTTTTACTGAGAGCAGCTTTCTTTTTATAGTTGATAGTTGTTCGTTGATAGTTAACAGGTAATACACTAACAGCAATCAACAAACAACAAACAACTTACAACCAACAACTATAATTTCTAAATAACAATTATCACCACCGTCGAGTTTCAATCACTGCTGGCCAATGGCAAAATTTGCCATCGATGAAAAACAAACTATCAATACCAGATTTTTCAATCTCATTTATTTTTCAATCAAAAATTTATGCGTGTCTGATTCATTGATTAACAGAACATACAATCCATTTGAAAAATCTGATAAATCAATTTGATAATTATTTTGATGGATGTTGGATTTCCTAACAATCATTCTGCTCAGGCAATCAATAATGGTTATTGTATTCAAATCATTGTTGTCACTGGTTATATTTAACAGTCCATCTGTAGGATTCGGAAACAGATTATAAGAACTATTCAAAGAATTATTATCTATACCGGATAACAATGAATTTTCAGCAGCAAATGTTGGAGTAAGGAAGGTGAAATTTCCTGTTCCATTAACATATCTTCCATAGGTAACACCCTCTGATTGCGCAGGGAAAGTAACCTGATCAATAACGGTTCCATTAGCATAAGACAGAATTAATTCGTCTCCGCCTCCAGACAAGTCAAAGTTGGCGTGCAGAACTGCATCGGTGGTGTCGTTATCTGCCCAAACAATTAAGTACCCATTAGGTGCAATAACTGAATTTACCGGGAAAAGCCATTTTAACGGATCAAGCAGATTACCGGAAAGATATAGATCAGACAGGTCTAAATAATTGGAAGTAGTATTATAAAATTCAATCCAATCATCAAAGTCACCCTGCGGATCATTAGCTGTTGTAGAATTTAAAGCCATTATTTCATTAATTACAACTTCGCCCGCACTTATCACCGGAATAGTTGCTGTCAAGGTATAAAATTCATGTTCTGCTCTTTGCGGAGAAAACATTCCTGCATTACTGTTTTCTGCATATATGTAGTATTGAATTACAGAGGAATTTACAGGTATATCAATACCAAATATTTCATCGCCTGCACCTCCATCATTGTGAGCTCCGTCATCATACATGGTGAGTTTTGCAAAGTGTTTGGTCTCATGGTAACGATATCCTAAGAACACATTGGTTGCATTGGTTATATCGGCAGTAATTGTAACGGTGGAATTTAAAGCCGGATTTGCATTTGATGGAGTGATGTTTGTTATAGCAGGCGCGGTGGCTGTAAAATCTGATAAACTCATTAAGTAATTGTATCGGCCATTCATTAAATTGGTTAACCCAATAAAACTCTGAGGGCCGTTTGTTACATCACTATTCAAATTAGCATTAAAGTTGGCGAAAGTGAAAAATTTATTGACATCAGAATTTACAGCAGCGCTGATTAATGTTTGCAAAGCAAGTCCATCGGTTGAATAAGCATTGTTTCCAATGTTTTCCTGTAAAATTGTTTTCATATGTGCCACATACATTCTTTTATAGGTTGCATTGTTTAATAATTTTTGAATCAGCGGCCAGTTGGCATCATTCTGATGCAGTAAGTGTGACATCTGTTGTTTCGCAGTTGTATTCATTAAGTTTCCACTTCCGGTTGCAACGAAACCAGCAAAACTTTCATTTAAATCCCAAACAACCGGGTTAAAAATTCCTTCATCATCTTTATACAAATAATAGTTTTGTTTGAACTGCCCCAAATAGCTATCCAGATTCACGAATACATTGTCAAATGCCAGCATCCATAATGCACGATCTTCATCCATGATGTTTTCAAAACCAGAAAAATTATTGGCAATGGTATCTGTTAATTCAATTAGTTTTTCCCAACCATAATCAGATTTGATTTCATATTTTAAATAGTAATCGGTTGAGTCATTTCCATAAAAAACCAGATCAGGTAAATCAGTAGCTCCCTGCCCTGCACCATTCGGCGGGCTACAATTAAAAAATGCATTTGTTTTAGAGTTAAAATGGTTGTTGACAAACTTTTTAGAAATTGCTTCATCATTAACATAAAGACCAATGTAGGTTCCGTTGATATATAGTTTTGTATAATTTGATTCAGGTGCATGCATGTACTGACGCAATATTTTATAAGATAATACCTCTCTTAAAAAGGAAGGATCTTTTGCTACATTACTTAATTTGATATCGGTATATCCCTGATGGTTTTGCTTAATGTATGTGTCTAGTTCAATATGAAATGGATTTTTTACCTGATTAGCATTATAAGAACTATTACCCTTGTATTTTACTCCTACACTATCATATACAGCGCCGTTAAGTGCAATGGATTGTGCCATTATGTAATTGCCTGATGGTTCAGCGGCATCTAACAGTGCATCCCAGTTACTTTGCGAGAAAGTAATTTCAATGGTTTGAATTGTATTTAAATCATAAAAGGTTTGTCCGTAAGTACTGAATCCACAAAGAGTAATTAAGAATAATAATTTGAATTTCATTTAATTGAATTTGATTTTAATTTTTAAGACAGATTAAAAAATTGAAAATTAAGTTTTGTTTGACTTCAATTTTCCTGAAGGTTTAAACATACAGAGATTTTTATTCTTATCTTTTTCTATTGCCCTGTTGAAAGCGAACCAGTATAAGTTGTTTGTCAGCTTTAATATTCATTGGGGCGATTTGCAATTGCCCTTTCAGCTCTTGCCGTGTCCCGATTGAAGAGCCGGGATTTTCAATCTTCCTTTAGCAATGAAAGGGCGGTGAGCAGACAAAAATCATTTCAGAAAAAAAATTAAACATGCAGCGAAGGTGATGCACATCTTTTAATTCAATGGTATCTGGTTCGGCGGGGCGGGGCGCAGTTGCTTTTTCTTTGCGCCGATGTGCACGCAATTGCTTCTTATATTTTGCCAGCTGCTTTTGCAGGGCGCTGTAGGTGGGCTTTTTCAAAAGAGCGCAGGTAATAAATGCTTTAACGCACTGCT
>CAMDDP010000045.1 GCA_945892775.1 Chitinophaga pinensis
TGCTAACTCAAACATTCAGATTAAAAATGTATATTACCTCATTAAACTTAAACCCTTTCTATCCATCTTAATATAAAAAATACATAATGCGCAAACTATTACTTCTCCCATTTCTCTTTCTCAGCTTCCAATTAACTGCACAACCGAATCTTCTTCCAAGTATTGGAATCGGTGCTTTGCCGTCTGATAATGATTCGGTTTGTTATATTCCCTGGTATCTCGGAAGTTATTATACAAGCGGGTTGCAGGCAGGTGATACTGCTTTTGATTTTACATTGTATAATCTCAATGGTGATAGCTTGAATTTGGAAACCGCTCTCAGTAATGGTCGTCCTGTGTTGCTCATTGCAGCCAGTTATACTTGTCCTGTTTACCGTGGAATGGTTCCCGTAATAAATGATGTTGTTAATACCTATGCAGGACTGCTTGATGTTTACATTATCTACACCATTGAAGCACATCCCGACATTGACACAAGTGTTTATTTCGGATATGTACATACGGGAACACCTAACATTCTGGAAGGAATTTTATACCGCCAACCAACTACTTACGGAGAGAGAAAAGTTGTTGTGGATGATATGCTCGACAGTATGACAACACTTGCACCTGTTTTTATTGACGGACCATGTAATAATTGGTGGAGCACTTACGGTCCTGCTCCAAACAATTCTTACCTGATAGATACGAATGGAATTATTATTTCAAAACATGGTTGGTTCGACAGGTATCCCAACAATATTTATTGCGACCTTGACAGCCTGCTCGGAACCAACAGCGGCAACTGCACAGGCATAGGGAACAGCAATTATACATTTCAGTTAACATCTGCTGATACTATGTATGATGTTGCAGGAACTACTATTTCTGTTGATGCAGAATTAACAAATACCGGAACGCAGGATATTTTAATTTATGCACGCAGAATAGAAAACGATATGCCTGTCGGATGGGCATCTTCCATGTGCATTGATGTTTGTTATTCCACCACAACTGATTCTGTTGTTTTTCTTCTACCCGCAGGAATAACTCAACCGGTACATGTGTATTTTTATACATCATCTGTTACATCCGATACAGGTCATGTTAAAATGGGATTCAAAAATTTGAGCGATCCAACAAATAAAAATACAATTCATACTTTTGGAATTACTACTATGCCAACAAGTATTAATCAGATCATCACTCCCAATACTTATTTTTCTATTGCACCAAATCCTGTAACAACGGAACTGAAGATTTATCTTTCAACGCCCTCAAATTTTGACTTGCAAATTTTCAACGCACTTGGTGAGAAAATTATTCAGGCAAATAATAAAAGTGAAATTGATGTTTCAAATTTGAAAAGCGGAATTTATTTTGTTAAAATAAATAATGTTGTAATGAAGTTTGTTAAACAATAAGGCTTAGCATGGGGATTTCGATAACAGTAAGATTAAAATAAATAAAAAAAAGAAGGGCTTTGAGAGGCAAACGATGCCCCGATAGCTATCGAGATGAGCTTCAAATGAACAGTGCAGGTAAACGAACAGTTGTGTTAAGTTGACAGATTGTGCTTCTAAATCCGCCACAACGCAAAGCTGCAAAACGTTAGTGGCAAGTTTAACAAACCCGTTACGACAAACAAAGCACTATATTGAAAATGAAACTTTTTAGGTTCATTTGTGGTCTATACTTGGAAGAACACTAAAACCAAATGATGAAATACATTTTCTTAATTTTAATCATTACTCTCATAAACATTACTGTTAATGGGCAACAACAAATCAACAATAACTACCAAAGTAGTTATATTGATTCAGCAATATTCTATTTCAATAAAGCAAAAACTCCAAATGGAATAGACTCTTTAGCTTTTAAAAGGGGATTAGATATAATCGCAAACATCGCTGTTGATGATAATGCTATAAAGCGAATTCAAAATACATCAAAAGAATTTATAGGCATTGAAAATTCCCGTTTTTATAATAGAATAGAAATAGCACTTTATAACGCCATTGTAATTTCACAACAATATTACAAAGCAATAGATATTGGCAAGGCAATAATTAGCCGATACCAAGCGACTCAAAATGCTGATGAAAGAAATCTCTTCCTGGGCTTGCTATCAAACATGAGAATTCCATTTCGCCTTTCGGATAAATTGGAAGATGGTTTTGATTACTACACGACACAACTTAAATTGTACTTACAAAAAAATGATTCGATTGCTATTTCCATATGCTATTATGTGCATGGAGGATTCTATGCAACAAAAGGATTAAATGACCTTTCCATTTATTACTATAAAAAATCAATACTCTATTTAAACGAAAATGGCACCGTTGATAGCAATGCCCATGAATTATATTCCTCAGGTCGCAGTGCATGGGTAAATAATACGTCAGTTGTAGCGAAAATATATAATGATTTAGGAGATTATCATAACGCGATTTTATACTCACGTGCCGCTCTTAAGTTTGGAGCAAAGAATGAAATTGTAAATCCGCATAGATCTTACATCCATAAAAATATTGCCTATGCAAAAATAATGTTGAACGAACTCGATAGTGTTATTTACTACTTAAATATTGCCATTGCCGAAGCAAAGAGTTCAAAACAACAAGTTGCTAATTGCTATTTAGTAAAAGGAATTTATTACATGCATACGAATCAACTTGATTCATCAGAATTTTATTTAAATCAATGTAATAATCTAATAGAGGAAAATAATATGCCAGCGAACTCTACAGATGGCAAATTAGTTCCCAATTATTATCGCGCTCTATGCAGAATTAAACAAAATCGTTTTAAGGATGCTGCGGATTTACTTATAACTGAAATTTCTAGATTGGGGAATTTAAGACAAGAATTAATAAATGAATACAGCCTTTTGGTTGAAGTGTATTTGAAATTAGGTGATGTTAAAAATGCAGCTGAAACTTTTGCCAGGTGCAATACTTTGCGCGAGCAATTGAAAGCAGATGAGCGTAGCAACCGTAAAATGAGTTTTGAAAACGAACAGAAAATTGCTGCAGCAGAAAGTACAATCACAAATCTTGAAACCGAAAAACAGGTTGCCTCACTTACGCGAAATTACCTTGTCGGAATTGTAAGCTTGTTATTGGTGATTGCATTATTTATATACAACCGTTTCAGAGTAAAGAGAAGCGCGAACATTAAATTAGAGGAAAAGAACAAAATAATTTTGCTTGAGAAAGCAAATGTGGAGAAGGAGAAAGTAAGAGCCGAAAATGCGCTCACCGATTTAAAGTCGGCCCAGAAGCAATTGGTTAAAAGTGAAAAGATGGCTGCATTTGGTGTGATGGCTTCTCGTGTATCGCATGAAATACTAAACCCATTAAATTTTGTAAACAACTTTTCTGAACTCGCTCAGGAAACTGTAACAGATGTAATTAATTCTGAAAGCAAACAAGATAAAAAAGAAAATGCAGATATACTCATTTCGAATCTTCAAAAAATAAATGAACATGGTAAACGTGCAACTGTTATTGTAAAACAGTTGCAAGAACACAGCAATGAAGGCACAGCACAGGAATTTTTTGAAACAGAACAATAGTAACTTGGGTATTACACCCGATAACACTACGTTTAAAAAAATAAGTAAAGAATGGCTTTGAATGCATAGAGTAATTCAGTTTGCTCTAAGGCCGTACAAATACTCTTAGAATAAGAGAAGCGTATTTGTTCATAAGCATAGGAACTCAAACTGAATAGAGAATATCAATGGTTTCTTTTGCTGAGAAAGAATGCAAATTTGTTTGGCCTATTTTTTCTTTTGTAATAATCAACACCAAAAACAGATATATGCTTATAGCATATAACAGTGCACACCAAAAATTTGGGTATTGTGCTTAACTGAAACATTGTCGACTTTTGTTACATTCGTTGCACCTAGAAATTTATGCTCGCCAATCCCAGTCTTCTGTTTGCGCTCGGGTCCTTAGTGAATATGTTTGGCGGCATTGCAAACTTCAATATTCAGAAATTTAATGAACTTTAATTGGTGCAAACTTCAAACTGGCTGCAAGAAACAAACAGAATATGAAAATACGTTTTCTTCTTTTAACGACAACGCTTCTAACGCTAAACAGTTTCGCCCAAGAACAACACCTCGTTGACTCTTTAACAACCCAACTCAAAAACCATAATGCCCGCAAGTTGGAGTTGCGTATAAAATCTCAATCGCTATTCGATAGCACCGCGTCAAATATTTTGAATGCACTTTCCATTGCCTATTTGAAAAATGATCAAGATAAGTCAATGAAGTATGCCAACGAAAGCCTTGCACTATCAGAGCAAATTGGTTTTAAAAAAGGAGTTGCCAATGCCTGCAAGAGTATAGGAAGTATCAAATCTCTTAACGGAGATAATATAACAGCTCTTCTAATGTATAATAAATCCCTAAAAATACTCACAGAAATTTCTGACAAACAAGGCATTGCAAGATTGAAAAATAAAATTGGAACTATTTATATAAATCAAGGCAATTACCCCGAAGCATTGAAGAATTTTTTCTTTGCCTTAAAAAGATTTGAGGAAATAGGAGATAAAAATGGTATTGCAGTTTCCTACAAAAGTATCGGACTGATTTATAATGAACAAGGCAACTTTCCAGAAGCATTGAAGAATTATTCTACCAGTTTAAAAATTTTCAAGGAAATAGGTGATAAAAATGGCATCTCTAAATGCTATATGCAGATCGGATATCTTTATGAAAACCAAAACAATTATTCAGAATCGCTTAAGAATTATCTTACTTACTTAAAAATAGTTGAAGAGCTTGGAGACAAGCAGGGTATTGCCGGTTCATACCTTCAGATAGGATCTATATATACAAAGCAAGGCAATTATACTGAAGCATTAAAAATGGAGTTTGCTGCTTTAAAAATTTTTGAAGAAACAGGAAGGGAGTTAGACATCGCAAGTGCGTATGGCAACATTGCTCAAACATTTATTAAACAAAAAAAATATAGTGACGCTTCTCAATACCTGGATAAAGGATTGTCAATTGCAAAAGAGAATAACAGCTTGAGGAATATGGTATTATTCTACCGAGATTTGGCAACCTTAGACAGTACACAAGGTAACTATAAGCAAGAGTTGACACATTACAAACTCTACATCAACACCCGTGATAGTTTAGTAAACAAAGAGAATACAAAAAAAATAACACAGCAGCAAATGCAGCACGACTTTGATAATAAAGAATCATTAGCAAAAGCTGATCAGGAAAAAAAAGATGCTCTTGCGCAAAAGGAAATGCAGAAACAAAAATTGGTCCGTGATGGATTTATTGTTGGTGCCATTTTATTTCTGTTACTGGCAGGAGTCATTTTTATGGGCTTGAGAAAAACAGCTATTGCAAAAAAGAGATCGGAAGAATTGCTGCTCAACATTCTCCCTGCCGAAGTAGCCGAAGAATTAAAACTAACCGGCACAGCAAAAGCAAAATCGTTTACAATGGTGACGGTTATGTTTACCGATTTCAAGGACTTTACTACCGTAAGCGAAAAAGTAAGTGCCGAATTATTGGTTGACGAAATACACACCTGTTTCAGTGCGTTCGATATCATTATACAAAAACATAAAATAGAAAAAATAAAAACCATTGGCGATGCTTACCTTTGCGCCAGCGGACTGCCCGTGAGCAACTACACACATGCCGTGGATATGCTCAATGCTGCTTTTGAAATCCGCAGCTACATGCTGCAACGCAAAAAAGAAAAAGAAGCCAGAGGAGAAATTCCTTTTGAGTTGCGCGTCGGCATTCACACAGGTCCTGTTGTAGCTGGAATAGTAGGCGTTAAAAAATATGCTTACGACATCTGGGGCGATACTGTAAACATCGCTTCACGAATGGAATCAAGTGGTGATGCCGGAAAAGTAAACATCAGTGGAAGCACTTACGAATTGGTGAAAGAAAAATTCAGTTGCACACATCGCGGAAAGGTTCAAGCGAAGAATAAAGGTGAGATTGATATGTATTTTGTTGAAGAAATTTCATAGTATGAGTAGCACAAACGCCTAACAGAAGATTAAAAAGAACAAATATTTTTTGGTCGCTAACTACTACTTAGGGCTACATCGCCTACACGCAAACCGTTGATCGGGTATAACTAAATAGATTTTTGTATTAAAATTTCTTTTAGCTTTTGGATGTATATTGCTTTTTTCTCCTTGCGTTCGTTGATGGCAGTTGCAGTAAAAAAATGATGTTGATCCAAAAATTCAATTTGAATTTTCAACCAATCTATTTCGAGTAATTGAGCAGATTCATTAATTTCTTTAAACAAGTAGTTGCTAATTTTCCAATAATCATCCCGACCAATATAATCCAAATCGGCATCACATAATATTTGTTCAAGTAAATTACAGGGCATTTGCGGAATTCGAGTTGCGATAATCATTCCACATATTTTTTTTATTTGATCCCCATTGTAATTAAATTCAGGCAGTATTTTTTTTACTAATTCACAACCAAAATGTTCGTGGTCTTTGCCTTGAACAATGAAACCAGAATCATGATACATAGCTGCCGTTTTCAATAGAATAAAGTCATCGCCAGTAACCCCCTCAAGCGTAGCAATATGCTCTGCTACATTAAGTACATCTAAGACATGATCAACACTATGATAATGCAAGGTTTTAGGAAGCTCTCTACCTAATTTATCTAAAATATAAGCCGTGGCTTTTTCTATCTCCATCTCTTTTCAATTACACAGTTTATCATTTTTAAATTTAATTCTGAATGATTTATCCTTTTAATATTGTTTGCTTATTTTATTAAAAATATTTCATTCGATAAAACACATGCACATTTTAAGAATAAATAAAAAGAGGAATTCATCATTAAAAAAGATGAATTCCCCTTTGTGTACCCGAGAAGGGAATCGAACCCCCACTATGTTGCCATAACCAGATTTTGAGTCTAGCGCGTCTACCAATTCCGCCACTCGGGCTAATTGGGGGCGCTAAAATAGGTGGTAAGTTGATAGTTAAAAATCAAAAATGAAAAACATAAATTATTTACTATTGAAATAATTTTATTATATCATTTCCATTTGCAAAAAGCATAAGAGCAAGTAAAAAAAACATTCCAACCACTTGTGCATATTCTAAAAACTTATCGCTGGGTTTTCTTCTGGTAACCATTTCGTACAGAGTAAAAAGCACATGACCGCCATCAAGCGCCGGTATCGGCAAAAAATTCATAAACGCAAGTGCAATGGATAGGAATGCACTGAAACTCCAGAACGAATGCCAGTCCCATGTTGGCGACATTACTTTTCCCATAGTGATGAAGCCACCAATTTGTTTATAGCCTTGTACCTCTGGCGAGAAAATTAATTTAAACTGCTTAACATAATTGCCAAGTGTGGTAAAGGCTTTATTATATCCGGCAGGAAATGAAGCCCAGAAACCATATTCAATTTTTTTAGTACCGAATAATTTTTCCGGAGCAATAGAATAAATACCTAAAGCACCTTCTGATGAAATACTAATCGGAGTTATAATCGTATCTCCCTGGCGGAGCACAGTAACTGAAACTGATTTTCCTTTATGTTCAACAATATATGGCTTTGCCAAATCATAATAGGGCAAACTAATTCCATCTATTGCAATAATCTGATCATTTCGCAGAAGCTTTGCTTTATAGGCTCCGCTTCCAGGCTCAAGGCTGTCAACATAAAAAGGATAGCGCGGATTTATTAAATCTCCTTTTCCAGTCGCAATAATTTCTTTCACCGAACCTTTAGCAATTGTAATGTCAATATCCTCTCCTGCCCTTTCTACCTGAATGGTTTTTGCATCATCTAAAACAATTTTAGAAAAAACATCATTTAGCTTTTCTATTTTGTCACCATCAACAGAAATAATTTTATCTCCATTTAACAAACCCATTTTCATTGCTACACTATCAACAACAATTCCATTTTTCAGATTGGAATTAGGTATGTATTCATCTCCCCAAGTAAATAATATCATTGAATAAATAAAAATGCCCAAAATCACATTCATAATAATTCCTCCCATCATAATTATCAATCGTTGCCAGGCAGGTTTGCTTCTAAATTCCCACGGCTGTGCAGGTAATTTCATTTGCTCCTTGTCCATGCTTTCGTCAACCATTCCAGCAATTTTTACATAACCACCCAATGGCAGCCATCCAATACCGTATTCAGTTTCTCCTTTTTTAAATTTAAAAAGAGAAAAGCCCCAATCAAAAAAGAGATAGAATTTTTCAACCTTGGTTTTAAAAAATCGTGCGGCAATAAAGTGGCCGAATTCATGAACAATTACGAGGATAGATAAACTGAGAATGAGTTGAAAAGCTTTAATTAAAATAACCATTGAGTATTTTGTTAAGGGTGCGAATATCTATGTTCTTGATTTTATTAAATCACCTGCTATTCTTCTTGTTTCCTCATCGGTGTGTATATAATCTTCAACTGAGGGCGAAATGATAAAAGGTAATTTGAGCATGCAAGTTTCAACTATATCAGTCATATATAAAAATGAAATTTTATCGGCAAGGAAATTTGCGACCGCAATTTCATTGGCAGCATTTAAAACACAAGCCATATTTCCACCCTTCCCAAGTGCCTGATACGCCAATGACAAACTTCGAAAAGTAACTTTATCGGGTTGTTCAAAAGTGAGTGTCGGATACTGCATAAAATTAAATCTTGGAAAATGTGATTTTAATCTTTCAGGATACCCGAGTGCAAATTGAATCGGTAATTTCATATCAGGCAAACCCATTTGTGCTTTCATGCTTCCATCTTCAAACTGTACAATGGAATGAATAATACTTTGTGGATGAACAATTACATCAATTTGTTCGGGAGAAAGATTGAACAGCCATTTTGCTTCAATCACCTCTAAACCTTTGTTCATTAGTGTTGCAGAATCTATAGTAATTTTTGCACCCATGTTCCAATTTGGATGCTTGAGTGCCTGCGCTTTTGTAATGTGTTTTAATTCATTAATTGTTTTTCCACGAAATGGCCCGCCCGATGCTGTGAGTATAATTTTTTCAATTTTGTTATTCCACTCACCTAATAAACATTGAAATATAGCGCTATGTTCAGAGTCAACTGGATAAATATTAACCCCATTTTCTTTAGCGAGTCGTGTAACAATTTCTCCTGCAACAACCAATGTTTCTTTATTGGCAAGTGCAATGTGCTTACCTGATTTTATCGCTGCAATAGTTGGAGCCAATCCAGCATAACCAACCATAGCAGTTAAAACTATTTCAATATTTTCATTTTGCACACATTGAATAATCGCATCATTTCCAGCAAAAACTTTTATCGGCAATGAACTCAAAGCACTCTTTACTTCATTGTATTTTTCTTCATCGACAATAACAACAGATGCAGGTAAATATTTTTTTGCCTGTTGAATTAGTAATTCGGCATTTGAATTAGCAGTGATTAGTTCTAACTCAAAGAAATTTTTATTGGCATATATAACATCAAGTGCTTGTGTTCCAATTGAACCTGTTGAACCTAGAATGGCAACTACTCGTTTTTTTAAATCATTTTTATCAATCATAAATAAATTAGAATCTATACTCCTAACTGCTAAATAAATTTATTCTTCTTCTCTCGCATTTCTTTTCATTCCATTTCCATACTTATCCAATAAATAAACAAAGGAAGCAACAGCCGCACTACCCATTTCTAATTCCCGATCATTTACTTCTTCATATACATCTATTTCTGAATGATGATAATCAAAATACCGTTGTGAGTCGGGTGATAAACCTGAAATCAACGGACAAATATCTTTTAAATAACCTACATCGGCACCGCCTCCATCTCGGCTGAAGTCGCCAACACCGAAATAAGAAAGAACAGGAGAAAATTTACTTCTTAAATAAAATTTTTCAGCGTCGGAACAATCCAAAGTAAAACCTCTTGGAATAAAACCGCCAGCATCACTTTCAATCGCTGCTATGTGTTCCTCGCCCGATTTCTTTGCCCATTCAGCATAGGCCTTCGCTCCTCTTGATCCATTTTCTTCATTCATAAACAATACAACTCGAATGGTTCGTTCCGGTTTTATGCCTAGTGTTCTAAACAAACGAATTACCTCCATTGAATGAACAACTCCTGCCCCATCATCATGTGCACCTTCCGCCATATCCCAAGCATCCAAATGTCCTCCAATTAAAATTACTTCATTTGGATATTTAGACCCTTTAATATCAGCAATAACATTATGCGATAGTACATCGGGTAATGTTTGACAAGATGTTTTAAACCAAAACTTTAAATTTTTATCCTTCTTTAATGAAGCACTTAATATCTCTGCCGCTTGAGTACTAATAGCCACTGCAGGAATTTTAGTTATCGTATCGTTATAGCCCATTGACCCGGTGTGTGGGTGCGAATCAATATGCGATGCAACACTTCTCACCACTACTCCTATTGCCCCATATCTGGCAGCCTCCATAGCACTTGCCCATCTTTGACCAACAGTATGACCATAAGCATTAAATGTAAAAATAGTTTCAGGAGGCATTGAACCATTATAAAAAATTATTTTGCCTTTTATATCGGTCGGATTCAAATTTTTTAATTCGCCCATTCCAAGCACCTCAATTACCTCGGCTTTTATTCCATTTGCGGGTGTTCCAATGCTCATACCAAGTGCACAAACCGGAACTGACAAACTCATCTTTAAAGACGATGAAATTATTTTAGCTTCTTCTTTTTCACCACGAACCCAATGAGGAACCATGCACTCTTGCAACCATACCGTATCAGCACCCCAATTTTTTAACCAGACCGCCATTCTATTTACAGCTGTATCAGCTAATGGCGACCCACTTAATCGTTTTCCGGAGTGCTTGCATAAATCATACAAGGCGTGGAAGCCTCCGTTATCTTTTAATGCTGTTGAAAATATTTTTGATATCAGCAACGAATCAGAATTTTGACTAAAAATATTTTTTGACGAGAAACATAAAAGAAAAATTAAAAGATACGCTATTGTTTTCATTAGTTGTTTTTTCTAAATTGATAAAATGATGGGTCAAATAAAGCGAATTTTTAAATCCCAAATATTTTTTTTTGAATTCATTAATAAATATTAATAATCCAATTGTTTAAACAGCATTTTATTAAAAACAGATAAGAACCCATTTTTTGTGTTGGAATTTTATTCAGCTATATTAGCCCCCCAGTAAAAATGACCCTTGAATTATATTAATAAAATTTTCCTTATTCTGGCTTTAGTGTTTTTCTCAAATATTTTAAAAGCGCAAATATTATTCGAACGAACAAGCGATAGCACCTTTAAATTTATTGGAGAAGCAGGAATAGTTACAGGATCTTATACCTACGACCAGTTTGCCCCCGATTTTTATTTAGAAGGGTTTCGATTGCAATTTAAAAAAGGAATTTATTACCGAATTGAAAATGAACAAAATGCATTTAGATTTTCAATTGTAAATGTGGGTGGAAAAATTAACCATATTGCCAGACAGTATTATGAAGTAAAGGATACTGTTAACCTTAATGGTAAGTGGAAAAACACAGGAGCACATTTGGGCTTCGAACATTTTTTATATCAGAAATATAATTTTTGTTTTTATGCCGGTATGGACGCAGTTTATAGAAAACATAAATTCAATTGCTCTGGTTCTTCTTTATTTAATGAATTATCATTTCAACAAAAAATTAGCTCTTATTCCATTGGAACAGAATTATTTTTTGGCGTTCGATTTACCATTAAAGAAAAAATAAAAGTTGCTTTTGAGTCTGCCTTTTCCGCACTTATTATTAATGAACGCAGTAACCGAATTTATTCAAAATCAGGTTTAAATACTGAGTCGAATTCAATCCATCATTTTTCAGTAGAACCATCACCATTAAATCGAATTAGTTTAGGGTATGAATTTTAGGAAATATCAATCGTTAAATTTGGAAAACTGAATTACTCATTTACATTTGCCCACCCAAATGGGAGCTTAGCTCAGCTGGTTCAGAGCATCTGCCTTACAAGCAGAGGGTCACTGGTTCGAACCCAGTAGTTCCCACCCTACAACCATAAGGGTTTCAGTAAAACTGAAACCCTTTTTTATTTGTCCGGTGTAAACAGGGTGTAAACAATTTTGCCATTTCAATTTGTTTTCAATTTAGGTTTTGCTATGTTTGTTTTTTACCAGTATACGATAACAATGAAACTAAATAAAACAGA
>CAMDDP010000046.1 GCA_945892775.1 Chitinophaga pinensis
CCAAACCAAAAAAGAAGTGGAGTTATAACATTTGGCAGGGGCGGCGAAAAGACTGGCAGTATATCAATTGAAGTTTACACCAACCCCGAAGAAAATTATATTGACTTTTCTTACCGATGCAATGATGTGCCTATAAATTACCGCGTTCAACTTGTTTCAATTACTTCAAATTTGGGTAAGGGTGCAATATGGTTTTTCAGATGCCAACGAAATGGCAGAAAATGCAGAAAATTATATTTAGCTGATACTTATTTTTTTCACCGGAAAGCCTTTAGAAATTGTATGTATGACAGTCAAACGCAAAGCCATAAGAACAGAATTTTATTAAGACTGTTTGACCGGCTAACAAAAAAACAAAATGCAAGTAGAATACTTAACAGAAAACATTTTAAGAAGCAGTACAACGGAAAACCGACACGCCGTTATTTAAAATTGTTAAATCAGATCAAAAACGGCGAAGGAATTTCAGAAACAGAATTGCTTATGAGTTAAATAAACATATTTAAACATAACAGCCCTTTTATTGTTCGTCTAAAAACTTTTTAGCATTAATTAAATATTCAATAAAGGTTTTAAGGTTTGACCTATCAAATGTAATTTCAGGATAAATAGTATAACTACTTAATTGTGCTTCATTTAATTTGATGTAACAAACTCATTTTTAATACCCAGTCGTTACCTAAATTTAAAGAGACCCTATAGCCTCTAAAAATAAAATTATCTTTTGGTGCTTCTTTTAAAAACGCTAACCCATTTGAATACATGGTATAAAAATTAATAGCTATGTTTGAAATTCCAAAAAAATCCTCACTACAAACTTTAAGGGTTGTATGTGGAAATAGTTTAGAAAAAAACTCTAACTAAGAATTTTTAATAGTGATAATGAAAAAACATACTGGGCAATTACATTAAACAATGAAGAAATTAAAAAACAAAGCACCCAACATTTTTAATACCCCAATAGCGTTTTTTTTTATGGCTATATTTCTATTTTATGGGGGCTGTAAAAAAGATGTGCCGGTACCCAATTATAAAACTCAAAATATATTTATTTTAGTGGTTGATGGAGCCCGTTTTACAGAAACCTGGGGCGAGCCGACACATCAATATATTCCACATCGTTCAGCATTATTGCAGCAAGGTGTTTTTTGCAGTAAGTTTTATAATAATGCATTTACTGCAACCTGCCCTGGGCACGACGCAATGTGTACAGGAGTCTATGAGAATATTAATAACACGGGAATACAGTATCCCACCAATCCCTCTATTTTTCAATATTGGATGAAAACATTTGACAGGCCTTGTTCTGAGGCATGGATCGTTTCTACAAAAGATAAACTAGAAGTGCTTTCTGATTGTGTTGCCCCAGAATGGAGGGGCACCTATCGACCCAGTACAGATTGTGGGGTTAATGGTCTTTTTACAGGTTATAGAGAGGACAGTACTACATTCAAAAACTTAAAATCAATTACTACAAACAATCATGTTCGCATGGCGATAGTCAATTTTAAACAACCTGATGTAGCAGGGCATTTGGGAGATTCAGCAGCATACCTGCAAGGAATTTTAGATACAGACGATTACATTTTTCAATTTTGGAATTTTTTACAATCCAATCCTTTTTACAAGGATAAAACAACACTTATTATAACGAATGATCATGGGCGCCATTCGGCAGGTCACCTAGATGGGTTTATTTCACATGGCGATTTGTGTGAGGGCTGTAAGCACATTGAATTTTTTGCATTAGGACCAGATTTTAAACAAAATTACACTTGTGCTACTCCCTATGAACAAATAGATATCGCAAGCACAGTAGCTGAATTGATGGGATTTAAGGTTCCAACATCTAATGGGAAAGTCATGAAAGATATTTTCAGAAATTAATTATAGTATCATCATCATTTCCATTGAGCTGCATACTGAATAATGCGTTTGATTTAAATACATTAGAACAATTCAGAAATAAAAATTTTGACTTTCAAACTGCATTCCCAAATAAAAATATATTTTTTGAAGCAGTAACATTTTTATGCTTCAAAATAATGAAAAGAAGAAATTAAAAAATAACGAATAGCAAGTCCGATAAATCTTAAAACACATACATTTGTAAAAATTAATTAACAAAAATTTTTTATCAAACCAATAAAATGAATCATAATAAATCAGGAAAGTGCCCGGTGATGCACGGAGCAAATACAGAAACAAAAAATATTGTTACAAGTTGGTGGCCTAATACCTTAAACCTAGACATTCTGCATCAGCACGACACAAAAACAAATCCGTATGGTGAAAATTTCGACTATGCTGCTGAATTCAAAAAACTTGATTTGGAAGCATTAAAAAATGACTTAAAAAAACTAATGACCGAAAGTCAGGATTGGTGGCCTGCCGACTGGGGAACATACGGAGGCTTGATGATTCGTATGGCTTGGCATTCTGCAGGAACTTATCGTTCTACAGATGGACGAGGCGGAAGCAACACAGGTAATCAGCGTTTTGCTCCACTGAACAGTTGGCCTGACAATGTTAACTTAGACAAAGCACGAAGGTTACTATGGCCCATTAAGAAAAAATACGGCAACAAAATTTCATGGGGTGATTTATTCATCCTCGCAGGCAATATGGCTTACGAATCTATGGGATTCAAAACATTTGGATTTGGTGGCGGTCGTGAAGACATCTGGCATCCTGAAAAAGATATTTATTGGGGCGCTGAAAAGGAATGGCTTGGAAAATCGCGTTATACTGATAATACAAGTGATTCACTTGAAAATCCTTTGGCTGCAGTTCAGATGGGATTAATTTATGTAAATCCTGAAGGGGTGGATGGAAAATCTGACCCATTGAAAACGGCAAAAGATGTGAGAACCACATTTAAACGCATGGCAATGAATGACGAAGAAACCGTTGCATTAACTGCCGGTGGACACACCGTAGGCAAGGCACATGGTAATGGCGATGCAGGTAAACTTGGTAATAAACCAGAAGCCTCTGACTTGCATGAACAAGGATTTGGATGGGCTAATACAAATAAAAAAGGTAATGCCGAGGATACTGTATCAAGTGGGCTTGAAGGTGCATGGACAACTACACCCAACAAATGGAATCATACCTATTTCCATCTTTTATTAAATCATGAATGGGAACTGAAGAAGAGTCCTGCTGGTGCTTCTCAATGGGAACCTATTAATATTAAAGAAGAAGACAAGCCATTTGATGCACATGTAAAAGGCGTTCGCAAAAATCCGATAATGACAGATGCCGACATGGCAATGAAGATGGATCCTGAATACAGAAAAATTTCTGATCGATTTTATAAAGACCCAAAATATTTTGAAGAAGTATTTGCAAGAGCTTGGTTCAAACTCACCCATCGCGACTTAGGACCAAGGAGCCGTTACCTTGGTGCAGATACACCCCATGAAGATTTGATATGGCAAGACCCAATTCCAGTGGGGGATTGCACTCTATCACATGCTGAGATAGAAGAATTAAAAACAAAATTGTTGAACTGTGGCTTATCCCAATCAGAACTCATTAACACAGCTTGGGATAGTGCAAGAACATTCCGTTGTTCCGATTACAGAGGTGGCGCTAATGGTGGAAGAATTCGTCTTGCCCCTCAAAAAGATTGGGTAGGCAACGAACCTGAAAGACTACAGAAAGTATTGAATACGCTCACACAAATTCAATCTGGATTACAAAAAAAAATAAGCATTGCAGACTTAATCGTTTTGGGTGGAAGTGCAGCCATTGAAAAAGCGGCTAACGATGCCGGAGTTAAAATTAAAGTTCCGTTCAGTGCTGGTCGAGGCGATGCAACTGCTGACATGACCGATGCCGAATCATTTGAAACGCTTGAACCCATTCACGATGGTTACCGCAATTGGCTTAAAAAAGAATATGCAACAAAACCCGAAGAACTCCTGCTTGACAGAACACAACTTATGGGACTAACTGCCCTTGAAATGACGGTGTTGATTGGAGGAATGCGTGTGTTAGGAACAAATCATGGAGGAATAAAACATGGTGTGTTTACAGAAAAAGAAGGCGTGTTGAGCAACGACTTCTTTATAAATATTACTGACATGAACTACACTTGGAAACCCGTGGCAGAAAATTTATACCATGTTGTTGACAGAAAAAATGGTCAAACAAAATGGACTGCAACACGTGTTGATTTGGTTTTAGGTTCTAATTCTATTCTTCGTGCTTATGCAGAGTTTTATGCCCAAGATGATAACAAAGAAAGATTCGTCAACGACTTTGTAAAAGGATGGGTAAAAGTGATGAATGCCGACCGTTATAATTTAAAGAAGTAAAAGAAATTTAAGAAAGAGGAAAACACACAGCCATGTGAGCACAAAAAACATGCAGCAAATAAAAAGCCCATTTGATGATTTGTAAGAGAAAGATATTTGAGAAAAAACAAAGCGAAACAAACCTTCGTCAATCTATATATAATTTTTTATATAAACGAAGGTTTGTTTAGTATATATACTAGTTATGCGCAACCCTTGCGCGGCACAATAAATTTTAAATATCAAAAAAAAATTAACTTTG
This sequence comes from Chitinophaga pinensis, assembly GCA_945892775.1. Lineage (GTDB taxonomy): Bacteria > Bacteroidota > Bacteroidia > Chitinophagales > UBA10324 > UBA10324. Next base: position 4,567 of record CAMDDP010000046.1, read on the forward strand.
CGCATGAACTTTTTGTTATTTATGAAATACATTTTTACAGCAATTCTATTTACTCTTGCCACAACATCGTTCGCACAAGACAGAGTGTTTGCTTACACCTATCAAACCAATGTTTTAAATAAAGGCGATTTTGATTTCGAATTTCAAAACACTTTATCAACAGGAAAAGTTGGCGAATTCAGTCCTTATATTTTCGGACAACATCTTGACCAGCGACTTGAATTTGAAGTTGGGTTAGGAAAAAAAGTTCAGACATCTTTTTATCTCAACTCCGAACTTTTCAATTATGCCGACACTTCCTCAACTGCCTTGAATCAGGAATTAAAAACCTCTTTCACCAGCGAGTGGAAATGGAAACTCTCTGACCCTGTTGCAAATCGAATCGGTTTCGCACTTTACGAAGAAGTGGAGTTTGGTGGTAATAATTATGAATCAGAAACCAAATTGATTTTTGACAAGCGTTGGCAAAAAGATTTATTGGCTTTCAACATAGTAGGCAAATACGAAATTGAAAAAGAAATTTCAAGAGTGGACAACATTACAAAAGCCGAATGGACAAGCAACTCACCTGTTGAATTTAATCTGGGCTACATGCACTTCTTTAAACCTGAAATTGGTTTCGGTTTGGAAATACGAAACAACAACGACATCACAAAAGAAGACGGTTGGATAAACTCTGTTTTGTTTGCGGGTCTTGCTTTTCATGCTTCTGTTGGAAAATTTTTCACCAACATCACTGCACTCCCTCAAATTACAAACTTGCATAAAACGGTTGCAGCACCAGGAAAGATGGATTACAACAATTATGAAAAATTAGAAATCCGCTCCCTTGTGGGATATAATTTCTAATGAAAAATAAAATTATTGTCGCAATTATACTTCCTTTCATACTTTACGGTTGCGGTCCGACATTATTTATGCCTGTATCAACTGATGTGATAAAACAACAACAACTTTTATTAGGAAGAAAACTTTATGCTGACCATTGCAGCGGTTGCCACAATCTTTATTTTCCAGAAGAACTCGACACAAAAGAATGGGAAGACCAATTGGATGAAATGCAGGTGAGAGCAAAAATTACTGACGAAGAAAAAAAACTTATCTATGAATATCTGACTTCGCAACCTTGAATAAAAAGTAGAGACCGCGTATAACGAAAAGATTAAAAGAAATAAATATTTTTTGGGCTTTGTTCGTAATCGGAGTGCGGTAAGTTTAAGACACTGTATACTTAACCGAATAATATTCTTGAGATAATTTTATACAAGTTGAAAACACTTTAATATTGCAAATCAAAAATTGGAGACCTACGACCGCTTAAAAAGTTGGGCATAAGAAGAAAATTTTTTATCAGTAAAAAATGACTTTATATAAAATAGAAATGAAAAAAAACATATTAGCTCTCTCACTATTTTTTTTAACAGGCACAACATTCGCCCAATCACCTAACTGGCTTTGGGCAAAACAAATTGGTGGCAATGGTTATGATGCAGGATATTATATAACTGTGGATGCTATTGGAAATATTTATACCGCCGGAACCTTTGATGACACTGTGGACTTTGATCCTGGACCAAATATTTTTAATTTATTTTCATCAGGTGGAGGTGATATTTTTATTTATAAGTCAAATGCTGCAGGCAATTTTTTATGGGCAAAATCAATGGGAGGCCCTGATGCCGAATACCCAAACAACATAGCCATTGATGGCTCAGGAAATATTTATACAACTGGCCCATTTGAAAACACAGCTGACTTTGACCCAAGTTCTGGCACCTACAACTTAACATCGGCGGGAAGTAAAGACATCTTCATATCAAAGCTAGATTCTTCGGGCAATTTTATTTGGGCTAAATCAATGGGAGGCACCGGTGTTGACGAAAGTTATTTCTTAAATTTTGATGCACTTGGCAATGTGTATACAACAGGATGGTTTAATGATACTGCTGACTTTAATCCTGATGGTAGCATCTATGATTTAACCTCCAATGGAATGACCGATATTTTTATATCAAAACTAAATAATAATGGAAATTTTATTTGGGCAAAATCAATTGGTTCTACTGCTGGTGATTATAGCAACAGCATAGCTATTGACGACTCTGGAAATATTTTTACTACTGGTTTATTTCAAAATACTGTTGACTTTGATCCTGGAATGGGCCTTTACAATTTAACTTCAGCAGGTGACAATGATCTTTTCATATCAAAATTAAATAGCTCTGGCGATTTCATTTGGTGCAAATCAATCGGAGCTTCAGGAGCCGATGCAGGATATTCTTTAACCATTGATGACTCAACCAATATTGTGGTTATAGGTGATTTTCAAGAAACAATTGACTTTGACCCAGGCAGTGGAATTTCAAACTTGACCTCAGCTGGAAATTATGATATTTTCATTGCTAAATTTAGCAATTCAGGAAATTTTATTTGGGCAAAATCAATTGGAGGATCTGCCTCTGATAGTCCATATGGTATAGCTACAAATGCAACAGGTAATATTTTTATAACAGGTAATTACGAAGGAACAGCTGACTTTGACCCAAGCACAGCATTATTTGAAATGACTTCTTTTGGAAGTAAAGATTTTTTTATAACCAAATTAGATGCAAGTGGAAATTTTATTTGGGCAACCGCAACTGGAGGATCTGATTATGATTTTGTTTGGTCTATAACAGTTGATGCCTCCGATCACGTTTTAATAACTGGAGAATATTATAGTCCATTCATTGATTTTGACTCTTACAACTTAGGCAACACCAATAAAACAGGCAGTACCGATGATATTTTTATTGGAAAATTAGATAATATTTTTAACGGAATAGAGAATGTATTAGAAAATAAAGATCTTACAATTTACCCAAATCTAACAAACAACAATGTAAATGTGAAAGCAGCTACTAAACTATTTGGTGTGGTTTATACAATTTATGATACCAATGGAAAGGCTGTTTTAACAGGACAAATTAAATCAGAGAACACACTAATTGAATTAGACAAATTACCATGTGGAATTTATTTATTTAGTGTAGGTGAGAATTTAAAACATACATTTAAAGTTATAAAAGAATAAGCCAACCCCTTAGGATTAGTTTTTTTGAAGAAAAAAACTGAATGCCAAGCTACAAACCGTTAGCAGTACCCCTTAAAGACAACAGAGCAGACATCAAACTTGACATACACAAACAAACAACAGTAAAATGACAAAAAAAATAATTCTACTGCTGGCAGCAGTACTCAGTATTAATTCAAGTTTTAGCCAAAACATTTTCAAAGCAATTTTGAAGGACAGCACCACACAAGAAACCTTAGTTGGTGCGACAGCGGTTTTGAAAGGGACAAGCAACGGAGCAAGTTCAAATTCAAATGGTGAAATTACCATTAACAATATTCCCGACGGTGAGCAGACAATAGTGTACAGTTCTATCAGCTACAAAAAATCAGAGCAGACATATACCTTTCCTCATTCAGCAAGTTCACCACTGACAATTTTCTTTCGCAAGATGTTAATGAATTAGATGAAATAATAATTGAGGCAACGAGAGGAAATAAAACCATTGAAAATATTCCGACACGGGTGGAAGTTCTAACTGAAGAAATTGATGAAGCCAGCACAATGGACCCAAGCAAAATTGCTCACCTAATAACACACAGCACAGGAATACAGGTTCAACAAACATCAGCGACAAGCAACACAGCTAATGTAAGGATACAAGGACTTGACGGCAGATACACACAGATTCTGAAAGACGGCTTTCCTCTTTACGGAGGGTTTTCAGGAAGTTTGAGTATTATGCAAATTCCACCGCTTGACTTGCGACAAGTGGAATATATCAAAGGCGGTGCATCAACTTTGTATGGTGGCGGTGCGATTTCGGGTTTAATAAATCTAATTTCAAAAGAACCGAATAGTGAAGAAACACTTTTGCATTTGAATGCCTCTCACATTGGCGCATTTGATGTGAACGCTTATATGAGCAGAAGAATAGGTAAACTTGGCTTCACTTTACTTGGTCAACGGAATGCACAAACCTATTTTGACGCGGACAAAGACGGCTTTACCGATTTGCCCCAGCTTACGAAATATAATCTTAATCCAAAATTATTTTTCTACTTCACCGACAAAACAAAACTTTCATTGGGTGGAACTTTTACTAATGAAATCAGGCAAGGAGGCGACATCAAATTATTGAACCACCAATATGCAGACACTATTCATTTTTATAAAGAAGTAAACGACATTAACCGGGTTACAACTCAACTTAAACTCGACCACAAGTTTAATGACAAGAATGCTATAACAGTTCGCAACAGTTTTAATATTTTTCATCGCGGACTGGAAATCACTCCTTCAAAAGCATTGCAACAGTATCGTTTTTCAGGACAGCAACTTTCAACTTTCTCAGAAGTTGCATACACTTTTCGACAAAAAGAAAATGTTTTGATAACAGGTATAAACTTTTATAGCGACAATTTCTGGGAAGATAGTTTGCAAAGTCCAATAATGCGAAACGAAGAATATAAAACCATCGGAGCATTTGCCAATTATGTTTTTGACATAGGCAAAAAGATTTCTATAGAGTCAGGGTTCAGAGGAGATTATGTAATAGATGAAAAGTTTTTTGCATTACCAAGAGTTTCAGCATTGTTCAAGTGGACACAAAAACTCACTACACGAATTGGCGGTGGTATGGGCTATCGTAACCCGACAATATTTAATCAGGAGGCAGAATTGCTCGGCTATCAGAATGTATTGCCTATTGATAAGCAAAAAGTAATTGCTGAACAATCTTATGGCGGAAACGCTGACATCGGTTTCAAGACAGCAATCGGGGACAAATGCTTTATTAATATCAATCAAATGTTTTTCTTCACCTACCTTGACAAACCTGTAATCATTGCTGACACAGGTAGCGCAAGCGGTGTTTTCCATTTTATAAATGCAAAGGGTTACACACAAAGTTATGGAGGAGAAACATTTTTCAAATTCGGGTTTTATAATTTTGTTTTGTTTGTTGGATATACTTACACCAATGCAACCAATCATTTCAACGACACCATTTCCGACTTAACACTTACACCGCACCACAGCTTGAAAGGAGACTTGCTTTACGCACTTCCTGGCAAGTGGCGTATCGGAATTGACTATGAATTTAAAAGCAGTCAGTCACTTTCAAATGGAACAAAGACAAAAGACTTTTGGACTTTTGGTACAGTGGTAGAATACACTTGGAAAAACTATACCTTCTTCGGAAATGTAGAGAACTATACAAATTTTCGGCAGACAAATTTAGGCAGTTTGCGTTCAGCACCCTACAACACTCCTCAGTTTACCGAAGTGTGGGCACCGCTTGACGGAATTGTTCTAAACGCTGGGCTGAAAATACGATTATGATGAACGACATTACAAAACGACAGAGAAAATAATTAGCTGCCTTTAACAGTGCCTACAAGAAATTGACGGTTCAGTGGTTCGTATGAAAGTTTATCTTATATTTGAAATGAATTTTTCCATATGAAGTTAAGTGGTAAAATCGCCAACTTCTTTAACCCGCAAAACGTTATGGGCCTAACTAATAAAAGATAAATATGAAAATATATTATAGAATAATGTTTGGTGCTACTTTAATGGCATTTTTGTTTTTATCAAACACAAAACTATTCCGCAACTCTATTTCAGAAACAACATCTTATGCCATAAAGGAGAATTCAATTTTAGGCACAACCAAAATCAATACCTCTAGAACTTCAACGGATTGCGACCCTGCACTATGGAATTATATTTATCATAGCAATCGATTTAAGGTTTATGAAGCCTGCAAAACTGTCTCAGGAATAATATTAGCTAGGCATTATGAAGCTGATGGTGACATTCATCTACAATTACGACTAAATGGAAATTCATCGTTGCTGAATTCAAAAAATATTTCGGGACAAAATAGTTGCCTTGTTCTTGAAATCATTTGTGCTAAAAAGGTTACCCAGGCAAATGCTATTGAACCGTGTTCCGGTTATTACAACAATGTTACAATTCCGAGTATTGGAGATCAGGTTTCAGTTACTGGTTCTTATGTTCTAGATACACATCACGGCTGGAATGAAATTCATCCTATATCTTCATTATCCATTATTAGCAAGGGCGACCCAAATGCATATGATAAAAATCCGATTGTCGGAAAAACAGCAACCGGTATTCCAATTCATCGTGACCCCAAAGGTGGACTCTATCATTATAGCAAATCAGGAAACAAGGTTTATGAAAAGAAATAAGTGGATTAAGCACAAAATTATTTAACAATAGAACCGAGTTTCTCCAAAATCTTCACCATCGCCAGTGTATCCATTTTACAATACTCCAATAAATGTTTGCGTTGTAGAATTTTAGTTTCTTCTTCTTGATATTTGAGTTGGGAATACACCAAACTTGCGGTTCCACCTTCCTGAATCTCCAATGATTGATAGCTGAGTTTAGGCACAAGAACTGGCAAGACAACTTTAAGGGAGTAGTGACCTTCAAAGGCATGATCATAGTACCACCGCTTTTGAAAAGGTGTTGCCAGATCAACCATCCGTTCATTTATTTCCAAGAGTTGTTCAGCATATTCAGGAAAATCTCTTGCCATCTCTTTAATTCGTGATTGCTCAAAACTTTTGTTGTATGCAATAACAGAACCCTTACTTCCTAAATCATTTATCATTTGAAGAATGAGAGATTCACGCGGATCATTAGTTCCATCACCCAAAAATTCAAAATGCTGTGCTTCTGTTTTGCCTTTCCTAATTACATGTAAAGAATACTGAAACGGAATTTGCTGGTAAGGTCTTGAAAAATCAAAGTCAGGAACTCCGCTCATATATGTTTCGAAATCGAAAAAATGTAACGGATAAGTAAATAGTTCAATGAAATTTATGATTTCCTCCTTTTCAATAAACTTCTTCCCGCTTTTATAATATTCTAATTGAAAAGCCGAAGATGGCGAAAGAGGATAGTCGTCAGGAATATCATCCAGATGAAATATTCCATCCTCAATTAATTCAAAAGCTTTCCCTCCTATTCTCCCCAATGAAAAAACAGAATTTTTCTCCGGTAAATCTTTCCAACAGTAATTAAAAAAATCACACTCATAGGGAGAAAAACATTGGGCTCCGATTTTTACATCAGGGATTTTTTTCTGCTTCAACATTAATTTCAACGACTCAATTTTTTCTGCAACAAATTCCTGCTTAGAAACTATATTTTCTAAAACAGATTCGGTGGAAAATAATTCTTTAATATCCAACTCACCTTTTCGTACATACTGATTATTGAGATGAATAATAGAAATGTCATCAAGAGAAGTTCCAGAATTAGTAATGACATAGTACTGCAATGCCGCATCCAAAATAAATTG
>CAMDDP010000047.1 GCA_945892775.1 Chitinophaga pinensis
ATTAAGTGTTTGTAAATGCGAAAGTGAACCGATACTACCAGGTAATTTTAGTAGCGCAGAAATACTTATTTCAAAATATTCCAAATTTGGTAGTACTGAAAGTTTACTGATAGCCTGATTGAAATTCATTCGTGTGCAATGACGAAAAGCAATTCCTTTCAGATTCATGAGCGAACTCATATCAGGGAGTATTTCCAACGAATCGTATTCCAGAAACAGATAAAAACATTTTTGCGGATTACTTAAAGCTAAATCAATCCTATAAAAAGTGCTATCGGTTTTGCTTGTAATATCCAATACCTGCGCACCACACTTCGTAAAACCCAGCGTGACAACACAAGTTGGGATAAGAAAGAAAAAAATAAAAATGAGCGTTGTATTTTTCATGGTTGTAAATATGTACAACACTTTTAAAGATGAATGAAAATTAAATCAACATAAAAAAAATTAAAGAAAAGCACCTTAATTTGTTTAATTAATCATGATAATGGTATTTTATTTACATAAACATAAACAATTCATGAGCATACATTGTTATCTTATTTTACTGCCAATTAAGTCATTATTCTCAAATGAAAACAACTAAAAAAGCAATAATAATAGGGTCAGGATTTTCTGGACTTGCCACTGCTTGCTGTTTGGCTAAACAGGGGGTTGAAGTAACTATTCTTGAAAAAAACGAAAAAATTGGAGGCCGTGCTCGAGCATTTAAAGCGAATGGATTTTTATTTGATATGGGGCCGAGTTGGTACTGGATGCCCGATGTTTTTGAAGATTTCTTTCAGCTTTTTGATAAAAAAGTCTCTGATTTATATCAACTGAAATTGTTGTCTCCCTCCTTTTCTGTCTTTCTATCCGGCAATGAAAAAATCGATATTCCCGAATCACCAAAAAAACTAGAAGAATTATTTGAATCAATAGAAAAAGGAAGCGGAGAAAAACTTAATAAATTTCTGGCTGAAGCAAAATATAAATATGAAATCGGCATGAAAGAACTAGTTTATAAACCTGCCCTATCGTGGTTTGAATTTGCTGATGCTAGAGTACTCGCGGGCATCCCCCGATTACATATTCTTCAATCATTTCAAACCTATGTTAGAAAATATTTTAATGACCCCCGATTGATAAGCATTCTTGAATTTCCAGTTTTATTTCTTGGGGCACAACCTAAGGATACTCCTGCTTTATATAGTTTAATGAATTATGCCGGGCTTTCATTAGGAACTTGGTATCCAATGGGGGGAATGAAAAAAATTATTGATGCGATGGAAGAATTAGCACTATCGCTCAAAGTGAAAATTGAAATCAATACGCCAGCAACCAAAATAGCAACTCAAAACAATAAAGCCTCTGGTGTATTTTCTAATGAACAATTATTTGAAGCAGATGTTATAATTGCTTCATCTGATTATCATTTCACTGAAGAAAAATTATTGGATGCCGAATTTAGAAATTACTCTGAAGAGTATTGGAATAAACGAACGATGGCTCCATCATCCATTATTTTCTATCTAGGTATTAATAAAAAAATAAACAACCTGCAACATCACAACTTATTTTTTGACGAAAGCCTGCAACAACACTCAAAAGAAATTTACGAAACACCGCAATACCCTACCCGACCTTTGTTCTATGTATGTTGCCCATCAAAAACAGATACTACAGTAGCCCCTGAAGGAATGGAAAATTTATTTGTTCTGATTCCTATTTCATCCGGGTTAAAAGATGATGAAACTACAAGAGAAAAATTTTTTGATATAGTTATGACACGATTGGAAAATAGAACTGGTGAGAATATTCGTGCCCATATTATTTACAAGAGAAGCTATGCAATAAATGATTTTACGAATGACTATAATGCATTTAAAGGCAATGCCTACGGCTTGGCAAACACCCTTCGACAAACTGCTGTGCTAAAGCCTTCGATTCGAAATAAAAAAATTAAAAACCTTTTCTATACAGGACAATTAACCGTTCCAGGCCCAGGGGTACCCCCAGCATTAATTTCAGGACAAATAGTAGCAAAAGAAGTATTGAAACAACTTAATTTAAATTAATGAAAACTTTATTTGACAAAATATCTGTACGCAGTAGTAAGATAGTAACAAGAGCTTACAGCACTAGTTTTTCCTTTGGAATTTATTTTCTAAACAAAAAATTCCACAGTCCTATTTATAGTATTTATGGATTTGTAAGATTGGCAGATGAAATAGTTGATAGCTTTCATGATTTTAACAAAGTGGAATTATTAAAAAGATTTCGTGCCGATACTACGCTCGCCATTAAAGAGCGAATTAGCTTAAATCCAATTCTAAATAGTTTTCAAAAGTGCGTTCATCAATATAATATCGAGCAGGTATTGATTGACACATTCTTAGATAGCATGGAAATGGATTTAAGTCATTCACAACACAATAAAAAATCTTTTGACAATTACATCCTCGGCTCAGCTGAAGTAATTGGTCTAATGTGTTTGCGAGTTTTTACTGAAGGCAATAATTCAAATTATGAAAATCTTAAACCAGCAGCCATGTATCTTGGTTCTGCATTTCAAAAAGTAAATTTTTTAAGAGATTTAAAACAGGATTACAATCAATTAGGCAGGGCGTACTTTCCAGAGGCTAACTTGGAGAGTTTTGATTACACACAAAAAATAAAAATTGAATCGGACATTGAATTAGATTTTATTCTAGCATTAAATGGAATAAAAAAACTTCCTCGATCTGCTCGGTTAGGCGTGTATGTTGCGTTTGTTTATTACAAAGCACTCTTTAAAAAAATTAAATCTGTTCCTGCAGAAAAAGTAATGATGGAAAGAATTCGAGTTACAAACAAACACAAAGTCGGGTTACTAATTAATTCTGTAATAAGACATCAATTCAATACACTTTGAAATTTATTTTTTTACTGTTTATTCTGTCAATTAGCTCTGTTCATGCTCAAAACATCTTGGAATTACGAAAACAGTTTTATAGCGCTTCCACCAATTCTGATGAAGCAGATAAGTTTTATTCTAGTTTTAAAAATGCACCTAAAAGCTCATTGCCAATTATTATCGGATACAAGGGTATAGCTGCTTTTATGATTTGTAATCACTCCTATAATCCTTATAAAAAAATCAAATATTTTAGTGAGGGAAAATCAAACCTGGATAATGCAATAAAATTATCTTTAGAAAACATAGAATTACGATTTCTACGATTTTCAGTTCAATCTAACTCCCCTGATTTTATCGGCTACAAAAACAATTTATTGGAGGATAAAAATTTAATTATAAAAGCAATTTCAACTTCCGAATTTAAAAAAAAGGATGCTGATTTGTTCACACGAATAACAAATTTTTTATTGGAATCAGACAATATTTCTTCATCAGAAAAAGCAAAAATTAAAAACAGCATATCACTATGAGTAATTTTCAATCGGTAGTTTTAGTTGATGAAAATGATAGCGAGATAGGCCACATGGAGAAAATACAAGCTCACGTGGAAGGAGCATTGCATAGGGCATTTTCTATTTTTATTTTTGATTTAAATGGCAATTTACTCTTACAAAAAAGAGCCTTCGATAAATATCATTCAAGTGGCCTATGGACAAATACTTGTTGTGGCCATCCAATTGCCAAAGAATCAATTTTAAAAGCTGCACAGCGTCGTTTAATGGAAGAAATGGGAATGGAATGCCCGCTCATTTTTGGATTTAAATTCACCTATAAATCAGAAGTTGGCAACAACTTAATCGAGCATGAAATTGACCATGTTTTTTTCGGAATTTCAAATAAAAATCCGCAACCTAATAATGAGGAGGTTGCTGCCTGTAGAAGCATTTCATTAAAAGATTTACAAAACGAAATAAATTTAAATCCTAAAAGTTTTACTGAATGGTTTAAGATGATTTATGAAAAAGCTTTTAACTTTCATTTATTAGAGGAACTAATAAAAGACACTAAATATTTAATGATTACAGAATAATAACTTTGAACAAATTTTTTACATCATGACATGGATAATTGATCTTCTAATTGTATTTTTTTCATTTTTACTAATGGAGGGAGTAGCATGGTTCACTCACAAATACATCATGCATGGATTTCTTTGGACTTTGCACCACGATCATCATTTAAAAGAACACGGAGGATTTTTTGAGCGTAATGATTTCTTCTTTTTGCTATTTGCAGTTCCAGGAATAATTCTCATGTCATTCGGTCTAACAGAATCGTATTCTGATTTTCGTTTTTGGATAGGCGCTGGAATAACATTGTATGGAGCAGCATATTTCTTTGTGCACGATATTTTTATTCATCAGCGCTTTCCTATTCTAAAAAAAATAAATTTAACTTACTTTCGTGCATTGCGCAAGGCACATAAAGTGCATCACAAACATTTAGGAAAGAAAGAAGGTGAATGTTTTGGAATGCTTTTTATTCCAAAAAGATATTACGATGAAGCAAGAAAATCAAAGAACGAACTCCGGGGTTAATGAACCACTTCACTTATCTCGCTGTAAATATTGGCGCAATTTTATTCCCTTTCATTTTCAGTTTTCATCCGAAGCTGAATTTTCATAAAACATGGTTTGCTTTTTTTCCGGCAATGATTATTTCAGCAATAATTTTCATTGTTGCCGATATTCAATTCACACGCATTGGGGTTTGGGGCTTCAATCCTGATTATGTAACCAGAATTTATTTTTTCAATTTACCCATTGAAGAATACCTTTTCTTTTTCTGCATTCCATACTCATGCATTTTTACTTATCACTGTTTTAAAATACTAATACAAAAAACATCTAATGAAAATGCAACCAGATTAATTTCAAAAATCAGTAGTGTTGTTTTGTTAGTCATCGGAATTATTTATTTCAATCACCTTTATACTTCAACCACTTTTATTGCATTAGCCATTTATCTTTTCATCACCGCCCAATTCAATTTCACTTTTTCTTTGGGTAAATTCTTTCTCGCTTACCTCATTTTATTAATTCCGTTTTTTATCTGCAATGGAATTTTAACTGGTACTGGATTAGAATCTCCGGTTGTTTGGTACAACAACGATCAGAATTTAAGAGTCAGAATTCTCACCATCCCAATCGAAGATTTTTTTTATGGGCTTTTGCTCATACTATTGAACGCAACAATCTATGAACGAATACTTCGAAGTAAAAAATAGTATAAATTAATACTTAATCATACGAAGTTTTACTCCGCCGTTTTCTCAGGTCGCATCTGTGGAAACAACAATACATCCTGAATAGAATGTGAGTTCGTCAGAATCATACACAAGCGGTCTATTCCCATTCCGAGACCTGCTGTTGGCGGCATACCATATTCCAGCGCTCGCAGAAAATCTTCATCCAGCATCATCGCTTCCTCATCACCGCGTTTGCCGAGTTCCAGTTGCTCTTCAAATCTCTTTCGCTGATCTATAGGGTCGTTCAACTCCGAAAAAGCATTACATATTTCTTTGCCGTTACAGATGGCTTCAAACCTTTCCACCAAACCATCCTTGCTACGATGCTTCTTCGCAAGCGGACTCATCTCCACCGGATAATCAGTTATGAAAGTTGGTTGTATCAGCTGCGCCTCACACTTCTCACCAAAAATTTCATCAATCAGTTTTCCCTTTCCCATCGTGTTGTCAATAGGCACATGCAATTCTTTTGCAGTTGCGCGCAAAGCTGTTTCATCCATCGCCGAAACATCTATTCCCGTAAAATGTTGTACCGCTTCAAACATCGTGAACCGTTTCCACGGGCGTGCAAAGTTGATGACATTTTCACCCACCTGCACTTCTGTTTTTCCGTACAGGTCAATACAAATTTTCTCCACCATCTCTTCCACCAAATCCATCATCCAGTAATAATCTTTATAAGCCACATACAATTCCATTTGGGTGAACTCTGGATTATGAAAGCGATCCATTCCCTCGTTTCGAAAATCTTTTGCAAACTCAAACACGCCATCAAAACCACCCACAATCAAACGCTTCAGGTAAAGTTCATTCGCAATGCGCAAGTACAAAGTCATGTCAAGGGTATTGTGATGCGTTTTAAAAGGGCGCGCCGCCGCACCGCCATATAATGGTTGCAAAATCGGAGTTTCCACCTCCACATACTGCTTCGAGTTCAGAAAATTGCGCATGCTCATCATCAACTTACTGCGCTGAATAAAAACTTCCTTCGAATGCGGATTAATGTTCAGGTCAACATACCGCTGACGATAGCGCAACTCTACATCACTCACCGCATCAAATACTTCACCTTCCTTTTCCTTCACCACCGGCAAGGGCTTCAGTGCTTTCGACAGCAGTTTCAATTGCTGCACATGCAGCGATATTTCTCCCGTCTTCGTGCGGAATACATAACCTGTTACACCTATAAAATCGCCGAGGTCTAATAGTTTTTTAAACAGCACATCATACAGTGCCTTGTCTTCGCTGGGGCAAATATCATCGCGCTTAATGTAGAGTTGAATTTTCCCAATCGAATCTTGTATCACCAAAAACGCTGCCTTGCCCATATCGCGGCGGCTCATGATTCGACCGGCAAGCGAAATCGTTTTGCCTTCAAACTGGGCGGCATCTTTTTCAAATTCAGTTTTTATGCGAACTGAATTATCATTCACTTCAAATAAATCAGCGGGATAGGGATTGATTCCGAGATTAATTAATTCTTCTAAAGCCTGGCGGCGTAAAACTTCGTGCTCACTCAATTGCATGTGGGAAAAATAATTTCTTGCAAATGTAACAGGAGAGTGAAGAATTTTATGATGGTTATAATTGAAAAAGAAACCTAAATGATAAATGCTGAATTATTCTCTACGCTTTCTAGTCAATACATAAAAATGATGAAATCATCATTTGCTATTAAAACAGATAACATAAAAAAAGGGAGCATTTTTAATGCTCCCTTTTTAAAAAATCAAAAACAGAAATATTAACGCACTATTAATTTTTTAGTCATTACAGAAGTTTCTCCAATCAATTTTACAAAATATAAGCCTGAAGAAAATGAATCAATATTTATCTGAATCAAATTCTGATTTGATTCAGGTAGAATGTTTTTCACGATTTTTCCGGTGATATCATTTATTTCTATTGAATTTATCTGATCAGTCTCATTTGAAAATGAGATAGTAGTTGAACCAATTGCAGGATTTGGATACAATTCAACTCTATCAGAAATATTTTTCTCATCAACTCCAGTAATTGTATTATTAAGAGTTAGAACAGTTCCATCAGCTAACACAACAATTAGCGCAAATGCTTCTCCATTTTGATTAGCAGTTGGATTTAAAAAACCAGATGCAAGTACTACCGCTGATGCACCAGCTCCAGTTGAAAGAGGTGCATTAAAACTTGCTACAACTGTTGCATTGTCATTTCCAGGAGTAACATTTAATGTATATGATGCAGCAGGAACGCTTATATAATCAGTGATTGCACTATAAGGTGCATCATTAACTATTGTGGCAACACCTTGTGCAATTACATCAACAGTAGGTGCATCAGTTGCTCCGTGTACCACACGGAAATCAACCTCATTTGCATTAATTGAAGATTGACGCATATTATTTTGAAGAAATAAAGTAAAAGCGGTAGAAATTGCATCAGGATTAGAAGCGAAACTTGAAGGGTTCAAAACTCCGTTTGCAATGGCTACATACGAACCTCCGTTAGCTAGTGTCACCTGGAAGTTTTTTAAAGTGTCGCTTACTGACATACTGGTTGGAGGAGCAACACCAATGTTTAACTGAACATCAGCAGGAACCTCAATAAATGGAGTTGCCGTGCGAAAAGCAAAATTGTCAAGTGCTAATGTTCCATTCACATATATATCAACTGATGCAGCTGCAGGATCTGCAGCATTATGTATAACCTGAAGCGTTGCAATGCTCGTCTGCGGAAAAGCAACAACAGTTCCATTTGCCAAAGCGGCATACAACCCAAATGCAGGTCCGCTTTGGTTAGCTGAAGGATTTAAGAAGCCGGAAGCAAAAACAATTGCTGAACCGCCACCTAATCCGCTTAGGCCTGCTTGAAAAGTGGCAACAATAGGAGAGCCGGCACCCGGTGTTACATCCAGTAAATAATTTGCCGCTGGTACTGAAATGTAATCAGTGATGGCACTGTAAGGTGCATTATTAACTAAGGTTGCAACATTGCGTGCAATTACATCAACAGTAGGTGCATCAGTTGCTCCGTGAACTACACGAAAATCAACATTGCCCATCATCGTAGCAGCAGTCTGAATATTGTCCTGAATAAACAGGGTAAAACCAGTTGAAGCGCCATCCGGGTTTAATGCAAAGTTTGAAGGATTTAATACTCCATTTGCGATTGCTACATAGCGTTGACCTGAGGAAAGCACCAATGAAAAGTTTTTCAATGTGTCGTTTACTGAAGTACTGTTTGGTGCAGCAATTCCAATATTTATTGGGATACCAGCCGGAAGTGTTACAAATGGAGTTGCAGTACGAAACGCAAAATTGTCTAATGTTAATGTTCCATTTACATAAACATCAACTTGTGTGGCTGCAGGATCAGCTGAATTGTGAATCACCTGTAACTCGGCTGTTTGTGCCGATGCATAACCAATTGAGCTTAAAAAAGCTAAGGTGGCTAGCGAAATGTTTTTTAGTTTTTTCATTTTTTTGTTTTGGTTTTTAATTTTTTTAATGATTGGTTTATTATTATCATGCTTTATTGAGTGCAAATTAAACATATATTGTTTAACAAAACAAATAAAAAGTTAAACAAAATAAAATAATGATTGTAACCTATTGAAAATCAGCTAGTAATTTTTTATTCAATAAAATATTTAAATCAGACTACCACCAACGAAAATATTTATGCCCTAATTTAATTTTAACTGATATGCCTGTTATACAATAAAATAGCAATTAAACAAGAGAAAAATATTGCTGCCTATGCGAATAAATTAAATGAATTTATTTCCAGTTGGCAAGTACCTTATCTAAATGAAAAGATCGCCTTTAAATTGCCTTTAATAATAATTTATCAATTTATAAAAATAAATTATGTTTAAATAATTATAAAATTAACTAAACAATACATTTTAAGGAAATAAAATAGAATTACAGAACCTAAACTTTGACACCAATTATAGAATGTATTTTGAATTAGAAATGGAAATCATCATAAAGCATTATTTCAGGCAATAAAAAAATTAAAGAAAGCCACCGTTACAGCAAGCAGTTAAGAAGGTTGGTGCGTTGTTGAAATATGACTCTTAATATTATTTTTGATATAAAATATATTTCAATAATTATTGTCGACTAATAAATTATTCCTTCTCCCATTCATGAAAATCAGGGAGCAATAAAACTTTCCATGCATCCATCACTCTCCCTTCTTCTAAAAATTCTTTAGCGAGAAGGTGAAGATGATTCTCCATACTTTCTTCATCTAACTGAAACCGCTCGAATACTTCTTGCATGCGTCCATCTTTTCGAATGAGTGAAACTTCGTCCCACGAAGGAAGTGCTTCCACATGACCTAACAGACCGAGATCATTCCCGGTGAGCACTTTACTTAATCTAATTTGCTCAGGAATGGCGTCGTAACCGATTGAATGTTTGGTGTTTGGTTTCGGAACTTCAAAAACTGCAGAACCACTCGCACGGCAGTAATAATCATTTCCCATACGAGCCACCAAATCAATTTTGTGCGGGTCAATTCGTCCGTTTACATCGAGCACCTGTTCGCTTACATGCATCAGCAGTATTTCACAAATGATAAGATTGCCTGCACCGCCTTCAAGTCCCATTTCTTTTACCTCCACAACTTTGCATTCCATTTGTACGGGAGATTCTTTAACGCGAAATGGTTTTACGATTTCAGATGCAATGGGTGTGAATCCTGATTTTTCAAATTCATTAACTCCCTTCGGAAATTCAGCGCTCGACAGTGA
>CAMDDP010000048.1 GCA_945892775.1 Chitinophaga pinensis
GTAAGAGGCGAAGCATAAAATTGCGAGTAGTGAATGTCCTGGGCTTTTAACCCGAAGCTTAAAACTATTACAATTAAAAAGGGTAGGAGTTTTTTCATATTAGGCAAACTTATTTTTGTTCAAAATAATTTAAATGATGTATTCTTCTGAAAAGATGAAGCGCAATATATGAAAAAAACTAAATAGCACAATAAATTATGATGGATTTTACAATAAATATTCCTTGCTTTTATTTTGTGTTTATAGAAATGAAATATTTTCTTCAATGGATTTTATGAAGAGGAAATATTTATAATTTCACTTTTATTTAAAAAGATTTATTCTTGAAGTTCAATTCAACCAAATGATTAAAAAAATTATAAAGTCTGTTATAAAAAGTTATGGATTCAAAATTGTGAATGAAAAACAATTACATCCAGATCTGGAACCTGAATTCAAAGAACTTTCAGCTAAAGTAATTCCGTTTACTATGACTTCTGTTGAAAGACTTTATTCTCTTTATCAGGCAGTAAAATATATTCATCAGAATAAAATTGAAGGAGATTTTGTTGAATGCGGAGTTTGGAAGGGTGGCAGTTCAATGATGGCAGCATTATCATTTAAATCATTTGGTGATTCTAGTCGTAAATTTCTTTTGTATGATACATATGAAGGAATGAGTGAACCAACAGAAAAAGATGTTGATTTTAAAAACGATTCAGCTTTTAAAAACTGGAAGAAAATAAAAGAAGAAAAAACGCTCGAGATGTGCTACAATACTCTTGATGAAGTTGAAGAAAACATGAAAGCTACTTCCTATCCTTCAGAGAAAGTTCAATTTATAAAAGGCAAGGTTGAAGATACAATTCCGTCAATTCTTCCAGGTAAAATTGCAATTCTTCGTTTAGATACTGATTGGTATGAATCAACTTTACACGAGCTTAAAAATTTGTATCCATTACTTCAATCAGGTGGCGTTTTAATTATTGATGATTATGGTTATTGGAAAGGAGCACGAGAAGCTGTAGATGAATATTTTAAAGAGATGGGATTATTTCCTTTGCTTCACAGAATTGACCATACCGGAAGAATTCTTATAAAAAGATAATTGTTCAACTATAATATTTTAACAGAATTCTTTCATTGTAAAATTCATCCGTTCTGAATTTAATTTCATTCAAATAAGAAAGAAATTCTTTATTAGGAACCTCATAACAATCTCCCTTATCAATCAAATTTTTCTCTGCAGACTTTCCGGTAATTTTTTCCATTAAACGAACTAATTCCTCAACATTTATTTTGTTTTTAAAACAAACATTCCAGATTTTATTATAAAGAAGATTATTTCCGATAATTGGATTTAATACAGTAACAACATCATCTACATCTAACAAATACCGACATGCTTTTGAGAAAATTTTTAAAGAAAGACCATTATTTATCTGATGAAAAAAGTGATTTGTCAATGTATGGGGGTTGGTTGTTTTTCCAACTAAAATCGGCAATCTGAAAATTAAATAATTGATTCCTGCATTAGATATCAATTCCTCAACTGTTTTTTTGTGTTTGATATATAATGAATTCTCAAGCGTGGAATCATATACGCTAACTGTACTGAAATAAACCAGACAAACCTTTGTGCTTAAATACTGCTTCAACAAATCAATTTCCCTTTCATATTGAAGTGGATCATTGGAACCTGAATTTGAGACTCCTGAAGCAAATACAATTACAGAATCGTCATTCTCAAAATGAGAAAATGCCCTTGCGAGTAAACCATTGCCAATTACCATTGCATTAAATATAAGGTGCGCAAAATAGACTTTATTCTATTTTTGCCCCTTGACCACAAAGTGAAAAAAATAATTTACTCCTTTCCGATTTACGCTTCCTTCGTAAAGAATGATGAAGCTCTGATGAAAAAACATTTCAAAGTTTCGCCATTTCATTTTCAACAACAAAAACAAAAAATAATATTTTCATTCATAAAACAATTTTTCTTCTTGCTAATTCAGAGCTGGTCGACTGATATTTATGTTTCTTTTTTTGCAGGATACTCATCTTTTCTTCCAGGCATTTTTGCGAAGTTTTTTAAAAAACCACACTTGATTATATTAGGGGGTACTGACTGTTGTTCGTTCCCATCTTTGAATTATGGAAATTTCAATAAAAAACTTTTAGGCTGGTTTACAGGATTATCCTTAAAATCTGCGACACACTTTGCCCCTGTTGATTTATCGTTGGTTGAAAGTGAAAATGTTTACGTGAAAGAAGCTTCTTCCAAACAGGGATATAAAATATTTTGTCCGCAAGCGAAAGCACCATTTACTGTGATTAATATCGGATATGATTATGAAAAATTTTATTGCAGTAAGCCAAAAATCAAAAATTCGTTTTTGACAATAGCACAAATGAATTGGCCGAATTATTCGAGAAAAGGAATTGACTTGTTTTTTGAAATGGCAAAAAGATTCCCGCTTTGCACATTCACTTTAGTTGGCCATAAATCTGAAATGAAATTTGAAAACACGCCTTCAAACATTTCATTGGTTGAGTTTATTCCTTATGAAAAATTGTGTGATGTATACAGCGAACATGAATTTTACATGCAACTTTCAATTATGGAAGGATTTCCAAGTGCTCCATGTGAAGCAATGTTGTGCGAGTGTATTCCTATTGTTTCTAATGTAGCAGCATTGCCTGAAATTGCCGGAGACACAGGTTTTATTTTAGATAAGAAAAATGAAGCCTTATTGGAACAACTGATTCATAAAGCATTGAAATCTGAAAAAGAAATGCTTCGTAAAAAAGCCCGACAAAGAATTATAGATAAATATCCCAAAGACCTAAGAGAAAAATTGGTGCAACTGATAGATTCCCTTTAATATCAAATATTTTTCACCTCAATCTTCATAGAAAATTTTTTATCCGGTAGAGCAGGGAAATCAGGTTGCTTGTATTTGAATGTTTTGTTCATATAAATGGCGCATAAAGTATTTTTTAAATGAAATATCTTATCGCGTTTATCAGCAGGTGCTCCTTCTAATATACCACCTACTACCTCAAAGTCAGGAATTTCGTATTGAGAAACACAATCGTGCCATACGATGATGGAGTTTTCGTTTTTTAATAATTCAAAAACTTTGGCTGTATCATTTTTAACTCCTTCATAACTATGGTCGCCATCCACAAATATTAAATCGAATTTTTGATTGAGCGAATGAAAATCGAAAGTCATACTGTTTGCACCAATGTGTTCAACATTCTTTAAAGAAGATGAAAAAAACCTCTGAACCCTTATGTATTTCTCTCCGAAACCGAATTCTTTCATTAAATCATCCGATAAACTTACAGAATAACATTTGCGACAATGTGGAGCCACATTTGCTAAACTCTCACCCCGCCATGTTCCTATTT
The DNA here is from genome assembly GCA_945892775.1 of Chitinophaga pinensis. Taxonomy (GTDB): domain Bacteria; phylum Bacteroidota; class Bacteroidia; order Chitinophagales; family UBA10324; genus UBA10324. The sequence goes on from CAMDDP010000048.1 coordinate 3,397, forward strand.
CCAGGTAATCACAATCCGGAATCTGTTTGGCCAACTCGCGCAATACTGCCATATCAATAGGCATGCTTGTGCCATACAACAGTGAATGAACTTCAACTTCTCCGTTGAACTGCGGAAACACTTCCATGAAATCAACTTCCTGCATTCCGTTTTTAAAACCATATTTATCTATTACCTGTTGTTTGCGCCGTGTTTCGTTAACAGCATGAAACAATGCTTTAAGAATTACAGAGGGTTTTGTAATCAGCAATTTCAAAAAGGGAAAAACAAGTTTTATTTTTTTCATTTAATACTATTAAGAAGTTATTTCATTTAACAGAACCGCAAATTTTTGAGCAATTGTTTTCCGTGAATATTTTTCTATTGCAGCAGCGCTCACCGTTAATTCATTTTTTTTCCAGCGAGTATAAAAATCTTTAATGGTTGCTTTCATTTTTTCCGCTTCCTCAAAATCACATATAGCTCCGGCGTTGGTTTCTGTTACAATTCGTGCTGAATCGCCATTGGAATTTCCAATAACCAATATTGGACGGCGGGCAGCTAGGTATTCAAACAGTTTTCCCGGAATGATGCCCAACACATTAGGCGTATTATTTAAAAACAATAACAGTACTGAGGAGCGTTGCTGGTATTTTCCTGTTTCGCTGTGCGGGATGTATTCAATTTTTTCGAGCTGATTATTCAACCCGTTTTGTTCAATACTCTGATAAACTGAAAAATCATTTTTTCCGATAAGGCGAATAATTAAATCGGTTTTGAATTGTGCATCTTCGTTGCACAATTCTTTTAAAGCCACCCAGAAATTCTCAGCATTTCTATCACCGTTTAACGAACCAATGTGGCTCATTGAAAATTTTGTGGCGGGTTGAGTGGAATCGATTTCTGAAAAATCATCTTCATCAAAACCATTGGTAATGATTTCAATTTTTCTTTGTCCAATTTTCTCCAAATCTTTCGCCCAGTTCCAGCTTACTGTAATTACTTTATCAGCTTCTTTTAAAACCGATCGTTCTAATCTTTTATGCTTTGAATCAGCTATTGAAGTAAGCATTAGCTGTCCATAAAAATCAATTTGTGTCCAAGGATCACGAAAGTCAGCTATCCACGGAAGCTTTGTTTTTCTTTTAACTCCCCGTGCTATAAGATGAGTGGTGTGTGGAGGTCCGCTGGAAATAATGGCATCAACAGGATTCTGTTTTAAATATTCAGAAAGAAATTGAACAGATGGTTTTATCCAAAAACATCGTGCATCTGGAATGAAAAAATTACCCCGAATCCAAATCGAAACTTTTTGAGTGAACGATGATTTTTTATTTTCTGACAAAAATCCTGAATAAACTTTCTGGTCTTTTTTCTGACCTATAAATTTTTTATAAAAAGAATAAGGCTCCCATAATTTTTTCCGAATCACTGTTACACCTTCCGGAATATCTTTTGCTAAAGAAACATCTAAAATGGGATACTCGGCTTCATCAGCAGTATAAATTACCGGCTCCCAGTTATTTTGCCGCAGGTATTTAACCAGTTTCAAAACCCGTTGCACACCCGCGCCACCGCTTGGTGGCCAATAATAAGTGATGAGGAGTACTTTTTTCATCAGGAGCAAAAGTCAACAATCAGATTTATGAAATGAAATTCAGGTTTCAATATTAATCATAACAACGTGTATATATTCCTGAAGTAATCACCTCATGAAAGTTATTTTTGAACCCGATTAAACATTTATGTCGAAAAAAATTCTCACTATCATTGGCACTCGCCCCAATTATATTAAGGTTACTCAATTTCAAAAAGCATTTAATGCCTACGATGGTTATTTCGAGCACCGCATTTTGCATACAGGGCAGCATTTTGATGAGAACATGAAGCAGATTTTTATTGACCAACTCGGACTTGATAATATTTCTTATTTCTTAGAAGTAGAACATCAGACTCCGGGCGCTCAAATCGGACAGATTATTTACAAAACCGATACAGTGTTACAGGAATGGAAACCTGATCTGGTAATGGTAGTTGGTGATGTGAATTCAACTTTAGCAGGAGCTATTGCAACTAATAAGAACAACATAAAACTGGCGCACATTGAAAGCGGATTGCGTAGTTATGACAGAGCAATGCCGGAAGAATACAATCGATTGCTTACCGATCAGTTGGCTGATTATCTTTTTATTACAGAGCAAAGCGGCGCTGATAATTTATTGAAGGAAGGAAGAACAAAAGACGAAATATTTTTTGTGGGAAATACCATGATTGATACTTTGATTGCTTCGGAACCGCTGTTTGATAAAAACAATGTGCTGGAAAAACTTGGGCTTGAAAAAGAAAAATATGTATTAATGACCATGCACCGACCCTCTAATGTAGATGACCAAAATTCTTTATCGGAACTGATTAATTTAATTAAAGCAGTTACTAAAAAATATAAAATTGTTTTTCCGGTTCACCCGCGAACATTGAATAATCTGAAAAAATTTGGCCTGTATGAAGCCATACAGCACAACAGTAATTTATTATTCATTGACCCTTTGGATTATTTCAGTTTCCAGAAACTTATAAAGCATTGCAAATTAGTAATAACCGACAGCGGTGGCATACAGGAGGAAACTACTTATCGTAAAATCCCCTGCCTTACTTTACGAAAAAACACAGAACGACCGGTTACTATCACACTTGGCACAAACGAATTGCTTCCTTTTGATAATTCAGTTATTGAAGCTAAAATATCAGCCATAGAAAACGGTACTTATAAAAAAGGTGAAACACCTCCACTATGGGATGGTAAAGCTTCGGAGCGAATAGCTACAACGTTGAAACTGATTTTATAATTTATCATTTGCCATTCCGATAATTTCTTACTTCCATACCCACCGCTCCGGCAAACAGTAACAGTATAATTATACTTCCCGCCATTGCCACTTTTTCGCCAGTGAAATAACTTTCGGGTTCAAACTTCCATTCAATTTTATGATTACCCGCTGGTATTTTCATGCCGCGCAATACATAATTACAACGGAAGTAGTCGGCCTTCTTACCATCTACATATACATTCCATCCCTTGCTGTAATAAATTTCAGAGAACACAATAACACCTTCCCTGGCAACTGAACATTCGTACAGCAAATTATTGGGCTTGTAAGTAAGCAGTTTTATGCTGCGCGAACTGTCAGTAACTGTTGCTGAAAAACTTTTCAATTGACTTTCAAAGCGCTTATCAACCACAGCATAACGGCTTGGATTGAAATTATAAATGTAGCGGGCTGTGAATCTTGGTTTCACCAAAGCAGCATCGGCTTTAGAAACATACTTTTCCTGCTCACCTGTTTCTTTATTTAATCTGAAACTAATGCCAAAAGTATCAGCCATTCCTGCATTCAATCCAAACTGTGAAGCATCAAAAGCAGCTTCGTCAATTTTTATGTTGTCATGATTGCCAACGAGCGCCGATTTGGTTTCTTTTCCGTTCACAGTAAACGAAGAGCCATCCAGTGTTTGTACTTCATACATTTTTCCTATCCGATTGAGTTCCTCATCGGCATCAGCTACCACCATTAACGAATCAACAAACCAGGCATTGCCTAAAGCGCCGGGGTTTCGCTGCGCTTGCGGCGCTTTATCTTTTCCAACCGAAAAAATATAGTACCGGGTATTGAGCATATCTATAACAGCGGTGTTTTGTTTGCTTAAATGATTTTCAATTAACTCTTGGAAGCGGCGCAGTTTCGCAGCATGATACCCTCCTACTGATTTATGGTAGTACGATGTGCGCGAATCGTTAAAAGTATTGGAAGCAGTATTGAACACTCTGTAATCAAGCGACTGGTCTTGTAAAATCTGCTGGTCGGTTGGTGTTGGCTGAAAGTAATTTTCATAATCACTCTTTGATACAAAATTGTCGTCGTTGAGATATCGTTTTCCAACGGGAAACAAATCAATAAAAACCAATAAAGAAATTGCAGCAACAGTTACTGTTGTACTGAGTTTGTTTTTCAAATACATCCACATGGCTGCAGCAGTCAGTAAAATAAACACGAGCGAACGGAAAGCATCAGCCTGCAGGAAAGATCCGCGGTCTTCGGCCAATGATTTTGCAAGCCACTCAGGATACTGAGCATCACTTGCTGCTTTAAAATCAAAAAACATGGAGCCAAGAAGCGCAAATGCCAGACAAAGCCCGCCGGATATATACACTGCCATCAATACTTTTTTAACAGCTACTTCTGTTTCCACCTTTCGGCGCAAAACAGTGTCAAGAGCAACAAACGAAAGTATTGGAATGCATACCTGAGGTATAATCATACACATTTCAACTACACGAAATTTATTGTAACCCGGCACATAGTAAAAAAACAAATCGGAAAACCATTCAAGATTATGTCCCCACGCTAGTAATGTTCCAAGGCAACTGATTGAAAACAGCCACCATTTCAAGCGATCGTTTACAAGCAACATTCCTAAAACAAAAAGAAACATCACAATTGCACCTAGATATACCGTACTTGAAGTAAAAGGTTTATCTCCCCAGTATAATGGCATTTGTTTTAAATAGTCAGTGAGTTGTTGTCCGCTTGCACCTTGTGCTTGTAAAGCTTTGCCGGTTGCTGAGTTTTCGCCCAGTTCTTCATTTGAAGAGCCGCCCATAAAACCCGGAATCAACATAGTGAATGATTCCATTTTCCCGTAACTCCATTGCAAAGCATAATCTTTATCTAACCCTCCGGCTGATTGAGTGTTACTGCTCAGTTCAGATTTTCCACGAATAGTTTCAGCTGCATATTCTTCCGTAGTCCAAAGCAAAGAAAGGTTCGATGCTACTCCTAAAACAGCGGCCATAAGTAAAACACCACATGCGGTTATAAAATGTTTCCAGTCTTTTTTAAGAACGGTAAAAACAAATTCTGTTAGTCCTAAAGCAATTAGAATGAAAAATAAATAATATGCGATCTGAATGTGATTAGACTTTACTTCAAGAGAAACAGCAAGTGCAGTAAGGGCTCCGCCTAATAAATAATTCCGTTTTCTGAATACCATTAATACCCCGGCAATCACTAAAGGCATGTAACCAATTGCTCCAATTTTAGAATTATGACCGGCTTCAATTAATCCAAGATTATAACTCGAAAGTCCGAATGCAATACCCCCGGCAATACTTATCCAGGGCGAAATTCCCATTGTTAAAAGCAAAATGAAAAATGAAACCATTGCAATAAAAACCAATTGAGATGGATGCGGAAATCCACCAGACAAAATGGAATTAATATACCGGGCGTAGTTACCATAAAACAAAGTTGAAATCTGATACCCCGGCATTCCACCAAACATGCTATTGGTCCACAATGCCTCAGCTCCGTTTGCAGTTCTGTAATCATTCAACTCCTTCGCTGCACCTTTTCCTTGCATTATATCACCTTGTTGAATGACTTTTCCATCAATCAACATAGGACTGAAATAAAGGAATGTAATAAATGCAAACACCACTATGCCAATTGCTATAGGCAACCGGTTAAGTTTAGTAGTTGAATCGGAAGCTTCAGCTTTTACTGAAGAATGTGAAGGATTATGATTTTTCATTTGCATGGAATAAAAACTCCGCGTGCAAAATAAGAATGATTTGAAAATATGAAGATTTACTCTTATATCTTTTTTATTTATTTTATTTT
>CAMDDP010000049.1 GCA_945892775.1 Chitinophaga pinensis
TGTTCCAGCATTAGCCGGACAACAGGTAGGTTCGATAATTACAATCGGAGTAATAATAGGGGCGCCTGCAGCTGAATATACTGCAGTGATTGTACAACTTCCACCATTTCCACTTGAAGGAGGCAGCGACCAATTCTGCGGACTTGAAAATGGAGCATTGATCACAATGGTTCCACCACATGAACTTGTAATTGTTAATGTTCCAGTTGCTGGTAAACATGCTGCGCCAACTGTTAATGTTCCCGATAATACATAAGTTCCTCCTTGACATGCGCCAGCAACAGCGGTTAAGATATTACAGTTTGGAGCAGTATATGTGGTAGGCAATACAATTGGTGCTCCGGCTGCTGAAAAAACTGCAGAGACATTACAATTTAATCCATTGCCACAAAGTAGAGTTGGTATAGCATAAGGAATAGGGCTTGTAAAAGGAGCGTTTAAAACAACACTACCACCACAAGAATTTGTTATTGTTAAAGTTCCCGTTGCAGGAGGTGCAGGTACAATCACATTTCCTGAAATAGTATAAGTGCCTCCGGCGCAAGCACTTGGAATTGCTGTTAGTATATTACAATTTGTAGCGCCTGCTCCAGCAGCTCCGGTATTTGTTTGATTAAAATTTATTACCCCTGCCTGATTGGAAAAATTCGTTATCAGCACCATGTACCATTGCCCGGCAACTGCAGCAGGTATCGTAGCGATTTCAACGGCGGCAGTTGAATAGCTACAACTAACAATATTACCTGCAAAAATTCCTGCACACATTGCCGCTTGCGATGCAAAAGGCCCCCAGATTACAAAGTCAACATCAATACCTACTCCTCCAGGTGTTTGCTGAGAAATATTAAAAATGATTGGTCCACTTGTCGCAATATTCACATAATAAAATGCCGGATTTGGGGTAGAAAGTAAGCAGCCATATATACCAGCTCCACCAAGTGAAGGGACATTGGTAGTGTTGCAATAATCTGTTGAAACTCCGGTACAAAAAGGGTCTGCCAAAGCACAAGAACTATTTGCACCTTGAGCTGTACACGGAACTCCTGCTTTGGCGCAAATGGAAAATGTTCCGTTATTATTATTTCCAAATTCCCAGAAACGGATAAAAACAGTTGTGCCGGGTGTTAAACCTGTTTGCGAAATGGAAGGCATTAAACCATTTGCGCTTCCGTCATCATCACAACCTGCCAATGTTAGTGCACCGCATGGTCCTGTATAAATTGCCATGCCACCGTCAGTCATTACTCCAGTGTTCGAATCAAAAATTAATGTTCCGCTTGCAGGAACTACCGCACTGAACCAAACATCGCCCCCTGAATAGTTCCCACAACCAGGTGCTGGTACACCAGCAGATGCAGTAGCTCCTGCATTTGTATATTGAGTATATGTACAAGCTGCCCCTACTGGTAATGCAACAGCATTACAAGGATTGTCATTGACAGGCTGAGCAATTACCGGAATGGCAAAAACTATAAAGAGAAATAAAAAAATATTTTTTAATGTTCTCAATTGCCTGTTTAGTTTAGTTAATTTTTAACAAAATAAAATTCATTCAAAAAATTAAAACTTATTCCTGCACCAAGCATCAATTCCTTCAATTCAACAGAATCAAAAGAATTAATCACATTCAGTCGAACTATTCCTGCAGAAACAAATTCAGTATTTAGAAACCTGCTATCCTTTTCTAAGAAAACTAATTCAGTTTTTGCTGAAACTGAATTAGTGCATGATTTTATTTCAACAGTAAATGCTTTAGCAATTCCATCCAATAAATTTTTTCCTGTTGCTTTATTTAAATCAATTTTCTTCTGAACTTCCATTGGCATTTGATTATAATCAAACAGAATATTTTCCAGCAATTGATTTTTCTGATTTAAATAATTCGGTAAATTAGAAACGCCATTCCCCATATCTGAATTGATTGGTGAAGAATGATTTGCCTCCATATTTTTAAAATCATTTACTTCAACTGAAGAGGCAGACTGTTGTTTTATTCCGATAGAAGATTGGGGAACAGAGGGCTTATTCTCCACTTGTTTCGAATCTTTTAAGTTCTGGGCATTAACTAGAAGATTCGAAAGAATAAAAAGGAATAAAAAAGAACTTTTTTGTAAAAAAATTATCATCAAATTCTAGTTGGTTATTAAAAAAATTTAACGACTCAAAAAAAAATTTTTAATCTAAATTGCAAAGAAACTATTAGACAAATGAACAGATTTATCGGTTTAAAGATTGGTCTATTAAAGTTTAAACAAACAAAAATTAGTTTAAATATAACAATAAAAATGAAACAATAAAAAAATTGTAAACATTTAAGCTTTTTTAACCGATAATAAAACAGATTTAACGAAATCAATAAAAAAAGGTTGCGCAGAAAAAATCTAAAAAAAAAATTCTGTTTAGAACAAAATATTGTTATAATCCTAGAATATCATTAGATGAATATTTTTTTAATGTATTCCATTGAGGAATTAATGGAGCAATCACATCTTCCCGACCTGCAATTATTAGTTTATAAGAATCAGTAGTATAATATTTTTTGATAATTTTATTTACATCATCAAGGGTAATGAGATTTATCTGATTGATAATATTTTTTCTTGCATCAATATTTGGATATAAAATAGGATTGAAAAATTGTGCCCACGAAGATGGATCGTCCATTCCGACTATAGATTTTTCCATTGACTTAATTGCTTTACTAAATTGTTCACGATTAATTCCATTTTCAAAAAAATGTTTGAGCGTTTGATCGAATAAGACCATGGTATTTTCAACTTCTTCACTTCGCACCTGAGTGGTAATAGAAAAAACAGAAGACCCCGAACCCGGATCATAAGAACTCCTGATGCCATAAGTTTTTCCTCCTTTCTCGCGAATCTCTTTGAATAATACCTGATTGAAAACATTATTTGCCACCCTAAAAATATCAGCATCCTTTGTTAATGGTTGCGGCCCAATTTTATTCCACTGCAACGATGCCTGAGTTGCACCACTTCGGTTAATAAAACCTATCTCTACTTTCTTTATAGGGTCAATAGAAAAATTTACACCATTCACTTCACCATAAGGTGCGGTCCATGAAGTAAAATATTTTTCAGCTAATAGTTTGGCTGATGCCAAATCTGTTTTCCCACAAATGACCAATCGAGAATTTCCGGGAGTGTAATTGAACGAATAAAAATCTTTCAAAATGACAGGAGTAATTTTAATAAGCTGGTCTTTGTAAAAATATCGACCAAGGGGATTGTTAATTCCATAAACACTTAGGTTGGAAAAAACACTTGCCAAATTTCCAATGTCCATTTTATTTAGATTATTGAAATCAACGGTTTGCGAAATGTATTGTTTCAACTCCTCATCGGGAAACAAGGGTTTCATAATGACCGAGGAAAACAAATCAAATCCCTGCTCTAAATTCTCATTAAGAAAACGGGCGGAAACTGTTGTGTAATTTTCATTTGAAGATGCAGAAATTCCCGTTCCCAATTTAAAAAGTTCATCTTGCAATTGGGTTCGGTCATATTTTTCGCTTCCAAGATTTAAACAATTCGCAACTATCTCGGAATAAAATTGCTGCCCTGGAATTTCATTTTTCTGACCACAATTTATAAATAGAGTCACTTCAGTGGTAGGGATTTCGCCATAAGGAATCACGTATACTTTTAATTTATTTGGCAATTGAAATTGTTGAACTTCAGGAAAAGATTGAGCTTGAACTAACAAGACTTCAAACAAAATTATTACTGATAAAAAATAATTTTTCATTAATTAAAAAGTTGGTTTAATGTTCAACACTTTAAAGTTTTGCGGGTTGAAATACTTGGCTGCTGTTTGTTGCAATTGCTGTGGCGTAATTTTTTCAAAGGCATTGTAAAGACTATCATGCTTCTGATAATCGCCAAAATATAGTTCAGCCATTCCTAATTCATTTGCAATAAAATTATTGGCATATAAATTCAAGGTTCGTTGTGCTTTTAAACTTTGTAAGTAGTCTTTCATTATGTGTGGGTCAATTCCTTCGTCAATAATGGATTGTATTTTAGCATTGATTGCTTTTTTCACTTTCACATTTCCAGGAGCCGCCTGCATGATGATGTATAACTCGCAGTAGTTGGTATATAAACTCCAATCATCGCTCGCTGAAAAAATCTGATAGGCTGCCTGCATATCTTGCACAATTTCTTTATTGAAAACTGAATTAGGATTAGTAAACAGCAAATCTTTAAGAAAAACAAATTTATAAAAATCACTATCGTCCACTGCGGGTTTCGGAATAATGTAGGCATAAATCTGTACCGGAAAATCAACTGAATATTCATATTGGCGCAACGAATCGCTGAAAATATCAGGTGTAATATATTTCTCTATAAGTGGAATTTGTTTAGTAATGACACCGAAATTATTTTCTGCCAGCGTAAATACATCATTGTGATTTACATTTCCAACCACAACCAAAACAGCATTATTGGGGCTATAAAATTTATCATAAAAATCCTGACACTGCTGGGTAGTGAATGAAACTATTTGATCCAAGTATCCAATTACATCTACACGATAAGGATGTTCCAATGGATAGAGATGATCATAAACAGTATTGTGCATTCGTTGAAACCAATTGTTCTCGCCATTCCGTAACTCCTCGCCCACTACTTGCCGTTCAATATCTAAAGTAGTTTGACTCAAAATAAGGTTGGCCATTCGGTCAGCTTCCATTTTAAACACACTGGAGATTTTATCTTTCGGGATAGATTCATGGTATACTGTTCTGTCGAATGTGGTGTATGCGTTAACACTACCACCAAATGCGTTTATAGAATCAATAAACACATCCCCTTCGCCTGGATAGTTTTGGGAGCCCCGAAACATCATGTGTTCAAACATATGCGCCATGCCACGAATACCATCTGTTTCATCCTTACTACCGACCTTGTACCATAATTGCACTTCAGCCATTTCTCCCGAAGGGCGCTCACACACAATCACCTTCAATCCATTTGCTAAAACTTTTGAGTACAGGGGATAATCGTAGCCAAAAGAAAAAGTTGCCACTAACAACAAACTCAGTATTAAAATTGTCTTTTTCATTTTAACATTCTATAATAAAAAAAATAGGTTTGAAATTTAAAGTATTTATTATAAATCAATCTGAATTACATCGCCAATATTAATCCCAAACACAAAACCTGAATCTAATTTCAACTGATTACTAAATGAATTAATCCAGTCTATTCTAAAAAATTTGAGAATGTGTTCTAATCCCACTGAGAGTTCACAGTAATTAATTTCGGGTGTAATGAGGTAGTGGGCGCTTCCGACTTCTTTCAATTTTAATTTTCTCAACAATGGAATTTTATTTGAAAAGAAACCATTGAAGTGGTGTTCGTAATGCCCTTCCAAATAGTACTGATCAGTGCTATAGGTATAGTATGGAAGCAATTGAAATCCACGCAGGTGATCACTCAATGCAAAAACAGTTTGGTTGCCCATGAAATGTTTTTTCTCCACTTCACCAATGAATTTGCGATTTAAAAAACCACCCGTTCGAATTAAATATGATGAATTTCCAAGCAATCCTAATTTAAAATTGTCGGTCAATTCTGCTTCTACTTGATCAAAATTAACCTTGCTTTTAAGAGTCTGCCATCCCTTGATATAAGTCAAACGAAGGGTGGGATACTTGCTCCCAACAATAATTTTTTCATTTGGTCTGGTATAGTATTGTTGTTTGAAATTTATTTTCAACCCAATACTTGTAATGAGTGCGTTGTAAGTTGTAAAACTTGAATCGGCGTTTACTCCGTAAGGATAATTACCTGTAAAAGAAACATTCGCCCTATCATTAAAGGATTTAGGATTAGGATTTGAATAATTTGGTAATGATTGGCGATGATTATAAGTCGCCCTTGTTGAAAATCGTATTCCATTTTTTATTTCATTCTGCCAAGCTATAGTTCCAAAAGTATTGTTATACAATTTCATAAAATTTTCTTCATAAAATAAAGTGTAGCAAGTATTCATCAATCCATTTATTGGTTTGCCTTCGTTGAATTGTTTTACTCGACTTCCACCCTCCACCCAAAACCGTTGAAGTTTAACCGGCTTGTAATTGTATAGTAAACGAACAGTACCCCCAAATTTTTTATTACTGAATCCATATTCCCAATCAGCTGATAATTTCAACACCCGGTTATCGCTCAATCGTTTTGTTTTATGTAGTGAAAATTCAGGTGCCCAACCCTGCACTGTATTAAAATTAATAAGTTCTAAAATACTGCCTGTGCCAGTAGTTGTTTTATTAAATCGCTTATAATAGTTATACCCTAAAAACAAATCGCTGAAACCGAATTTATTTCTCTTTCGATCCAATGAATCCAAGTACTCTTTTGAATTTTCTTTTATGGCAATGCTATCTTTTTTTCTGTAATCGTTCATCTCTTCCTGTGTAAGTGGAATGGGCCGATTGACTGTCCAATAGGAAGAGTCTTTTTTATTTGCATCATCATTCACCTTTAAAGTTTCTCCCCTAAAGAATTTTTTAGGGAATGAAGGGGACAGATTGTAATCGGTAAATGAACCAATAAAGTATCCATTACCTTTTATCCCAAAAGCTTTGAATTGAAAGAGCATGGTTTGATTGATTGGCATAAAAACAGAATCAATTACATCAGAAAATATTTGTTTCAATTCCAATGAATCAACAAAATCAATATTTGCATCCTTCGTGAGAAATAAATCGACACTGTGGATGCGCCAATTGTCTTCAACAATATAAATATAGCCACTGAATACCGGATCAGTTTTTCTTCGGGGAGTAACTAAAATTTTATTAACCAGTTCGTTATTATTATAGAAAGTACCAACCAATTTAAATCTGTAATACAACAAAGCTGACTCAGAAATAGGAGACACAAAACCGCGATCGCTCAATGAACCAATGTCTAATAAATTTTTATAAAAGTTAAAATCAAAATCACTTGCTTGATTATAACTGAATGCTTTATTATCGCCACTCACTTTTGATGAGTACATTACTTCACGAATTTTATCTGGTTTCTGATAATTGTATTCACTTTCTGATTCACTCAAGTAAACAATACCAAGCATAGAAGAATCGAGCCCCAATTTATTAGCATTAAATCCCATGATTCGTTTTGGAATGCTATCAAATTTCTGAATGCCTTTTATATACACTTTACAACTAAACTCATCCACTTGATTGAGATAATATTTTCTTTTTTTAATAGCCGCACGAATCACTTTGTAAGCCGGGTCTTCTGCATCGCTGTTCACCACAATTTCTTTTAGTTCCATTTGTTGGGTGTGCAACTGCACATCTAATTTGATTGGTTCATTAGCCACCTCAATTACCTTTGATTTTGGTGAATACCCCACATATTGAAAAACCAAGGTATAAGTTCCGGCCGCAAGTGTGAGTGTATATTTTCCATCGCCGTTGGCAGTTGCGCCTTGTGTGGTTCCTTTAATTAAAACGGTGGCATACGAAAGTACTTCTCCTTTTTCATCAGTAATTACTCCGCTGATAATTGCAGCATGAATAAATGCAGATGAAAAAATAAATACAAGCAACAGAAAAAATTTCTTTGTATTAAACGGCATCAATAGTTTTTTGAGTGAGTCGAATATGAGAATATAAAAGTTACAAGCAAGTGAACCGATAAAAATGTTTCCCACTTAGATTGTAAATCTTATTTCTTATTAGTTCTCGATTGCAACTGCGCAGCACATCATGAAGATAATTAAAACAAAATATACTTTTGAATAAATCGAGAACAACGGGTGGTAATATTTTATGTGCCAGCGGAGTCTGCGAAGCGACCCTGCGTTTTTAATGCGCAGGGTCTCCTTGCAGGAAGACCCTGCTGGAACAGAATAAAAAAGGCGACTTGCGCCGCCTTAAAATTTTTCACATCGGAATAATCCTTACTGTGATTTGCTTATTCTTTGAATTGCAAGTTTAAACATTTTTTTTAATTTCAACACAAAATAATTTTTATGCAAAAAATTTTAGGCCTTGATATTGGAACAAACTCAATTGGGTGGGCAATAGTTGAGAACAATTCTATTAAAGGAATTGGAAGCAGAATAATCCCAATGGGGGCAGAAGTTTTAAATTTTGAGAAAGGGAATCCTCAAACTAAAAATGCTGATAGACGAATGGCAAGAAGTATCCGTAGAATGGGAAAGCGATATAAAGCAAGAAGGAACAAATTACTTTATGTGCTTCATCAACTTACCTTGTTGCCAAAACAATTTCAATTTTCCTCTCCATTTGATGAACCAACTAAAATTCAAAAAATTAATTTGCTTCCGATAAAAAAAGGAAGTAACCAATTAACGACAAAAGAATTATTAGAATTAAAAGTAAAAGCCCTCAATGAAAAAATTGAATTAATAGAATTAGGCAAACTAATTTTTAGTTATAATCAATTAAGAGGTTATTCCGGGGGAGGAAATGGTGATGATGATATTGAAGAATTAAAAAAAGATAATTCTGAAAATGAAGAAACTGAAATTTTGAAATATGAAAAGTTAATTCAGTTAGTAAAAATTATTACCGATCCTGTTTTGAAGCCAACAAAGAAAAAAGGTAAAGATGTTTATACAATTGAAGTCGGCTTTGAAGATGAAATTTTTGAAGGTGAAACAGTTTTAAATACTCTACGAAAAGGTGATGAAATAGAA
>CAMDDP010000050.1 GCA_945892775.1 Chitinophaga pinensis
TCGTTCTTTACAAATTAAACTTTTTTCAATCACTTTCGTCTTAACGAACTGCATGCATAGGATACTTTATCTCGCCTTCATTTTTACTTTAAGTTCAGCTATCTTTTTTTCTTCCTGTAAAAAAGATCCATTACTTATAGATAATCATCTTGATACTACAATAACGGGTAATGAACCCCCTCCTTATAATGGTATTTCTGAATTACAGATTAAACTTTACATCAATAAATTATATGTTGATCTCATTGGCCGACAACCTACCACTGTCGAACTAGATGACAATTTCACATACTTAAAATCAAATAATTTAAGTGCAAATTCACGAGGTGTATTAGCTGATCAATTGTTGACCAATAGCGATTTCTACAATCGTTTATTTGATTTAACAAGCGCTGATATGACCAATGGAATTGATACTGTTGATATAAATGATGAAATAACTCAGTTTTATACTTTCATTTATTATGATTCAATTAATGGTTATACTCAAAATCTGCCTTATTACTATGCAGAACTTCTTCGTTTTAACAATTTAAATACATGTGTTGATGATTTAAAGAACAGCTCCATTTCCATCCGTGAGTTTTATCGGTGCTTTTTGGATAATTATTTTTATGATCAGGTTAATATGGGTACTGAGAACTTTGTAAAAGGAAGCTTTGACGATTTATTTCTGCGCGCCCCGACTACTTCAGAACTTCAATACGCCGGCTCAATGGTTGATGGGGCATCAACAACTTTATTCGATCAGAGCGGAACCAGTAAAGGTGATTATGAAATAATAATGGTAAATTCTCCTGAATTTATTGAAGGGTTTATTAGAAAATGTTATCTGCAATATTTATTAAGAAACCCTACGAGCGGAGAAATGGGGTTGGAAACACAATTGCTAAACACCAGTCTTGATTGGAAAACGATGATAAAGAAATTAGTAAGTACTGATGAATATGCAGGGTTTTAAATAAAATGAAAACTTAAAAATGAAAAATATTTTTCTTCTTGTTTTTTTTTCAACCATCATTTTTTCTTCGTGTAAGAAAGAAGTGCTGAAACAAAATGTTTATGACAATGTGTATTATGAAGTTACCCCTGTTACTCTTTACACAAGCAATGCTGAAAAAAACAAACAGAAGAGCAGCCTGCAATACATCAGCATTTTATTTTCTGATTTGTTTAATCAAAATATTCCAGGTTCTGATTTAAATAATATTGGCGAAGCCATTCTCAGTATCGGAGACAAAGGGCTTGCTAACCAATTAATACTTGAACGGTTTCTCACACTGCCAGGAATTTCTATTCCAACACAAACCCAAATGCAGGCTGATCTTAATGCATTTATTACTTCAACATATCAGAGGTTTTACTTAAGAAATCCAACTGAATACGAAAAAATATATTTAAAAAACCTGATTCAGAATGACAGTAATATCACTCCTGAAATAGTTTATGCTGCCTTTGCACTTTCAAACGAATACATGTTTTACTAAACCTTACAAATAAATATGAAGCGCAGATCATTTATTAAAAAAGCAGGCTTAGCAACAGCAGGAACTTTTTTTGCTCCATATATTTTACCAAGTGGAAGGTTGTTTGCCGCCGCAGGTGATAGAATAGTGAATCATGTTGTTCTTGTTTTGTTTGCCGGTGGTGTACGACATCAGGAATCAGTTGGTCAGGCATACTTAACTTATCAAGGTGCTAATTCGGGAAACATTATGCCAAATATGTTTTCAGGAGCAATGCCAAGCAGCAATCTGCTTTATACACCGTGGAATCCAATTCAAGGTTCATCACTTGCAACTCAGGGAACATTTTTTAAAGAGTTGGAATATGCGCAAGGCCCTACCGGTCATTACAACGGTCACACAGCCGCCATTACAGGAAACTATACTGATGTAGGAACCAATCTTGCAATCAACCCCGATTTTCCAACTGTGTTTGAATATTATCGTCGCCACAATGACCCTGCTAAAAGTGCAATTAATGCTTGGTGGATGAGTGAAGGTTTAGGTCCCTATCCTGCATTGAATTATAGCAAGCATGGAATGTATGGTCCGATGTACGGAGCTAATTATTTCAGGCCTTATTCTACCTTCGGAAATATTGGTTTGGATTATTTAAATAATGGTCTGACTCTTCAGCCCGATGATGTTGGCCGATTGAATTCCATTAAAAATTTCTTTGATAGCAACTTTGATAAATCAGCTTCTGATCTTCCCGGAATAATTAATAATTCAACAGATAAAGAAGCAATACATGCTTTTATGAAGGATGTTTTAAACAGAACACAAAACGGAACAGTGGATTTTCCATTGCCAAATGGAATTCCCACTTATGAAATGACCGGCGACCTTATCAATATTCAATATACATGGGAGGTTCTGAAGAATTTTCATCCTGAGTTAACAGTAATTAATACTTTCAATTTAGATACCTGCCATTCTGATTTCACAGGGTATTTGAGAAATATGCATAAAGCAGATTATGGTGTAGGATGGTTATGGAATAAAATTCAAAATGATCCTGTATTACAAAATGATACAATAATGATTTGCATGCCTGATCACGGTAGAAATGATTTACCAAATAATGTTTATGACGCAAATGGATTGCGTGCTTTTGACCACACTTCTGATGCAAATTCCCGTCGCGTTTTTGCCTTAATCGTTGGTCCTCCGAATAAAGTAAATCAGAACTTATCGTTGGGAAGCGCAGGAAATCCGGTTGGTCAAACAATTGATATTGTTCCAACCATTGCTCACATACTTGGCTTTTACGATCAGATTCCGAGTGGTATGTTGCCAGGTCAGGTTTTAACGCAAGCATTTATTTAATAACAAGAAATGCATCAACTTATTTAGTAACTAGTCATTGAAAACTGAAAAAAGAAAATAATGGTTAAAAAAATTCTGATTCTTTTTGGTTGTGTTGTTATTATATTTTCCTGTAAAAAAACTGTTACCACTTTGCAGGGAACTATTGGAGATAATCCTTACGACACTATCAATTATGATGACAATGGAATTCCTGATGTACCAATTGATTCCAATACTTTTCTTGGTATACATAAATACATAATCAGTGTCAAATGCGCAGTACTAGGTTGTCATGATGGTAATTTTGAACCCGATTTCAGGACTGTTCAAAGTTCATATTACACATTAGTATTTGCCCCCGTTAAAAAAAATAATGCTGATTCAGCTTTTTCATATCGTGTTGTGCCGCATGATACCACATTAAGCTGGTTGCATGAAAGAATTACTACTGATGATGCAGTACTTGGAAGAATGCCCTTGTATGATACTTTGCCTAAATCACAAATAAAAATGATTACGAATTGGATAAACTCCGGGGCAAAAGACATTTTTGGCAACGAAATGAATCAGGCGAATACCGAACCTGCCTTTTTTGGTTTGGTTGCATACCTTCCGAATAGCGGCAATCAACGAATTGATTCAATAAGAGGAACAGCTTCATATTATCCATTTTATGCTCCCGCAAATTCAGATATAACAATCTGGATGGGCTTATACGATGACATCACACTCCCTCCTCTATTTACATATAACAAAATTAAATTCAGTACTGATCCGAATAATTTTGACAATGCTGTAGCAAATCCAATGACAGTTGAAATCAGTCCGTTTTATGCACCCGGTTGGGGATGGGGACCTGCTCCCTATTTTTTACATTATACCGTTAATACTTCACAATGGAACATTGGCGATATTGTTTACATAAGAGCCTATGTTCAGGATGGACAGCACTCCACTCCTACTGAAATTCCTTCGGGAACAGCACCAACATATGTTCAATTATTTTGTTCATTCAAAATACAGTAATCCGCTTTAAAATAAAAAAATGAAACGCGTAAGATTCATTTGCATAATAAGTCTCATAATTATTTCTGCTTGTAAAAAAGATAAAAGCAATGACCCAATTCCAAAAGCAAGCATTACTCCTGTAATTGAGTTGGTAAGCGTTACTCCAACTTCGGTTCATGCTCTATTAGATTCAATTGTTTTTACAATAAGTTATACTGATGGTGATGGCGATTTAGGATTTTCAGATGCCGATTCAATGACCGTTTTTGTTACAGATAAAAGATTTCCGGTTACTATTCCCTTTCACTTACAACCACTCAGTCCACTAAATACAAGTGTTTCAATTAAAGGAAATATTCCTCTTGTTTTAAATAATACCATACTTCAAAATAACTCGTCAACTTCTGAAAGTGCTGTGTTTGAAATTCAGATTCGCGACCGGGCAAATCATTATAGTAATGTTTTGACAACACCTCCTATCACGGTGTTACCCTGAATTTTCTTTCAAAAATAAAACTATCAACAAATAGCTAACACTTAATTGTTGGAGCATTAAAAACTGCTTACAGCAATTAAGTTTGCGCCACAATTTCATTTTCAATGAGCGCTATTTATCAAACAGATTTTAAATTTCCTAAACAAACAAAATTTTATCGCGGAAAGGTTCGTGATGTATATACCATTGATAATAAATATCTAGTGATGGTGGCCAGTGATCGCATCAGCGCGTTCGATGTTATTCTTCCAAAACCAATTCCTTGTAAGGGACAAGTGTTGAATCAAGTTGCAACTCATTTTTTAAATCTCACAAAAAATATTGTTCCTAATTGGTTGCTTGCAACTCCGGATGCAAATGTGGCTATCGGAAAAATGTGCGAACCCTTTAAAGTTGAGATGGTGATTCGTGGATATTTAACAGGTCATGCTGCGCGTGAATACAAACTTGGCAAACGCTTAATATGTGGCGTACCAATGCCGGATGGAATGAAGGAAAATGATAAATTCCCTGAGCCAATCATTACACCAACTACTAAAGCTAATGAAGGGCACGATGAAGACATTTCCAGAGAAGAAATAATTAAAAGCGGATTGGTAAATGAAAGTGATTATATACAATTAGAAAATTACACTCGTGCTCTTTTTAAATTTGGAAGTGAAGAGGCCAATCGCAGAGGGTTAATATTGGTTGACACGAAGTATGAGTTCGGAAAAGCTGATGGAAAAATTTTATTGATTGATGAAATTCATACACCTGACAGCAGTCGTTATTTTTACTCTGAAGGATATGAAGAAAAACAAAGAAAGGGCGAGCCGCAAAAGCAATTATCAAAAGAGTTTGTTCGTGAATGGTTAATAGCAAATAATTTCATGGGAAAAGAAGGACAACAAATTCCTGAAATGCCCGATGAATTTGTACAAACTGTTACCAATCGATACATTGAGTTATTTGAAAAAATAACGGGAAATAAATTTCAACCTGATATTTCTTCAAATCCGGATGAGAGAATAAAAAAGAATATTAATGAATGGATTGATGAAAATATTTTTTAAATAAAAATCTATTTTTTTGAATCTAAAAAACAATAGCCATTAATTTTTGATTCCATAATACCATCTTATTTCACGAGGAATGTTACCACAATAAAAAAAAAAATTAGCCTACGTGTTTTTTTTATAAATTCGTTATCCTTAAAAATAAACCTAAGGAATAAAATGAAAAAAAAATCCATTCACTTAATAATACTTACGGCATTAATTTCAGTTTTCTCATTTGCCGATGCACAAAATAATATTCAGAATTTAATTCAAGGCGAAAAGGGAACAACAACGCCATTTACCAGGCTTACACCAGAACAGCAAGTTACTTTTTCTCAGCCCGCTGTAAAATCAATTCTTGGTTTAGATGTTAATTCTGATTTATCATTAATCAATACTGAACAAGATCAGATTGGTGAAACCCATTATCGTTTCAATCAAACTTATATTGGAATACCAATTGAGAACACCATGTACATTATAAATGTAAAGAATAATAACCTGATTGGAATGAGTGGTTCTATTATTCTTGATTTTGATAAAGAAATGAATTCGCGTTCGAATGCCTCAATAAATGCAAGCGATGCTTTAACCATTGCTTTGAATTCTGTTAATGCTCATTCATATGCCTGGCAGAATTTAAATATGGAGCAGCAATTGAAAGAAGAGATGAACAATTCGAATGCTACTTATTATCCATCAACTTCGCTTTGCTGGTATTCTTCCGGCGATGTTATTGAACCAAAAAATTTACGCTTATGCTATAAAATTGATATTTACTCTACCACACCTTTAAGCCGTGCTTATTATTTTATTGATGCCTTATCAGGAAAAATTTTAGGTAAAAAAGATGTGTTGTGTTTTTCTGATGCGACAGGAACCGCAAATACCGCCTACAGCGGAACACAAACCATTCACAGTGATTTTAACGGAAACACCTATCGCCTTCGTGATTTGACAAAGGGAAATGGAATTATAACCTTAACAAGTGCAGGTGCTGATTATTCAAATACGAGTGCGAACTGGAATATTACAGGAGCCAATCAATATGCATTGGATGCACATTACGGCGTTTCACAAACCTGGCAGTTTTACATGACAAATTTTAATCGCAACAGTATTAATAATGCAGGATACGCTTTAACAAGTTATGTTAATGAATCTGCTACACCTAATAATGCTTACTGGAATGGTACTTCCATGCACTTTGGTGTTCGTTCATCTGATGGTTCCGGTATTACTGCAATTGATATTGACGGTCATGAATTAACACATGGGGTTACTCAATATACAAGCAATTTAAATTATAGCAATCAATCAGGAGCGATCAATGAAAGTATGAGTGACATTTTTGGAAAGTCGGTACAGTTCTGGTCGAAACCAACGGATGTTAACTGGTTATTAAGCAACGATATGAACTGGAATATTCGCAACATGGCAAATCCAAATGCATATAGTCATCCTGATACTTATCTTGGAACTTATTGGTACACCGGAACCGGTGATAACGGTGGTGTGCATTATAATAGTGGAGTCGGAAATTTTATGTTTTATCTTTTAGTTACTGGTGGAAGCGGAACCAATGACATAGGAAGTGCTTATACTGTTTCTGGTCTTGGGTTAACAATTGCCGATGCAATTATTTATCGTTCAGAAACTGTTTATCTTACTCCAACTTCTCAATACAGCAATTGGAGAACCGCTTGTATAAACGCAGCAACAGATTTATATGGCGCTTCATCAAACGAAGTAAATCAAGTAATGAATGCGTGGTATGCAGTAGGAATCGGCTCAGCCGCTCCAAGCGGAACTTGTCCAATCCCATCAGGTTTGGCTTCTTCGGCTATTACAGATAATTCTGCAACCGTAAATTGGTCTACTGTTGCAGGTGCAGCATCATATGTATTACAATATAAAACTGCTGCAGGCTCGACATGGTCCTCAGTTGCAACAGCAAGTACTACTGCAAATCTTACAGGTTTAATTTCAGGCACTACTTATAATTATCAGTTGCAATCAATTTGTTCTGCTGGAGGAAATACCGCGTTCAGTACTGCCTCTTCATTCACAACAACCGGAATCGCACCGATCATTTATTGCACTTCTGTGGGGCAAACTTTTGATGGAATTACCAATGTTACTTTTAACACCATTAATAATACAACATCGGGAACTTCATCGGGATATACTGACTATACTGCCACTCAATCAACAACCGTAACTCAGGGAAGCCCTTATTCTTTAACTATTAAAATTAATACCGGCGGTAATTACACCAATTATTCAAAGGCCTGGATTGACTGGAATAAAGATGGAACTTTCAGCACTAGCACTGAGGAATATAATTTAGGAACAGCAGTAAATGTTACAAATGGCAATACGAGTTTGTCTCCTTTGTCAATAACAGTACCTGCAACGGCAACAATTGGAACAACCCGCATGCGAGTATCAACGCAATATTCAGTAGTTCCAACACCATGCAATGCATCATTTGACGGAGAGGTAGAAGATTATTCAGTTGTGGTTACAGCAGGAGTTTCATGCTCAACTCCCGGTGGATTAACAGCAGGAAGTATTACAAGTTCAAGTGCTATTTTATCATGGGGTTCCACAAGCGCGACAACTTATAATCTGCAATGGAAATTGGCTTCATCAGGGACTTGGACAACCGTTACAAGTTTAACAACAACTTCTTATGCTCTTACAGGATTAACCGCATGTAGTGCATATAACTATCAAGTACAAGGCGTTTGCACAGGTGGATCGGGCGTTTACAGTACTGCATCATCATTTACAACTCTTGGCATTGCTGCAACAATAACTGCAGGTGGGCCAACTATTTTCTGTCAGGGAGGAAGTGTTTTACTAAGTGGCAATTCAAGCAGCGGAACTTGGAGTGTGGGTGGTGGAAATACTGCTACTTTATCTGCAACAACCACAGGAGATTATTTTGTTACAACTACAAATGCGTGCGGAACTTACGTTTCAAATCATATTTCTGTTATTGTAAATCCATTACCAACTGCATCTGTAATTTCTGCTGGTGGTCCAACTACTTTCTGTTCCGGTGGAAATGTTTTAATCAGTGGAAACTCATCAGGTGGAACTTGGAGTGTGGGTGGTGGAAATACTGCTACTTTATCTGCAACAACTACAGGAGATTATTTTACTACAACTACTAACTCTTGTGGTTCTGCAACTTCAAATCATATTTCTGTTGTTGTAAATCCGTTACCAACTGCATCTGTAATTTCTGCTGGTGGTCCAACTACTTTCTGTTCCGGTGGAAATGTTTTAATCAGTGGAAACTCATCAAGTGGAACTTGGAGTGTG
>CAMDDP010000051.1 GCA_945892775.1 Chitinophaga pinensis
CTTTTCGTCATTGCACACGAATGAATTTCAATCAGGCTATCAGTAAACTTTCAGTACTACCAAATTTGGAATATTTTGAAATAAGTATTTCTGCGCTACTAAAATTACCTGGTAGTATCGGTTCACTTTCGCATTTACAAACACTTAATTTAAAAGCAAATTCTCTTCAGATTCTCCCTGAAGAAATCGGTGATTGTGCAAGTTTGAAAAATATTATTCTACCCTATAATTCATCGCTTAGATTGGAAGAATTGTTTTCGCGATTAAGAAAATTGAAGTCGCTCGAGTATTTAGATTTATCTGGAAATCAGTTCCGGATATTGCCTGAAAATATCGGTGAACTTTCGACATTAAAAAAATTAGATCTTGGTTCAAATTATTTTGTTCAGCTACCAACTGCAATTTCATCGTGTTCTTCATTGGAAGATATTGAGTTGAGTAATTGCGTCGCATTAGATTTTAAACAGGCATGTTCAGCATTAAGTAAAATTTCAACGCTGAAAAAAATAAATATTTCATCCTCTAATATTGCTGAACTACCTGAATCACTTGGAACAATTCTTTCGTTAGAAAATATTGATGCGAGCGGAAACAGTTTAATCAGATTGCCAAATTCCTTTGGGAAACTAAAAAATTTAAAAGTATTTAATATCGGTTCTGAAAACAGAAGTTTAACCGGTACGACCATAGAAAAATTTCCTTCATCATTTGAGAATTGTGTCAGTATGCAGACATTGATTCTTCGTGGAAATTTTTTATCCGCACTTCCTGATTTAAGTAAAATGAAAAATCTGGAAGAGCTGGATGTGAATTGGTGTGGTCTGAGTGAATTGCCTATATGCTTGAAGTCACTATCGAATCTTACCTATCTCAGAGTTTCACATAATTATTTTCAATTGCTGCCGGATTGGATAGGCGATTTACAAAATTTGAAAGTGCTGGAATTGGATGGCAATTTCTTTCCAAATAGAATTGTTCCGCATATAATTAAATTACCTGAGTCTATTGGGAATCTTAAAAACCTGGAAGTTTTAACTCTTGATGATCAGATTGTAAAAGCATTACCAATTTCTATTTCAAAACTTATGAATCTGAAAGCATTGCATTTAAGAAACAATGCACTTACTGTTTTACCTGATGATTTCGGAAACCTTTCTCAATTGGAAATTCTGGATTTGAAAGCGAACGATTTAAAGGCACTTCCCGCCTCCTTCAAGGATTTAAAAAATATTCAACAACTAAATTTAAGTTTTAATCCAAATATTGATGTGTTGCAAATGATGGGTGCAGTTCAGCATTTAACAAAATTGAAAAGATTAGACATAAGTTTTATTGACATCAGCAAAACAAATTTTAGCGAATTTAAAAAAGCACTTCCAACCACAACCATATTTTCCAAAACAAATGCTGATTTGAACTTTCAACCAGATAAAACATTGGATGATCATAAATAATTAAGTTGTATTAATTAAATATTATTTAACAATTGTTTTAATTGTCGAATAGAATCATAAATTTATGGCCACATAACTAATAAAATAATGAAATACTTTTTTACCACAACATTAATACTTGTACTTGCTAATTCATTTGTAAATGCGCAATGCAATGGCAGGTATCAAAATGAAATATTTAGTGCAGTAACTATTCATTCCAATATAGTTTTCGGCTCTAATACCAGTAATACAGGTGCACCTGTAACTCTTAAATTAGATATTTATGAACCAACAGGCGATACGGCTTCCATTCGTCCGGTTTTAATGATGGCGCATGGTGGTTCTTTTATTGGCGGCTCTAAAACTGATGCCGATGTAGTTGCAATATGCCAGAGTTTTGCAAAACGCGGATATGTAACTTGCTCTTATGAATACAGATTAGGAATTCAAGGATTACCAGATCAAACAAAAGCAACTGATGCAGTTTATCGCGCCGTTCAGGATGGAAAAGCGGCAGTTCGTTTTTTTCGTCAGGATGCTGCTACCACCAACACTTATAAGATTGATCCAACGCAAATTTTTCTTGGAGGCAGCAGCGCAGGAGCTTTCATTGCTCTTCATCTTGCCTACCTTAATACTCCTGCAGAATTACCAGTTACAATTGACACAATTGCCCTTGGAGGAATGGAAGGAAATTCCGGCAATCCTGGTTATGCTTCAAATGTGAAAGCGATTGTAAATTTATGTGGTGCCATTGGAGATAAAACATGGATTGTTCCGGGTGATATTCCGGTTTGCAGCATGCACGGAACACAAGATCAAACAGTTCCCTATAATCACGCTGTGCTTTCTATGTTTGGATTTATACCCATTATGCCAGTAGATGGCAGTTCAGTTATTCATCCTTATGCATTATCTCAGGGGGTTGACAGTTGGTATTATCAGTGGGAAGGAGCCGATCATGTTCCATACATCGGCAGTCAATTGTACATGGATACTACATTAAGTTATGTTCGTGATTTCCTGTATCAGCATTTAAATTGTTTTGTTCCAAGTACAGTTTCCGAAATAAAAAGCCCGGATTATAAAATGTATCCGAATCCATCTGCGGATTTTGTTTTTGTTGATTTAAGTACTTCAGGTGCTTACCAAAATACCATTCAACTTTTTGATATTTATGGAAAAGTGGTAAGAGCATACACTGATTTTTCAGGCGCAAAATTGAAAATTGAACAGGATGAACTTTCATCAGGCACTTATTTTCTAAGAATCAGTAATGTTGAAAATACAAGCACCGGAAAAATAATTTTTCAGTAATAAATTTTACTGCCTGCATTCAATTCTGAAAACAATTTCAGAACGAAATAAAAATCGGATGAATTTTAAACTGAAGTTTTTCAGCTTTTCATTTTTTATAGTTGTACTGATTTCATTTTGTGAATTCAGTTTTGCGCAAATTATCTCAGGAGTTGTTAAAGATTCAAAAACAAATGAAGTACTTATTGGAGCAACCGTAGTTGTTAAAGAAACAAATAACGGAACGCAAACCAATGTTGATGGAAAATTTGAATTAACAGTTTCAGGTATTTCATCGGTAACACTTGTAATTTCTTACCTTGGATATCAGAATAAGGAAGTGGAGATAACTGATTTTACTAAAAAAGTTTCCGTTGCAGTTGAACCTTCCAATGTAACATTAACTGAGGTTGTTGTTCAGGATTCTCGATTGACAGATAAGCAACGGGAGTCAGCATTAACTATTGAATCAATGGATTTAATGGCCATTAAACAAACTCCGGCGTTTAATTTTTATGAAGGTCTCGGACAATTAAAAGGTGTGGACATAACCACTGCATCACTTGGTTTCAGAGTGATAAACACAAGAGGATTTAACAGCACCTCACCGGTTCGTTCATTACAGATTATTGATGGAGTGGATAATCAATCACCGGGATTAAATTTTTCATTGGGAAATTTTCTAGGCGCATCGGAATTAGATGTAGTGAAAGTTGACCTTGTAGTTGGTGCAAGTTCAGCTTTTTATGGTCCGAATGCTTTCAACGGAGTAATAAGCATGACAACAAAAGATCCGTTTCTGAATCCAGGATTTTCGGTGATGACAAAAACCGGTGAGCGCGGTTTGTTTGAAACTGCTATCCGATGGGATCAAATTTTTAAGAACAAATTGGGAAAAGACAAGTTCGCCTACAAACTCAACTTGTATTATTTAAGAGCAAATGATTGGGAAGCAAAAAACTATTCCCCCACCGAACAATCATTGGATAATGAAAAAAATCCTGGTGGTTATGATGCTGTGAATACCTATGGCGATGAATTTAATTTGCATTATGATGAAAGCGGAAATACAGGTGTAAAAACTCAACCTGGACTTAATAGATATTATAGAACAGGTTACAACGAAACTGATTTAGTTGATTATGATACTCGCAATCTTAAACTGGCAGCTGCATTTCATTACAAAATTTACAACGAAACTGAATTAGTATTTGCTTCAAATTTCGGTACGGGCACCACCGTTTATCAGGGAGATAATCGCTATAGTTTGAAAAATATTTTGTTTTTTCAAAATAGAATTGAAGTAAGAAAAAAGGATAAATTTTTCGTTCGTGCCTATTCAACTAATGAAAATGCTGGGAATTCTTATGATGCCTATTTCACAGCTTTATTGTTACAACAGGGCAATAAAACAGATGTTAATTGGGGAACTGATTATAAAACATACTATACCGAGAATTGTGCAGGATTGATTCAGGGTATGACAGGTTATCCTTCACTTTTGTTCAATCCCTTTATTCAATGGATTGATAGTATTCGAATCTTTGTAGATAATCCAGCGCTTAATCCTTATCTTGATTCGTTGCAGCAACTATGTGCTGAGTATGCAAATGATTCAGCAATCGGACTTGGCGAGCATACATTCTATCATCCCGGAACAGCTGATTTTGATTCTGCATTTCAATCCATCACTTCAAAAAAATCATATAGCCAAGGAGGTTCCATGTTCTTTGATAAGTCAGCATTGTATCATGTGCATGGCGAATATAGAATCACTCCGAAATGGCTTAGCATAACAGTTGGAGCCAATTACCGATTGTACCGACCAAATTCTGAAGGCACCATTTTTAGCGATACTGGAACAAGAAAAATAATCAATAAAGAGTTTGGCATTTATACTGGATTTGAAAAGAAGATTTTCGACGATAAATGGAAATTCAATTTTGCCATTCGCATGGATAAAAATCAGAACTTTGATTATCTGCTTTCTCCTGCGGTCTCAGCCATTTATAATCTTAAGAAACATACTTTCCGTGCTTCGTTTTCTTCAGCTATTCGAAATCCGACTTTGACTGATCAGTATTTGTTTTATAATGTTGGCCGCGCCATTTTGCTCGGAAATATTACCGGATACGATTCTCTAATTACACTTCCTTCGTTATTGAATTATTTGAACTCGAATAAAAATTTGGATACATTGAATTATTTTGATGTTTCCCCATTAAAACCCGAAGAAGTAAAAACAATTGAAGTCGGATACAGAACAACTATTTTGAAACGGTTGTTTGTTGATGTAGGTTATTATTATAGTTATTACCGGAATTTTATTGGCTACAAAATCGGAGCGGCAGTAAACTTCAACTCGTTTGATCCAACATATATTGATAACCTGCAGATTTACCGAGTTGCTGCAAATGCGGATGGAGTTGTTACAACTCAAGGAGCGTCAGTCGGTCTGAATTATTATTTCAAAAAACATTATGGAGTGATGGCAAATTATTCATATAACATTTTAAATAAACAAGATGCGATCGATCCGATTATTCCGGCTTTCAACACACCCAAAAACAAATTCAACATTGGTATGAATGGAAGAGAAATCAATTTTCACTTTGGAACTTTGAATATCACTAATTTTGGATTCAGCGTAAATTATAAGTGGGTGGAGGGATTTATTTTCGAAGGATCACCGCAGTTTACAGGGCTTGTTCCAACCTATGGTTTGCTTGATATGCAACTAAACAAACAACTAACTAAAATTTATACCACTATAAAAATTGGCGCGTCTAATCTTTTAAATGAAAAACATTTTGAAGTATATGGTGGACCCTACATCGGTCGTATGGCTTATTTTTCGTTACTTTTTGAACCGAAAAAAAAATGATGTTATAAATTTTATAAATTAGCATTAAGTTTATCCCAACAAAAACCCAAACCAAAGACAAAATGAAACGAATTTTACTTTTTTGTTTTTTACTGATGATTTCAGTAATGCAGCAGACAAATGCTCAACAACAACGATACCTTGATGAGGTGTTTACAGATGTGACTGTTACATCAAACATTACATACGGGCAAAACTTTTCAGTAATCACTGGTTCGCCTGCTATATCAGATTTAAAATTAGATATCTATTCACCAACTGGAGATACTCTTTCTGCCAGACCATTAATTGTTTATTTACACACTGGAAGTTTTTTGCCTATTCTATTTAACAAAACTCCAACTGGATCAAGATTAGATAGCGCAACAACTGAAATGTGCCGTCAGTTTGCTCGTCGCGGTTATGTTGTAGCTTCAATTGATTATCGCTTGGGGTGGAATCCAACTGCCCTTGGATCTGCAGGTCAAGACATTAGAACTGGAACATTATTACAAGCGGTTTATCGTGCGTTACAGGATGCTAAAACTGCTGTTCGTTATTTAGATTCAACCAGTACTACTTACAAAATTGACGGAAGTAAAATTGCAATATGCGGTCAAGGTTCAGGAGGCTATGTGGCACTTGCCTATGTTACACTGAATAATTTTAATACTGAAATTGCAGGTTTAGCAAGTGGAAAATTCTTAAGTGGAAGTGATCAGCCAGCTTATGGCTTTAGTATAGGAAGTCCTTATGTTAATCCAATTTTTATGGGAGATTTTGAAGGTTTAGGTGGCAATCCTCTTTTAAATCATCCAAACCTACCTACTTATTCGAGCGCTGTAACAATGGCAATTAATATGGGTGGTGCAATGGGTGACTCTACTTGGTTACAAGACGGTGAAGCACCAATGGTTTGTTTTCATGTTACTGCTGACCCATTTGCTCCTTATACTCATGGAATGGTTGTAGTTCCTACTACTGGAGATAATGTTGTTTATGTTGCGGGAAGTTATGATGTGATAAATCGTGCCGATGCTTTTGGAAATAACGATGTGTTTAATATTCCTTACAACGATCCATATACCACACGCGCAAATCAAGTTAACAATGGTCACAATGGTTTATTTCCTTTTGTTGAACCAAATCCTAATGTTTTTATGCAAAGTCCGTTTCAAGGTCAATCCGCTCCTTGGGAGTGGTATAGCCTTAATGATTTACATACATTAGGTACTTTGTTTGGGTTGACAAATGGGGCAGTTGACACTATTTATGGTGGGGGGTTACTTACTAATCCTAATATGTCAAAAACAAAAGCTATTGCCTACATTGATTCAATACAAGGATACTTGGCACCACGCATGGTTCAGGCGCTTGCATTGCCAGGCATGTATGTTGGAATTGAAAATGTAATTAATGCATCAATTACTATTGAAGTTGCACCCAATCCTTCTTCTGC
>CAMDDP010000052.1 GCA_945892775.1 Chitinophaga pinensis
TTAATTTGGGATCCAATGTTGGCTACCATCTTTCGAATGCAAATTTGGAAGCAGATATTTATTTTGGTGGGTACTATCGATTAGGCGATGCTGCCAATCTACTTATTGGAGGAGAGTTTAAAAAAGTTCGACTCGGATTAAGTTATGATGTGAATGTTTCAACGCTAAGCACTGCAACAAATAATAAAGGTGGATTTGAACTTTCTCTTTCTTATACGGGATGTATTGGAGGTTTAATACTTGATAAGCCGGTGCTTTGGTGTCCTCGTTTTTAATAAAATAAAGTTAATAAAAATTACATTCTTAACATAAGATGAATCTCATTAAGACTATGAAAATTTTGACCAAGATATTCCTAATCATTTGCCTGATAAGCCCTTTGTTTTCTAATGCACAAACGGTTCAAAATTTGAACGCGAAGCAGAGTTTGAAAATGGCAGATTACCTATACAATATCGGTAGTTATTTTAATGCAATTTCATACTATGAAAAGGTTTATGAAAAGCAGAGTAATAATGCATATGCAGTTAATCAGATTGCACAGGCACAAATGCTTCTTCGTGATTATAAAGAATCAGAAAA
The DNA here is from genome assembly GCA_945892775.1 of Chitinophaga pinensis. Taxonomy (GTDB): domain Bacteria; phylum Bacteroidota; class Bacteroidia; order Chitinophagales; family UBA10324; genus UBA10324. Next base: position 583 of record CAMDDP010000052.1, read on the forward strand.
ATGGTTCAAGGTTTTACAAGATTTGAATGTTGATACCTATCCAGAGGCGGGGTATTATTATGCTTTGTGTTTAAAGTACAATACTAAATATTCTGAGGCAAAAGTGGCCTTTAACAAGTTTGATAAAACCTATAAAGGATTAAATGCCTCGGCTATGAAGAAGAAGTCGAAGATGCAAGCCGAAGGTTGTGATTTAGCTATTCAAATGATTGCACATCCAGATACTGTAAAGGTTGAACATCTTGGCTCTAATGTGAATGCTCCTTATACTGAGTTTGGTCCTATTCCTTTTGGAAATGATTTGCTTTTATATTCTTCTTTAAAGTCTGATACCATAATTATTTTGGAGGACAAAAAGAAAAATCAATCTTTCGCGCAATTTTATGCAGTGCCCAAATTGACTGATTCCACATTTGGCGAAAGCTATATTTATAAAGACATGCCAATCAACGATCAGGAAATACATAATGGCAATGGAGCATTCTCCTCAGATAAAAAAAGATTTTATTTTACTCGATGCAAAATGGATGATAACACAATGAAAATGCGTTGTGAAATTTACATGACCGAAGTAAAAAAAGAAGGGAAGTGGAGCAATCCTATAAAACTCCCTGCTGAAATAAATTCTGATTCTACTCAAACTCATCCATCTGTGGGAATTTCTAAAGAAGGTGAAGTATTATATTTTAGTAGTAATCGTGCGTTAGGAACGGGTGGAATGGATATTTGGTACAGTGTAAAAAAAGGAGATTCTTGGAGTACAGCAATGAACCTTGGAAAAAAAGTAAATACGTTAGGAGATGATATTACACCTTATTATGATACTAAAAACTTCACTCTTTATTTTAGTTCTAATGGATGGGCCGGAATGGGAGGGCATGATGTTTTTAAATCTAAAGGGGGATTAAAAAAATGGGAGGCTGCAAAGAATATGGGCTATCCTATTAATAGTAGTGTTGATGAAATGTATTATACTTTGTCGGAGAAAAAATACATTGGATATGTAGTTTCAAATCGTCCGGGCACTATTTCAGTAAAGAGTGAAACTTGTTGTGATGATATTTTTGAAATTCGTTATCCAAGAGTTATCTATTATGCCGTTCGTGGTTATGTGTTTGACGCAAAAACAAAGATGAAATTGCCAAATGCAAAAGTGATTATGGTTTCAAATGACACGGTAAAATGGGGCCAAGATCAGTTCTCGAAAAAGGACACTATGTATTTTTGGGATACTCAGTCTTTAATGTCCTATAAGCTAGCTGCCGATAAAGAGGGCTATTTTAGTAATGATGCAAACTTTAGTGTTGAACGAAAATTTGATAATGACACCATGCGCGTTGATATTTACTTAACCCCAATTCCACCAAAAGAACCAATTGTAATAGAAAATATTTTTTATGATTTTGATAAGGCCACTCTGCGTCCGGAATCATTTAAAGGGTTGGATTCACTTTACAATTTGTTAATTGCTAATCCAACAATTCAAATTGAAATTCGATCGCATACAGATAGCAAGGGTAATGATGCTTACAATTTAAAACTATCACAAGGCCGTGCGCAAAGTGTTGTAAACTACCTCCTCAAAAAAGGAATTGCTAAGGAAAGATTAGTTGCAACAGGTATGGGCGAAAAAGAATTGTTGGTAAAGGAAATTACTGATGATGGTAAAGATTGCGAATCATGTCGTCAGTTAAACCGTCGAACAGATTTTAAAATTATCGGTGTAATTCCAGGTATAGAAGTTATTTACAAACAAGGTGATTCCGGGTTCGATCCTGATGCAATTGATACATTAGAAGAACAAAAAGATCTGGATAAGGAAGATAAATAGATGCTTTAATAAAATTTTAAATCAAAAGCCCTCACCAATTATTGGTGAGGGCTTTTGATTTTTTAGAGTTGCATTTTTAAAAAATATTCAACTTGGTTTTCTTGTTCCGGCAAAAAGAAAAATCCAGCCAACAACAAAACAAAATCCACCTAATGGAGTAATTGGCCCCAGCCATTTGTAATTGGTTAATCCAATAATTTCGTGAGTACTTATTAAAAATAAGGATCCAGAAAAAAATAATATTCCGCTTATAAATCCAATGCCAGCCCAGCGGATAAATTTACTTTTTGAATCTCTCATTAATATTCCTGTTATGAATAATGCGATCGAATGATAAAACTGATATCGTACTGCTGTTTCAAAAACGGATAAAAAATCTGGACTTAATTTCTCTTTTAAAATATGTGCGCCAAAAGCACCAAGCAGTACAGCTAATGCACCCAAAATACTTGCAGTAGAGAAAAATGTTCGTTGCATGTGTTGTTGTTGATTATGATTTTGATGTGAATTGCCGTTCTAATTATTTTCGTCGAAAGTATGGTAAATAAAAGAATGATTAAATGGGCTGCTGTTATGGCAGTACTGATTGTTGTTGTGGTCGGCTCAATAAAAATTTTTAATCAATACCAACCAACGGGGCGGAATAATTTATTGAAGCGGGCTATTCCCAAAAATGCGGCTTTTTTTATTGAAGTTCAAAATTTTAAAAATCTCTCAAAAGAGTTAGAAGAAAAAAAATATTCTGCTGAATTAATAAAACTTCCATTAATTAAAAAGTTAAATGATTATTGTTCAGCCCTAAAATCATTGTGCGTTAAGAATAATGATTGGCAAAAAACATTGTTTCAAAATTCATTAATTGCTTCGTATCATATTATTGGAAACAACAATTTTGATATCGTGCTGTTGCTTGATTTTAAAAGTTTTGGCGAACCGGATTTTCAAGAACAGTTAGCCACTTTAAAAATAAAAGCTGAGGAGCGAAATTTTAAAGGAAAAAAAATTTACGAGGTAAATTTTAATGAAGGAAACAGATTCAGTATCGCTTTTCTGAATAATGTCTGCATCATTAGTAAAACCGCCTCACTTACTGAAGATGCAATGTCACAAATGTTAGGTAGGAGCAGTTTGATAGACGATCAATCTTTTGATGATTTAATGCGACAAGTACCGGATAATTTTGATTTGTCAGTGTATATAAACTATGTCAACCTTGCGGGGTTTTTTATGGAATATGGTCAGCCAGAAGTACAAGATTATCAATATGCTCTATCCTCTTTTGCAGATTGGTCGGTTTTTGATTTGAAGTTTGATGAAAATAAGATTGATATTCATGGGTTCACTTCAACTAATGAAAAAACAAATTGGTTGCAACAATTTGATGCTGCTACATCATTAAAAAATAAAGTCGGAACTATGATTCCTGATGTGGCGACAATGGTTATTAGCACATCTTTAGGTGTAAATTCTGCTTTTGAAAAGACAAATTCATCGCTTCAAAACAATTCAGATTATCGCCGATATATAAAACCTTGGATAGGAAATGAAATTGATTTTGTTTTGACAGAAACTGTAGGTAATAATTTATCTCCTTATTCTTTCTTGGTTTTCAATGGGGTGGATGCCAAAAAATCTTTTGAAATACTTGGGGAATTTGCTGCAATAAAATCAGGTGGTGATAGCTCAGTTTTTATGGAATATAAATCGGGCTCAATTTTTCAACTGAAAGCTGGGAATGTTTTTAAAACTTTTTTCCCCAATGCATTAATATCCGTTGTCAATCCGTATTGCTGTGTTTATGGTAATTCAGTAATCATGGGAAATTCGCTCGGCCAACTAAAAATTTACATAGATAAGTTGAATGATAAAAGTGTTTTATCTAATGAAATATTTGATCAATCATCGTTCAAAAATTCGCAATATTCTTTTTGGATTAACCCTGCTCGGGCAAAAGATTTTGTGATGGCGCTTTCCTCTAACGATTTCAAACAGAATTTTCATCAGTACTTTGAGCTCATACGGAAATGCAATTCAATCATACTACCATTCACAGTGAAAGAAAATTATTATGAAACGAAAGGGGCTATTTCATTTTCCGAACTAAAAAAATCATTGGATGGATGTGCATGGAAAATTTTATTGGATACTAGTGCCATTCTAGCACCTCAATTAATGCATGATGCTGATGGTAATAAAATTGTTTTTATTCAGGATGCATTTTATCAATTATACTGTATTAATAAAGGTGGTGAAGTGATTTGGAAACGAAAGATGGATTCACCTATTATGGAAACAATTTATCAAATAGATTTATTTAGTAATGGTGAACAGCAATACGTTTTAAATACAAGCGGTGGAATTTATTTGTTCGACATTAAAGGGAAAGATGTTAATAGTTTTCCTATCCGATTAGCCGCTCCTGCGACATCAGCTTTGAGCATGATTGATTTTGATGAACACCAGCAATTTAAATATTTTGTTTCTTGTAGTAATGGTTGCATTTATGGTTTTGAGAAAAGTGGAAAACCATTAAACGGTTGGAATCCGAATGCCGAAAATGGAATTATAAAAAATAAAATGCAGTTCTATAAAAATGGAAAGAATGAATTTTTAACAGTAGTTGATGCATCCGGAAAAATTTTGTTGTTCGATAGAAGTGGCAGAAGAACAAATAATGAATATAAAACTACACTTAACATATCAACTCCTTTGATGATTGGAAAACAAAATCAATTGGTTGCCATTGATAGTACTGGAAATGGTTATGAATTGGGATTCGATGGTAAATTCAAATTGTTTAGTCTCGTTTCTGGGGGCGCACAATTTGCAATTATGAATAAGGGAAGAGATACAACCATTGAAGTGAATTTATTATTCGAACAAAAATTAATTCGAATGGGGGTTGATAAGACTAAAATTTTTACTTATAATTTTGAAAGTAGTGATCCAACTGAATTGAAATTATTGGATTGGGAAAGTGCAAATAGTAATTTAGTTCTTGCCTTTGATAAATCCAGTCAGCTATTATTTCTAATAAATTCAGAGGGAAAATTGGTAAACGGATTTCCCAAAAAGGGGAATTTATTATCAGCATTAACTGATTTGTATGGAAATAATGAAGCAATCTTTTTAACCGTACAAAACGAAAACGAATTGATTGCTTATTCAGTTGATTTACTTACTCATTAAGAGTTAAATATTTTACCAAATAATTTCTTTCTTCCCTTGTTGTCTTAGTAACTCGTTTGTTTTAGAAAAATGTTTGCAACCAAAAAATCCGTTGTAAGCTGAAAAAGGAGAGGGGTGAGCAGCTTTCAGTATAAAATGTTTTGATTGATCAATCAGTGATTCTTTTTCCTGTGCAAATCGACCCCACAATAAGAAAACCGCTTCCGTTTTTTCTTTCGAAATTGTTTCGATCACTTTATCTGTAAATTGTTCCCAACCTTTTTTATGATGTGATGCGGGTTGATTTGCTCGAACTGTCAAAAGTGAATTCAACAACAATACACCTTGTTTGGCCCATCGCTCTAAGTTTCCAGAGGTAGGAATTTCGTTTCCTAAATCAGATTTTATTTCTTTAAAAATATTTTGTAATGAAGGGGGGGGCTTTATTCCGTCAGGAACTGAAAAGCACAATCCATGTGCTTGACCAGAGCCATGATAAGGGTCTTGACCAATTATTACCACTTTTACCTCATTCAATGGGGTATTGTTAAAGGCTTTAAATATTTGTGAAGTTGAGGGATAAACAACTTGATTGTCAGCTTGTTCTTTTAAGAGAAAATTTTTTAGTTCAATGAAATAGGGTTTTATAAATTCCTCCTTCGTTGCATGTGTCCATCTTGCTTCCAGTATCAAATCATTAATAGGGGTTGATTTTTGGGGGATGGTCATTTGCTTTACACTTTAAGCAAACCTAAATTATTCTGTTTAGATTAAAGGGGAGATTAATAAGCGCTATTTTATTTTAGAGATAAAGCATTGACTTGCTTTAATATATTTGCGCCTCGAAAAAAACAGGTCCGGTAGCTCAGGGGATAGAGCAACAGCCTTCTAAGCTGTGGGTCATTGGTTCGATTCCAATCCGGATCACAGTAAACTTCGTAAAGCATTGTATATCAATGCTTTCATATTACGATTTTACGCTTACACAATGTTTTACACAATTTCACTTAAATATTTGAGTGCATAGCATTGTAAATAACTCTCTTCATCTGACACCGACGATTGCATTGGGGTTGTACAGCAATAAGTACAATTATGATTGGATAATTAATCTTCCAGCATCACTATTTCTCGTGAGCAGGGAAATAATTCATCGAATAATATATCTATGGAATTCTGAATGCAGTTAATATTTGTTTTTGTTTCGGATACTAATTTTGATTCAACTTTTATTT
>CAMDDP010000053.1 GCA_945892775.1 Chitinophaga pinensis
GTTCCTCAGATTTTTCCTAATGGTGAATTTGGATTAACAGCTTTCTCCGGAGTTTTTCAGCAAGGAATTAATTTGCCATATCTAAATACAATTGATATTAAATCTTCAGGATTTAATGTTGTTCCTGGCTTCAATCAAAACCTTAGTCAGTATCACTGTGCGGTATTACCAATTTATAATTCAGTTGATAACAACATGTATTCAGTTTTTTTTGGCGGAATGAGTATGTATCGTTTAGACACTTTAAGTAATATGCTGGTTACCGATTCATTGATTCCGTTTACAAAAACGATTAGCATGATAAGGCGTGATGCATTAGGAGTGATGATTGAATATAAATTGCCAATTGAGTGGCCAACTTATTTGGGAACAGATGCTTATTTTATTCCGAATAATTCCATTTCACTTTATAATAATCAAATTGTTAATCTCGATTCTATTTTTCAAAAGACACTTGTTGGATTTATTGTTGGGGGTATTGAAAGCCCTGATAGTAATATTGCTGAAAGTGGTGCATCTGTAAGTCATGCATCTTCCAGGATTTATAAGGTGTATGTTAATTTGCCCAATGATTACATTGAATATTTAGGTGTGATAGAACCAGTAAGTCTTAATTGCTATCCAAATCCGTTTAAGGGAAAAATAAATTTTGATTTGGTTGTTTCAAGAAATAATGCAGTTGAAATTTCGGTTATGAATGAAAACGGTCTCGCAATTGAAACCTTGATAAATAAAAATCTTAATAAAGGAAAATATTCATTCCAATGGAATGCAAAGCATCTTTCTTCAGGAGTTTATTATTGTTTAGTGAAAACAAAAAACTATTCAAAGATTTATAAAATAATATTGGCTGATTAAATTACCTGCAATAAAAATCCCTTTAAATAATTTGTTTCTGGAATCTGCCAAATTACCGGATGATCTTTTGCTTGTGAAAGCATTTCTATTTGACGAATTTTTTTCCCCGAGTCAATAGCTGCAGAATAAACTGCATCGAAAAACAAATCGGGAGTCATAAAGTGAGAACATGAAAAGGTTAATAAAAATCCGCCACTACGAACCAATTGCATGGCCCGTAAATTTACTTCCTTATAGCCACGAGTCGCAGAAGCAGTGCCAGCACGATTTTTAGTAAAAGCAGGGGGGTCTAATATTACAACATCAAATAGCTTTTTCTCTCGAACCCATTGTGGTAATACATCAAATGCATTGGCAGCTTTAAACTCGCAATTATTTTCAAATCCGTTTAGTAAAGCGTTTGCATCAGCTTGTGCAATTGCAGATTCTGAAACATCAATCCCTGTAACTTGCCTTGCACCATCATGAACGGCTTGTAGGCTAAATGATCCAGTGTAACAAAAGCAATCGAGTACCGAAGCATCCTTTACAATTCGCTTCATAGCTAATTTGTTTTCTTTCTGGTCAAGAAAAAATCCAGTTTTTTGACCTTCAGCGATATCAATATTAAATTTTACACCAGCTTCATTCATAACAAAAGTGGTGTCAAACGGATCGCTTAAAAACCCTTTCTGTTCCTCTAGACCTTCTAGTTTTCTAACTGGAATGTCATTTCGCTCATAAATCCCCTTTGGTTTTAAAAGGTCATTAAGTGCGGCAACAATCTCTGGCTTCCATTTATCCATTCCAAGCGAAAGCGTTTGCAATACAATCACATCTCCAAATTTATCAACAACCAACCCGGGAAGAAAATCACCCTCGCCAAATACCACACGATAGTTTTCAGTGTATCCGAACTTTTTTCTGTAATCAATACAATTTTTTATTTTTCTATGGAAAAATTCCGCATCAATTTTTTCATCCACATTCGTTAACAATCGAACAGTCAGTTTTGATTGGGGATTGTAATACCCTTTGCCTATTAGGTTTTTTCCTGAATCAATAACCGAAACAATATCTCCTGGTTTTACCGCTCCGTTTATACTTGCTATTTCATTGTCATATACCCATGGATGCCCTTCACGATTTCTATTTCCTTTTCCTTTGTTTAAGATAATGTCAGCCATGGTTTCAAAAAATTGAGCGGCAAATAAACACTTATTTAACTTGTTAATAAAAAAGCGCCCTTATTTATCAGGGCGCTCAACGCAATTGCTACTAAAAGGCTAAAGATTTATTTAGTCTTTGTTAATTTTTTAATTTTATTTTTATAAATAATTTAAAATTTTTCTGACTCAGTAAAAAAGAAATTTCCTTCGATTTTAGCATTTTCATCAGAATCACTGCCGTGAATGGCATTTTTATCAATGCTTTCAGCATAGTTTTTTCTTATTGTTCCTGCCTCAGCATTTGCAGGATTTGTTGCGCCAATCAATTTTCTGAATTCTTCAACGGCATTTTCTTTTTCAAGAATTGCAGGAATAATGGTCCCTGAACTCATGAAAGAACAAAGATCATTATAGAATGGCCGCTCGCTATGAATTTGATAAAAATCATTTGCTTGTTTCAAACTCATTCTTGTTTGTTTTAAAGCAATGATTTTAAATCCTGCCTCTTGAATTTGTTTTAAAATTGCACCACAAAAATTTTTTTCTGAAGCGTCAGGTTTAATCATTGTAAAGGTTCTGTTTCCACTCATTTGTTTAAATTTTATTTTTAAATTGTTTTTTTTAATAAGTCAAAAGTGTCGTAACTGTTTTAACGCGATAAATTTTAAGAGCCGCAAAAATATAATCCTTAGTCATGTTACAACTTTTTTAACAAAAAATATTTTATCCTTGCAACTTGAAAACAATCTTTCACTCTGATGACTTTTGAACAATTAAAAGAATTACTTAAAACGCCTAGATATATTGTCATTACCACCCATCAAAAACCTGATGGCGATGCTCTTGGTTCTTCATTGGCATTGTATCATTTTTTAAACAAACTTAAGCATACTCCAATAGTAATTTCTCCAACTGATTATCCTAATTTTTTACAGTGGCTACCTGGAAATGATACTGTTGTAAATTTTGAACAACAACCCGAAACTGCCGAGGAGTGGTCTGCAAATGCTGAATTAATTTTTTGTCTTGACTTTAATAAATTATATCGCATTAATGCTCTTGGCGATTTATTGGGAAAAGCTGCGGCGCCTAAAATTTTAATTGATCATCATCTTGAGCCCGATGATTTTGCTGATTTTGCATTGTGGAGTGTAGAAAAATCTTCCACCTGCGAATTAGTTTATGATTTTATTGAAATGTTAGGAATGACTGATTTGATAGATTCAAATATTGCTACTTGTTTATATGCTGGCTTATTGACCGATACTGATCGGTTTCGTATTCCCCGAACTACTCCAAGGGTCCATCAAATAGCGGCATCACTTTTAGAAAAAGGTGCTGACCACACTCGGGTTTACAATGAAATTTATGAAACATTCTCTGAAAATAGATTGCGATTCTTTGGGTTTTGTATGACCAAGTGTATGACTATACTACCTGAATGTCATACGGCAATTCTGGCTATAGAGGGTGAGGATATTCGCCGCTATCATATTTCAACCGGTGATACGGAAGGATTAGTGAATTATCCAATGATGATTAATGATGTATGGATGACAGCAATAATTATTCAACGGCCTGACCAGGTAAAACTTTCTTTTAGAAGCAAGGGTGACATTGATGTAAATAAATTATGTAAGGAGCACTTTCAAGGCGGCGGGCATAAGAATGCTGCCGGTGGAAAGAGTGAACTTTCTGTTGAAAAAACCAAAGAGAAATTACTTTCTATATTAGCCGCCCAAAAATTTAATTTAAATCTCGCATGAAACTTTCTTACGTTACAAATTCAATAATTATTTTTTCTTCCTTGTTTGCTACCTTATTTTTTTCGTCTTGTAATAGCGGAGAAAATTTATCGGGTTATTCCGCCTCTTCCAATGGACTTGATTACAAAATAATAACCGATAACAAACAATCAAAGGCCAAGGTTGGTGATTATGTTCAGTATTATTCTTCAATAAGAACCACAAAAGACTCACTTATTTTTTCTTTGAAAAATGCAGGATCTGCCGAAATTGGACAGGTAGCTGCTCCAAAACAAAAAGGTGATCCAATTGAGATTTTAACATTGATGGGAAAGGGTGACAGCGCATCTTGCCTGATTTCTGCCGAAACATTTTTTAAAGGAGTTCAGTTGCCAGCCCCACTAAAAGCAGGGGATAAAATAAAATTAGATATTAAAATTGTTGATGTTTTTGCTAAAGCAGATTATGATTCTAAAATGGTTGAAATTGAAAATCAGAAGGTTGCAATGGCAGAGGCTGATGCTTTAAATTATATTAAAACAAATAAGTTAAATGCTAAAAGATTATCAAGTGGAATGTATTACATAGTTGAAAACCCAGGAACTGGGGCAACTCCTGTTAATGGAAAAAATGTGAAAGTGAATTATCGGGGAACATTATTTAATGGAACTGAATTTGACTCATCATTAAAACCAGATCGTACACCATTTGAATTTGTTTTAGGTAAGGGGCAAGTTATTAAAGGTTGGGATCAAGGAATACCATTGTTTAAAGTAGGTGGTAAAGGGAAATTAATTATTCCACCTGCAATGGGTTATGGCGAGCAAGGCCAGGGGAGCATTCCATCAAATAGTTGGTTGGTCTTTGATATTGAAGTTTTGGGCGTTTCTGATGCTCCAAATAAGCAGGGTGGAATGCAAATGCAATAATTAAATTAACAAACAGATTTTAAATAAATAAGATGAACAAAAAAAAATCACTTTTCATATTTACAGGCATACTGGTAGCCTCGGTTTTATTAATAGCGTTGATTGTGGCCTGCGGTTCAGGTGATGCGTATAAAAAACTTCCATCAGGATTAGAATATAAAATTGTTATTAATAATTCAAAAGTGAAAGTAAAAGAGGGGCAGTTGATGGTTGCTTATATTACTTATAAAACAGATAAGGATTCAGTTGTTTTCTCTACATATACAACTGAAGAAAAATCAACTATTATTCCAATAGGTAAACCTGAAAATGTTGGTGATATGAACGAAGCATTTTTATTGCTCGGGTCAAAAGATTCAGCAATTTTTAAATTGCCTTCGGATAGTATTTTTAAAAGCGATGCCAAACGGCCTTCCTTTGCTGGTAAGGGCTCTTTTATTCATGTTGGAATTCGTGTAGATACCATAATGAGTACTGAAGACTATTCAAAAATTGTCGAGAAAAATTCAGGGGGACAAAAATTGATAGATGATGAATTAATTAATAAGTTTTTAGTGGATAAAAAATTACAAGCACAAAAAACTAGTACCGGATTATACTACATTATAGAAAAAAAAGGGAGCGGACCAAATGCAAAAGCAGGCAATGAAATTTCAGTTTTATATACTGGAATGTTAATGGATGGAACTGTTTTTGATTCATCAGAAAACGCAGGAGGAATTCCTTTTAAAGTAAAATTAGGAATTCAATCAGTCATTCCTGGTTGGGATCAAGGACTAACTTATTTTAATAATAAGTCAAAAGGCAAACTAATTATTCCGTCGCATCTTGCTTATGGCGCTCGTGGAGCTGGGGGGGCAATTGGACCAAATAGCGTTTTGATTTTTGATATTGAAGTAACAGAAATTAAATAAATTTTTGGCACATTTTTTTCTTTAAAACAAATTACAAATCCAATCATAAACTTAAATAATGAAAAAATACATCTCACTTTTTGTATGCTTGCTTCCATTACTTGTTAATGCTCAGAACTATAAAGATTTTAAATCAACTCCTAATGGTTTAAGATATAAAATGATTGAAGATAAGAGAGAGGCAAAATCACAATTAGGTTACATGGTTAAAATATTTTTAACCTATACCACTGAAAAAGATTCAGTAGTTTTCTCTTCAAAAATGATAGGGGAACCAGCTGAACTCCCAATTACAGCCCCTCAGTACAAAGGAGACCCAATGGAAGGATTTGCATTGATGGGAGTCGGTGACAGCACAATGTTTTTAATCGCTTCAGATAGTATGTTTAAAGGTCAGGCCGGTACACCTGCTTGGGCTAAACCGGGTTCAATTGTTAAACTTGGTGTTCGTATGATTAGCTCAATGTCTCAAGCTGACTATGATGCTGCGAAACAAAAGGAAGCAGTTGGGCAAATAGGAATTGATGATCAGATCATTCAGCAATACATTAAAGATAAAGGGTTAAACGCTCAAAAAACTGCGTCAGGTTTATATTATGTGTCTGAAAAGCAAGGAGATGGAGCAAAAGTTGAATCTGGTAAAAAGGTAACGGTAAATTATACCGGAAAACTAACAAACGGAACCATGTTTGATTCATCGTTAAATCCGGGTCGTACTCCTTTTGAATTTACAATTGGACAACATCAGGTTATTTCCGGATGGGATGAGGGAATTGCATTATTTAACGTAGGTGG
>CAMDDP010000054.1 GCA_945892775.1 Chitinophaga pinensis
GAGTATCAGTAAACATTACAAAACTTACATCTTGATCGTAAAATTGGCCTTGTGTTCCATCCGGTAAAGGATTAGGATATATGCCTGGGGTTGTTGTGGCAGTACTAAAATTGCAATTAGGGCATTGAGCAAAATTATTACCGATAAAAAATAAGCTCAAACCGAAAAAAAATAGTAAAAATTGTTTCATGTTATTTTAGATTTTTGCCAAAGTAAATAATGTTTTTTTAAAGCACACTTATTTTCTTCTTAAATAAGTTCACAATCGATTTTAATTACAAAAACTAAATTACTAGTTTAGTTTTGAAACCACAGAATGAAATTTATTTCTTCTGTTTTTTTGTCACCAATCAACCATTGCATTCAATCCATTAACAAGTTTTAAAAACTCCAAAATGAAAAAGAATATTCTTACGGTAATTCTATTTTTTTCCTGCCAACTACTATTTGCACAATCAACTGACTCGCCTCTTTTAGTGAAACAAGGAAAAGATTTATTAGCACAGATGAAGGAGGAAGAGGCCCTTGAAAAATTTAAATCTGCCATTAAAAGTGATCCCAATAATTATGAAGCGGCTTGTAATGCAAGCCTAATGTGTTCAAGAATTGGCAATCGGCAAACTGACGAAACTAAAAAAAGAGAACATTTTGTTATGGCAAAACAATACGCTGTTAAATCATTAAAAATAAATGCTACTGATGTTCAATCCAATTATGTGATGGCAGTTGCAATGGGTAGAATGGCCTTAATAAGTGGGGCAAAAGATAAAGTTGCTGCAAGCCGAGACATAAAAAATTATGCAGATATGGCCCTTAAATACAACCCCAATCATGCCAATGCCTGGCATGTATTAGGTAAGTGGAATTATGAAGTTTCTAATTTAAATTTTGCTGAGCGCGCAATCGCCAACTCATTATTAGGTGGAATTCCTGATGGCGATATAAATAAATCTATTGAGTGTTACATCAAAGCAATTGGCCTTGACGCCAACAATATTTTATTTTATCTTGATTTGGCTAAAGCTTATCACAACAATGAGTCAGATGATAAAGCCATAGAAACTTTAAAGAAAACATTTGCATTAAGACCCATTGTAAAAGATGATGCCAATTATTTAGATCAGTGCAAAAAATTATTGGATGAAATTCAAATGCAAAAATGAGGTGTTTGTTTTTTTTCGTTCTCATTTTTTATTCAGAAATTGCAAAAACAGAAAATCTTCCAACCAGCGGAACGCTTCTTTGGAGAATTTCAGGAAATGGCCTTTCTGAAAATTCATATTTATATGGAACAATGCATAGTAGGGACAAGAGGGCATTTCGGTTCGGCGATTCAGTAATAAGTTGTTTGATGCGTTGCAAAACAATGGCAATGGAATTAAAATTAGATGAACTCAATCGTGAAGAGATGGTTAGTAATATGATGATGGATAGCGGCCAAACCATTAAAAATTATCTCACAAAAAATCAGTATGATTCTATAGAACAAAAAATAAAAACTGCCACAGGATTACCTCTTAGTTTATTTGAAAGAATAAAACCCATTTATATTGCTACCATGATTGCTCAAAACGAAATGCTTTATGATTCAGCAAACAGAGATTCAAACTCTTTTTTTTTAGATGAGTACTTTGAATGGGTAGCCAAACACGCTGGAAAAAATGTATATGCTTTAGAAGAACTACAAACACAATTAGATATTTTTAATTTCTTTTCTACTGAACAGCAAATTGCTATGCTGATGAAATCTATTTGCGAAGCAAATGATAAATCAAGTGCAACTACTTTTATCAACGAGTATATAAATGGAGAATTAGAAATTTTATTAACGAATGAAAACAATGAAGTGTGGCCCATTGAATTCATGAATAAAATTTTATACGAGCGAAATTCATGTATTACCAACAAAATTGAATTGCTAATAAAAAATAAAAGCACATTTTCGGCCTTTGGGGCTGCGCATTTAACCGGTGATTTAGGTGTTATTTCATTGCTTCGTAAAAAAGGATTTACCGTGGAGCCAGTTGAAGCCAGCTACGACAACATTACCGAAGAAGGTTGGTTATATGTTTACCCTTATAGTGTTATCTCTGTTTCGATGCCAGGCATTCCAGTTTTTTTAAATGACACATTACTATCATCAAAAATAATTTATCAAAAATGGACATCCACTCAAAGCAATAATTATGTGGTTGCGCATTTTGACAAATCTGTTTCAATGAATAAATTGTTGCTGGAAAAATTTGCAAGTACAGAAATAAACAGCAGCTTGATTTTACAGAGTGTCAAAAATAAATTTACAGCAAAAAGAAATATAAAAACCTATGCCTTTAGCAGGAAGCTAACCAATGGCAATGCATTTATAATTGAAAATGGAAATGAGAAGATTGCAGTTCTCGTTTATAAGGATTCTTTAATAGATACCGAAGAGTTAAAAAGATTCTTATCCCTTATCCGATATAAAATCTCATCTGTTATACCCAACTAACTGCAATGAAAATTTCAATTGAAAAAGCTTTGGCAATTTTAAATCAAGGTGGCGTTATTGCTATTCCAACTGAAACCGTTTATGGGTTAGCAGCTGATGCCACAAATACAAAAGCAATTAATCGGATTTATGAAATAAAAAATCGCCCTTCTGACAATCCTCTTATCTGTCATTTCCATTCTTTTGATCAAGCAAAAAAACATTTGAATGCCTATCCGAATTATGTTGAACTATTAGTTAATCAATTTACCCCTGGGCCAGTAAGTTTCTTGCTTCCATTAAAATTACCCTCGCCACTTCAAGTGGCAACGCGTGGTTCTTCGCATGTGATTATTCGAATTCCATTACATAAATTACTATTAAAGTTGCTTAAAAAATTGTCGTTTCCATTAGCGGCTCCATCAGCAAATACATCAGGGAAGTACAGCGCAACAAACGCAGAAATGGTAGAAACCGATCTTGGAGGGAAAATTGACGGAGTTTTAGATGGTGGTTCAAGTGCGATAGGCCTTGAATCAACAATTCTGGACTGCAGAAAATCAGATGAAATAAAAATACTTAGACCTGGTGCCATTGGCAAAGAAGACATTGAATGGTGCCTGAGAAATGAAAATATTAAAGTGATAGAATCTTTATCAATTGAACAAATTATTCCGGGTAGTAAGTACAAGCATTATTCTCCCACCACACCGATTTATCAAATCCAATCAATAAAAGAAATCCCCTCAAATAATGATTTTGCTGTTATTGGAATAAGCGAAGATTTGCAAAATCTTTCTACCAACAAAAATTTGCAAATAATTTCTCTTGGTTCAGAAAACAATATGCCTGAAGTTGCTTCCTTGCTTTATAGAAAAATGTTTGAGTTGGATGCAATGAAAGTTACAACTGCCTATTTTATTAAAAGAGATTTTGGAAATTCAACAATTGGAAAGGCAATATCCAATCGTATTGAGCACATGCTAGCGAGATGATTTCTTAGGATGGTGATGTGGCATAACTACTATTTTTACTTTTTTATGCGCCGCTTTTGCTTTGGCTTCATCACTCTTCCTCTGCTCTTGCGCTTTTAAACTTTCAATCCATGGCAACCAGTAATCAGCCCCATACCACACAAAAATCTCCTCTCCCACTTTTATGTTTCTGCTTGCAATAATATATGCTCTTCGATTTCGAACAGCATAAAAACTGTTGTTTCTACATCCTTCTTTTCGAGTTAAACCACGA
Organism: Chitinophaga pinensis; assembly: GCA_945892775.1. Taxonomy (GTDB): domain Bacteria; phylum Bacteroidota; class Bacteroidia; order Chitinophagales; family UBA10324; genus UBA10324. Next base: position 3,716 of record CAMDDP010000054.1, read on the forward strand.
GCATCATTAGCATATCTGGCAAGATTCTTTGGTTCAGCATAGGCATCAATACATTTGTTTTTAGTGATATAAAAAACATATCCACCTTCTCCATCATCATCTCGCTTTTCGGCCTCTGCCCAAGTAATAATTTCACCTATATATTCTAAAACCTTCGCGTCTTTTTTAATTAATGTATCACTGTACAAACCCATGCCAGCACCGGGTATCTGACTTTTTTTAACAAACAACAATTAGCAAGTAATTTAACTATGAAAATAAATTTAAAGGAAGTGATCCGGATTGAGCTTTTTCAAATTGTAAAGTGTTGTAACAAACTGTACCAAATGCTTACTAACTCCGAATCGGGCTCAAATATATGTAAACCTGTGTAGCTTTATGTAACATGATGTAACAGTGTTTTATTGTGTTACACAATATGAAATACAAAATGAAAAATATTTTAGGGATAGAACTCTTCCCATTTCTTCATTGCGTTCTGCTTCTCTTCATCGCGCACTTTGAAATATTTCTTGAAAGAATTAAAACTTTTATGATTAGATAATGCCATCACTTGCTCTTGTGGAATTCCCATAATCAGTGAATTAGAAATAAATGATTTCCGCATCCAATGAGTTGAGATAAGGTCGCACTTTTTATAACTAACCTCTATGCGTTTTAACCCGATGTAACGAATTAATGTTACAATATTGTTCAGTTTAGCAATCGCTGCAATTTCTTTAATTCCTTCATTCATTTTTTGATTGCTTAATAATGGAAGTGCAAATGGTCCAGGATTTATTGAATATTTTTTAAGAATATTTTTCGCAAGAGTTATTAATGGAACACTGTGAATGTCCTGTGTTTTTAAAACCCTAAATCGAATGAAGCCATCCATAATGTCACACTTTTTCAGGTGTGCAAGATCAGAATAACGCAATCCAGTATGGCATCCAATAATGAAACAGTCGCGAATCCGTTCAAGTCGCGCTGACAACTTCACTTCCATCAATAACTTAATTTCCTGCATGGTAAGAAAAAAGATTTCAGTTTCAGATTCCTTTGTGCGATATGCTTTATAACGGAGATTGGAATTGTCGCCATTCTTTGTTGCATGATTCAGAAAAATTCTGAATCGTTTTAGATGCGAAGCAACAGTATTCATTGTTAATCCTTTTGCAGTGAGTGATGCTGCGAACCCCTCACAAAAATTCATATCAACATCAGCAAAAGTTACTATCCGGCTTCCGATGAATTCAGTCAGATATTTCTGAGTTGATGGAACATGCGCCCAAAATGTTCTGGTTCCACCAACAGTTTTTAATTTAATGTAACTATCAAATTCCTGTAAAAGTGTATTAACTGGTGGGATTGTATCATCAGATTTTTTTGAAATGCGAAATTTATCTTTAACCATTTGTGGAGTTACATCTACTCCGGTTAGATGAAGTTCACGATAAGTTCGCATTAAATTATCACGCATATTACTAAGCATCATATTTAACTCCACACAGCCAGGTTCGGATTTAGTGATCCGTTGGTTTTTTTGATGCCAGTTTTTAATGTGAACACTTATACCAGTACCCAAAGTGAGTATATGCCCATCGAAGTGAAAGGTAGCACGCAATGAAGCAACGGCTTTGAGTTCACCATGCTGCTTACGCTTTTCCACGAAAAATTTTATTGTTGGCATTACTGTTTGAATCTTGGCGCAGTGTATCTGAATTTTGTTTGCGAATTAATAATTGCATCACTTTTTCTTTACAGAAATCATCGCATCAACTTCTTTTTTCGACCATCGGGCGCGGGTACCAATAAATGATGGTTTGGGTAATTTTCCTTTTGACCGGAGTCTGTAAATACTCTGGCGACTCATACCAAGATGCCGCGCAATTGCTCCTAAATCCAGCCAATTAGCTTCTGAATCAACTATTAATGGCTCAGTAACAACCAGTGATAGTGCTTTCAATTCTTCCCGAATAATTGTCCGCAGGTCACCAACTGTTAGCGTGTATGCCGGATTGAAATCATTAATTAATAGTGATTCAGTTTTAACCGATTCATTAATCCTTCCCTTTTTCATCTC
>CAMDDP010000055.1 GCA_945892775.1 Chitinophaga pinensis
AAACCCCTTGTTACCGGATGCCCTTCTGTCTGTCCGAAGTGGTGTCGTGTCAAGGCAGCACACACTTTATTCAAAGCGATTTACATTAGATGCAGTGTCTGTCCGATTACCACTAAGCCCGTGGGTGGGAGAAAAAAAAATAAAAAAAAATGTGCGGTGGGAAAATTTTTTCTTGGGGTGGAGAAAAAAACACTCTCTTAAAAAAATTGCTTGTGCTGTTGCCTTGTGCGTTTTTTAAGAGTGTGTTTTTTTGTGCGTTGGCTTCTTCCTTCATCATCATCTTACAAGAATTATCAATAGTGGAGTGAACTTTATAAAACTTCTTTCAAGAAAATAAAAACTTTGTCGGAGAAGTATGGATGCGATTGCGAACTTTATAAAACTTCTCGGAAACTTTGTCAATGGTGGAGCAAGAATGTAAAATGGTGGCCGTAACTTTGTCAATGGTGGAGTGAACTTTGAACTTGCGATTGCGAAAACATAAAGTGGTGGAGCAAGAAATTAAAAACCACCTTGCAACTTTATGAATTGTCAAGGTGGCTTTGTAAATGGTGGAGCAAACTTTTTACGGTTTGTGTGAAGTAAATTTGATTTTGCTGACTTGTTTATACTCTGGCGAAGTAGCTCCGAAGATTGACTTCACATATTTCTTAACCTCCTGTGCAATATCATCTGCTAATTGTTGCAGTGTCATGTTTCGCTGTGTTCGCAAAATTTTTATTCTCTTGCCAATTATCACTCGTGCCGTATGTGTGAAAGAACTATGCAAAGGAAAATATTTGAGTTGTGATTGATGTAAATACAGTATCACTACAAAAAGAAAAGCCCCGAATTGCTTCGGGGCTTACTGCTGATGGAATATTTTTTATTCGTTTCACTATCGTTCAATCAAAATTCTTTTGGTAATTATTTCTTTGTTACTGGAAATTTTTAGTAAATAAATACCTGCACTCAGTTCGGTGGTGATAAGATGAATAGTTGTTTCTCCATGACCGATTGTTGCTTGCATTTTTTTGCTTCCTAATACATCCAATAATTCAACATTCAAATTTTGAGAACTTAATTTATTTAATTGAATAGTAATAACATTGCTTGTTGGATTTGGGTAGATTGACATTTCTTTTAACAATATGTTTTCTTCAACAGAAACTGATTGGCATCCACTTACTCCAGTTAAAACGGAAATAGAATCACACAAAAAATGGTAATTACTAATATCTGTTGCTGTCATGGCAGCTGTGTTCAGTAGTAAGTTGTTGTTTTCTTCAATATCTAATGTTTGGTTGTAAAACTCTTCATTACCGTTGTCAAAACGCAATAGATGATAATCTTCATTACGAATGGTTTTACCATCGTCTGCTGTAACTGGTGTGTTAAATGTTTCTGCAAAAATCCAACTCCGATTGGATGTAGTTTGGTTTTTAATAATTGGTAAAAATGTTTTACTATCAACCATAACCCCAAATGGAATTGAATTTTTCCAGTTTGGAAACCCACTCAATTCAGCAATTGTAGCAAACAGGTCTGGGGTATTAATTAAGTCATTACTTGTCCTATTTGTATCAACAACAGAAGGTCCTGCAATTATCATCGGAACACGAACACCGTAATCATAAATCGTTCCCTTAGATTTTGTAGGGTCAGCGATTTGTGCCACTTGGCCTTGGTTTCCGTTGTCTCCAATAAAAATAATATTTGTGCTATCCATTAAATTATTTAAAGTTAAATAAGCAAATAGTCTTCCTATTTCTGTGTCCATTGCCTCAAGAGCTGCTTTAAAATATTTTTCGGGGTATGCTGTGATATCAGCAGTAGTTCCACTTAAACTTGTTGTGTTGCAAAGTGATGCAGGTGGTAAATGAAATGGGTCGTGTGGTGCGTTAAATGCCAACCAAAGAAAAAACGGTTTACTTGTATTCATAGTATCCATCCAATCTATTGCATCATCAACAGTTTGTGTTGTTGCATAAGTTGTTATCGTATCTAAAATTCCATTCTTTACTCTTTGATAATTATAATAATTTGGAATAGCTCCATTAAAATTTCCCGAATACAAATCAAAACCTAATTTGTTTGGATTAAGTCTTTTGGGTGGAGTGTTGATGGTTAAATGCCACTTACCAACGCAAGCTGTATTGTAGGTTATGGGGGCATAATATTTCAACAATTTAGCAATGCTCATTTCTGCTGTATCAATTTGTGGAGAAGTTGCACCTGTTATTACTCCACCAACACCAGTCCTGAATGGGTATCGTCCTGTTAATATTCCGGCTCGTGCAGGAGAGCAAACTGGGGCAGACCAAACTTTGGTGAACTTTATACCTCTTGCGGCTAAAGCACGAATGTTAGGTGTGTTTGCAGTATCGGTTGTAGGACTAAAACAACCAAAATAGTCAGGACTAACATCATCTGCAATTATGAGTATGGTGTTCTGTTGTGCATTTACCAATTGTGCAATAAACAGCAGGAGAATAAAACTTACAAGTTTGATGATTTTAGTTTTTTCAATATTGATTGAGCAGAAAAAAATGCTGAGTAATTTTGTTTTCATTTTGAATAATTTTTTATAAACAGGTTTGAATAAAAAAACTCTCTATAGTTTAACCACAAGAGAGTTTTTCTTTTGAATTTCTTATTTCTAAATCTTATTTAGTTATCACAACATTTTTGGTAAGGTTTACAGTAGCCCCTGAAATTTTAACTAAGTAGTTTCCCGCATAAAGTGTTTTAGTATCCAAGTAAGTATTTGTTGCTCCTGCATTGATTGAAGATTTTTGAACTAACTTTCCTGTTACATCAAACAATTCAATGCTTAAATTTTCTTTGTTCAAACCTTGGACTTGAATTGCAATAAAATCATTAGATGGGTTGGGGAAAATGTTCACTTTTAAATCATCAGCCTTAGAATTTGAAATTCCAGTTGTAGTAGGAGTGTAAACGGTTGTTGGTTCACTTACAGTTGTAACTTTTCTGTTAGCATACACACCATAAAAAGTTGGTCCCACTACATAAGGATATGCCGAATTCCAATTTGCATCTACAGTGCAGAAATAACAATAGATACCAAGTGGGTATTCGGGAGTTACACAAAATCTTCCGTTGTGTTCATCTAAATAATCGGGCGTGGCGACTGAAGTAGGATTGTAAACATAATCTTCTCTAAAATAGCCATTGAAAAAAGTTTGTGTTCCAACAACTTGATTGATAAACGGACCATTAAGTCTTGTTGTATTTGTGCTTAAATGATAACTTGATTTCATTCTGACAATACCACCTGTGCCATTTACATTAAGGTATCCATACGCACCGTAAATTGGAAAGCCATCATAAGCAAAGCCAATTAATGGTGAGTGCACTGTGCTGTCAATGGCATACAAACCATCAGCATCATATAAATTGCAAATAGTAGAAATTACATTCAGGTCTAATTTAAAAGCTGATGGGTTTTGATGATGATGGTAATTTCCCATTGCAGGGTGTGCCTTTGAGCAATCAAAGCCACCCATTTCAGCAGGTATTGCATCTCTGTTCCAGTCTTGAGTTGCACCCATTCCACCAGGGCAGGGTGGGTTTCCTGGTCCACCACATAATGCCTGTGTGGTATTATTCCAAGCCACACCATCTCTATAATCAAACAAAGCCACACCATTAATAAAGACACCAATGTTACCACCTGTTGTGGCGGTGGCTGTTCCTGTATTTTGAACGGGTGCCAAGGGAAATTTGAAAATTGCATTTTGATTGGTTGCAACTGATGGGTTGCCATCCAAGAATGGTCCTGTTGGGTAAGCAGGAACACCAGTGGTGTGTATGTAAACATTGTTAGCAGAATATTCTACCAGCTGGCAGTTTACCAAAATGCTGTTGGAAAGTGCAACTGAACTGCCCGATACATAATAGGTTCCAGTTGTTGTAGTGTTCTGCAAAAACGATGTGATTGCAGGATTGAGTTGTGCTTTACACAAAATGCTTGTGAATAGAAGCGAAATGAAAATAAGTTTTTTTATCATTTTATTTTTTGATTTTAATTGTTATTTAGAGTTAGACGATTTTTATTTTTCAATCCTTCGCAGTCTCCGAAAGTATTTCTTTAGGATAAAAATATTGTGGGTTGAAAAGAAATGATTTGTCAGTAAGCGTAAGTAAAAATGCAATGATGTCAACCTTCTCGTTTGATGTTAGCACAATTGGTTGTTGCAATTCAGGTGCAAGAGTTTTATTTTTTTCAATGCTATAGGTGTAATGATTCATCACTTGCGAAAGTTTTTTGAATCTTCCATCGTGCATATAGGGATATGAAAATTCAATGTTGCGAAGTGTTGGCACTTTAAACTTTAATGAGTCCGAAGGATTTTTTGTTACTCGGTATCTTCCAAAATCATTGAGTGTGGTGTCAACAGGTAAGCCATTGTTTCTAAAATCATCGTTGGTAAAAAGTGGTTCGGTATGGCAGGATGCACAATTCTTTTTAAATAAAACATAGCCGTTGTTTTCTTGTGAGGTGAAAACAGATTGCTTTCGCATAACGCTGTCATATTTTGAATTGCTTGAAACCAATGTGAGCATGAATTGTGAAATAGCTTTTAAAGTGTGTTCGCCAGTAATGATTGAATCGTTAAATGCTTTATAAAATAATTTAGGGTAGAGTTTGCTTGCTTGCAATTTGATAACTACCTGTGCAATGTTTTCATCCATCTCTAAAGGATTGCTGATTGGAGCCAGTGCCTGCACATCTAAATTGTTGACAGCTCCATCTCTCATAAACAATTTTTGCCAAGCCAAATTCATCAATGCAGGAGAATTTCGGAAACCAATTTTATCTTCAATGCCATGACTAAGTGCATGGTCAACATGAGTAAAAGCTGAAAATTGAGAATGACAACTGGCACATGAAATCATGCTGTTTCGTGAAAGAATTGGGTCGTAAAATAAGGCTCTGCCCAACTGAATTTTATTTTCGGATAACGGATTTTTTGAAAAATCGTAAACGGGTTTGGGGAAATTACTTGGCACTTCAAATTGCATTTCATCCATCGAACGAAACGCCAAAATAGCAAGGCAAAGGAATGAGAATATGAGTAGTTTTCTTTTCAATTTTGTGAAACTGTAAATGCGTTAGCGACAATTTTTGAAATCAAAACAGCCTCTGCACTTGGCGACATTATGTGATTTGTTTTTGCCAAATCAATTTGCTGTAAAATTTTCTGCACATCTAATTTCAGATTTATCTTACTTGAATTATTTATGGGAAAGCTTAAAGTTTGCAAACAATAATTGGGTTGCTGATAGCCGCCTAAGTGAAATTGAAATTC
>CAMDDP010000056.1 GCA_945892775.1 Chitinophaga pinensis
TTTTTCATGGTTTTTTGGGTTTAAAAAAGTTTACATTATTCGAATATATTTTTTTTCTATCAATGTCCCGAAAAAATCCTATCTAAAGTTATAAACATAAGTTTCTAAACCGCTAGCACAATAGCCTCGCGATTATTTTTTTTTACTAACCCTTGCAGCACATTTCCAGGTCCGCATTCAAAAAATTCGGTTGCTCCATCTGCTACCATATTCTGCACCATATGTGTCCAGCGAACTGGTGAAGTGAGTTGAGATATCAGGTTTAATTTTATTTCGGTCGAATCTGATACTGCCATTGCATTTACATTTTGATAGACAGGGCAAATTGGATTTGAAAAATGAGTTGCATTAATTGCTTCTTCTAATTCTTTTTTTGCAGGTTCCATTAACGGAGAATGAAAGGCCCCGCCAACCTGCAACACTAATGCACGCTTTGCACCTGCTGCTTTTAATTTTTCGCATGCCACAGTTATTCCCTCAATGGAACCGCTGATAACTAACTGACCGGGACAATTGTAATTGGCTGCAACAACAATATGTTCAGTTATGGAAGCGCAAATTTCTTCGACTTTCGAATCATCCAAACCAAGTACTGCTGCCATGGTTGATGGATTTAGCTCACAAGCCTTTTGCATGGCAAGTGCTCGTTTAGAAACCAATTTCAAACCATCTTCAAAAGTTAAAGATTTATTTGCGACTAGTGCAGAAAACTCACCGAGTGAATGACCTGCCACCATATCGGGCTTAAAGTTTTCGCCAAGGGTAAATGCCTTTATTACTGAATGTAAAAAGATTGCTGGTTGAGTAACCTTGGTTTGTTTCAAATCTTCATCAGTTCCGCTGAACATTAAATCAGTTATACGGAAGCCAAGAATGCTGTTGGCTTTTTCGAAATAATCTTTTGCTAAAGAATTATTCTCGTAAAGGTCTTTCCCCATTCCAACAAATTGGGCGCCTTGTCCGGGAAATATGTATGCTTTCATTTTTCTGAAATTGAAAATTAAAGATGAAAAATTAAAATAAATTATGCGTTTACTAAAACTACTTCTGCCCTGTCAGAACTAAATTTTTACTCCTTTTAGTTTTTTTACGAATTCAAACCTGCAATAAACACTCGTTTGATCAACTTTAAAATCGGTTGAATTTAAATCTTTAATAACCACTTTTTTCCATCCTGTATTTGGAAATATTTTTATTAAAGTTTCCTTTCTAAAAGCATATTCACCAATAACATTTGAAACCACTTTAATGGGCAGGTGAAATTCCTGAACATCAGATTTCCATTTATAATACAGCTCTAAATTTTTTCCTTTTTGTTTTAAACTATAGATAAAAACAGGAGCCGACGCATAATGCAAGTATTGATTAAAAAACCAATTGTAATCAACGCCACATTTATTGTTAATGTATTGAATGAGTTGATCTGTATTAATACACTTCATTGAATAATCATGCTGAATGCCCCTCAGAATTAAAAAAAACAATTCATCATCCGCCAACATATTTCTAAATGTGTGAATCATCCATGCACCTTTATAATACTGATCATTATCGCCATGCTCGTAATTAACACCATAGGGCCCAACAATCGGATGCTTATCTTCAATATTCCATTTCTGATTTAACAGATATTCTACAGAAGTATCATACCCACGAGTGTATTCTTCAAACAAAACCTCAGAATAAGTGGCAAAAGATTCGTGTATCCACATGTCAGCTAAATCCTGACAACTGACATTGTTTCCCCACCACTCATGTGCCGTTTCATGAATGATGATATAATCAAAACCCCATCTGTTATTCTCATATTGGTTTCCATAAGCAATAGCTGTCTGGTGTTCCATTCCCCAATAAGAACTCTCCACTAATTTATATCCATCGCGAGAAAATGGATATTCACCCATTCGTTTTTCATAACAAGCCATCATTGTTTTCACCTGTTGAAAATGCTGCTTTGCTTTCCATCCATTTTCTTTTAACACATAATAATCAAGTGATAATTTTGAATTATTGCTTCTAACAAAAGTATCAGTAACCAAAACATAATCCGCTAAATTAAAAGTGACATTATAATTATTAATTGGATAAGTAATTTTCCAAATCCAGTTAGTTGTATGATCTACAAAATCTACATGATTTATTAATCGCCCATTACTTACGCAGGTTAATCCTGTTGGGGTATTGAAAGTAATTCTCATACTATCAGGCTCGTCACCTAAATATTCCTTTGTTGGCCACCACAAACTTGCGCCGGTTCCTTCACATGCCACACCAACCCAATCTTTTCCATTTGCATCTTTCTTCCAAACAAAACCGCCATCCCATGGAGGATTTTTTGCACTGACAGGATTTCCTTTATATGCAATAAATAATTTTCCAGTGTCGCCAGCTTGTTGCTCCGTTGGAAAAGTGATAAAAACAGCGTCAGCAATTCGTTTGTATTTCAACACTTCGCCACGGAATAATATTTTTGTAATACTTAAATTATTAAACAAATCAATCTGTAATTGAGAAAAATTTTCTTTGACATGAAAATAAATAGTGTTGGTTCCATTAATGCTTTTATTCAAAACATTTACGCAAACAAACAAATCATAATAATAAACATCATAACAGGTGCGTTGTGGCCGAAGTCCTCCCCTCAATGAATCAGCCGTTGAGAATTTATAGTTTTGAGAAAATGAATTAGACGAATTAAAACTCAATAAAAAAAATAAAAAAACAATAATCCTAAAAATATTTTTCATGGATTCAAATGTAACAATGAGAAGTAAAAAAATTGAACCGTTTTAATCGGTAATATGTTATTCTTACAAAATAATTATGCAACAATCGAAGTTGGTTCCTTTTTTAATCTTTATCGGCATTATTTTATTAGTTGACCTTTACAGTTTTCAGGCTGTACGATTACTCCTCTCCTCAGCACCTCTTTATTTGAAACGATTTTCTTATTTTTTATTTTGGGGATTTAGTGCCTCGACCATTGCAATTATTTCAGTTGCAACCATGAGCAACTCTCAAAATTGGCCAGGCGGAATTCGGACTTATTTATTTGCTATTTTATTTATTTTATTTTTCGCCAAATTAATTATAAGTATTTTTTTATTAGCTGATGATTCGATGAGAGTAATTAGATGGGTAGCACAATCCACTATCCCATCTAAAAACAAAGAAGGAATTTCTCGATTAAAATTTATTTCGCAAACAGGGTTATTAGTTTCCGGCTTTTTCCTTTTCAACTTTATATATGGAATGGTAAAGACAGGATTTAATTATCGAGTATATCGAATCAAATTAAACCTAACGAATCTTCCAGATGTATTTATAGGAAAAAAAATTGTTCAGATTTCAGATTTACATACTGGATCGTTTGTATCCACATCACCCATTGAACGAGCAATAAAAATAGTAAACGATGAAAAAGCCGATATGATTTTTTTTACAGGTGATTTAGTGAATGACAGATACGATGAAGCACTTCCTTTTAAAGAATGTTTGAGTTCAATTAAAGCTCCACTTGGAGTTTACTCCATTTTAGGCAATCATGATTATGGCGATTATTACCAATGGGAATCAGATAATGCAAAAAAACAAAACTTAGATAACCTGAAAGCTCTGCATAAAGATTTTGGCTGGAAATTATTATTAAACGAACACATTCGTATTGGAGAACGGGGAAATGATATCGCATTAATAGGAATAGAAAATTGGGGGGCATTGCATGGCTTTACAAAATATGGTGATTTGGCAAAAGCATATGCTGGCTCAGAAGATGCCCGAATTAAATTATTACTCTCACATGATCCATCACACTGGGACGCACAGGTAAATAATAATTACAAAGACATTGCAGCAACTTTTTCGGGTCACACACACGGCTTTCAATTTGGACTTGAAATTCCAGGAATTAAATGGAGCCCTGCTAAATGGTTATATAAACAATGGGCCGGTCTATATGAAAATGGCAATCAAAAACTATATGTAAATCGAGGATTAGGATTTCTTTTTTACCCCGGCAGAGTTGGAATTACTCCTGAAATAACTGTATTCGAATTACAGAAAGCTTAAATAAATAACCAGCAAAATTTTAAACTAAAATTTAAAATCTAAACTTTTAGATATACAATTTCAACTTTGCCTCTAATGCAGCTTTAGGAACTACCCCAACTTGTTTATCTACTAATTTCCCTCCCTTAAAAAATAAAATAGTAGGAATGCTCCGCACTCCAAATTCAGTTGATACCTCTGGATTATTATCTACATTCAATTTACCTATAACAGCAGAATCAGCATATTCTTTTGATAGTTCATCTACAATAGGGCCAATCATTCTACAGGGGCCGCACCATTCAGCCCAAAAGTCGACCAATGCAACTTTATCGCTCTCCATAATTATTGTCTTAAAATTTGCGTCTGTTATTTCTAATGACATGTGCTAAAAATTTTATTTTAAAAATTGAATTAATTAATGCTGTAAAGTTGAACAAATCAATCAAATAAAAGTTTAAAAATTTTCAACACATTTATTAAAAAAAAAAAACTACAATTCAAATATTACGAAATAGGATAGTAAAAAAATATTTTAGCTTATATAAAAACACCTTAAATTGAAAGAGTGTCTGCTAACTCTTGAACTGTTTTCCATTGTGCCTCTGGTTCCTTTCGATACCAGGTAAGTTGCCGTTTTGCATAGTTACGCGTATGTTGTTTTATTAATTCAATTGATTTTTCAAGTGAGTTTTTTTTATCAAAGTATTCAAATAGCTCCTTGTAACCAACGGTATTTAGCGCCTTCAAATCACGAAATTTATAGAGTAATTTTGCTTCTTCAAGCAATCCATTTTTCATCATATCATCTACCCTCCTATTGATTCGGCTATACAACTCTTGCTTCTCTACATTCAATACATAATAATTTACATTGAAATTATTTTCTGTTTTTGCTCCTTTTCTAAAAGAAGAAAATGGTTGACCACTTGAAATACATATTTCCAGCGCACGCATTAAGCGATATGGGTTTCGCAAATCAACTTCATTGTAATAATCAAAATCTAATTGCTTCAATCGTTCCTGCAACCCACCAATACTTTTTTCTTCAAAAATATTT
>CAMDDP010000057.1 GCA_945892775.1 Chitinophaga pinensis
CGCATGGTGGCGAGGAAATCTTTTGCTTCGATGGGTGCAAGTCCTTTTGCTTTTCGTGTTTCGTTTACTGCTGTCTTCAGAAAGTTTACCGTGCTCACTCCGGGAATCTCAACGGGATATTGAAAGGCGAGAAAAATTCCTTCGTGTGCGCGCTCTTCAATTTTCATATCGAGCAGATTTTTTCCTTCGAATAATATTTCGCCATCTGTAACCGTATAATCCTGCTTGCCTGCGAGAACAGAAGCGAGCGTGCTTTTGCCTGAGCCGTTAGGTCCCATGATAGCGTGAATCTCTCCGGCGTTTACTTTCAGATTAATTCCTTTCAGAATTTCCTTTCCTTCAACCGATGCTTTTAAATTTTTTATCTCTAACATTTTTTCAATTTCATTTTTTTTTGTTAGCCAACACTTCCTTCTAAACTAATCGCCAACAATTTTTGCGCTTCCACTGCAAATTCCATTGGCAACTGATTAAAAACTTCCTTGCAATATCCATTCACAATCAGGCTCACTGCTTCTTCATTTCCAATGCCGCGCTGATTGCAGTAAAACAAAATGTCTTCACCAATTTTAGAGGTGGTGGCTTCGTGTTCCACTTTCGCCGAGGTGTTATTCACTTCGATGTAAGGGAAAGTATGCGCGCCGCAGTGGTCGGTCATGAGCAATGAATCGCATTGTGAAAAATTTTGCGCGTTGGTTGCCTTTTTATTTATGCGCACCAATCCGCGATAAGAATTCTGACTGCTTCCTGCAGAAATCCCCTTGCTCACAATTCTACTCTTTGTGTTTTTGCCTATGTGAATCATCTTGGTTCCGGTGTCGGCTTGCTGCATGTTATTCGTTACCGCAACTGAATAAAATTCGCCGATGGAATTATCTCCTTTCAAAATTACACTCGGATATTTCCAAGTGATGGCAGAGCCAGTTTCCACTTGTGTCCAACTGATTTTACTATTTACTCCCGAACAGATTCCGCGCTTGGTAACGAAATTGAAAATGCCACCTTTGCCATCTTTATCACCAGGGTACCAGTTCTGAACAGTTGAATATTTAATTTCTGAATTATCGTGCGCCACGAGTTCCACCACAGCAGCGTGCAATTGATTTTCGTCGCGCATGGGAGCAGTGCACCCTTCAAGATACGAAACATACGCACCTTCATCCGCAACAATTAATGTGCGCTCGAACTGACCTGTGTTCGCCGCATTGATGCGGAAATAAGTGGAGAGTTCCATGGGGCAACGAACTCCTTTGGGCACATACACAAACGAACCATCACTGAAAACCGCTGTATTGAGTGCCGCAAAATAATTATCAGTAGAAGGGACCACAGAGCCGATGTATTTTTTCACCAACTCAGGGTGTTCTTTCACCGCCTCGCTCATAGAACAAAAAATAATTCCAAGTTCGCGCAGTTTGTCTTTAAAAGTTGTGACAACACTCACGCTATCCAGCACCGCATCGACAGCGACACCAGCGAGGCGCATTTGTTCCACTAAAGAAATTCCGAGTTTGTCGAATGTTTTGCGAATCTCAGGATCCACTTCATCCATACTCGCGAGTTTCGGTTTTTCCTTTGGGGAAGCGTAGTAGTGATAAGATTGATAATCTATTTTAGGGTAGTGAACATTTTCCCATGTCGGCTCTTCCATGGTGAGCCAATGCCGATATGCTTTCAAGCGCCACTCAAGCAACCACTCGGGCTCATTTTTCTTTGCTGAAATAAAACGAACAACATCTTCATTCAATCCCTTAGCAATAATATCCTGCTCAATATCCGACACGAAACCATACTTGTATTCGGTGGTCGTGAGTTCATCCAATATTTTATCGCTGTCTTCCATTTACCGGCTTGTGATTTTCAGAGTGCAAAAGTCACCTTTAGATTCAATCTAAACAACAGTTTGGCGATAAAAAAGTTTCAATACACCTTTTGAAGATTACTGCAATTAATAAATTGAATACGAATAAAGCAAAAGAGTAAAAATTTTTTGATGACTTTTGCACTCATAATGGTCTTGTAGTACAATGGATAGTATGCGAGTTTCCGGAACTTGAGATGTAGGTTCGATTCCTACCAGGACCACCTTTACGCTTTCAGTTTTTTCGTATTTTAAAAATTAAGCAGTAAAACCAAAAACCAAATTATAAACAAATAGTGCCCCTAAAAATATTCAGCAAATAAAAAGTCCATTCGATTATTTGCAATATATATTTTAGATAAAAAAATAATGCGAAACAACCCTCCGCCAAACAATACATTAGTTGTACGCAACCTTATAAAAAACCACATTTGAAAAAATGAAAAAAAAATGGTACATTATCTTATTGTTGAATAACAACAAAAGACATAGCAATTGAATTTTATTTAAAAATAATTACATTTACAACCACTAACTAAAAAGAATAGAGATGTTTAAAAAATTTACACCGGCAGATAAATTATTATTTATTGCCGCATTATTATCGTTATTATTTTCTGAAATACTTTACTTCAAGGGCCATAAAGATGATGGAACTTTTATTGGATTGTGGGTTCCTTCAATTTTAGCGTTTGGCATATATTTAAAACTAATTAATAAAACGAAAAATGACTGAGATTATACCATATTTTGCTGGACTTATAACTTTGCTATTTGGTATTGGTTTTGGTTTAGCAATTACACAATCAGACAAAAACGATAAGTAGTAGAATTTATTTATTAATGCTTTGCTTGCTTCTTTATATGCAAAGTCGGTATTAAATAGCCTGTTATGGCTCCCATTAAATATCCTGAAATAACATCGGATGTAAAATGTTTTCCAGCAGCCACACGCAAGCCCCCTTGAATAGCGGGAATAGTTGCTGCACCTATCCAAACCAAAGTCTTTTTTGTTGTATTGGTTTCATTCAATGTAATGGTTCTCGCCATAAAAAAAGAGGTGGCTGCAATCGAGGAGGTGTGTCCTGAATAAAAAGACAAGTTAGTTTCATTTATACTTTGGGATTTGAGCACTTCATCATAAGAAATAAAATTATAAACATAAGGTCGAGGCCTTTTTGACGAATATTTAATAATATCAGTTATGGAAGTATTGAGCAACATTGTTTCTAAATACATTGTTAAATAAATACCATATGATTTTCTGTTTTCTTTATTAATCAAAAAATAAAACGCAGGTGCTGTATTTCCAATTGAAATAATATCGCTAAGGGTTGCGGGTATTTTAAATTCTTTTCGAGGTTGGTCAAGAAAAAATAATTTATCCTTTGAAAGCAAATTAAATTCATCTTGACTAATTGGTTGATGTTTTTTACCAAGGTATAATTGAGAAAACACTAAACCGCTTCCACCTAAAGTAATTAAAGAAATATCTAACCCTGGTTTAAACACAAATGATTTTTGCCCATATAACAAATAGGGAATTGTTAAGACAATAAGCATAAAAAAAAATTTCATATTTTTTAACAAAAATATTTTAAGTGTTTGCCAAATGTAAATTTACTTTCGAAACCATAAAGAACATTACTAATAATTAAAAACAAATTGCCCTTAAAAATTACTTTAAAGGTGTAATGAAAATGATTTGGTAAGGGAATAACTAATAGGCAGTCTAATAATTTTTTATTCTCCATTCCATCGGATAATAATTACTCATTCGATTTTCGAATGATTTTACCCATCCCATCGGTTGACTTCAATACAATATGGTCTTCCGGCAGTTTGACTAATAAATTAACATTACAGTGAATCATTTTATGAATGAAATAAACTATTCCCTGAAAAAAAATACTTATCGGACTCCAAAGAATTAACTTTTGGGTTCTACAAAAAAATAATTTAGAAAGCATTTCAGCCAAAAATAAAAAACGGAATTCCGAAATAAACTTCAAGAATTTCGTGATGGTGGTCCCGGTAGGATCATTCCTGGCATTTTCTAATTTCACTCATTTTCTTTTGTTTTCTTCCAAATTCCTTTACTACAAAGGTTTTCAGCCGATACATATTTTTTGAAAGAAAACCAAAGAAGACGAAAGAAGGAAATGTTACCCACAGATGTTTCCCACTCTTTTTAAAATTCCGCACTACATTTGTTGCATAAAATAACTCCTTTTTATGGCAACAGTGACGAAAGTTTTAAGAAAAGACCGGATGAATAAAAACGGCGAAGCCCCGCTTAATTTTTACATCATCAAGAACAGAAAATTAACCAAAATTTCTACGGGAATAAAAATCGAACCACGGTACTGGGACGATAAACATCAAATGGTAA